>CAUASB010000004.1 GCA_958431815.1 uncultured Eggerthella sp. | reverse complement strand
CTCGTCAGAAGGCTTAGCCATAATACCCCGCATCGGGCCGATTGCAAGGGGGTTTTCGAACTTTTTTCGATAATTCGTAAAGTTTTTCGAATAATACCTGGTCAGAAGCTTGCTTAGTTTTACTTATTTTTCCAGATTGTGAACTCTTTCGCCATAAACCATGCACTTAGGCACTTAAAGCTTGTTTCCAATTCCCACCAATGCCGGCACCTTCTTACCTCAAGGCAGCAAAAAAGGGAGTCGCAACTTACTTGCGACTCCCTTTCGGTGTTGAGGCCCAAAGGATATTGGGAGGATTGCGGTCTTGCTCGTTAAACGCGAATGGCACCGGAACCTTTTCTAGTGGCTTTCGCCACAAGCCTTCATTGATTCTTTGCCTCTATGCAACGAAGGCGATATTGGGCTGCACTTCTTTTTGCATTGCCGGCAAAAAACAGCGAGCGGGATTCTGACGAGTGCAGGGGGATTGAAAAGGGGCAGGCATTGGCCTTCGTGCCATGCCTGCCCCTTCGAAATTTCCCTGTGCCGTCAGAATCCCGCGCAGCGTCATCGCGTTTCGTGAGTCCTGCGCTGTTCGGCAGAACAGCGCAACCAAAGAGCGCAACGCAACTAATTGCAAACCTTACCTGGGTTCAGGATGTAGTTCGGGTCGAATACGCGCTTGATGCCTGCCATGAGGTTGATGGCAGTATCGCCTACGGAATCATGCAGGTATTCCTTCTTTGCATGGCCGATGCCGTGCTCGCCGGAAACCTGGCCATTCAATTCCGTGCACTTCTCGTAGCTTTCCTTCATAACCTTCTTGGACTTTTCCAGGAACACATCCTGGTCTACGCCGTTTGCGGAAGCATAGATATGAAGGTTGCCGTCGCCGGCATGGCCGAAGGAGCGGATGCCCACACCGTACTTGTCGCCGATCTGGTGCACGTGCTCCAGGAATTCAGCCACCTTGTCTACGGGAACAACCACGTCCATTTCGTCGAGGTGCTCGGTATCGGCCTCGATAACGGTAAGGAATGCGCTGCGGGCAGCCCAAACGGCGCGCTTGTCGTCGGGGTGCGAAAGAACCAGCGTGTTGAAGGCGCCCAACTCGTCGCCGATTTCGGCCAGCGTTTCAGCGCGCTGGAAGATTTCGTCCTGATCGTTGCCGTCGAGGGTTACCAGGATGTAGGCGCCTACTTCATGGCCGTCTACATTGGTAGGAATAATCTTGTTGTCGGTGTAGTCGGCGGAAGAGTCGACGATGTCGCGCTCCATGAATTCGATGGACTGCGGGTCAATGCCGGCAAGCTTGATCTTCGGAACAGCGCTGATGGCGGTTTCCAGATCTTCGAAGGGCAGAATGAAGCTGATGTCTTCCTTCGGAGCAGCGATGAGCTTCAGCGTGAGCTCGGTGATAACGCCCAGGGTGCCTTCGGAGCCGATCATCAGGTGAAGCAGGCTGTAGCCAGAGCTGGTTTTGGAAACAGCGCGGCCAACTTCCAGTACTTCGCCGGTGGGAAGAACCACCGTCATGGCAAGCACGTAGTCGCGGGTGGTGCCGTACTTAACCGCACGCATGCCGCCAGCATTTGTGCTTACGTTGCCGCCCAGAGAGCCCGTCTTCTCGCCGGGATCAGGGGGATACATAAGGTCATGTTCAAGGGCGTCGGCGGCCAAGTCGCACAGGCGAACACCGGGCTGAACGCGTACGAACAGGTTGTTCATGTCGTATTCCAGAATCTGATTCATGTGCATGGTGCACAGAACCACGCCGCCCTGCAAAGGCGTGCTGCCACCAACCAGGCCGGTGCCCGCACCGCGAACCGTTACCGGAATCTTGTTTTCGTTGCACAGCTTCATGATGGCGGCAACTTCCTCGGTGCTATCGGGGAAGCAAACCGCATCGGGCATGTTGGTGCCGTAGATGGGCATTTCGTCGTGGGAGTAGTCTTCGTTGATGTCTTCACCAACATGGCAGTCTTCCTCGCCGACGATAGCCTTCAGCTGATCAATCAGTCCGGGGGTAAGTTCGTTGTACTCGGCCATGGTAACCTTTCGCCTTTTGAACGTTAGATGTGCATGTTTTCAGCGTTGCACGCTAGCGCTCATCGGACTTTCGCGAAAGGGGCGGGGTTCACTTCCCTGGCGAGTGGTTTTCAGGCGCGGTTAATGGCGAATAAGGCCAAGCAAGTTTTGATAAACGTTCTGGCTTACGGAAAGAGCATAGCCGTCTACTGTGGCAACGGGTTCACGCGTTACGCCATCGACACTTCCCAGCTCAACGGTGCGAACCAGGAAATCGTAGACCTCCTGCCATTCTGGGAGCAACGTGGTTCCCGACAGCTCTTCGAGGCAGGCCGCAATGCCGTAGGCACCCCAGTTCGAAACGCTGGCAAGCACCAGGTTGTCTACTTCCACCGTGCAGGGGGAAAGATCCAGGCTTTCGCGGATTTCGCCCGCCAAGTTGCCCATGCCGATTTCGTTGCCGCCATCGCCCACCCCAACGGTGGGAACGATGCCCTTCGCCTGCAGGAACAGCTCATCGACGCAGGAAGTAAGCGCTGCCACCGATTCGCCGCGCATGTTGCAATAGTCGTTTTCAGCATTGCGGCCACAACGTTCGATGGAGACAAGGCCCACGGGCGCATGTTCTTTCAGCATGCGCCCGTAGAAGGCCGCATCGTTTTTGGGGAGCACTGGTTCTACCGCAAAGTCCTGCAAGCGGAAGTATTCGCGCGCGAAGGGCTCCGCAACGATAACGGGCGTGAAGCCCAGTATTTTGAGCGCACGCGCCAGCACCATGGTCCCCGCCGGTCCGTCGGTTTCCGGCTGGCCCGCCACAAAGAAGCCCGTGGTAACAAGCACCTTCCCGCGAGGCCAAGAAAGAATCTGCTGTGCCGCATCATGGCAATACGTGGGAGAGACGAACTTGCTCAACTCGAGCATGCCGCGCCACGAATGGCGCAGAATCGCTTCCTCTACCGACTTGGGCGGTTCGGCGGATACCCACTTGGCCGCATAGCCATGGATGGATTCTTCTGGGACCTCGACGTCGGTTACGGTGTTGGCAGGTTGTGCGCTCATGAGAATGTCACCTAGTCTACGTTGGTTGCCTCAAGGAATTCGTCGAGCACCGACTTACGCAAAGACTCAATCAGTTCGGGCTGCTTGCCCCCTACGGGCTTACCGTCGATTTCGTTGGCGTGCAGGCACAGGTTGCTGGAGCTGGTTACCAGCACTTCTTCAGCATTGAACAGGTCTTCCAGATAATAGGGCTCTTCATGCACGGGGATGCCCAGGCGGCCGCACGCTTCGACGAGGTGCTTGCGCGCGATGCCCGGCAGAATAAGGTTGTCGAGCGGAGCGGTGTACAGCTCGCCGTTCTTGATGATGTGCACGTTGCTGTGCGCGCATTCGGTGATGCGGCCGCCTTCACGGTAGAACACGGTTTCTTGGCAGCCAGCGCGCTTGGCCTTTTCCGTTGCCATAACCGAGGGAATAAGGTTCAGCGTCTTGATGTTGCAGTGGAAAAAGCGCGTGTCCGGCTCGGTGATGAGCTTGATGGGCTTCACGCCATCGGAAATGGAAGCGGGCTTGAGCATTACCCACAGGTTGCCGGGGCCTTTCGTGAACGCATGGTCGCGAATGCCAGTGCCACGCGTTACTTGGTAGTACACGAACAAATCGCCCGTATCAACTTCCTTCACCAACTTGTTCAGCAAATCTTTCAGTTCCTGCTTGGTGCAGGGCATTTCGATTTCCAGAAGCTTGGCGCTGTTGAAGAAGCGGTCGATGTGCTCGTCGATGGCGAAGATCTTGTAATTGCGGGCAGGGCCGGCATCGTAGACGCCGTCGCCGAACCAATGAACGCGGTCGTTCATGGGGATGGTCATTTCATCCAAGGGGCCAAATTTGCCGTTGTAGTATCCGAGGTTTTCCATAATGGAAGCTCCTTCGCTCTTTTCCCGAATCGCCGAGAAATCTACCGTTTCCGCAGGTTGCAGGTGCTTTTCTGAGTACCCTGCAACCGTACTATCCAATTGTTTCCATACGCTTTCATTACCGAAGACGTAACATTACGGTCTGTTTAAACTGCTTTCAGCATTGCTAAACATCCCCCGACGCAACAGAAGGACTTCTTAACGAAGTCCTTCTGTTTTCCAATGCTGTGGAGCATACCGTTGTTGCCTATGCCGCACATTGATGCAGCTGATTTATGCGGCTAGCGGATTGTGCACTACGCCTTTGGGTGATCGACCGTGGCAACCGTGGGAATCTGAGTGGGATCCTCTTCTTCCAGGCGGCCTTCATATACCCAGTACTTGGTGCCCTTGGCGATAACGCCCGAAAGAGCCAGCACGGCAATGCAGTTGGGGACGGCCATCAATGCGTTGGAAATGTCGGAAAGGTTCCAAACCAAGTCGCCGCCGCCGATGCAACCCCAGAACACGAACACCAGGAACACCACCTGATAGGGGCGAATGCCCTTGGTGCCGAACAGGTAGGTGATGGCGCGGTCGCCGTATTGGGACCAGCCAAGCATCGTGGAATAGGTGAAGCACAGAAGGCCAACTACCAGCACCAAAGGACCAAGCACGGGGATGCTCTCGAAGCATGCCGTGGCCAACGCTGCGCCACCCGAGAAGATACCGAGGGCCGCGTCGAAGCTCATGTCGCTATTGGCAAGCACCGTGTTGTTGTACATGGCGGCCAAGTCGGGGTTCGCCAAAAGGGAGGTTACCAGCATCAGGCCGGTGATAAGGCAGATAACCACGGTGTCCCAGAACGTGCCGGACATGGAAACCAGAGCCTGACGGGCAGGATTCTTGGAAATTGCCGAAGCGGCAACCAACGGAGCAGAGCCAAGGCCGGATTCGTTGGAGAACAAGCCGCGCTTGAAGCCGTATTGCAGAGCGAGCATGATGCCCGAACCGACGGCACCGCCGAAAGCCGCCTGGCCGGTGAAGGCGCAGGAAACAATGGTTACCACGGCATCCCACAGATATGCACCGTTCATGCCGATGATGATAAGGCAACAGGCAACGTAGAAGATGGCCATGATAGGAACCAACTTTTCGCACACCTTGGAAACCTTCTTCAGGCCGCCGATGATGACGATAGCAACCAAAATGGTAACCACGATGCCGATTGCCCACGTGGGAATATCTGCCGCACCGGGGATGATGCTAGAAGAGGTAAGGGCGCCGGCAAGGGAGTTGGACTGCACCGAAGCGCCGATGCCGAAAGAGGCAATAGCAGTGAACAGGGCGAACAACACGGCCAGGAACTTGCCCAGGCCCTTATGCTTGAAGCCACGCTCCAGCGCGTACATTGCACCGCCGATCATGCGGCCGTTGCCGTCCTTCACGCGGTACTTCATGGAAATGTAGGTTTCGGAGTACTTGGTTGCAATGCCGAATACGCCGGTGAGCCACATCCAGAAGATTGCGCCTGGGCCGCCGCACAGAAGACCCGTTGCCACGCCCACGATGTTGCCGGTGCCGATGGTTGCGGCAAGCGCCGTAGTAAGAGCGCCGAACTGGGAAATATCACCTTCCGCATACGGGTCGTTCTTGGAAACGGACAGCTTGATTGCCGTGGGGATCTTTCTTTGGATGAAGCCCGTTCTGATAGTCATGAAGAGATGGGTACCCAGCAACAGCCAGATAAGAGCCCAGCCCCACACGAAGCTATCGACCGCGTCGACACCCGCCGAGAAGGATTCGATGAACGCTTCCATGGTTGCTTCCTTTCTGCTCGTTTGGCACGGAAAGGAAGGGGGCGCTACCGGAGCGTTGCCTGCGAAACATCCGCTTCGTCTTCTGACCGAGACGATGAAGCCGAGGTTTCAAAGAGAACAGGAGCAAACGAACACCGTAGCGTTACCGTGCTTTCCGCGTCGGGGGGAAACGATGCTTGAATGTTCGCAAGCAGGCGTTACCTTTTTGTTACGCAACGGGAAACAGTGGGCAAAATCGCCGTTAGCAGAGCGTGAACGGCATTTGTACGCCGTTCACCGCAGGTAAACGGCAAAAACCAACGAAATGGTTCATGGCGGCCATGATGGCCAACAAGGTAAGCGGAAAATCGGAGCACAAAACTCACTCGCCCAATGAAGTGGACGAAAGGGCGCCCTACTGAGCGCGGCGATGCCTGAGCAAGGTGGCAACCAAAGCGTCGGGTTCGAGGGGCTTAGCAAGATGGTCGTCCATTCCCGCCGCGAACACCGCCTGACAATCTTCTTCGGTAACCTTTGCCGTGGTTGCGATGATGGGCACCTTGGAATCGGCGCGGTCAAGTGCACGAATGGCCTTCGCCGCTTCAAGGCCGTCCATCACCGGCATCATGATGTCCATCAGAACGGCATCGAACTGCCCCACTTCAGAATCCTTGAACATGGCAACCGCTTCGGCGCCATCGCACGCGCAGGTTACTTCCACGCCCATCTGCTGCAAGATACACTGGGTAACTTCACGGTTGAGTTCGTTGTCTTCCGCGAGAAGAACGTGCATGCCCGCAATGCCGCCATCGGCATCCTTCGAAGGGGTATCGGAGTCGCAATTCTCGCACACTACGGCAAACGGGATGCGAAGCGTTACCACCGTGCCCTTGCCCGGCGTGCTTTTGATGTCGCTGGTGCCGTTCATCATATGAAGCAAATCGGCGACAATGGACATGCCCAAGCCGGAACCAGGGTACTGGGACCGGGCACCTTCGTCCGCCTGGAAGAAGGGCTCGGACACACGCTTCAGGGTTTCTTCGCCCATGCCGATGCCAGTGTCTTTCACCGTGCAGGTAAACTGTGCCATGCCGTTTTCGGGCTGGGAAAGGGCGGCGTTGACAAACACCGAGCCGTTCGCCTTGTTGTAGCGCACCGCATTGTCGATGACGTTGGCAAGAATCTTGCGCAGGAACTCGGCGCTGCCGCGTACTTTCGTGGTGCGCAGCGATGCGGGGAGCGCTTGAAGCTCCAGATGCACGTTTGCCGCTTCAGCGAACGGATATTCCGAAACCATGACCTTGTCTACGCTATCAGCAAGGAAAAATTCCTTTTCGACAAGCTTAACTTCGCCGCTTCGAATCGTATTGATTTCCAGCAGATCGTCTACCAGGCTCACCAGCTGGCGTGATGCACCGCGCGCCTTCGTCAAGCTCGACTTCGCACCATCGCTACCCGCTGCAGTGGTGTTCAATTCCATTGCACCAAGAATGCCATTGAGCGGCGTGCGGATGTCGTGGGAAAGATTGCGCAACAGCATGTCTTTGGCATGGTTGGCGCTTTCGGCTTGCGCCAGGGCATCTTCCAGCTGCTTGTTCATAGCCGCTTCATGCTCCGTTTGGCTTTTGAGATTGCGGAAACGACGCACCAAAAGGAACACGATCAGAGCCGTGATTGCCACAACAATCAGCAAAGCACTGACCCAGTTGTCGCGGATGAAATCGGTCCAGGTGTACTTGAACAATTCCTTGGTGTACGCGTAGGAAGCGTTGGTGCTGTAGTCGGACCCCACGATGTCAACGCCGCGGTTCACCAGCTGCAGCAGTTCGCCGTTGCCCGACGCCACGCCAAAGCACCTGTCGTCAGTTTCGGGAAGCTGAATGGCAACCAGCTTGGGCTCGGAATTGAGCAAGGCGGTTGCACGCAAGCCGTTTACCACCGTCGAGGTAGCCCGACCGTTCTTCACTGCCGTAAAGCAATCTTCAATCGAATCGCACTCGACAGTGCGGGCGTTGGGGAAATAGGTTTCGACGTAGCTCAGCTGCATCGCATTGTTGCGGTTAATGGCAATGCACGATGCCATGTTCTCGGTGTTGTACGACTGGGGAACTACCAGGTCCATAACAAGGGAAGCCACCGAAGAACTGCGCAGATATCCCTGCTGTTCGGCGTACCAGGTTTCCCCTCCTACCGGAAAGGCCAGATCGACTTCACCTTGCTTCAGTGCATCGATGAGCTCGAACTGACTGTCGAATGCGCGGTACTCGATTTCGGGCGACCAATTTCCCGGAATCTTGTCGAGGATGGTGGGAATGACATCGACCATCAAGCCAGTGGGCGAGCCATCGCTTTCGGTAGAGCAATAGGGCAGGTAGTTGTTCAGATAGCCCACTGTAAGCGCTTGATGGGACTCAGTCCATTCCTGTTCCTTGGGAGTAAGGTAGGCATTCACCGTAGTGTCGACGGCATACCGGCTTTGAAGATCTACCAGGAAGCTGCGGTCGAGGCTGTTCAGTATGGGCAGCACCTCGTTCGCCTGAGAAAGCAGGTCGGTGCGTTGCTTTGATACCGCCAAGTAATAAGCTTCCTTGCCCACAATTTCAATGGGCTGAATGTCGGTATAGCCGTTCACCACGTTATCGGAGCTCACCAAAGCGTCGATTTCACCGCGTTGAAATGCCTCGTAGCATTCCTTCATCGATGCGAACGGCTTCTCGTTGGCGGCGCAGTTGTTTTCCGCCTTCCAGGTTTCGAACGCGCTTTTTGCGCTGGACCCTTCCGTTACTCCAATGTTCTTACCGGAGAAAGAGGGGTAATCGCCGCCGCTCATAGAGGGGTCGTTTACGTTCTTGTAGATATAGAACGTTTCGCTGAGCATGCTGGCATAGGGAAACAGCACTTGCTCTTCATGCTGTTCGCTGCGAGAGACACCTGCCATCATGTCGATTTCACCGTTGGCAAGCTTCTGATATAGGTCGTTCCAGGTGCCGTACTCGTATTCAAAGTTCCACCCGGCATAGGAACCCATGCGCTGCAAGTATTCGTAACCGTACCCGCTTTTCGGCTGGCCCTCTTCGGCGCCTTCCTGGAAGTTGCGCGATTCGTAGTAGCCAACCTTCACGGTGGTCGAAACCGCCTGCTGGGAAGATGTTGAATCTTGGGTCTGGGAAGATTCGTCGGCAAAGGCGGGCTGGCAGCAAAAGAGCGTAGCAAGCAGAGCTGCTATGCAAACAGCTACCGTAAGCTTCGTTTTTGTAAGCGCCTTTTCCGTGGGTGTCCTCCCCATTTGGCGATGGTTTGAGAATTAGTGTAGCGGTTTATCAGGTAAAACACCCATAGGGAACGCCCATACAAAACATGTCCAGGAATAAACGGAAGAAATCGGTGCGGTTTTGATACGGTTTCAGCCAGCGGGGCTCTGTTGCCACTTAGGGCACGAAACCTTGCAGCCCATCCAACCCAGCCAGGTACACCCAGCACGACCCGCTCAGTCCGACAGAAAAATTGCTCCGTTTTCCCTACTGGCCCGCAAAGAAAAAGCCGCCCTCCCTTTCGGAAGGACGGCTTTCGAAGAACGCTAAGCCTTCACTGGATTACTGTTCCCCGCCAAGGAAACGCTCTGCCTGAGCTACCACGTCATCAGAATCGGAGGCGTTGAGCTCGTGGCGGTTTTCCACCTTCGAGCAGTACTGGCCCTCGTCGTCGATGTCGACCGTTACGGTTGCACCATCGTGCACCGTGCCGTTGATGATCTCGGTAGCAACGCGGTCGGTTACCTCACGCTGGATCAGGCGGCGCAGCGGACGGGCACCGTATACCGGGTCGTAACCGTCGATAGCCAAGTGCTCCATAGCAGCAGGCGTAACCACCAATTCGATGCGGCGATCGGCAAGGCGCTTGCGCACGTCTGCCAGCTGAAGGCCAACGATGGGCTCCATTGCCGCGATGGAGAGCGGGTTGAAGGTAATAACCTCGTCGATACGGTTCAGGAACTCGGGACGGAAGGTGTTGCGCAGGGCATCGTTGATCTTGTTGTTCAGCTCAGCCAAACGCTTTGCAGCCACTTCCACATCGGCCGTCATCAGGTCTTCCATCACCTTGCCCATAGAATTGCCTGCGCCCTGGTTCTGGCCTTCACCTGCATATTCGCGGATAGACTGCGAACCGATGTTGGACGTCATGATGATGATGGCGTTCTTGAAGCTGACTACACGACCCTGGCCATCGGTAAGGCGACCATCGTCAAGCACCTGCAGCAAGATGTTGAACACATCGGGATGTGCCTTTTCCACCTCGTCGAGCAAGATTACGCTGTACGGCTTACGACGAACAGCCTCAGTAAGCTGGCCGCCCTCGTCGTAGCCCACATATCCCGGAGGCGCTCCGACCAGACGGGCAACGGAGTGCTTTTCCATGTACTCGGACATGTCGATACGAACCATGGCACGCTCGGTGTCGAACAGGTACTCTGCCAGAGCCTTTGCAAGCTCCGTCTTGCCAACGCCCGTGGGGCCCAGGAACAGGAAGCTGCCAATGGGGCGGTTCGGGTCGGAAAGACCGGCACGGTTACGACGGATAGCGCCGGCAACGGCAGCCACGGCCTTGTCCTGACCAACCACGCGTTCACGCAGCTTGTCTTCCAAGTCGACGAGCTTTGCCATTTCGCCCTGCATCATCTTGGTTACCGGGATGCCCGTCCAAGTAGAAACAACCTCGGCGATTTCATCTTCGCCAACCTCTTCCTTCAAGATGGCGCCGTCCTGCTGACGGTTTTCCAGAACCTCTTCGGCCTGCGCCAACTTCTGCTGCAAGGAGGGAATGGTGCCGTAGCGCAGCTCGGAAGCACGCGCCAGGTCGCCTTCACGGGTGGCCTGCTCTTCCTCGATCTGAGCAGCCTCGATGTCGGCCTTAAGGTTCTGAACGCTGACGATAACGTCTTTCTCGTTCTTCCACATGGCCTTCTGAGCATCCAGCGCTTCACGTGCAGAAGAGATTTCCTTGCGCAAAGCCTCCAGGCGCTCGCGGCTGGGCTCGTCGGTTTCCTTCATCAGCGCCTGCTCTTCGATCTGCATCTGGGTGAGCTTGCGCTCGGCCAGATCGACTTCCTCAGGCATGCTGTCGATTTCGATACGCAGACGGCTGGCCGCTTCATCCATCAAATCGATCGCCTTGTCGGGCAGGAATCGATCGGTGATGTAGCGGTTGGAAAGCTCGGCTGCTGCAACCAACGCGGAGTCCTTGATGCGAACGCCGTGATGGATCTCGTACTTTTCCTTCAGGCCACGCAGGATAGCGATGGTGTCTTCCACGGAAGGCTCGCCCACCATAACGGGCTGGAAACGACGCTCAAGGGCGGCGTCCTTTTCGATGTACTTGCGGTACTCGTCCAAGGTGGTAGCGCCGATGGCGTGCAATTCGCCACGAGCAAGCGCGGGCTTGAGCATATTGCCCGCATCCATGGAGCTGTCACCGGTGGAGCCAGCGCCTACGATGGTATGCAGCTCATCGATGAACAGGATGATCTGGCCATCGGACTGCTTCACTTCGCGAAGCACTGCCTTCAAGCGGTCCTCGAACTCACCACGGTACTTGGCGCCTGCCAGCATTGCGGGAAGGTCGAGCGCGATGAGCTCGCGGTCCTTCAGGCTGGAAGGTACGTCGCCGGCAACGATACGCTGGGCCAAGCCCTCGACGATTGCCGTCTTGCCAACGCCAGGCTCGCCGATGAGCACCGGGTTGTTCTTCGTACGACGGGAAAGCACCTGAACCGTACGACGGATTTCCTCGGAACGACCGATAACCGGGTCGAGCTTGCCTTCGCGGGCCTGCTGGGTAAGGTTCTGGCCGTACTGTTCCAGCACCTCGAACTCCGCTTTCGATTCGGCATCGGTTACGCGCGTATCCCCGCGAAGCTCCTGATAAGCAGCTTCCACGGTTTTGCGGTTGATGCCGGCGTCGTTCAAGATGCGGCCCGCCTGGCCCTTATCTTCCGAAAGGGCGATAAGCAAGTGCTCGGTGGTGATGTAGTTATCGTCGAGCTTGCCGGCGATCTTTTCCGCGTTGTTCATCAAGCCGTCGAACTCACGCGAAGGGGCCACCATGCCCATGAAGGTCTGGCCGGTTACCTTCGGCTGATGCTCTACTTCGGCATCAACACGCTGCTTCAGGACAGCCGGATCGGCGCCGATGCGCGTGATGATAGCCTTCAAATTGTTTTCATCTGCGGAAAGGATAGCAGCCAACAAATGAAGCGGCTCAGTAGTGGCTGCTTCATGCTTGGATGCAATATCCATCGCAGATTTGAATGCCTCTTGGGCAGTCACTGCTAATTTCTCAATCCACATAATTCTTTCCTTTCTTTCGCTGTTAAGCGAAAGAAGCACGTTGACGTTCCAGCCAAGCCAGGCACTTCGCCTTGCCCCTGCCGGCTTGCCGCGCCAATCGGTTCGTTTCCAAAATCAACCTTTAGGGAGTCATCCGCCTTTGGCAAAAGACGAAAACCCCTTTGATTACCTCAACCTACGCAGGACGATTGCGTTGGTGTCGCTTACCAGGGAATTAACGCTTTCCCTGGTTTCGAGCTCGTGCACGCGGTCGGCAAGCTTGCGCACACGGCGGTGCAGGGTATCAAGCTCATCGTCGCGTTCGTCAAGGCGCCCCTTCAGGTCGAGGATACGGATAACGCCCGCCAAGTTGATGCCCTCGTCGGTGAGCTCGTTGATAAGCTGCAAGCGCTCGATGTCCGCCTGCGAGTACATGCGCGTGTTGCCGCGCGTGCGCTGCGGGGAAACCAAGCCCTTCTGCTCATAGATGCGCAGGGTTTGCGGGTGAACGCCGGCAAGCTCGGCAGCCACGCTGATCATGTACAGCGGTCTGTTCTTGTCGTCCATTACCATGCCCTCACCTCTTCTTTCGTTGCTGCCTGGAATGCTTCCAGAGCCTTCCTCTGCTCATCGTTCAATGTTTTCGGAACCGCGATCTTAATAGCTACGCGCAGATCGCCGTTTCCGGTTGCGCCTTTGCCCAGGCGCGGTGCGCCCTTGCCGCGCACGGTAAGCACCGTGCCGTCCTGGCAACCGGCGGGCACCCTGAGGCGTACCTTCTTGCCATCAGGGGTGGGAACCACCACTTGGGCACCCAACGCTGCTTCGGCAAACGTTACCGGCAGGTCCATCACCACGTCGGCCTTTTCGCGCTTGTACAGCGGGTGGGCGGCGATCTTGATGTTCACCAGCAAGTCACCTGCCGGGCCGCCGTTGGCACCCTGGCCGCCCTTGCCCTTCAGGCGAACGCGGCCACCGTCAATGGCACCGGCGGGAATCTTGATGGTAAGCGTTTCCTTTTCGCCGGTACCGGAGTGACCGATGCGGATGCGCTTTTCGCAACCCTTGAATGCCTCGTCGAAGGTGACCGTCATGGAAACCTCTTTATCGGCACCCTTGCGGGGCTGCGGCTGGCCATATCCTGCACCGCCGCCGAAGTCCCAGTTTCCGCCAAAGGCGCCTTCGCCATTGCGAATACTCTCCAAGATGTCGGCCCAGCTGCCGAAGCCCGAAGCGCCGCCGAAGCCGGAACCCGCACCTGCACCCGCAAAGGGATTGCCGCCCTGGCCCTGCCATGCACCACCGTAGGGAATCTGATTCTCGTTCGCGGTGCCGTACTGGTCGTAGAGCTTGCGCTTCTTGTCGTCGGAAAGGACTTCGTATGCTTCGTTGATTTCCTTGAATTTTGCTTCGTCACCGCCGGCATCGGGGTGATACTTACGTGCCAATTTGCGGAATGCCTTCTTAATGGTGTTGGCATCCGCATCCCGTGGAACGCCTAGCGTCTTGTAGTAGTCGGGAGTTGCTGCCATACGCCCCACCTTCTTTCATTCTGACGAAGCGCCATAACGGCCATCGTGCCATTCAGGTTTCTTAGATGCTCGGGCACGGCCCGTAAGACCGCTTGCCTCGTCACTCTCGAATCCCTCAAGGCACTATGTCTCGTTTTAGCGCTCCTCTCTTTTGCTTCGTTGGTTTATCTCAATGCTTACAACAAGGGCGGACTTGCGAGCCCGCCCTTGCGTTTGCTATTCGTCTTCTTCTGACTTGGTCTCGCGCTTCGGACCGCCCACGGTTACCGTTACCATTGCGGCGCGGATAACCTTGTTGCCCATGCGGTAACCCTTCTGGTAAACCTGGGCAACCGTTTCATCGGGAACGGACGGATCGTCGACCGTGGCAACCGCCTGAGCCTCAAGGGCATCGAATGCTTCGCCTTCAGGGTCGATAACCTCGACGCCTTCCTTCTTCAGCACTTCGTTGAGCTTGTTGTGCACGGCCTTTACGCCACCCAGCAAGCCCTCTTCGCCATTGCCTTCGGCATAGGCGATGCTGCGCTCGAAGTCGTCGATCACGGGAAGCAGGCCTTCAACCAGCTTTTCCGTGGCGCGAAGCCTTTCCTCTTCGCGCTGCTCGTTCATGCGGCGGCGGTACGTATCCCATTCGGCGTGAAGTCTGAAGTACTTGTCCCTCCAGGCGTCTGCCTCGGCCTTGGCCTTTTCCACCGGGTCTTCCTCAGGCTCTTCGCCTTCGGCGTCTTCCTCGATGGTTTCAGCCTCAACCTCTTCAGGGACGGCAGCCGAAGCCTGTTCCTCGGCTGCCGTTTCCTCTTCGCGTACCTCGTCTTTTTCAGGCGCGGCCATGATTACTTATCCTTCTTCTCGTCGTCGTCGACAACCTCGAAGTCGGCTTCGATGGTGTCGTCGTCAGCGGGCTGCTGCTGAGCACCTGCTGCCGCACCGGCGGCTGCGCCCTGAGCTGCGTCCTGGTTGCCGTAAACAACCTCGGCCAGCTTGTAACCAGCCTGCTGCATTGCCTCGATAGCGGACTTGATAGCCTCGATGTCGGTGCCTTCAAGTGCGCTCTTGCCCTGAGCAACGGCGCTTTCGGCCTGCTGCTTTACCTCGGGGCTTACCTTGTCGCCAACTTCGCTCAAGGTGGTTTCGGTTGCGTTGATCAGCGAATCGCAGTTGTTGCGAGCCTCAACCTCTTCCTTGCGGATCTTGTCTTCCTCGGCGTGAGCCTCGGCGTCCTTTACCATGCGGTCTACTTCGTCGTCGGTAAGGGCGGTAGAACCGGAAATGGTGATCTGCTGCTGCTTGCCGGTGCCCAGATCCTTAGCGGAAACGTTCACGATGCCATTGGCGTCGATATCGAACGTAACCTCGATTTGAGGAACGCCACGACGTGCGGCAGGAATGCCAGTGAGCTGGAACTTGCCCAAGGTCTTGTTGTCCTTGGCCATCTGACGCTCGCCCTGCAGAACGTGAATCTCTACCGAAGTCTGGTTATCGGCTGCGGTGGAGTAGATCTCGGTCTTGCGGGTAGGAATGGTGGTGTTGCGGTCGATCATCTTGGTCATTACGCCGCCCATGGTTTCAACGCCAAGGGAAAGCGGGGTAACGTCCAGAAGGAGGATGCCCTCAACGTCGCCAGCAAGAACGCCGCCCTGAACAGCTGCGCCCATTGCAACAACCTCGTCGGGGTTAACCGACATGTTGGGCTGCTTGCCGGTCATGTTCTTCACCAGTTCCTGAACAGCAGGCATACGGGTGGAGCCGCCAACGAGGATTACCTCGTTAACGTCGCCGGTGGAAAGGCCAGCGTCGCGCAGAGCCTGCTCAACAGGCTTCTTGCAGCGGTCGAGCAGATCGCGGGTAATGCGCTCGAACTCGGCGCGGGTAAGGGTGTAGTCCAAGTGGAGCGGGCCAGCTGCGCCTGCGGAAATGAAGGGCAGGTTAATGGTGGTCTGGCTGGTGGAGGAAAGCTCCATCTTTGCCTTTTCCGCTGCCTCCTTCAAGCGCTGCAGAGCCATCTTGTCGGCGCGAAGGTCGATGCCGTTGTCAGCCTGGAACTTGTCGGCCATCCAGTCGATTACGCGCTGATCCCAGTCGTCGCCGCCCAGATGGTTGTCGCCTGCGGTGGAGCAAACCTCGAACACGCCGTCGCCGAGCTCAAGGACGGAAACGTCGAACGTACCGCCGCCAAGGTCGAATACCAGAACCTTTTCGTCCTTGTTGGTCTTATCAAGGCCGTAAGCAAGTGCTGCTGCCGTAGGCTCGTTGATAATACGCAGAACCTCGAGGCCTGCGATCTTGCCAGCGTCCTTGGTTGCCTGACGCTGAGCGTCGTTGAAGTAAGCAGGAACGGTGATAACAGCCTGGGTGATAGGCTCGCCTACGCGCTTTTCAGCATCGGACTTGATCTTCTGCAGAACCATTGCGGAAATCTCTTCCGGCATGTAGTCCTTGCCGTCGATGTCTACTACAGCACGACCGCCGTTGCCGTTCTTCACCTTGTAAGCAACCGTCTTCTGCTCTTCAGCGGTTTCTGCATAGGAACGACCGATGAAGCGCTTTACCGAAGCGATGGTGTTTTCAGGGTTGGTGACTGCCTTGTTCTTAGCAGCCTTGCCTACCGTACGCTCGCCGTCTTTGCCGAAGCCCACAACGGAAGGCGTGGTGCGGTCGCCCTCTGCGTTTACGAGGATTTCGGGCTCGGAGCCTTCCATCACTGCCATTGCCGAATTGGTGGTGCCCAAGTCGATGCCAATGATCTTTGCCATCTTGCTATGTCCTTTCAGTTGCGACCGCCTGCTTATGCCGAGTTAGGTAGGCGGCCTATCTGTTCTTACCAAAGTGGGTGTCGGGGTATGAGCCTTTGCGCATTGCCTTCGAGCGAACCCTTGGCTCTGTGCGTTGGCCGATATACCTTAAGGCCCACATTCCGTGGACCCTTTCGACAATTGGAATAATAAAATCTAAGTGCATCATTGTCAAGTTTTGTAACCTTCCTGTTGAAGATTATCTTCCTTATTTATGTTTCCGCAGGTCAAAGTATGTTCTGCAGTTTTCGACTCCCGTTACTTTTTGCCTGAAAGATCTAACAAAGGGGCTATAAGGTCTGTCCCATGACGCAAAACGGCCCGCATGGAAAACCATGCGGGCCGAAATCGTAATGGAAGGATCGACGGAAACATCCTTCGTTTCTGTATTCGGAGCAGCGTGTAACGCAACTGCCCTATTGCCACCTGCCAGAAAAGACGATGGCTTTCAGAAAGGGGCTATTTCTTGGCAACGCCGCCGATGAGGGACATCTTGGTGCCGCAATCGGGGCACGTTCCCTTGGTGATAACGCGGCCGTTCTTGGTAACGCCTTCCTGAGGGTCTACCATTTCCTTCTTTTCCTTGCACTTAACGCAATATGCAACAACTGCCATCGTAACCTCTTTTCTTCATATGATAGTCCTACGGGGAATACCCCCCTTGAACACCCGACCCATTGTATAGGTAGTATCGGCGTTTTACCAGATGATTGGGGAATTTGCCGAAAGCGTATCAAAACCGTCCATAAAAGGACGGCGCAGCACCCCGAAATAAAAGAAGGGAAGCGGAGAGGTTCATCCCCGTTTCCCTTCTTGCATGATTCGCGGAACAGACCGTCGGATGTTAGTCCTCGACGATTTCCTCGATAGCGCCCATGGGGCACTCTTCAACGCAGTCGCCGCAAGCGATGCAGGCTTCTTCGTTGACTACTTTGCATACGCCGTCTACAACTTCGATGCATTCCTGCGGGCAAGCATCGATGCAGATGCCACAGCCGATGCACTCATCGTCAAGAATTACTGGATGAGACATGAAAACCTCTTCTCTCTTGGGCTTTTAGAGATGCTTTGTCGTGTTTGGGGCAACCAATCGGTTAATCCCTGAACGGGAAAATACCATAGCGCCCTCAATATGCAAGAACCTTGCACAGTTTTTCTGAGAACGGGTAGATTGCACTCCGTGTTTGCCATGGCGTTGCCGTTTACCGAGCTTGAAGGCTCCGTGCATTTGTTAGCAAATTCGTGGCAATTGCTCTCCCACGAGCATGTCCATGATGCGCAGGGCGCCGAAACCGGTTCGGATGGACACACGCGGGTCGCGCTCTTCGGGAGTTTCCACCACTTCACCGATGATGGCCGCATCGGCGCCGTACTTGTTGGCGCGCATGGCAGCCAAGGCAGCATCAGCCTGTTCAGCGGGGACCACGCACACCATTTTGCCTTCGTTGGCCACCTGGTACACGTCGTATCCCAGCATCTCGCAGGCACCCAGAACAGCATCTTTCACCGGAACCGCACCTTCATCGACGATGAAATCGACCCCCGACTGGCCGGCAAGCTCGTTGAGCGTGGAAGCCAACCCGCCGCGCGTTGGGTCGCGGAAGCAACGCGTATCGGGAGCTGCCGCCAAAACATCGGCAATAAGGTGGTTCAACGGCGCAGCGTCGGTTTTGATGTCAGCGTTGAAGGAAAGCTCTTCACGGCACGACATGATGGTGATGCCATGATCGCCCAAAGTGCCCGTAACCAAGATCTTGTCGCCCGGACGGCAGAACGCGCCGGAAAGACTTACGCCCTCGGGAATGAAGCCGATGCCGCTGGTGTTGATGAACACACCGTCGCCATGGCTGCGGTTCACCACCTTGGTATCGCCTGTCACAATATGCACGCCGGCTTCCTTGGCCATTTCCGCCATGCTTTTGCAGATGCGCTTCAAATCGGCGATGGGATAGCCCTCTTCCAAAATGAAACCGCAGCTTAAGTACTTCGGCACCGCGCCGCTGGTAGCGACATCGTTCACCGTGCCACACACGGCAAGCCTGCCAATATCGCCGCCAGGGAAGAACTGAGGGGTTACCACAAAGCTGTCGGTTGAATAGGCGATGCGCTCGCCCGGGGCGGGCGCGGGAAGCGATGCCGCGTCATTTCCCTCCAGCAGTTCTTGATCGGCATACGCCTCGAAGAACACTTCGTCGATGATGCGTTTCATCATGGTGCCGCCGCTGCCATGACCCAGCAAAACCGTTTCGTCCATTGCTGCCTTCCTTGTTCTGCAGGCGCTAAGCCTGGTTTGTGTAGATAAAACCGCAGGTGAGCGTTTAGATGAACGCACCAGTGGTGGTCATGTTCAAGCGTCCCGTCTTCACGCCTTTGGTGCCGATGATGAGATTGGCAACATCCTGCACTTCACCGGTTTCGCCCTTCAGAATGATAACTTCGAGGCAATTTTCCTCATCAACATGCACATGCATCGAAGCAACCACCATGTCCAGATAGGTGTGCTGAATGTGATGAAGCTTTTCCTGCAAATCGGATGAATGGTGGCTGTACACGATGGTAAGAGTGCCCATAACAATGCGCCCCGGCATGGAGCACTCGTCTTCGACCAGGGCGTCGCGCACCAGGTCGCGCACCACTTCGCTGCGGTTTTTCGCCAACCCACGACGAGCCACCAAGTGGTCGAACTTCATCAGCAGGTCTTCGGGCATCGCCACGGAAAAGCGCATCAAATCGTTGCTCACGCTTACTCCTTTTCGCCGTGCTTGAGGTTGTTAAACCAAGTTCACCGTAACGCCGCTGGCGTTCTGCGCATCTTCATCAAGCGCTTCCTTGGCGTCATCGAGCGTGGCACGAACCTCATCGAGAAGAGTCATGGCCGCATGCAGCTTTTCGCCAACCGTTTCAAAGCCGGCATCGCTTGCCTGGTGGGCAAGGTTGTGGGCCCAGCGACGCTCCAGCTTGATATGGTCGTCGATCTGGTCGATCATCTGCTCGAACTGACCGGTGTTAACTCCATTGGTGCACATAGTTGCTCCTTTGCTTATATCCAGCCGCACAAGCGGCTTACGCGCTTTGCCACGAGGCGCGCGTTGAAAAACTGCCCCTATTATGGTCCCGTTTGAACATACGGAGCCTTTATTTCGGCATACGGTGTGAAAAACTTCACATTTTGTGTGAATAGCAGCTTGTGGGAAACTAAGGAAGGCAGCGAAACCGACCCGAAAGGAGCCTTTTCCATGAGCGCGCCGCAACCTTCGATATTCGAGCGCATCGCAAGCAGGCACGTTGCCGCTTTCGGAAAAGCCTACGAAGGAAAGGCAAGCGCTGCCGCAGTGGTAGTGAGCACCCATGCGCCCACCCCCGCAGAACGCGCCGCCCTTGAAGCGAGCCTCCTTCAGCTGGGGTACGCGAAAAGCGCATTGGGATGGGCCTTTGTCGACGCGGACGGCACTGGCGGAGAGGAACATCAAGAGGCTTCTACGGAACGCCTGTTCAACCTTATCGAAGGCATAGATCCCCTTTGCGTCTGCGCACTTGACCACGCAGCATGCGCAGCCCTTTCGCGCAGCTACAACACTCCCCTGGCGCTGGAAGCGAAAACGTTGCTGCTGGGACGCGAATGCCGTTGCTTCGAGAACCTTGATGCCCTTCTTTCAACCGAAGCAGGCAAGCGAAAAGCTTGGAACCTGCTGAAAACGCTGCCGAAGCTGGGCTAACCCTTCAATCGCCTGGTTCCCCGTCGGAAGAACCAGGCAAGCAGCACCGAGCACGCCCCCCCCCTAAAGCAGCAAGACAAAAGCGTGCTGAAGCGAAACTTTCATTACATATCGCGAATACCGCTGTTTCTCGTTGGCGGGCAGGGGTAGACTTCCCTTATCCTTTAGTGTGTGGCCACAAATTCCCAGGCCACCTAATGCAAGCAACTGAAAGGCAGTGCTTTTATGTCCAACAAAAGCCTTGCTGCCGAGCACAGCGCCCAAACCATCCTGGTTACCGGCGGCGCGGGCTTCATCGGCAGCCATACCTGCGTAGAGCTTCTTGAGCAGGGATACCACGTAGTGATCCTCGACGACCTGTCCAATTCCAGCTTGGTGGCGGTAGATCGCATCCGCGAACTCACCAACGCAAGCGACGAGGCGCTGAAATTCGTCGAAGCTTCCATCCTCGACCGCGAGGCATGCGAGCGCGTGTTCAGCGAAAACGACATCAACGCCATCATCCATTTTGCAGGCTTCAAGGCCGTAGGCGAATCTACTCAGAAGCCTCTTGAATACTATTGGAACAACGTTGCCGGTTCGCTGGTGCTGTTCGACGTTGCCCGTAAGCATGGCGTGAAGAACGTTATCTTCTCTTCTTCCGCAACGGTGTACGGCGAACCCGAGATGATTCCGATTACCGAGGACTGCCCGCTGCATGAGGCCACCAACCCCTACGGCGAGACGAAGGCCATGCTCGAACGCATCCTTACCGACTTCTACCGCGCCGACGATGAGTGGAACATCGTTCTGCTTCGCTACTTCAACCCCATCGGTGCCCATGTTTCCGGCCGCATCGGCGAAGACCCGAAGGACATCCCGAACAACCTGCTCCCCTATGTGGCGCAGGTTGCTGTGGGCAAGCTCGAGTGCATCCAGGTATTCGGCAACGACTACCCCACTCCCGACGGCACGGGCGTGCGCGACTACATTCACGTTGTCGACTTGGCGCGCGGTCATGTTAAAGCGCTCGATTATATGGGCGGCAAGGTTGGCACCGGCAAGGCCATCGGCCTGGGTTCCATCGAAGGTTCGGCCACTGAAGACGGCACGCGCACAGGTGTTGCCATCTTCAACCTGGGTACCGGCACCGGTTCTTCCGTGCTCGACGTGATCCATGCCTTCGAAAAGGCTTGCGGCAAGGAACTTCCCTACAAAATCTGCCCGCGTCGCCCCGGCGACATCGCCACCAACTATGCCGCCTGCGACAAGGCGCGCGAAGAGCTTGGCTGGGTTGCCGAATACGACTTGGCACGTATGTGCGAGGATGCCTGGCGTTGGCAGTCGAACAACCCCAATGGATACGGAGAATAAGTTCGATCGTCCGCTCGAGGTTCGGGGGATTGCCGCTCAAGCCACCCATTCCGCTGTTTAAAAAGGGAGATCCATTGGATCTCCCTTTTTTTCATGCGCTGCATTGCTTCATGCATTAGAAGAAGATGCTCTTCGAGCATCTTTCAGGAACAGTGTTCAGAGTGGCATTCGCGGCAATCCCACGAACCTCGAGCTACATTTCCTGTCCATTGGGGTAGTTCTGGATTCTGCTGAGACGGGGACGTCCAAAAGGGACTGTCCCTTTTGGACACCTTGATCACAGCAGGTCTTCGATGAAGCCTACTTTGTAGTTTTGGAATACTACGCCGTCGCCTTCTTGGGTGGCGTCGAGGTCGATGTCGGCTCGGATGGCGAAGTCGTGGTCGCCTTCGGGGTCGCTGAAGGTTTGCTGTACGTGCCATACGTGCTGCGACTCTTCGTCTGATTCGTCGATGGAAAGGAACGTCATGGAACGAGCGTCAGCATCGAGCAACACATCTTCATGCGCATCGTAGTATTCGTCCAAGGCAGCGCGCCATTTATGGGCGGGATAGCCGTTTTCGGTATCGGCTTCACCCAGGGCGTCCGAATCGTCGGATGCAGCCAAGCGAACGCGGCGGAACAGGGCGTTGCGCACCAGCACGGTAAGGCCGCGGCGATCGTGCACAACAGCCTCCTTAGCCTCGGGCGGGCGGGCATCCAGTTCCTGGCCAGCCTGCTCCCATTCATCGACTAAGCTGGAGTCAACGGAACGAACCACCAAGCCAAGCCAAGCGATGATATCTTCCATTTCCTCGCTTCGCTTGTCGATGGGCAACGTGCGATCAAGCGCACGATATGCCTCGGAAAGGTAACGCAACAGCGCACCTTCGTAGCGCATGATGCCCAGTTTCTGGATATAGCCCTTGAAGTCGGCAGCGGATTCCAGCATGTCTCGCAGCACCGATTTCGGACGCACATAGTAGTCGCGCGCCCACGGCACCGATTCGCAATACTTATTGAATGCAGCGAACAGCAAGTCGCGCAATGGACGCGGGTACGTCACCTCGGCAATGCGGTCCAGGCGCTCCTCGTAATCAACGCCATCGGCTTTCATGGCCGCCATGGCGGCATCCTTCGCCTTGCGTTCCTGGGCACGCAGAACCTGGCGCGGGTCTTCCAGGGTTGCCTCAACCATGGAAATGATGTCGTAGGTGTAGGTTTCGCTTTCGGGGTCCAAAAGCTCAAGCGCGGCAAGCAGGAACGGGGAAAGGGGCTGATCGAGGGCGAAATCCTCAGGCAAGTCCATAGTTACGTAGTAATCAGGGGTGCCGTCTTCCAGTTCCTCTATTTCCACCACGCCGGCATCGATGAGCGTGCGAAACACCTCACTCGCCCGCACTTTCAACTTCAACTTGTCTTCGGGTTTCTGCAGCGAGTCGTCGATGAGCTGGTCAACGCGGGCACGAGCATCGCCGCCCTGCTCCACTTCGGCAAGCACCATGGAATGCGTGATGCGCATGCGCGGCGTAAGCGTCTCGGGCACAGCAGCAATAAGGCGGTTGAACGTATCTTCGTTCCACACCACAAAGCCCTCGGGCGGCTTCTTACGCTTCACTTTGCGGCGTTTCTTCGGATCGTCGCCCGCCTTGGCAAGAAGCTTCGCGTTCTCAATCTCAAAATCGGGCGCCAAGGCAACCACCATGCCTTCGGTGTCGAAGCCCGAACGGCCCGCACGGCCCGCGATTTGATGGAATTCACGGCTGCGCAGACGCCGCATCTTATGACCATCGAATTTGGTAAGCGCCGTAAGCACCACGGTATGAATGGGAACGTTAATGCCAACGCCCAACGTATCGGTGCCGCAGATAACGGGAAGCAGCCCCTGCTGGGCAAGTTTTTCCACCAGCAGGCGATAACGCGGGAGCATGCCGGCATGATGCACGCCGATGCCGCTTAGGAGCAGACGTTTCAGCGTCTTGCCGAACTGCGTGGTGAACTTGCCTTGGCCCAGAACAGCCTTAATCTGCTCGCGCTGCTCCTTGCTGGTAACGCCGAAGTTCGAAAGCGCCTGCGCAGAGGCAAGGGCGGCGTCCTGCGAAAAATGAACCACATACAACGGGCCTTCGTTGTTGCGCAGGGCCAGTTCGACGGTTCCTTCCAACGACATCAGCTCGTATTTGTATTCCAGCGGAACAGGACGCGGCGCGTTGGCAATCACGTCGACCGTGGTGCCAGTTTTAGCCTCCAGCGCCTGGGCAATCTGCGATACATCGCCCAGCGTTGCGCTCATCAGCAGAAATTGAGTATGAGGAAGCGTGAGCAGCGGAACCTGCCACGCCCACCCACGGTCGGGATCGCTATAAAAATGGAACTCATCCATGGCAACACAGGCAACGTCGGTCCATTCGCCTTCGCGAAGAGCCTGGTTCGCCAGGATTTCCGCCGTGCAGCAGATAATGGGAGCGCCGGGGTTTATCTGGGAATCCCCCGTGATCATCCCCACGTTTTCACGGCCCAGCATGTTCACCAAGCCGAAGAACTTTTCGCTTACCAGCGCTTTGATGGGCGCAGTGTAGTAGGCACGCTTGCCCGCGCACAGGGCCATGAACATCATGCCGATGGCCACCATCGATTTACCAGAACCCGTGGGCGTGCCCAAGATGACGTGGTCACCCACCATAAGGCTCATCAGTGCATCGTCTTGATGCTGCCACAGATCGATATCGCGCTCGGCGAGCCATTCGTAGAATAGCTCCAGTGCTTCTTCTTCGCTTTTAGGATCTTCTTCACGCCACAGGGGAGCAAGAGCGCCAAGCGAACCGAAATCACTGCTGTTCTCGTCGATTTCGGAAGATTCCTCTAGTTCAAATTCAGCAGAGTCCACGAAGGATCCTTTCGTTCAGGGGAAAGCGACTGATCGGCAGCATTAGGCAAAAGCGAGCAGATCGGTCGGAGAGGTAATGAGCATATCGGGTTTGCCGGTTTTCAGTTTTTCAAGAGGTTGATACCCCCAGGTAACGCCTACCGCCAACATCCCGGCATTGTGCGCAGCAATCAAGTCGGTATGCGAGTCACCGAAGTACGCGCAGCGCGAAGGCTCGAGGCCCATTTCCTTTGCGCAAAGCAAGAGACCATCGGGTTCAGGTTTACGCGGGATAGCGTCCGTTTCGCCATGGGAGGCATCGAACAAGCCGGGGAAGAACTTCGCTTCAACTTCCTTCACGCCGCCCTCGAACTTGTTGGACATGATGCCCAGCTTCTTGCCGCGGGCATGCAATTGTTTGAGGGTCTCGGTCATGCCCTCGAATTCGCGTGTGAGCTCAAGACCGTACTGCACGTAAAGCTCTTTGAAGTTACGGAATACCTGTTCAGCCTGTTCTTCAGTCGCATCGGCCGGCACCGCCAAGCGAGCTAGTGCCAAAGCGCCGTTGCCCACGAACGTGCGAATTTCTTCTTCGGTATGGGACGGGAAGCCCTCTTTCTCGAGAGCCTTGTTGGTCACCGCGGCCAAATCGGGCAACGTGTGCAAAAGCGTGCCGTCCATATCGAAAATGAATCCGTCGATTTCAGGCATATCCGCCTTGGCACTCATAGCCGGCCCCTTTCGTTGGGTGAATAGGTTTTCTATCAAGCCTACCCCAGCACCGTCAAAGAGCGAAGCGAATTCGCCAAAACGCCCAACTCAAAGCATGCACCCCAAGCAGGATTCCGCCTCATCGGTTCGTGTCCCGTCTGACGGTGCTAAAAACAAAACGAGCAAGGAAGATTTCCGCCGCATAGTTGGACGAAACAGCGAGCATGTAGCTGACGAGTGCAGCTGGCTTGAAAGAGGGAGGGACTGGCCTAAGGGCCGCCTCGACCGATTGAAAGCCAGATGTGCCATCAGGGCTTCGAGCAGCGTCATTGCGCCTCAAACGAAAAAGCGCCGTTCGGAAGAACGGCGCAATACACGTGGAGCGGGTGACGGGACTCCCGCGTTCTTCGAACGCTCTTCCCCTCGGCTGCTGCGCGCCTGCGGGCAAATTCCTAAAAACGTGCCACTGGCACGTTTTCTTAACGGAATTTCACCTCATCGGTTCGAGTCCCGTCTCACGATGCCGAAAACAAAACGAGCAAGGAAGATTTCCTTGCTCGTTACTTTTCCGGTGGAGCGGGTGACGGGACTCGAACCCGCGGATACCAGCTTGGGAAGCTGGGGCCTTACCACTTGGCGACACCCGCGTATGTTCATTCAATCATACCGATTTAGCCTGCAGATGCAAGGCAATAGGCTGCAACGTTTCCTTAGCTGGGCACTAACTATTAAGAAACATAATCAGAATATACTCGCCGCTATCAGGTATCTTTTTAGTTACCAGGCAAAACACCGCCTGGCCAAAACAGAGAGAGGTTACCAATGAACAATTCCCTTGAAGGAAGGAAGGTCGGCGTTATCGGCTGCGGCTTCGTGGGCTCCACCACTGCCTACAGCCTGATGCAAAGCAAGCTCTTTACCGACATGGTCCTTATCGATGTCGATACCGACCGCGCAGAAGGCGAAGCGCTCGACATCAGTCACGGCATCCCCTACTACAGCCCTATGAACATTTACGCGGGCACCTATGCCGATCTGTCCGATGCGTCCATCGTCATCATCACGGCAGGCGCAAACCAGAAGCCTGGCGAAACGCGTCTTGACCTAGTGCAGAAGAACGTTGCCATCTTCAAAACCATCGTTCCCCAAATCATGGAACAGGGCTTTGATGGCATCATGGTAGTTGTTTCCAATCCAGTAGATATTCTTACCCAAGTGGTAATGGAACTTTCCGGTCTACCCCGCAACCGCGTGTTGGGCTCGGGCACCGTGTTGGACAGCGCTCGTTTGAAGTACACCCTTGGGCATATGCTCGATGTTGACCCGCGCCATGTTCACGCCCGCATCATCGGCGAACACGGCGACAGCGAGCTAGCCGTATGGAGCGCCGCGAACGTATCGGGTATCCCCATCAACGACTTCTTCCGTCTGCGCGGATTCGACAATCCTTCCGAACTTCGTCGCTCGATCGAAGAAAGCGTACGCAATAGCGCCTACGAGATTATCAAAAAGAAACGCGCTACCTATTTCGGCATCGCGCCTTCGGTAACCCGCATCTGCGAAGCCATCGTGCGCGACCAGAAATCCATCATGACGGTTTCCAACTACCGCACCGACGTTCAAGGCGTCACCGATGTGGTAATGAGCATGCCCGCCATTGTGGGCAGCAACGGCGTTGAATTTTCAATCCCCCTGCAATTGAGCATCGATGAGGCTGAGCACTTGCACGCCTCTGCGCAAACGCTGAAGAACACGCTTCAAAGCGTAGACCTTTCCCTGTAATAAGGCGCACTGCCTGCACACAACGGGGCCCTCGATCGTTAAGATCAAGGACCCCGTTGCTCTTTTCTAGGTTGCTATTCGCCCAAATCTCTTTGCATTACGGCAATAGTGAACCATGTTCGTTCGTAAGGACGATAGAACGTATGCGTTTCCTGGAGTTGAACGTCACTTCGCTTCTCCAAATCGGAAACATCAACGGGGATGCCTTCTTTAGAGGTTTGCCCCAGAACGACAAACGTGCCCGAATAACCCTTCAGCGCTTCATCCCATGAAGCCACCGTACTCAACGTAGGCGCATACGACTGATACGCATGGGCCCAGTTCCCCGGCTGCCAGGCTAAGAAGGTCTGAGGAATATCAGTACATAAGACGGCCGTCACGCCCTCGATGCCAATGTCGGAAGAAAGTACCAGCGGCGCATCATGCTCCCACACTTCTTCCTGGAAGCACTCCAACGGTGCCTGGTTCTTTTTGCTGTACGCGTCCTGCATGAACAGCGCCTGGCTCACAAGCGCCGTCCCCAGAAAAGCAGCGAGCAATCCCGACACGCAAGCTTTGCTCTTTATGCGCGAAACTGCCACAGCCAAAGCCAGCACCAAAGGCCCAATGGTTACCGAAAGGTACCGGTAGTACACAATCAACGAGCCAATGGCAAACGACGCCATAAGCGCTATCGCAAAGACGCCCACATACAAAGCCACGCCGCATAAAGCGGGCAATACCTCGGGCGAAACCACCCAAGCAGACACTCGTTTCCTTATGCTTGATGAGGAATGCGCGTCATGCTGGAACGCACCACGTTGCCAAGCCGCATAGATTCCCCCTGCTGCGCTGACTATCGCTACTGCCGCACATGCACCAAGCGCGATGACCCATTGCCACCCATAGGTATCGGCGAATATCACCTGACTTGTAGCTATGGGATAGAATGCCCATTCAACCAACGTACGGGGGAATTCGACATCAGCCCAATATGACCCGGAAACAACGCCTACCTGGTTGGCAACCACCGCAAGCCAGGGAGCGTATAGCGCAACCTGTACCACGGCACCGATCAAAAACGGAACTAAAGCCGAACGCTTCCGCATGGCAATAAACGCAAGCAGGCCCAAATTGGCAAGGAACGCCGCAAGCACGCCATAGTAGTGAAGGTAAGCACTCGCCAAACTAAAAGCGAAAAACGCAAGCCACCAACGGCGCGGTGCCCCCGCCCACTTCGGCAGGCCTTCGATATCGTGCACGTGCCACATACGGCTCCACCAGACGCCGTCTTTTTTCGCTCGTCCGGATTCAGCCTCGCCTGCGCCAGCCAATGCACAAGCTATGCGCCACGCAAACAGAAAGCAACCCGCAACGGTAAACGATGCCCATGAGTACATGCGTATTTCCACCGCCATAAAGGCGATGTAGGGCATGAACAACACAAGAAAGCTGAACAAAACACCGATTCTCCACCCGAAATCGCGTCGAACCACGAGCAATCCCAGCAATGCGAGGGAAAACGTGCCGGCAACCGTGAACAATCGGTACGCAAGAATGTTCTGGCCAAACAAGAGATTGAGCACATGAAGGCCCCAATAGAAGAGTACGGGATGAACATCCCCGGAGCCGATATCCCAAATATCGGCAAACGAGTGGTTTGCGATAGCTACCGAATAGCTTTCGTCGAACCATACGTTCCCATGGAATGCACCAGCAAACAGGAATGCCAAACCAGCAAGAAGAACGAGGATATGAAACGCCCTTGTCTTCGCAAAAGCGCAGAACTTCGCCTTCATCAGTGTTTGCCCGCCGGCTTCCCGCCAATCACAACATGGATATCGGGAGTGTGTTCCCCTGCGGAAGAGTCGGCGGCCTTCGGCCCATACGTTCCGTTAGACGATGCCGAATACACGCGCAGCGAAGCTATGCGCTCTTCGCTAGCCTGAGAAGCCGAAGAGCGCGCTGCGCTACTGCGGTTGCGACCCAAAAGCACGCTCAAAGAAGGACGGGCTTCGGTTTGCGAGGGATAGTCGATTTCCTTGCGCGCCACATACACAGGACGCTGTTTGCTTTCGATATAGCTGCGAGCCGAATATTCCCCCACCACACCAAGAGACAAAAGCTGTATGCCAGCAAGGAAAACCACCGCATCCAGAACGGGAACCAGCAAAGGATACGTCTGCTGCAAGGCAAGTGCCGCAATTGCTAAATAAAGGGCGCCGATGATACCGCCAAAGAAAAGCAGCACGCCTAAAAGGGAAACAAACGAAAGCGGACAGGTTGAAAACGAAAGGACGCCATTCCAGGCGTAAGAGGAAAGGCCCTTGAACGTCCATCGGCTTTCGCCCGAAAAGCGCTCCTTTACCTCGTATTCAATAACCTCGGTCTTAAAACCTGCCCACGAAAACAAGCCTTTGGAAAAACGATACTGCTCATGCATTTCCAGAAGCGTATCTGCCACAGAGCGCCTAAATACGCGAAAGTCGCTGACGTTTGCCAGCAACTTGGTATTGGATACGCCGTTGAAGACACGATAAAACGTTTCTTTGCAAACGCGGAGAAATGCCGATTCACGACGGCGAGCAGGTGCCGCAGCAACGCTGTCTATATCGGAATTGCTTTGCAACATGCGATACATTTTCAGCGCAACTGAAGGGTCTTGCTGCAAATCGGCGTCGATGAAACCTACACACTGGCCCGTCGTATGCTCAAGACCGGCATACAGCGCAGATTCTTTGCCGAAGTTTCGGGAAAGCTCAATGATCTTGAAGGATGCCTGGCTCGGTTGGGCCTCTTTTTCGATTGCGTTCCGATACGCCTCGATTGCAGACTCAAGAGCAGAGATCGTTTCATCAGCGCTGCCATCGTCGACAAATACCAACTCGTAATCAAGGTCTTCGGCATCAAGGCACGTTGTTGCTACGTGTAAAAATTGAGCAACATTATCTGCCTCGTTATAACAGGGAATCACCAACGAGAAATCCATGCTGTATAAGAAAACGCCCGCTTGACGCTTTCCTCTCCTCTCCGCCGATTGCCTGCCACACGATTCGCCAAATACCGCCCCTCATTTGATACCGTCCTTCCAAAGCAAGGGACGTCAGTTGAACCTAAATCCTTCTTATTCAAATTACACTTATCCCCTCTTTGCAAAAAGCTCTATTCTCTATTTTTTTCTTTTTTGTTGAAATGAAGTCATAATGCCACCATGCGCGATTTCAAAATCAGAAATCGTCGATCTATCGCCGAAATGAAACGCGAAAGAGAGTAACTGTGCAGAATTTGCTGGCTAAAACGTATTTCCATGCCGATGATTTCGGTATAACGACAAAGCAGGCTCGCGATATTCTGTCGCTTAGCTCCGCTTGCAACAAAACGGGTGCCCTTAACAGTCTGAGCATCTTTACGAATAGCCCCGTTTTCCCCGAATCTTCAACGCTGCTTCTCCCCTTTTCCAACAATGAAAAGGTACGCATATGCCTTCATCTTAATCTAGTCGAAGGCCCTTGCGTTTCCGAACCTGCCCGCATTCCCCTGCTCGTTAACGAACAGGGGATGTTCCGCCGAGATTTTCTAGGGCTCTTAGCCCTGGGCAAAGGAATCCACCGAGCGGAAGCAAAGGCTCAAATAACCCTTGAGTGCCAAAGCCAAATCAGAAAATTCGTCAATGCATTCCCTGCCATGAAAGAAAGGATTTGCATCGACAGCCACCAGCACACCCATGCAATTCCGCTCGTGTTTGAAGCGCTCACACAGGCTCTTGCCGAAGAGGGATGTCTTGTTCGCACGCTTCGCGCGCCTCTTGATCCTTTGACTGTCTATCGCGCCGCTCAAGCGCAAACAAGCAAAGCGGCGGTAGGCAAAGGCTCGTCTGAAGGGAGGGTAACTGTCCCCCTCGCAAACCGCGCCAAGGTGTTTCTCATCGATCTGCTTTGGAAAAAATGTCCCGTTAATGCGGTTCCCTGGGAATGTAGCACTTCGAAAATTGCTCCGTTGTTCTGCGGTGTTGCTCTTTCGGGGGCAATGCATCGGTTCGACCCGCCACTCCTTGGAGCCTTCGAAGCAGAGGCAGCACGTCAGCATAGGCCACTGGAGATCTTGTTTCATCCGGTTTCCGTGCCTCTTGACGAATGCCTAGACCCGCAAAACAAGCCCTTTGCACAGGCCTGCGCCTCATCCAACCGCGATGGCGAAGCTCTTGTCTTGAAGCGTATCCCCTTATGGTCGTAGCGTTTTTCAAAGCGTAAAGAACACACGGTCTTACTGCCTAGATATGTTCCTCGCTCCGATTTTCTTCGTTTGTTTCACGTGAAACAAACGAAGAAAACAAGCCAGTCAAATACCCCCAGACACACAAAAAAAAAGGCCCAGGATGTAACTCCTGGGCCTTTTCTTTTACCGTTGGAACTAAATGCTCTTCAGGATAGCCATTACGAAATCAGATGCTTCGTCAAGCGACTTAGGATCGATGTTCTCGATGATGTCGTTATCTGCTGAGTACAGGGCGGTATTGCCCTCTGCCATGCCAGCGATAGTCACAGCCTGAATTCCCTGTGCCATCGCAATCGATGCAGGCGTTTCACGTGAAACAATGCGGTCGGTATGGTAGCTAACCCCTGAACGTTCGCTTGCCTGACGCAGAACGCGCTTCAAGCGCGAAGAAATCTTGTACGGCTTGAAGGCACCCTCTTGCTCAATGCAAGAAAGCCCGCCGGCACCTAACGCCTCAAGGTTGATGACAATAGCGCCCTTCATTTCGTCGGCATGCTCTTCGAGGAACGCATTAATGCCGGAATGGGAATACTGTTCAGCACCTAGACCAACGAACCAGACTTCCGTATCAATGTCGGGATGGCGGAAATCCTGAAGCTTCTTCAGTTCGCGGTTAATCTGCTCTGCCGTATCGCCGTCGCCATCGATGCGCAATGCAGGGCTCTGATCGACATACCCGCCGTTATCTATCGCAGCATCGTCCTGATAGGCCTCATCTTGCTGGGCTTCCTCACCCTTGCGCAAACGGTTCAGCGAGAAGGCACCACCATGCCAACCACGACGGTTGTTGCCCTCCGTATAGTCAACGTCGACGAAATCGCCCTGGTCTTCCTGCTCGTCACGGAAGCTCGACCAATCGCCACGGGCCTTGCCAACGCTTCGTGCGTTGTACTCTTCGTCGACATCGACCCATTCGTTTACCGATACCTCTTCTTCGTGCTTACGCTTCTTACCCTTCCTGCGGAAGCGGTCAAACAAACGGCCGGCACGCGATTTAGGCATATCAACGTAACCAGGGCCGGCAAAGGCACCGGTTTCGGTGTATTCCTCATCGTAGGCGGAGTCGTCCGCATCATCGATATAGCGATCCTCCGGCGCGATATCGGAAACGAGCTCGTCGCCAACGGGAGCAAATGAGCCCGTGCCGCCAACGGTAGAGAACGAACCAGTTGCCGACACCGCTGACTGGGAACCCGTGTCGAAATTAGGCAAGTTAAGGTTACGGGCAGCAGGCGCAGAAGCAAAAGAGCCCGTATTGCCGTCAATGCGCGGAAGCATGTTCGAAAGCAAAGATTTGCCACCCGTTGCCGTTCCCTCGTTCACGTCGGCCATCGGCGCACGCTGACGCATGTTTTCACCCGATGCGCTGCGCGTAGAAGTTACATCGGGAAGGACAATCACCTGATGTGCAGGCTCAGACTGGTTCTGCTCGTCGGAAACAGGAGAGGAAACCATTTCGTCCATTCCGACGATAGGCGAAGCAACGGCAGGCTGCGGAGCCGTCTTTTCGGCGGCAGGGTCCTGATACCCACCGTAATATGCCTCTTCGTCGTAAGCGTATGCATACGATTCATCAGCGCCGTAAACGTCTTCGCCCTGTTCGTCGACAGCGTAACTATTATCGACCTCGCGATAAGAAACCGCTGCCTGCTCAACGTTTTCATCAATACGGTGAATCGGCGCTTCTTCGTCATCAAATTCTTCGGTATCCATGAACTGCGATACGTCTATCGGAGAAATAGAAGTGGTTGCGCTCGGCGAGGCGGGTGCCGGCTCTTCTACATATTCTTCCTGGTAAGCCTGATCATCTGCTGCTGGTTCCAGTTCATCGTACTGAGGCTGCTCCTCAAACGATTCATCAGCATACGGCGCATCAACCTCAGGATAAGAGGAATCGTGCGGAGCCTCTTCAATTGGCGCATAGTCTTCCTCGGCTTCGGACGAAGGCTTGCGCGAAGTGATCGACTTCAAGCGAGAGGCAAACGTGTGCTGCATCTTCGATGCCTTTTCGGCGCCGGAGTGCATAGCGTTGTTCAGGAACTCACCGAAAGAACCGGTATGCGAAGTATGTTCGGTAGCCTCGGCTTCCTGCTCTTGGCGGTGAGCCACAGGAAGCTCGCCAGTAGCCTCAGGTGAAGCTTCCACCGGCTCCATGGGAGCAGTGCCCGATACAGCCTCGTCCTCAAGTTCTTCAACCTCATGCATATGGGGCATAGAGCGGTGAAGCCTCTGGGAGTGACGCACCGTAGGACGTGGCGAAGGCTTGCGGTGCTCTGCCGCTGCTGCAGGTGCGGGCTTTGCGGGAGCCTCGGGCTCTGGGGCGGATTCCGCAACGGGAGCCGAAATAGGCTCCGGATCTGCAACGGAAGCAGGTTCGGCCGGAGCAACACTGGCAGAAGAAAGCTTTTCAGCGGCTGCTTCCTGATGTGCCAGCTCGTCAACTTCCTCCATTGCCGCTTCATACAATGCCTCATGCGACACCGGAGCAGGAGCGGGCTCGGGCTGTGCAACCAGATCAGGTTGAGCCACCGGGTAAACAACGGGCTGAACCTCAGGCTGCGCTACCGGCTCAGCTGCAGGCTGCGGCTCGAATTTCGGCTCGGGAGCAGGCTGCTGCTCAACGGGTGCTGGCGTTTCAGGCTCTTGTTGCAGCCACGGCGCAGGAGCGGCAATAGGCTTCGGCGCAGGACGGCGCGCAAAGATATCGGGCGAAGGAGCTGCAGCAGGAGCAGGAGCGGAAGCCTCAGGCTCGATAGGAGAATTATCGTTTTCGGGCACTGCCTCGAAAGCAGGCGCCGGAGCAGGAGTCTCGTTTGCGGCAGGACGTGCTGAACCGAACGATTCAATGGAGTTCTGCAGCGCCTGAACTTTAGAAGAAAGCTCGGACTGAACCGGCTCGGGCTCAGGAACGGAAACCGGGCTTGCGTAGGGGTTCGAAGCGTGATGCTCCATCAAGCGGGCAGCAGGCGTATCAGCGTAGCGCGAACGGCTCACCTTCGGGGCCGTGCCCGTGTCGGGCTTGTTGGCACGCGCCTTTTCCTGAGCAACCTTTGCCCAAGAGGGAGCGTCGCCTGCCTGGCTGCGAGGGGCTTCGCTCACAGGAGCAGGGCGGGCAGCCTGCGCTGCCGCAGCGGCGGCGGCTTCAGCAGCCTGTTTCTTTTCAACTTGTTCTTTCGGCGTGATGGTCTCTTTGACCTCGTCAGATGCCTTCTCTCTCTTTTCCTCATCATCGAGGGCAGAAGAAACCATAGTGCGTGCCAAGGGGTTGGTGGGCTTCTGGCGCTCCGGCTGCTTGCCTACCTCGAAATGAACGCCCGAAACAGCATCTTCGTCTTCGGCGACAAGGCCGCCGCCCTTTACCAAACGGGAAGAAATATCGGTAACGGGAACCTTGTCGGCAACCGGCTTGCCCGTCAATGCAGCGATGGCAGCCTTTGCCGCAGCAAGCGATTCCTGCGGAGACATTTCAGTTTCGTACTCGAGGGAAGCACCTTCAGGAACTACGCCAGCAGCACGCGCGGCAGTCTCGCCATGAACTTGGCTGCCTTCTTCGGCGCCGCGTTCCATAGCCTCTTCCTGGCTAACAAGGCCATTGCCCACCTTGCGAGCAACATCCAAAAGAACGGAAACACCCGACGCATTGTTGTTTGCCGACTGGTTAAAGGGAGCAACGATGTGAAGAACGGAACGAACCAACGGAAGCGCAAAAAGAAGTGCGCAGACAACCAACAGGAACGTGAGAATCGAAGACATAGCACCGGTATCAGCAGCGAATACCGTAGTGCGCAGCAAAAGGACAACCGCAGAAACCGCGAAAGCTACCGCGCTTGCCTTCTGCAAGATAGGAAGCATTGCCGCAAAGGGGGGCTTTTCCTCTGCGAGCACTTTGCCGCTATCGTAATTTGCAACCAGGATCACCTTGCGACGACGGGCATTTGCTCCGTTTGCAGGGGTGGGCTGATATTTCGCCACCACATTCTGGCTTGCACCGGTCCTGAATAAACGCGAGAGAACAGAGCGGCCCGTAATCTCCATTCCGTACAAAGCCGCCGCAACAATCGAAAGCAGCAACCACAGAATGTTAAGAGAGGGAATAACGATAGAAAGAACAGCCGCGAGGAACGCCACCGCAAAGCAGATGATGGCAGGAAGCTGGTCGTTGGTTACGCACTGGAAGTCTTCAACTACCGTTGCGAAACCTGCCTCCTTCTGCATCTGGTCGGCAAGGTACAGTGCCGCCCGCTGCTCTTCTTCAGTGCCAGCAGGATGCGGACCTATTTCTTGTGTCAAATAGGCAATATCATCAATTATTTCAGCCATGGAGAGCCCCTTTGTTTCCACGCTTGTATAAGTAAGTAGCGATTGACATGGATATAGACTGTACAAGTATACGTCATTTAATTCGATTCGCCTGAAGCTGCGCGGTTTGTTCACCTGCGCAGTTCCAATATCAGGGCAAAGTAGCGTTTCCAGCAAAGCAAAACCCTGCCCTTCTTCTGAAAAGGCAGGGTTTCACGTGAAACACTCCGTATTAATTCTGACCAAGATACTCACGAAGGTAGGCATCGTTCGAAGCCGCATCGGCTCGCAACGACTCGTAACGCGACACCAAATCGGCCGTCGCATCCGAATAGACATCGATCACCGGTTGGCTGAATTGCTTCGGCAAAGCCTTTGCCATATCAACCGCCTCTTGGTCGGCTTTGTTGTAGGCATCGTTATGGGCCTCGGCCGTGCTTTTATCCTGAATCAAAATCGCAGCATTCGAAGCAAGCGCTTCATTGGTGGCAGTGATGCGTTTGTCAATGTACGCAAGCGAAGCATCGTAGTTGGCGGTTGGGCAAAAACCCTTCGCTTTTTCAATGGCATCTTTCGCCTTGTTAAATTGACTCTGCGCCGATGTGGTGAATTCCGTCGACTTCGCAACATTTTCAGCATTGGTATCTGAAACAACCGTGGCCGACTGAGCCATCAGGGCGTTGCCCTCTTGAACGCAGCTCCATGCCTCGTTCATCGCATCGATGCCCTGCTTCGCCGCAATATCTTCCTTCATGCGCTGATCGGCAACATCAAGAAGAGACTCGCGCGTTGCCACTGCATTCAATGTGCGTTGCGCCGCCTCCTTATCTCGTTGGGAGCCATCGAGCTCGCTTTCAGCTTTCTGGGCATACACACGGGCAGACTCAAGCTGATCTTTTGCATCGGGAATAGCAGCACTTAAGGTTTGTGCCTGTGAAACGGTGTCGTCGCCGAACGCATCTTGGAAGTACTCATCAATAGCAACGGTAGTCTTGTCGCTCTGCTCGATAAGGCTGCACGCTTCATGAAGTACCCCCACGCTGGTGCTCAGGCGCTCGTATTGCTGATAGGCCCAATAGCCGCCCACACCAATTGCGCAAAGACAGGCAACAGTTACCACGGCAATACTGAAGCGGCGATACCACTTACGGCGCTGCTTGCGGCGGGCAATCTCTTCCTGAGAATCGGCTCCGAGAAACGGCTTGCGCTCAGAGGCCTGGGGCTTTCGGGCAACCGACTTCTTAGCGTGGGCGCTTCTGGTCTCTTTCTTGCGCGAAGAGGCCCTGCTTGGTTTTGCCGACTTTTCGGAACGTTTCTCGGGTCGTTGCGCCTTCTGCTCTTCTGAAGACGAGCCCTTCCCAAAGCTGGGCATCCGCCACTTAGCGCTTCGGGACGGGTCGTCCTGGGCAGCAGCTTTCTGCTCAAGCACGTTCAGGGAAAGCTCGTTGGGCCTTCCCTGGGAAAACTCCTTCAGGTGAAGAAACTGCTTCTCTTTCCGACCAAGCCCACGACCATGGTGCCTGTCCTTGCGTGCCATCACGAACGCAAGCCGCCTTTACCCTGAGCAAGCGCTTCGAGTTCCCTTCGTTTGGAAACTTCGGCCACGATATCGGAGCACGGCATTGTAACGATGTTCTTGCTCGGCAGCGAATTCAGGAATTTCTTGCCGTAGTACTTCGTTATCAGGCGCTTGTCGGCAAGCACCACGATGCCTCGATCGCTTGATGTGCGGATGAGCCTGCCCACTGCCTGTTTAACCTCGATAACCGCGTGGGGAAGCGAATAGTGAGCCCATGCCCTGTCATCACGCTGTTGACGTTCGCATGAAAGCGGGTCGGTTGGCAACCCAAAGGGCAGCTTCGGTATAACCACGCCCTTGAGCGTGGCACCCGGTGCATCAAAGCCCTCCCAGAAGCTCTTCAAGGCAAACAGGCTCAAGTGCTCGTCTTTCAGGAAATCATCGCGCAAGCCCTTCACTGAAACGCCCCATTTCTGGCACACCAGGCGTAAATCGTCTTCCTTCAAGGCAGGATGCACCTCGTCGAAGCACTGCTCCATCTCGCGACGATTGGTAAACAAGGTAAGCAGCGAGCCATGCTGCGCCTTGTGCAGATCGATCAAAAACGACTCCAAAGCAGGAAGGTAGCTAGGGTCCGAAGGCTCGGGCATGTCGGTGGGCACGTACACGCGCATATTTGCATCAAAGTCGAAGCTGGAATCAACTTTCAGAACATCGGCTTGTGATTCATCGCTTTCATTGAAGCCAACGGCACGTTCGAATGCGTCGAACTGCCCATCGACGGCAAGTGTTGCCGAAGCATACACAACACTTCGGGTTTCTGCATACAGGCTTTCGTTCAACGATTTGCCCACGTCCAAAGGCTGAACGGTGAACACTTCGTCGAGCGTTGCCTTCGTTCGATTCAAGCGCACAGAGTACACATGGTTGTCGCTTTCATGGAAGAACATTTCATCAAGCGCTTCATACGCTTCGCGCAATTCAAGAGCAACCAAAGCAAGCTCACGCTGAGCACTGGACGTGTCTTCCATCTGCTCGGCGTAGGCGACGATGTCACGACAAGCGCGAATAAGCTTTTCCAGCGTGTCATACACCGAGCGCGCTCGGTTCACCACCCCACGATAGGTATCGCCGTGACGTACCTCGTCATTGAGCCACAAATCGAAGTACTCGTATCCACGAGAACGGGTACGCGGGTCGAACACCAGCAGGTCCTTTACGCCCAGGCAAAATTCTTCGGTTGCCATGGCAAAAGCACCCGCACAGGTGCGCGCCTTGGCAATAAGCGATTCGTAGAGCTTGCGTCCTTCTTCTGGCGCCTTAGCACTGCGCTCCACGCGGGAAAACACATTCCGCGTGCCTTCCCCGCTCACTCGCAGGGCCAAGGAACGAAGCGATTCCGAGGAAACCGAAAGGGCCAGCGCACGACGCGCCTCGTTTTCGGCACCATGGGCCTCGTCCACCGCCCAGTAGCGGATAGGAGGCAGCAAGCCGCCTTCGAAGCGAACGTCCCAGAACAGCAGACTATGATTCGTTACCACCACATCACAGCGCTGCGCCTGTTCGCGAGCACCGTGCACAAAACAGCTCCGTCCGAAGAAGGGGCACTTGTGACGCAGGCATTCATTGCTCTTGGTGCTGATACGCCAACGAGGAATTGCGCGGTAGTCGATTTTCAGCGCATCCATGTCGTCGTAGTCGCTTTGCTCTACGAAGGAGAGCAGGCCCGCCAAGGCGGGAGCCTGGTTGATTTCCTGCTTGCGATAATGGATGATGGCCGGACCCTGGTTCACCAAGCCATCGACTTTGCGCAAACACGGGTAATGGCTGAATCCCTTCAGCGGCGCATACGTAATGCCCAGCGCCTTCGAAAGAAGAGGCAATTCCTTATGAACAAGCTGGTCAAGAAGAGCATTGGTTTTCGTGGCCACACCAACCGTGATGCCGTTCTTCTGCGCAGCCAGTGCCAGAGGAACCAAGTACGCCATCGACTTGCCAACGCCCGTACCCGCTTCGACTGCCAAATTGCGCGAAGTAGAAAGGGCATGGTTAACGGCAAGAGCCATTTCACGCTGCTCTTCACGAGGCTCGTATTCTTCGTACAAGCTACCTAGCAGTCCTTCGGCGGAAAAGGCTTCAGCTATCTCCTCGTCGGTTGCAAATTCAAGAGAAGGCACATCGGGGCGTTCTGTTGGCTCAGATTCGGAGAAGGGCGATTCCGGCGCGTTGGCATCAGGACGCAACGGCGCCGAAGCTTGGGCAACCGCAGCTTTGCGCGATGCGCGAAGGTTGTAGGGCCCTTCCTCTTCTTTCATGGCAGCAATGCATTTGAACACGCGCTCGGTATTCCATGTTTCGATGTCGCACATATCGGCAATATGGCGCAGCAGCGGCGTGGGCATAGTGTCAACAGCAGCCAGAAGCACGCGGTACACCAAGCAGGTTGCCGCCACATCGTCGTCGGCCCTATGGGTAGAATCGGGGCCACCGAACGCACGAACCAAGTCGAGCAAACGATGCGATGTTAGGCGTGGCAGGGCGATTTTCGCCAAGTCGAGCGAGTCGATCCAACAATTGCCCTTCAGCACTTCGCCCGTTGGGTACTTCGTGCAAAACGTCCTGTCAAAATTGGCATTATGGGCAACCACGTCGGAGGAACCAACGAATTCAACCAAGCCAGCCACAGCAATATCGGGGTCGGGCGCATCAGCCACATCGGCATCACTGATGTTGGTGAGGTGGGCAACCTCTTCAGGAATGGGCTTGCCCGGATTCACAAAGGTAACGTACCAACCCACGATTTCGCCATGCACCATTCGTGCAGCGGCAATCTGAATCAGTTCGTCATGGTTGAACGAAAAGCCCGTTGTCTCGGTATCGATGACAACAACGTCTTCATCGAGTTCCCCAAAGGAATGCTCTTTCGCGTAGGCCCCAAGCGAATGGTAGCGATCGCGAATGCGCTGAGGGGTATTTTCAAGAATATAAGTGTCAAGCCTTGATGCGGCTTCTGCGTTTTGTGTTTCCATGCTAGTAAGACTATCATTTATGGAATTCTTTATCTCTAACGCTTAAATCACTCCTAGGAGAAAACATGTCGGAAATTGGCTATTTTGCCACCTATGCCCGCTTTGAAACCGAAAGCAAAGAAGCAGCCGCAGCCTTCCTTGGTGCCGACAACATCGTCGGCGACACTTTTTCGATTGAACAGGAATACGTTGACGGAAAGCGCACGGCATGGATTGTGAATCCCTTCGGCAAGCGCATGGGCTTCATCGATGAAAAAACAGCCGAGAAGGTAGACCTCTGCAACGCCAAGGGCTGGAACACCGTGGCATTGCTGGCACTGGTTGCCTTTACGGAAAAGCCCGCCCCGGGGCTGTACTGGGGCCAGGTACTCATCGTTTCCTACGACCCGGAATATGAAGTTGAGTTCTCTACCTTTATCGAAAACATTGGAAAGCAACTGGGCAACGGCATACGTCCCGATGTTTCCCTGGGCAAGGAATCGCTGCAAAAGGTTATCGACACGAAGGGCGAATGGGTTCCCTCCGGTCGCGTTTCCCTGCCGAAGAAAGACAAGGGCACGGCATGGGTAAAAACCCAGCGCACTGGCACCGAGCGTCTGGTCAAGGAAGCTCGCAAGGGAAACATGGGTTGCACGGTTATCAGCTGGATCATCTTGCTGGCACTCGTTGCCCTCATCGTGTTCGGGCTGCATTCCTGCGGACTGTTCTAGCCTTCGACCAAAGCAACGATGTTTCACGTGAAACATCGCTTAATGCAACCGTGCATTTCTTTAAGGCATTCGTAAAACGTTTTCACACCAAAAAGCCCCTTTACCTCATTCAGAAGGCAAAGGGGCTTTCCTTTAAGCGGGATTATCGACGCCTGCTACTTTTCCAAAGCATAGGAAACAAGCTTCACGCACAGCTCGGCGAAACTCATGCCTGCCGCACGGGCAGCATCGGGTAACAGAGAGGTTGCCGTCATGCCAGGAATGGTGTTGGTTTCAAGAACCCAGAAATCGCCGTTGGCATCCTGAATAAGATCGCTACGGGAAACACCGCGGCACTCAAGCGTCTTATGAGCAGCAACCGCAAGCTCCATAGCGCGCTTGGTGTCTGCTTCGGAAAGAGGCGCCGGGCAAATATGCTGCGAGCCGCCTTGCGCGTACTTAGATTCAAAATCGTAGAACTCGTGAGAAGGAACGATCTTGATAACCGGCAAGGCAAAAGGATCGTCGTTGCCCAGAACCGCTACCGTAAACTCGTCACCGGAAACAAAGCTTTCCACGAAAGCATGGGAATCGACAGTGAACACCTTTTCAATGGCGGCGGCAATTTCTTCGGCACCCTCGCACAGGTACACGCCCAAGGCGCTGCCCTCCGTAGCCGCCTTAACCACGCAATGCGAGCCGACCTCTTCAATAATCGCGTCAATATCGATGTTCGAGGAATCGAGCATCAAAGAGTGGGGCGTGGGAATGCCAGCACGCTGATAGCAGCGCTTTGCCTTCGGCTTGTCGATTGCCGTTGCGCTCGACCACACGCCCGGCCCGATATAAGGCAAGCCGATGGTTTCCAGGAAGCCCTGGATGGTGCCGTCTTCGCCGAATTTGCCATGCAGCGCCAAGAAGGCAACATCGAAATCGCCTTCAACCAAGGCGATAAGATCTTCATTCTTCGCAGGGTCGAAGACCGTAACAGGGAACCCAGCCTCAACAAGCGCTTCCTTCGCGCCTTCCCCCGATGCCAAGGAAATAGAGCGCTCGCCGCTTTTACCGCCGGCAAGCAGCGCCACACGAATTTCTTTCGGATCAAAAGAACAAGACATAGTTCCCGCTTTCACATACTTAGAGGCATCAGAACAGCTGAACGCCAAATACGTTAACCGTTAGTGAGTATAGCAAACGCAGGTTGCCACGGTGCTACCAGCGTAGGGCATTCATGGTTGCGTATAATACCAACCATGAATAACGCAATCCAATCTTTCAACCTGTCCGAAATCCCTTCCATCATCGAAGGGCTCGGCCAGCCGCGCTTTCGCGCGAAGCAACTCACCTCATGGCTCTACCAACGAGGTGCGAAATCCTATGACGAAATGTCCAATCTGCCGAAGGCGCTGCGTGAAGTGCTGGCAAACGATTACCCCCTGGTTTCGCCGCGCATCGTCAACAAACAGGTATCCACTGACGGTACGCGAAAATACGTCTTCGAATATGCCGACGGCGCGCGTGTTGAAGCGGTAGGCATCCCCTCTTTCGACAAAAAGGAGCGAAGGGACGAGCCGAAGCATCTCACCGTATGCTTTTCCACCCAAGCGGGGTGCGCCATGGGATGCACGTTCTGCGCAACAGGACACGAAGGGCTAACCCGCAACCTTTCCTCGTCGGAAATGGTATGCCAGATTATTGCCGTGCAGGACGATTTCAACTGTCGTGTTACCAACCTTGTCTCCATGGGGCAAGGGGAACCCTTTCAAAATTACGAAGCATCCCTCGAGGCACTGCGCTTCGCCAATGCGAAAGACGGCTTGGAAATCGGGGCACGTCACATCACGGTTTCCACTTGCGGCATCATCCAGGGAATCGATAAACTCGCGCAAGAACCCGAGCAGTTTACCCTTGCCGTTTCGCTTCATTCGGCAATCCAGAGCGTGCGTAACGAAATCATGCCCCGCTGCTCAGGCATTCCCCTGCCAAAACTCAAGGAATCCCTTGTTTCCTACGTCGATAAAACCGGTAGACGCGTAAGCCTTGAATACCTGCTCATCAAAGGGGTAACCGACACTGAGGAAAGTCTCGATTCGCTTATCGGTTTCTGCAATGGCCTGCTTTGCCATGTCAATCTGCTCACGGTAAACGAAGTTGAGGGGAGCCCCTGCAAGCCAAGTGCGCCTGCCACCCAACAACATTGGGTCAAATCCTTGAAGGGCTCAGGAAAAGAAGCAACGATCCGCAACTCACGCGGCAGCGACATCGACGGAGCCTGCGGGCAGTTGAAAAACAAAATGTAGTCTCGCAGGCTAGTGAGGCAGAACGCTTTGGGCACATGACACGGTACGCTAGACAGTAAAAGCGCTTTCATTACCCATTCAAACAACATCGGCGGCTTCACAACCACTAAAAAAGAAGAACAGCCCTTCGTCCAACACAGATGGACGAAGGGCTGTTCTATATCAACGATTGCTTTGCTATTCAGCCGACCGCTGCGCCGACTCCTCAATCAGCCCAAGAATCCTTTGCAGTTCTTCTTCGTCTTTGAACTGAATCTCGATCTTGTTCTTCCCTTTAACCGTTTTCACGCGAACAGGAGCAGAGAGGAATCGGGTCAGACCCTTTGCCGCTTTCTTGAAGCTTGGCGGCGCAGGAACGCGCTTGGAAGCACCCTCCTCTTTCGCCTTTTCGCGGCCATTCATGAGGCGGGCCAGTGCCTCGGTTTCACGAACGCTCAGCTTTTCGGTTTTTAGCTTTTCGGTAAGCGTTTTCCTACCCTCAGCGTCTTCCACGGAAAGAATAGCGCGCGCATGACCTGCGGTAATTTTTTCCTCAAACAGAAGCTGTTGAGCATCTTCGGGCAAATCAAGCAGGCGCAACGCATTGGCAATGGTGGAACGTCCTTTGGAAACCGTCTGAGCAACTTCCGATTGCGTCATGCCCTTGCGCTCCATAAGCCTTTTGTAGCCATACGCCTCTTCAATAGGATTCAAATCAGAGCGCTGGATATTCTCGATAAGGGCAATCTCGAGCGCCTTGTCGTTGTCGGCTTCCCAGAAGCGGACGGGCACCTCTTCAAGTCCTAAGCTTTTGCAGGCACGGTAACGACGCTCGCCAGCAAGGATCTGGTACTGGTTGCCAATCTTGCGAACCAGAATCGGCTGCAGCAGCCCTTCCTTCTTAATGGAACCCGCAAGCTCTTCTATTTCGCCCGGTTTGAAGTTGGTACGCGGCTGATCAGGGTTGGGATGAACCAAGCTCAACTTCACAACCGCTGTTGTGCCTTTAGAGTCCTTCGGCTTTTCCGCAACAGGCTCTGCAGCTGTTGGCCTCACCTGGGCAGCAGCCCTCGGAACTGTCTGACGTGCGGAGCGCTCTGCGGCAATACGCGGTTTCGGCGCAGGAGTGCGCATCGATACCGACCCAGGAACCCCAAGCGTTCCCGAACCCGGACGAACAGCAGGCTTGCGAGCTTCGCGAGAAACTACTTTGGCGTTTTCAAGAGCGTCTTCGGAAATATAGATGTCGGAAGACTTATCGGTCTTTTTTTCAGCAGCGCGCTTGTTGGCATGCTGATGCAGAGCCTGATGAAGAACACCTGCCGGTTCGGAAGCATCCTGTGTAGCGGGCTTTTCCGGCTCAGTTGAACGCAAAGGCTCTTCTTTGGACTGTTCAGAAGAAACCCTCTGGGACATTACCGGACTATCATCGAACAAGGCGTTGAGACCACGCCCCAAACCACTTTTTTGCTTAGCCACGAGCAATCACCTCTTTGGCAAGGTCGTTATACGCAAGAGCGCCTTTGTTATCGGGAGCATATTCCAAAATGGATTGGCCGTAACTTGGCGCTTCGGACAATTTGACGGTACGGGGGATAAGCGTCTCGAACACTGCATCCCCAAAGAACGAGCGAACCTCGTTAACCACCTGATTGGCAAGGTTGGTTCGCGAATCGTACATAGTAAGGACAATGCCAAAAATATCGAGGCTGGGATTCAGCATGTTTTTGACACGTTTCATCGAATCAAGGAGTTTTGTCACACCTTCCAAGGCGTAGAACTCGCACTGAATGGGAACCAGAAGCTTATCGGCGGCAACCAGGGCGTTGATAGTAAGCAGGCCCAGAGACGGAGGGCAATCGATGAGGATGTAGTCGTAACGACCACGCAAACCACCCAAAGCGCTCTTCAAGCGATTCTCACGAGCCATCTCGTTTACCAACTCAACCTCGGCACCAGCAAGATTGATAGTAGAGGGCAGAATGTCAACGCCTTCAGCCACACAGGAAAGAATTACGTCTTCAGCAGGAGATTCACCCAACAGCACGTCATATACGCAGCCATCAAGTGCGCGTTTGTCAATTCCGTAGCCGCTTGTCGCATTGCCCTGCGGGTCAAGATCGACAAGAAGCACTTCTTTGCCCATAGAGCCAAGAGCAGCCGAAAGGTTCACCGCTGTGGTTGATTTGCCAACACCACCCTTCTGGTTGATGATGGCAAGGATCTTGGTCTGCCCGATAGCATGGGAAACCGCAGGCTTTTCATGGAAGGGGACGAACGTGCGAATATCGTCATCTTCTTCAGGTTCTGGCTCAGGAGCCTCTTCTTCAGGGCCCTGCGTTTCGAATTCCGCAGAAGGAGCGACGGTATCCTCTACCGCGGAATCGCGTTCGACAACGGCAGCATGTTCATTGATTTCGTCAAGATTATTCTGAAGAACCTCTTCCTGTATTTCTTCAGAACCTTGATTTTGCTCGGTCACGGAAGTCACGGGAACGTTTTTTGCTTTTTTTCGACTACCGAACAGCCCCACGAGCTCTCCTTTCTTTCTGCCTACCAGACAAATCTGCTCCATCGGAAACGCCCCGCACGAGCAGGGCGGACAATTTCATGTTTCACGTGAAACATGAAACAACGGTATATAAAAAGTAACCGCACTGTGCAGGCAAAAAACCCGCAGCTGCGACATTAGGCAAAGAATCAAACGAAACAGGTCTGGCAACCGGATAGCATAGGGGGAAGCCCCAAAGCGGCGTTTCCGAACTCCATTGTTTCGGTTATTCGATAATACCCTTGCCGTTACGTTTAGAGAATAGAAACCCCGACGCTTTTTACCAAGGGGCATCGCTTTTCCACCTTTGACCAAAAATTTCTCCCAAAGCAAAAGTTGATCGAGAAAGGAGAGATTCCTACGAGACGCGATTTTTTCCCAACCATTGCCAGAAAACGAAGCCACCAAATCGTTTCTAAGAGGAAAAAGGAAGCCAATATGAGTAGTTGCAAGCGAATTCACCAACACCTAGCTCATAATCGATCTCACAGCCTTCTAGCGGTTCAATGCAATCAGAAAAGCCCAACAAGGAAAATTCCTCCCCATCTAGAAGCGACAACAGATCCATCCATCAAAAAGAAAGCTCCCTAGGGCGAACCTGGGGAGCTTTCTGTTAAAACGGCTTTTTCTGAGCCATGCCAACTCTTCGGGGAAGCTTCATCGAAGGGTTGCAGCGCTTGCGAAACACGATGATGGCGCGGCTGGTTTCTCCGTCAGATAAGGTAAACCCTCTCGAAGAGACAAACTCCATTCCCAACTTCTGAGCCACGGCCTTCGCATGCTCAAGCTCATCGGATTCACGATGCGTCTTGTAGCACACTAAGCTTCCTCCTTTGGCAAGGAGCGGCGAAGCCAGCTCCAAAAGAGAGGAAAGCGAAGACAATGCACGTGCCGTCACCAACGAAAAGTAGTTAGGCTTCTGCAGGGCAAGGTCTTCGATGCGACCATGGTACGTGGAAACGTGATCAGCTACCCCAAGCTCACGAGCAAAACCATCAAGGGCGCGCGTCTTCTTCCCTACCGAATCGGCCAAAAGCGTCTCGCGCCCCGTCATGATAGCCAAAGGAATACCGGGGAAGCCCGCACCCGAACCCATGTCAAGATACGCTCCTTCAGGGGCGTCCATAACCTCAGGCAATCCAGCAAGAGAATCCTCAACATGAAGAATCTGAGCGGAATCCCAATCGACAATGCGGGTCAGGTTCGTTACCTTGTTTTCCTCGATCACCAAAGCCAGGTGCTTATCAAGTAATGAGCGCTGGCTTTCGGTGGGAACGCACGATTCGATGTTCATATCCACGCCTATCGAGGGCTGATCACAACACGACGAGCACGGCCTTCGCCTTCGGAAACCGTTTCCACGCGATCGTCGTTGCGCAGGGTGATATGGACGATGCGGCGCTCATACGGGGTCATGGGACGAAGCTTCACGCTGCGGTCCTGGCTTACTGCTCGGTCGGCTGCGTTAAGGGCAATGTCCTCGATCTTCTGGCGCTGGCGTCCCTTGTAGCCTTCCACATCAACCACGATGGGATAGCGATGGCCCACAATGCGCGACGTGATAGAGGAAATCAGGAACTGCAGCGCATCAAGCGTGCGGCCGTGGCGACCGATGAGCACTGCCAGATCATCGCCCGTGATATCGAGGATAAGCTCGCCTTCGTCACCTTCGTATTCCTCAATGGAGACCTCGCCCACATCGAAGTATTTCAAGATGTCTTGAATAGCATCGATGGCGGTATCGGCGATCCTATCAACCTCTTCCTCGGAGTAGATTTCCTCCCCTTCTGATTCCTGGGGAGCGGAAACCTCCTGGTTTACGTTCTCTTCTTCCATGAAAAACTCCTTACATTCAAATCTCCCCTTCGCAGTAGAACCACGAAGGGGAGGAGACGGCAAAAAATATGTGAAGCAGAATTACTTGCTCTTTTTGGTGGGGCGCTTCTTCTTTTCTTTGCGAACCACGTTAACCTCTACCGGCTTAACTTCAACCTTTTCAGCTTCAACTTCTTCATCCTTGTGCTTCATAACACGCGTGGAGATGATCTGCTGCAAAACGCCGAATACCGAAGACGTTGCCCAGAACAGAAGAACGCCTGTAGGAGAACCCCAGCCAAGCCACAGCATGAACAGGGACATAACGCCCATCATGATCATGGTCTGGGTCTTCTGGGGGCTGTTCGTGCCCATCTGCTGAAGCAGGGAAGGCAAGAACGTGCAGAAGGCGAACAGGAGAAGCAGGATTCCGTAAGGCAGGAATGCCAGGAAACCCTGGTCGAGCATCGCTGAAGGGGAAGAAAGCAGCGAAGGGAGCACGTTGTAGAACGAATACTCCATGCCCTCGGTGCGCGAGCCCATTTCCTGCAGTACTTGGAACAGAGCAACGAAGATAGGCATCTGAAGGAACAGAGGCAAGCAACCGGTAATGGGGTTGAAGCCGATCTCTGCGTAAACCTTCTGCATCTCTTCAGCCTGGCGCTGCTGATCGTCAGCGTACTTTTCCTGGATTTCCTGGATGCGAGGGCTGAACTGCTGCATTCGATACGAAGAGCGAATCTGCTTCTGCATAAGGGGGAACAGGATAAGACGGAGAATGAGCGTCACGATGATGATCGCCAAACCCCAGTCGGCAACGAAGCCGTATGCGGCTTGGATGCACCAGAATATGGCGTCTTTAAACGCGTCCCACATGTGTACCTTTTTCCTCTCGGTTGGGGGCTAACTGTTTACATACTTATAGATGAAAGGTATCCGGCACGGGATCGTACCCGCGGCCTCCACCTGGTCTGCAGCGCAAGATACGCCGGCAGGTTAGATACAGACCTTTGAGAAAACCGAATCGCTGAACCGCAATAAGCCCGTACTCCGAACACGTAGGGATAAACCGACACGTAGCGGGGAGCAAGGGAGAAACGGCAAAACGGTAGAACTTGATCAAAAGAAGCAGAAGCCCCTTGGGGATTGCCGCGATTTTCGACCAAACTTTCAAGAACGCTCCGCTTGCCTTTTAATACGATTCCATGATCTTCTTGCACGTTGAAACAAGCTTTTTGTAGTCAACGCGCGTGGTTTTCCTGTTCGCCAAGAAAATGACATTCAGCTCCGGCCAAGGGCCACCGATATCGTGGCACACGGCGCGCATACGACGTTTCGCGGAATTGCGCCACACGGCATTGCCGTTTTTCTTGCCCGCTATAAAAGCAACACGGCCACTAGGGCCGTGTTGGGAATCTCCCCGGTACACGATCATAGTTACGCAGGGAGTTGCATGTCTTTTTCCGTGCGAGAACAGGTAGGAGATCTCAGTGCTGGATTTGATGGTTCCTAACACGGTTTCTCACAAGGAAAGTTAGGCGCAAAGACGCTTGCGGCCCTTTGCACGGCGAGCAGAGAGTACGGCGCGGCCGGACTTGGTGGCCATACGTGCACGGAAACCGTGCTTCTTTGCGCGCTTGCGGTTGTTCGGTTGATAGGTGCGCTTCATTACTTTTCCTTTCAGATTTACAGTAACTTCGAAATTATACGATGAGGAAACCGTGCGTCAAGAATAAAGAAGGCAGCATTGCGCCCAATTACTCCGCTCATCACAGAATGCACATGCAAAAGCGGGTATTTACGCCCTGCTGGGGATGTTGAGCGTTGCTTTGTCTACAACATGGCCTTGCAACGCCCAATGGAATTCGTTGAACAAGAACCCCGGCTTCAGGCCAAGCTCGCGATCAAGGGCATACACCGTGAGCGTGTAGGTATGGTCTTTGTCGGGAGGGCACGGTCCGATATACCCGCGAATGACTTCCTCACTCGTCTCATCGGCACGGGAGGTGCAACTGTTTGAGCCCTGTGCGAACGGGAATTCCCCGCTGTGGCTGGCATTTTCGGGAATAAGAGCCGTTGCGGGGTCGATATCGCACGCCGCCCAATGAATCCAGGCAAACCCGCACACGGGGATAGAGTCGAAATCCACAAATGAAAGGGCAAGGGACTTCGCACCCGCGGGAACATCGGAGATCGATATGGGAAACGAGCAGATGTTGTTTCCATCGCGCCGCAAAGATTCGGGCGAGAGTTTTCCAAAACGGTCGGGCAACATGCCGTCCTTATCGAGTGAAACCGCTATCTTCATTGCTTATCCATCTCTCTTTTCCCCAAGGAAAGTAGGTTTTCCACAATTTGTTTATATAGCATTGTGGAAAATGTTGATAACTTTCCCTGTGCTTGGAATACTTTTCAACCATTATCTCAGAGTCAGCGAGCAATGCGGTACACAAGGGCGGTAAAACGTATCCCTGAACCGCCGTCGCATAGACAGTTGAAAATCTTATTTATCAGATTGACCAGGTATTTTCCAGTTATCAACAGACAATACGGAAACAATACGAGGCACAGTGAGAAAAGAAGGCCGAGCAACAAGAAAACCTGGCGGAACCGAAGCGTGCATACCTTGTTGCACGGTAGGTTTTCCAACATCGTTTTCAGGTTTTTCACATTCCTTTTTCTCTGTTTTCAATGTTTTCCACAATTTATTGAAAGATTGTTGAAAACTTAGAAAACCCAAGGAAAACCTCGGTGGAAAGTTTGAAAAAGTGTGAATAACCGTCTAAAATAAGTGAAAAATCAGCTCGATCTATGCCGCTTTTCCGCATGGTTTTCGAGCTCTTTTTCTCATACATTGAAAAATCGGAAAGCATCATGAACCAAGAAAACGCACCACATATGCAGCCGATGGAACAGATGGGGACGCCCCCCGCGCAGGACGCGGAGGGTACCACCGTTTGGGCGAACACGCCGCAGGCGCAACCCATCCAGGCGCAAATGCCCAGCTCGGGGCTCCCTCAGCAAGAGCAATTTGCCCCCTACCCTGGCCAAGGGGTCACCACCGCCATGCCTTATCAGGGCTTTCCGTACAACGGCGCCCCCTACGGTGCCTTCCCCCAGCAGATGGGCTACCCCGCGCAACAAGCACCCGGCTACCCTCCTGTGACCCAGCAAGCCTACCAGCAGCAGGCTCCCCTACCAGAGAATCAAGAGCCGAGCCAAGAACCAGCGGTGCATGCGGCACTGCAACCTAACCAACCTATAGGGCAAGCAACCCAAGCAGCAGCCTACGCCCCGCAGGCTGCTGCGCCCCAAGCGTTTCAGGCACAGCAGCCCATGCAGGCATACCCGCAGTTCAACGCCGCAGGGCAGCAGATGCCAGCCCCACAGCCCCTCGCAACGCAAGGGAGTGCGGGGTACACTATGCAGAATCCCGCATACAACGCACCGTTTGTCCCCTCGTTTGTGGAAGAGGCAAGCTACGACGAATCGTTCGCCCACACCATGAACGGCGGAGTGGTCGAGGAAAGTGCCGAAGAGCAGCCCCAACAAGCTTTCGACTACCACTATATCAATTCTCCGGCGCGCATCGCCATCTACGATTCGCTGAAAACCGCGCCGCGCGTTATACAGGTGCAAGGCGGCCCAACGCACGAGTACATCGAGCACATTGCCTCGCTTACCTATAAAAATGCCAAAGAAGCAGGCGGGATGATTCCCTATACCGTCATCCGCGAGGTATCCGAGAACTTCATCCACGCTAAATTCAACGAGGTCGTTGTCTCCATCTTCGATCAGGGCAATACCATTCGCTTTGCCGATCAGGGGCCAGGAATCAAACACAAGGACCTGGTTCAGGAGCCCGGGTTCTCTTCTGCCATCGAACCGATGAAGCGCTATATCCGTGGCGTTGGCTCGGGGCTGCCCATCGTGAAGGACTACCTCAGCACCTCGCATGGCCATATAGAGATAAAAGACAACGTGAACCAAGGGTCGGTAGTAACCATCAGCCTCGTGGCTTCGCGCACCTCAGACGAGGAAATCGAAGCACTAGAAACACCAGAGCTCACGGAAAATGAAATCGCCGTCCTGAAAGCTTTGCTGCCCAACAACACCCTGGGCGTAAGCGAGGTTAGCAAGGCAACCGGTATCGCCGTGGCCAGCGTTCACACCGCTTTTTCGAAAATGGAAGAAGCAGGGCTCGTAGAAAAGGTGAGCAAGAAAAGAAAGCTTACCGGGCGCGGAACGCAGGTTGCACTATCTCTGTAGGAAGAATCCGGAACGTATCGTACCGGCAAGATTGGAATATGTAGGGCTTTATGGATATCGACCAGACATGGACAGATTTGATGCAGCAGCTCAAATCGTATCCGACCATCAACGCATCGCAAATCGATGCGTTCTTCTCGCGCGTCCAAATTCAAGCGGCAAGCCCCGGCTTCATCATGCTGACCTCGGACAACGCCTTCATCAAGGACTGGATCGAAAAGCACTACCTGAAAGACATCCAGCGGGCCTTAAACGAACTGTACGGCGTTGACTTCCAGGTGCTTATCGAAGTTGACCCGACGGCAGCGGCAGCCACCGCGCCGGCTCAGGTGCCAGCGGCAGCACCCGTACCCCAGCCCACAGCGGCGGCGGCTCCGGTTCAGCCGGCAGCGGCACCCGCACCAGCACCCGCACCAGCGCCGGTGGCAGCGCCCGTAACCGCTCCGGCAAACGCCCCTGCAGTTCCGGCGCCGACGCCGGCAGCGACCGCCGCACAGCCGGAAGAGACGCAAACGGCAAGCGAGCAGGGAAGCGAAGGGCAGGCAGCAGAGCCCGTCGGCGAAGCAGCGCTCACCTTCGACTCGTTCGTTATCGGCGAGTCGAATCGCATGGCCTACAACATGGCCGTCGAGGTCGCCGACCGTCCCGGCGCTTCCGAGCTGAACCCCTTGTTCATCTACGGACGCTCCGGCGTGGGCAAAACGCACCTGATGTGCGCCATCCAAAACTACATACGCGAAACCCGCCCCGATCTCAACGTCTGCTACATCGACTCGATGGAGCTGGTAAACCGCTATTCCGACGCCGCTATCGAAAAAAGCGTGGACAAGCAGAGCTTCAAGAACTTCGAAGGCTTCTTCCAGCAGGCAGACGTGCTGCTTATCGACGACATCCAGGGTCTGCAGAGCAAGCCAGGCACGCTGAACGCGCTCTTTCGCATCTTCAATTCGATGATTCCGAAGGGCAAGCAGTTCGTGTTCTCTGCCGACCGCGCACCCAAGAACATCGACCTGGACGAGCGCTACGTTTCCCGATTCAACTCCGGTGCGACAATCGACATCCAGCCGCCCGACGACGAAACGAAACGCAACATCATCAAAAGCCTGATTCGCCACTATCAAAGCAGGGAAAACACCCCATTCAACTTCACCGACGGTGTTCTCGACTATATCGTCGACAATTCAAGCTCAAATATCCGTGAGCTGAAGAGCGCCATCACCAACGTGATTTTCGCCATGAAGATGAACGAGGACCACACCCTTTCGGAATCGCAGGTAAAAGAGCTGCTGGGCAACCATTTCATTGGCGGCGGGAAGAAGCGCATCACCATCGAGATGATCCAGGCCGCCGTAGAAGACTTCTATGGGATAAGCCATCAGGACATCATCGGAAAGGGCCGCGCCCGCAAGATCGTGCGTCCCCGCCAGGTGGCTATTTACCTGTGCCGTGACCTTTCGGAAACCACGCTGAGCAACATCGGCAAGGCGTTCAACCGCGACCACACCACGGTGCTCCATTCCTGCGAGCTTATCTCCAACCAGCTTCAGGAAGACAGGAACCTGCGCGAGGAATTGGAAGCGGTACGAGAGAAGATCCGTATTCAGCAGTACTGATTACCCTGTTGATAACCAGGGGATGAACATGGGGATTACCGCACGAATCGGTGGAAGAAGTTATCAACAGGTTTTCCCTGTGGATAACAGGTATGGTTTTCCACAGGGTTATCAGTACCAATTTATCGGCTTTCATCAGGCAAAAGAGAAGTTATCAACATATCAACCGCTATTACTACTTCTACTATTAGTTATTAAATAAAGAGAAAAGAAGAAATAAAAGGAGAGGAAAACCCAACGTGCATATCTTCCTTAGCCGTTGGGTTTTCGCTTGGCAGGAACAGGTATCATAGCCAAGCAAGAAACGAAGAACAGGAGCCGCAATGAAATTCAGCGTCAATCAGTCAGAGCTTCAGAATGCCCTATCGGTTGTGGTGAAAGGCTCTTCCTCTCGTTCAACGCTTTCCATCCTTGCTGGTGTTTACCTGAAAGCAGAAGATGGCCGCATCACCCTTCAGACCACCAACCTTGAGCTTTCCATCAAGGTCACCTGTTTTGCTATGGTGGAAGAACCGGGCGAAACGGTGGTTCCTGCCAAACTCTTCGGCGACATCATCAAGAACCTTCCCGATATGGCAGTACGCGTCGAAGCCGATGAAACCACGGCAACCGTGTTCTGCGACAGCACCACGTTTTCCCTTAAAGCCCTCAACCCGCTCGACTTCCCCGCTTTCCCTGAAATCGAGGCGGACCAAGAGGCATCGTTTCCGTTCAACGCATTTGCGTCGATGGTCAAGCGCACCGCTAAGGTGGTGTCGCATGATGAAACGCGCATCGTGCTCACGGGCGTGCTGGTTTCCTGCGTAGGTTCTACGTTGAAGATGGTCGCTACCGACTCGTATCGTCTTGCGGTGTCGGAAACGGAGCTCGACAATCCCTGCCCCGAGGAATTCGAGGCAGTTATTGCTGGTTCGTTCCTCCAAGACATCGCTTCGCTCCCTCAGTCGAGCGATCCTATCACGCTGGCGCTGAACGACAACCAGATCGTGGTTACGTATCGTGACACCACGTTCATTAACCGCCGCATTGAGGGAACGTTCCCCAACTACAAGCAGCTTATTGCCGAGGGTCACACCACGCGCGCAACGCTTTCCACGCATGCCCTTACCGATGCGGTGCGCCGCGTTTCGCTGCTGAGCAACAAAGTCTCGCCGGTTCAGGTGCGCGTGGATGCGGATTCGGGCGTGGTTACCCTGCTTACCAATTCCCAGGACATCGGCAACGCTCAGGAAAACCTTATCTGCGAAGTGGACGGGGAGTCGGTCGACATTGCCTTCAACTTCTCGTTCATGCTCGATGGCTTGAACTCCATCGATACCGACGCGGTGCATCTTGACCTGTTCGGTCCTATGAAGCCGGGCATTCTTCGCGCTGCCGAAGGGGAGAACTTCCTGTATCTCATCATGCCCGTCCGCGTGTAGGGTGTGGGCTGTTGCGCCATGGGCCTTTCAATCGAACGCATTACCTGCCGCGATTTCCGTTCGTACGAACAGTTCGAGCTTGACGGCATCGGTGGACTGACGCTGATCGTCGGCCCCAATGCGGTGGGAAAAACCAATCTTCTTGAAGGCATCCAGCTCATTACGGCATGCTCGTCGTTTCGCAACCCTTCCCCCGGTCATTTGGTGCGAGACGGGCAGCAGGCGGGCATGTTCTCCGCGCGTCTTGTCGGAGACGGGCGCAGCCTCGAAACCGATCTTCGTGTTTCACGTGAAACACGAAGCTTCTTCGTTAACGGCAAGAAGAAGCGCCCGCGTGATATTCGAGGAACGCTGCCGTCGGTGCTGTTCTCGCCGGAAGACTTGGAACTTGCGAAGGGCTCGCAAGGGTACAAGCGCGCCCAGATCGACCTCCTGGGTGCACAGCTGAGTGCGAATTACCATGCTGTGCGCAAGGACTACGAGAAAATCCTTCGCCAGAAGAACCGCTACCTGAAGGAAAACGTGGCGCCGCTCTATCTTCAGAGCATCAACGAAGTGGTTGCCTCCATTGGCTCGCAGCTGTATCGCCTGCGCTGTGATCTGCTCAGTGCGCTTTCCCCCTACTTGAGGGAATGCTATGCGCAGATTTCCGGCGGCAAGGAAACGGTTGAAATCGCCTATGTTCCCTCCTGGCTTCGCAAGTCGTTCGACTTGGACCGGAGGCTCTGCCTTGAGCCGGCAAGCCGATCGGCGGCGCAGGAATGCCTCGCCAAGGCAATGGAGCGTTCCGCCGTCAAGGAGCATGAGCGTCGTATGTCCCTCTTCGGCCCACAGCTCGATATGATCGAGTTCTACCTCGACGGGCGCAATGTCCAGCAATTTGCTTCGCAAGGCCAGCAGCGAACGCTGGTTTTGGCGTTCAAGATGGCGCAGGTTTCCCTGATTGCCGAGCGTTTGGGACAAAATCCCGTGCTGCTGCTCGACGATGTGATGAGCGAGCTCGACTCCGCCCGCCGCGATGCCCTTCTTTCCCTGATTTCGGGGAACGTGCAGACGTTCGTCACGGCAACCAATGCGGAAGCCGTAAGCCCCGAACTTGCCGCAACGGCCCGCATCGTCCGGATCGGAGGCGAGCCGTATGGTGAAGTTCGATAAAGACTGGGGCTCATCGCGTGACCCTCGTCGTTATATTGCGGCAATGAACGAGCGGAGCAATTCCCTGCGTCCCGTTGCTGGCTCCTTGGACGCTTTTGCCGCCACCATGCCCGAGGAAATGCGCAAGCGTGTTTTGGTGCAGCGCAAAATCGAGAAGACGAATCAGCAATTCGCCGCCTTGGTCGACCCGTTCATCTTGAAGCACACCAATTCGGTTTACCTCCTGAAGAGCAAGGTTGTTCCCGATGCCTTCGACTTGGTGGTGTATCTGGACAACTCCACCTGCGCTGCCGAGCTGAACGCGCGCAGGGAGCTTTTGCGGTTCGAGTACCTTGATAAGTTCAAGGTGGTTATCGACGTGTTCGAAATCCGCATTTCGCGTGGCTCCTACAAGGACAAGCATCCCTTCGCAGACCAGAAGGCGAAGGCGGGCGTCCCCGAAGCGCCCGAAGTGAGCGATGCTGACCGCGCCAAAATCGAAGAGATGACCGCGGGCATAGAGGACCCTCGTCTGAGGGCTTCGTTTCAACGCGCTATGACGGCTCAGAAGCGCCTGAATACTCATTCTTCGTGAAAAATGCCCAATACGGGTGCTTACAACCCCGTAGAAACGCTCTGAGTGCCCTCTGAAGGCTAATGAGCGCAAGGTATCCTGCCTGTTCTGCTATAATAAAAAGGTTAAAAATCCCCTCGGCATGTCCTGTCCAAGGCGTGTCAGACAGCAGAAAGAGGAGGAAATACGTGGCTTCAGACGAATCCCACTACAGCGGCCAAGACATCCAGATCTTGGAGGGCCTCGAAGCGGTGCGCAAGCGCCCCGGCATGTATATCGGCTCAACTGGTCCGCGTGGCCTTCACCATCTGGTATACGAGGTCGTAGACAACGCGGTAGATGAAGCTCTGGCTGGGTACTGCGATCATATCGAGGTTACCATCCACGAGGACAACTCCATCACTGTTGTAGACAACGGCCGTGGCATTCCGGTGGACATCCACCCGAAGGAAAAGATTCCGACTGTAGAAGTGGTTCTTACCATTCTGCATGCGGGCGGCAAGTTCGGCGGCGAAGGCTACAAGGTTTCCGGCGGCCTGCATGGCGTAGGCGTTTCGGTCGTGAACGCGCTTTCCACCCAAGTGATTGTCCGCGTGCGCCGCGACGGCAAGGAATACGAGATTTCCTTTGACCACGGCAAGACGAAGGAAAAGCTGCATGAAGTGGGCACGGCCGAGCACAGTGGAACCACAGTTACGTTCTGGCCCGACCCGGAGATCTTCAGGGAAACCACCATCTACGAGTACGAAACGCTGAAAACGCGCTTCCGCGAGATGGCCTTCCTGAACAAGGGCTTGAAGATCACGCTTTCCGACGAGCGCACACCCGACGAGGACGGAAAGCCCCGTACCGAGGTATTCCACGCCCAGGGTGGCTTGATCGACTTCGTCAACTTCCTGAACGACGGCAAGGAAACGCTTAATAAGCCCATCTACTTTGAGAACGAAACTGACGACGGTATGGTGGAAGTTGCCATGCAGTGGTCTTCCTCGTATTCGTCGAATGGCGTGCTTTCGTTTGCCAATAACATTCACACCATCGACGGCGGTACCCACCTCGACGGCTTCAAGCAGGGTGTTACGCGTACCATCAACGATTACGCGCGCGCAAAGGGAATCTTGAAGGACAAGGACAGCAGGCTTTCCGGCGACGACACGCGCGAGGGCTTGGCTGCTGTGGTGTCGGTGAAGTTGCGCGACCCGCAGTTCGAGGGCCAGACGAAGGGCAAGCTGGGCAACACGGAAATCCGCGGTTTGGTGCAGGCTGCCGTTACCAAGGGCTTGGCCGAGTTTCTGGAGGAAAACCCCGCCCCGGCAAAGCGCATCATCAACAAGGCTTCCCAAGCTTTGAAGGCCCGCGAAGCAGCGCGCAAGGCGCGTGAGATGACGCGCCGCAAGGGTGTTCTGGATTCGTTCAGCCTTCCGGGTAAGCTCGCCGACTGCTCTAGCAGGAACCCTGCCGACTCCGAAATCTTCATTGTAGAGGGCGATTCCGCAGGTGGTTCGGCCAAGCAGGCCCGTGACCGCAAATACCAGGCCATCATGCCCCTGCGCGGCAAGATCTTGAACGTCGAGCGCGCCGGTCTGCACCGCTCCCTTTCGTCCGACACCATTTCTTCGTTGATTGCCGCTATCGGCACGAACATCGGTGACGACTTCAACGCCGATACCGCCCGTTACCATCGCATCATCATCATGACGGATGCCGATGTAGACGGTGCTCACATCCGCATTCTGCTGCTGACGTTCTTCTACCGCTATATGCCCGAGCTTATCGAGCGCGGCTACATCTACATCGCGCAGCCGCCGCTGTACGGCCTGAAGAAGAAGGGCAGCAAGAAGCTGGAGTACATCTTCAACGATGACGCCCTGGCTGAGCGCTTGAAGGAGATTCCCGACCGCGACAGCATTTCGCTGCAGCGCTACAAGGGCTTGGGCGAAATGGATCCTGAGCAGCTGTGGGAAACCACCATGGAGCCTTCCACCCGTACCATGCTGCAGGTAAGCATCGAGGATGCTGCCGAGGCGGAGCGTGTGGTAAGCGAATTGATGGGCGATCAGGTTGAGCCCCGCAAGGAGTTCATCCAGAAGCACGCACACGACGTGCGCTTCCTCGATTTCTAATGATTGCGGGGTTTTGCGCCCCGCAACGTTTCACGTGAAACATTCGAACAAAGACAGAAGGAGTCTTCGTGGCAGAAGATAAGAAAGAGAACGGCGAGGTGGAAGAAGGGTCCGTTGCGGCTGCAAACGTTCTTCCCGCCGAGCTCAGCAAGGAGATGCGCACGTCGTTCCTCGAGTACTCGATGAGCGTTATCGTTTCGCGCGCATTGCCCGATGTTCGCGATGGCTTGAAGCCGGTTCATCGCCGAATCCTGTACGCGATGAATGAAAGCGGCATTACGCCGAAGCGCCCTCATGCCAAGTCGGCACGTACGGTTGGCGACGTTATCGGTAAGTACCACCCCCATGGTGACACCGCGGTGTACTACACCATGGTTCGACTGGCGCAGCCCTTCTCGATGCGCGTCCCCCTGGTTGACGGTCATGGCAACTTCGGTTCCATCGACGGCGACTCTGCGGCAGCAATGCGTTACACCGAGGCTCGTTTGGACAAACCGGCAATGGAGCTGTTGCGCGACCTGGACAAGGAAACGGTCGATTTTCAGCCGAACTACGATGAAAGCCTGCAGGAGCCGGTGGTGCTTCCTGCGCGTTTCCCCAACCTGCTGGTAAACGGTTCTTCCGGCATCGCCGTTGGCATGGCAACGAACATTCCTCCCCATAACCTGGGCGAGGCCATCGATGCCACCTGCATGATGCTCGACAACCCCGAATGCTCGGTCGACGATCTGATGAAGGTGCTTCCCGGCCCCGACTTCCCTACTGGTGGCATCATCATGGGCCGCAAGGGAATTCGCGATGCCTACGAAACGGGCAAGGGCAGCCTTACCATTCGCTCGAAGTGCCGTATCGAAGAGGGCAAGAACGGCAAACACTCCATCGTCGTTTCCGAGATTCCCTACCAGGTGAACCGCACGAACCTTCTGAAGAAGATCGCCGATCTGATTCGCGACAAGAGGCTTCCCGAAGTGTCGAACGTGCACGACGGCGCAGACCGCCACGGCATCGACATCATCATCGAGCTTAAGCAGAATGCCATTCCGCAGGTTGTCCTGAACAAGCTGTACAAGCACACGCAGCTGCAGATTGGCTTCGGGTGCAATATGCTGGCGCTGGTCAACGGCGTTCCGCGTGTGCTTTCCCTGAAGGAGATCCTTCATTACTACATCCTTCACCAGGAAGACGTCGTCGAACGTCGCACCCGCTACGACTTGGCCAAAGCCGAAGCGCGCGCCCATATCCTGGAAGGCTTCGTCATTGCGCTCGACAACATCGACGAGGTAATCCATATCATTCGCTCGTCTGAGACCGACCGCGAAGCCAAAGAAACCTTGATGGATCGCTTCAAGCTTTCCGAAAAGCAGAGTGAAGCCATCCTCGAGATGAAGCTGCGCCGCCTGACCGGTTTGGAACGTGAGAAGATCGAAGCCGAGTTGAAGGAGCTGCGCGAAAAGATCGACTACTACAAGCGCGTGCTTTCCGACGAAAACCTGGTTAAGCAGATCATCAAAGAGGAACTTACCGAAATCAAGGACAAGTTCAACTCGCCTCGTTCCACGCAGATCACCGACGCGGCAAAGGACTTCGATGTAGAAGATCTTATCGCGGAAGAAGAGGTTGCCATCACGGTAACCAAGGCCGGTTACGTGAAGCGTTTGCCCGTTGCTACCTACCGTCAGCAGAAGCGCGGCGGCAAGGGCATGCAAGGCGTGAACTTGAAGGAAGAGGACTTCGTAGAGCATCTCTTCATCTCTTCGACTCATGATTACCTGCTGTTCTTCTCTTCGCGCGGCAAGGTGTACCGCCTGAAGGCGTACGAGATCCCCGAGGCTTCGCGTCACGCGCGCGGCACGGCTATCGTGAACGTTCTTCCCCTTGAAAAGGGCGAAACCATCGCTGCGGTTATTGCAACGAAGGACTTCCCCGAAGACGAGTACCTGATGTTCGCCACGGCGGCAGGCATGGTGAAGAAGACTTCCATGAAGCTCTATGACCGTTCGCGCCATGATGGCCTTATTGCCATCAACCTGAAGGAGGGCGACGCCCTTATCAGTGTGCAGCGTGTTGCCGAAGGCGAGAAGGTCATGATGGTTTCCTCGGCCGGCAAGGCGATCATGTGGGACGAATCGGAGGTTCGCGCCATGGGTCGTGACACCATGGGTGTGCGCGGTATGACTTTGACCGATGATGCTCACTTGCTGGGCATGGAGATTGCCCGCCCGGGAACCGACTTGCTGGTTATCACCGAGCTCGGTTACGGAAAACGAACCCCGGTGGAAGAGTATCCTTCGCATCATCGTGGCGGACAGGGCGTGTATACCATCACTATGACGGAAAAGAAGGGCCAGCTTTCAGCGATGAAGATCGTCGATGAAAACGACGAGATCATGATCATCACTGAAGAAGGCGTTGTGGTGCGCACTCCCGTTTCGGGCGTTTCGCAGTTAGGACGCTCTACTCAAGGCGTTCATGTGATGAACGTTTCGGGCAAAGACAAGGTTTCGGCGGTAGCAACCTCTACTACTGATGAGGGAAAAGCGTCTGACGAAGGCTCTGTCGACGATGAAGAGGCGGATGATTTTTCTGACGACGAATAGTCTGAAGTGAAAATACAGCGGTAAATAAGGCCCGGAGAATTCCGGGCCTTATTTTTTAGAAAAAGTTTTACGAGTTTTGAACATGTTCAAGTGAAAACAAGGACTCAAACAGGACGGGAGACAGGCGTTCAACAGGGAGATATGAAAGAAAAAATCCTTGCGTTCTATTCGACAAATAGGGCACTTGAACTGGGGATATATTGATAACTGTCGAGGCTTTTGCCTTTGCTGGAAATCTTTTTCAAAAAATTTCGAAATTCTGCTTGACCCATATGGGGGTAGGAAGTATATTAATTGAGCGCGATTTCGGGCCCATAGCTCAGTTGGTTAGAGCGCACGCCTGATAAGCGTGAGGTCAGCAGTTCAAATCTGCTTGGGCCCACCATTTTTTACTGATAAACGCTCCACCGTGAGCCGAGTTTGCCGGTGGAGCGTTTATTGATAACGAAATCGCACATAACCTACGTGGGGCATTAGCTCAGCTGGGAGAGCGCGGGCTTTGCAAGCCTGAGGTCAAGGGTTCGATCCCCTTATGCTCCACCACGAATCTTCGAAGCCGTCCGAAAGGGCGGCTTCTTTTTTGATGTAAAGCGCCCTACCTGCCTGCTTGAACTGGTATGCGCTGATAAACTTTCAATACCTATGCGTTTAACAAGACAGCGTCTTTTAAGAAGGAAGAAGTAGATGAAACAGGAAAACATCCGCAATGTGGCTATCATTGCGCACGTTGACCATGGTAAAACCACCCTGGTTGACCGCCTGCTCTGGTCTTCGCACGTATTCCGCGAGAACCAGGAAGTTGCCGAGCGCGTGCTTGACTCCAACGATCAGGAACGCGAGCGCGGCATCACCATTCTCTCTAAGAACATTTCCATCCATTACAAGGGCACCAAGATCAACGTTATCGACACGCCGGGCCACGCCGACTTCGGTGGCGAGGTAGAGCGCGTTCTGAACATGGCCGATGGTGCTCTGCTCATCGTTGATGCCTACGAGGGCCCGAAGCCCCAGACCCGCTTCGTTCTTTCCCACGCCCTCGAGCGCGGCCTGCGCATCGTGGTGGTCGTGAACAAGATCGATCGCCCGAACGCTAACCCCGATGCTGCGGTAGACAAGGTATTCGACCTTATGGTTGAGCTTGGCGCATCCGACGAGCAGCTCGACTTCCCCGTGGTATACGCTTCTGCAGTAAATGGTTATGCCCGCTACGATGCCAACGACGGCAACATGGACATGGTTCCCCTGCTCGATACCATCGTCAAGGAAATCCCCTGCCCCGACGTTGACGTTGACGGTCCGGTGGCCCTCCAGGTTTGCACGGTTGATCACAGCAGCTACGAAGGCCGTATCGGCATCGGTCGCTTGCAGAGCGGTACCATCCATGAAAAGGAACAGGTGCTGGTAATTCAGCCCGACGGCAACCGCTACAACGCGCAGATCCGCAAGGTGTACACCTTCGAGAACCTTGGCAAGGCCGAAGTTCCCGAGGCAAGCGCAGGCGACATCGTGGCTGTTATCGGCGTAGAGCAGACGGATATCGGCGACGTTATCACCGACCCTGAGAACCCCGTTGAAATGGAGCCCTTGGCGGTAGAAGAGCCTACGATGGCCGTAGTGTTCGAGGCTTCCACCAGCCCCTTGGTTGGTCGCGAAGGCGATATCGTGGGCGCCCGTCAGCTGAAAGAGCGCCTGATGCGTGAAAAGGAAAGCAACATTTCCATGCGCATCGAGGAAACGGAAGACAAGTCCGGTATCCGCGTGGCCGGCCGTGGCGTTCTGCATCTGTCCGTTCTGATGGAAACCATGCGCCGCGAAGGCTTTGAATTCCAGGTTGGCCGCCCGCAGGTTGTGTACAAGACCGACGCAAACGGTAACAAGCTCGAGCCTATCGAAGAAGCGACCATCGACGTTCCCAACGATTACTCCGGCAAGGCCATCGAGGTTATGGGCACCGCCGGCGGCATCATGGAGGACATGGTTTCCGACGAGAACATGACGCACCTCACGTTCTCCATTCCTTCGCGCGGCACCATGGGTCTGAAGACCAAGATCCTGAACGCTACGCACGGCGAAGCGGTTCTGTTCCACCACTTCCGCGAATACGGCCCCTATTCTGGTGAGATGATTGGCCGTAAGAACGGTTGCATGATTGCCATGGCAACCGAGAAGTCGGTCGCATACGCACTCGACACGCTGCAAGAGCGCGGCAAGCTGTTCATCGGCCCTGGCGAGGATTGCTACGAGGGCATGATCGTCGGCGAGTCCGCCAAGGAAGGCGACATGGTGGTAAACGTTGCCAAGGCAAAGCAGCTGGGCAACCAGCGCTCCTCTGGCGCCGACAAGGCCATTTCCTTGACGCCTCCTATCACCTTCACGCTTGAAGAAGCGCTTGAGTACATTGAAGACGACGAGTTGGTAGAGGTAACGCCTCAGTCCATCCGCCTTCGCAAGCGCACCTTGAGCGCCACGCAGCGCCGCAAGGAAGCCAAGAACAAGTAGGGTACGCCGTTCTGCGAACAGCGTGACTCTCGTACGAGACGCGATGACGCTGCGCGGGATTCTGATGGCACGGGAAACCTCAAAGCCCAGGGCATGGCACGAAGGCCAATGCCCTGGGCTTTTCTCTTCCCTGCACTCGTCAGAATCCCGCTCGCTGACTTACTGGCGCATGCCCAGAGTGGCGCACCCTTCTGCGTGTCTATGCAGTTCGAAAAAACCGATGTGATGGATATGCACTGCATCGGACGACTGAAAACACCCTGCGTCGTCAGGGCCGCAGTGCCGTCACGTTTCTTGCATGCTTGCGTCGTTCGGCAGAGCGACGCAACGAATATATGAAGGGCTTGTGGTTAAACAGGGCTCTAACGTGGGCAAATTGTGCGAACGAAATCAGAAAAAAGCTGTTGTGCAAAAATAGCACCCGTTGCACCTGGCATGACAGGTGCTGCTATTTTCGATTAGCTAAGAAAAGGGAACACATATGAAGCACGGAGCTCTTCTTCGCAAGATTTCTATTGCCGGTGTATCGGTTGCCTGCTGTTTGGCCCTTGCTGGCTGCGGCGGCACGAATTACGGCTACACGGGTGGCGTGGCGGCAACGGTTAACGGCACCGAAATCCAGGAAGACACCATCACCAAGTACATCCAGGATTTCCGCACCAGCTCCGACCTTACCAGCGACGATGACTGGGGCAATTGGATGAAGGAAAACTCCTTCGACCCCTCCACGGTGCGCGATCAGGTAATCGACTACTACGTTGAAAATGAGCTGAAGAAGCAGGCATGCGACGAAAAGGGCATCACCATCGAGCAGTCGCAGGTTGACGACGAGATCAACAACATGAAGTCGAACTACGACAGCGACGATGCCTGGAAGCAGGCGCTTTCTTCGGCAGGCCTTACTGAAGACCAGTACCGTGAGTCTGTGGAAGCAGGTTTGCGCGACAAGGCTCTGGAAGATGCGGTAGCGGGCGACGCCGCCACCGCCGACGACTCCAAGGTGCTGCAGATGCTGAACACGTACTACACCATGTTCAACGGCGCCAAGAAGTCTTCCCATATCCTGTTCTCTTCCAGCGATACCGACAAGGCACAGGACGTGCTTGACCAGATCAACGCTGGTACGCTCGACTTCGCCGATGCCGCCAAGATGTACTCCACCGATTCCGCATCCGCTTCCGATGGCGGCAATGTGGGCTGGGATGCCATCAACTCGTTTGTGACCGAGTACACCGATGCGCTCGACAGCCTTTCCGTTGGCCAGGTTTCCGGTCTGGTTACCAGCGATTACGGCATTCACATCATCAAGTGCACCGACGAGTTCAGCTGCGATGGCAAGGCAACTAGCCTTTCTGCCTACCCCCAGGAATTTGTTGACTACATTTCCAACATCGTGAAGGACCAGAACAAGTCCAGCGCGTATTCCGACTGGTTCAACAACTACAAGGCCCAGGCAGACATCCAGAACAACGATATGCCCGACAACGTTCCCTACAATCTGGACATGACGAAGTACAACACCGATAATTCCTCGAACAGCGATGGCAGCGACAGCGGCGATTCTTCGGATAACTCGTCTGACAACACCAACGCTGACGCCTCCACGACCGACAACTCCTCTGATTCTTCGGGCAATCAGAGCGATTCACAAAGCTCCGGTCAGTAAGGGCTACAATACCGAAAGGCTTACTCTCAAGGCCACCTCGCAAGGGGTGGCCTTGGTTTTGTTAGAAAGGTTATCAATGGAAACAAAGCCGCCCCTTATTCAGCTTCACGACGCCGTGGTGCGCCGTAAGGGCAAGGAAATCCTCAATGTGGAAGACTTCACGTTGAACCAGGGCGAAAGCATCGCCCTTATCGGCCCAAACGGAGCCGGCAAGTCGACGTTTATTCACCTGATTACGCGCGAGGTGTTCCCACTGCATCGCGACGAGCCGCCGGTGCTGTTCAAGGGCAAGGCATTGGTAACGCTCGACGAAGTGAAGAAGTGCCTGGGCATTGTTTCTTCAACCATGCAGGACCAGATTACCGTGCACCTTTCCGCACTCGAGGTTGTGTATGGCGGCCTGTTCGGCGTACTTGGCGTGCCTAAGCGCCACGAGATGACCGAGAAGGGCAAGGAAAAGGCCATGGCGGCCCTCGAATTTCTGGGGATGAAGGAATATGCCGACCACGACATTATGACGATGTCGTCGGGCCAGGCGCGTCGCGTGCTTATTGCCCGAGCGCTCATCCACGACCCTGAGGTTCTGGTGTTCGACGAGCCCACCACGGCGCTCGACCCCGAGGGCATGTACTTCGTGCGCAAGGCCATGCGCGATTTGGTTGCGGCGGGGAAGTCCATCATCCTGGTTACCCACTACCCGGAGGACATCATTCCCGAAATCAAGCGTGTGGTTATGATCAAAGACGGCAAGCTTTATGGCGATAAAACCAAGGAAGAAGCGCTTACCACTGAGTGCGTTTCCGAGCTTTTTGGCGTGCCACTGAAAATTTTGTCAGAAGATGGCTATTTTTCACTTGTCAGCCGGTACTAGGTTGGTGTAAAGTATAGCCTTGCATGCGCGAGAAGCGCTGCAGCTGGAGAGATGTCCGAGTCTGGCTTAAGGAGCACGATTGGAAATCGTGTATACGCCACAAGCGTATCTGGGGTTCGAATCCCCATCTCTCCGCCAGTGATTTTTCGAAAGCGCCTGTTTTGGGCGCTTTCTTTTTCAACGGCCCCTTGTGCGGTCGCTACATATTCTGGAAGGGTGGCAGAGCGGCTGAATGCGGCGGTCTCGAAAACCGTTTTACCGGTACTCCCGGTAACGAGGGTTCAAATCCCTCCCCTTCCGCCACGTTTGTTGCGCCGGCTTTCCAGCCGGCGCTTTTTCGTTTGAGACGACCTGACGCTGCGCGGGAAGCTGACGGCACAGCTGCCGCTCCAAGCGGGCTTGACGTGCGAAGCACGCCTGGCGCCCGCTTTCCTGTCATCTGCACTCGCCAGGGGCTCGCTCGCTGACTTACTGGCGTATGCCCGGATTTTTGTTTATCTGGCTTTGGCTCGGGGTTTGGCTTTCTTGAACGTTCCTGTCCGAGGGTAAGTTTTTCATGACGTTGAACGAACACGCTTTCTCTGCTTCTTTGCTGAGGAGGGTGCGAATAGGGCGGTGAAACCTTCGCTTCTCTCTTTTTGTGCTTATTGGTAGGCAGCTCTTGGCATTCGCTTGGGCATGCCCGGATGCAAAACCGCGCATCAAGTCATTCTGCGGAGTATTTGCCGACGTGAAACTGCTCTCAAGCGGGCGATCGAAAAGAGACCGCTTCTACCCTTGTGCGTTTTCCGCCCCGTAGAGCGAGTGAACGCAACGCTTCGTGGACGGGTTGTGGTCGTTGGCGGAGTTGGGTTGGTTTCTTGGCTTTTGCTTGGGTACACTGGGCTGCATTGGTTTAACGAAAAAGGGAAAGGACAACCATGGTAGATCGTGTGGTAGATCCCGAAAACGATATCCCCGTAGAAGATGTTGACGACGTTTTGAAGGCCGTCATTGTGTCTGTTCTGAACGAGGCTGCTGACAAGATGGAAGAGGGCAAGGATGTTATCCCCTTCACTGGCCTGGCAGTGAAAGAGAATCTGTTCATCGAAACCCACCCGGGTGACGATGCTGAAGAGTGCTTCTTGGCTGCGCGTAAGGAAGTACAGGGTGCTCGCGGCGCTACAGCCTATGCCTTCTGCTACGACGGCTACGTTGACACCGATGGAGGCCAGAAAGACGCTCTTATCGCCGAAGGCGGTTTGCCCGGCGAAGAGCAGGGCTACGCATTCGGCTATCTCTACGACGACGAAGGCATCGACCGCGAAGTTGTCTACATCGGCCCAGCACCGAACTTTATGGAAAACCTCAAGCTGGAGCTGGACATGGAAGGCTCCCTTTATCCTGCTGCTCAGCAGGGTGAGGACGAAGAGTAACCTAGCCTCTGCAGCTCGCGCTGCTCATAGCTTTTTCGAAAACCCGAAGCGAAATGCCGCTTCGGGTTTTTCTTTGCCTACAAGGCTGTGTTCCACATCGTGAAACGCAGCGATGAAAGCGCTCTGTTTCACGTGAAACGTTCCAAGGCGCAGAGCTTTCGCAAAGGCTTCTCATCGCTTTCTCAAGGTTTTCACAAGTGGGCTATACCCTGAGTGCGGGAATCGAAAAGCTAATGTGTGCAAACCGTGAGTTCTTAAGCCAAGCTCCCATACTCCTTGGCAGGTACGGTATTCTAGCAAGGCTAAATTTCCTGCTTCGGGAACGCCTTTATGCCCGAAGCCGTAAGTCCAGAGGAGGTGAACTGATGAAGGCTTATGAACTCTTGTATTTTGTAGCTCCGTCTATCGACGAAGAATCTCGTCTCGCTGTTATGAAGCGTATCGAGACCGCCCTCGCAGAAGGTAACGGTGTCGTTGATAATGTTGATAACTGGGGTAAGCGCAAGCTCGCTTACGAAATCAACGGTTTGACCGACGGTGATTACACCCTCATCGATTTCCATGCAGAGCCCAGCAACATTGCTGAACTCGACCGCGTTCTCCGCATCTCCGATGCTGTAGTACGCCACATGATCGTTGCTCGCACCGATCGCGATTAATTATTACGGAAATCAAAAGGTGGACGGATTCGTCCCCGTTGTGAAAGAGGTATTGATATGAGCATCAATCGAGTTGTAATCAGTGGAAACCTTACCCGTGACCCCGACTTGCGTTCTACCGCAAGCGGCATGCCTGTTCTTGGTTTCGGCGTTGCAGTCAATGATCGTCGTAAGAACCAGCAGACGGGCGAATGGGAAGATTACCCCAACTTTATCGATTGCACTATGTTCGGTGCTCGTGCCCAAAGCGTTTCCCGCTTCCTTTCCAAGGGCAGCAAGGTTGCCATCGAAGGCAAGCTTCGTTGGAGCCAATGGGAACGCGATGGTCAGAAGCGCAGCAAGATCGAAGTCATCGTTGACGAGATCGAGTTCATGACCAGCCGCAATGACAGCGCACCGCGCGCCGCGGCTCCCATGGCAGCAGCGCCTATGGCCGCACCGATGCCGGCAGCGGCCCCTATGGCGGCTCCGGTTGTAGATGCCTCCGTGTACGACGACGACATTCCGTTCTAATCATTCGAAAGAGGTTAACATGTCTGATTACACTAAGCAGCCTCGTCGAAAGTATTGCCAGTTCTGCAAGGATCATGCGGAATATGTCGACTACAAAGACACCCAGATGCTGCGCAAGTATGTTACTGACCGTGGGAAGATCAAGCCCCGCCGCGTTACGGGCGCTTGCACCCAGCACCAGCGCGATATTGCCAACGCTGTAAAGCGCGCACGCGAAATGGCTCTTATGCCTTACGCAGTGCCTGCTGTAAGCGGCCGCGGCGATCGTCGTAATCGCTAAGAGGAGGATGAAATGAAAGTTATCCTTCTTACTGAAGTTAAGAACAAGGGCGGCGAAGGCGACGTTGTAGACGTAGCTCCCGGCTTTGCTAACAACTATCTGCTTCCCCAGGGTATGGCTGTTCTGGCCACCAAGGGCAATCTGAAGCAGCTCGAGCAGCGCAAGCACAACATTGCTGCTCGCGAAGAGAACCGCATTGCTGATGCCAACAAGATGAAGGCTCAGCTCGAGGGTCTCACCGTTAAGGTTGAGGTTCGCGTAGGCGAAGAGGGCGTACTCTTCGGTTCCGTAACCTCTCAGATGGTTGCCGACGCTGTTAAGGCTCAGGCTGACCTCGACATCGACCGTCGTCGCGTTGAGATCAAGAACGCCATCAAGTCTGCTGGTGAGCACACCGTTGTTGTTTCGCTGTACCGCGACATCAAGGCTGACCTCACCCTCCTCGTTGGTGACGAGGAAACCTTTGCTGCTCCTGCAGAGGAAGCTGCCGAGGAAGAAGCCGTTGAGGCTGAAGAGGCAACTGAAGAAGCTGCTGAATAGCACCACTGGAGCGCCGTTCCAAGAACGGCGCTTTTTTTGTATGAGGGGCCTGACGTTGCGCAGGGAATCGTAAAGTATCCAATGTATCGCAGGCTTTTCTTGTGCTGCGAAAGACCACCCTTTGGGGTGGTCTTTTTTATGTCTAGTGTGCTTGCATGGGAGATTTCGCTAAGGGCTTCGGTAGTGTAAAAGCGCGCTTCTAAAAGGCATGTTTGTGAAGTGCTATTCTGTTTATTTATCCTTTCGGTATCTTAGTTCCGCATGTTAAAGTTAAGTGTTAGCTAACTAGCTGGTAAATCACCAAGGAGCAGAACGTATGCCGGAGAACAATCAGCCTTCTTCTGAAGCGCGCAAGTCTTTGCCTCAGAACATCGAAGCTGAGCAGACTGTTCTTGCTGCATGCCTTCTTTCGACGGGTGTATTCGAGGAAGTATCCTTGAAGTTGAAGCCCGAAAGCTTCTTTCGCCCTGCTCACAAGATAATTTTCGAAACGATGCGCGAAATGAACTCGCGCTCTATTCCTATCGATGTTATTTCGGTTTCGGATAATCTGAAGGCTGCAGGGCAGCTGGAAGCGGTAGGCGGGCAGCAGTACCTGCTGGAGCTCGCCGACAACACCTTTGCCTTCACCAGCTGGCAGCATCATGCTGAAATCGTAAGCCGTGACGCTATTCGCCGCCAGCTTCTTATGAGTGCGGCTCAGATCACTTCTTTGGCATACGACTCCCCCGCCGATCCGAAGGAGCTCATCTCTCAGTCGGAGGCGGCCCTGTTCGGCGTTACCGAGCAAACGGTTAACTCGAGCTTCAAAGGCATTCAGGAGCTGTTGGTGGAAGCCAACGAGGAAATTGCCGAAATGGGCAACCGTGAAGGCCAGCTGCAGGGCATTCCGACAGGGTTCATTGATGTAGACAAGCTGTTCTGCGGTTTGCGCCCCGGCAACCTTATTATTCTTGCGGCCCGTCCTGCTGTTGGCAAAACCTCGTTTGCCATGAACCTTGCCGCTAATGCGGCGAAAGCGGGTTCAACTGTTGCATTTTTCAGCTTGGAAATGAGCTCGAACGAAATCACCCAGAGGCTTTTGGCTGCCGAGGCTGGTTTGGCGCTTTCGCGTATGCGCAACGGCCAGCTTACCGAAGGCGACTGGAGCCAGCTTATTCAGGCTTCAAGTGATCTTTCCAATTGCGAACTGTACGTCGACGACTCGGCAGGCCTTTCCATTGTGGAATTGCGCACCAAGGCGCGTCGTATGATGCGCAACAAGAAAAACGGCCTGATCATCGTCGACTACCTGCAGCTTATGCAACCGGTTATTCCTCATCCGAACAACCGCGCTGTTGAAGTTGCCGAAATATCGCGTGGTTTGAAGGTGCTTGCCAAGGAATTGGAAGTGCCCATTATCTCGCTTTCCCAGCTTTCCCGTGGTGTTGAATCGCGTACCGACAAACGCCCTATGCTTTCTGACCTGCGCGAATCGGGCTCCATCGAACAGGACGCCGACATCGTAATGTTCATCGACCGAAGCACTACCGAAGCGGAAGCCGAATCCGACAGTCGTCCCGATTGGGGCATGGCTGAGCTTATTGTGGCTAAGAACCGTAGCGGCCCGACGCGGGATATCCCTCTTACGTTCATCCCCGAGTTCACCAAGTTCACCAATCATTTTGACGATTCGCGTTACTAATTGCACGAGAGGAAGGCTGGGTTGAGCAGCATTACGTTCATACACGCGGCCGACTTGCATTTAGGGGCACCGTTCAAGGGGCTTCGAGCAAGTTCGTCTTTATGGGCGGATGCTTTGCTCGAAGCCATCCCCTCGGCGTATCGGCGCATTATCGATACTGCCTTGGAAAAGCGCGTTGACTTTGTTGTGATTGCGGGCGATATCTTCGATGATTCACGTCCCTCGTATGCTGACTTTTCCCTGTTCGTATCGGGGCTCAAGCGACTCGATGAAGCGAATATCCCCGTATATTTCGTAACGGGAAACCATGATCCGTTTACTTCATGGGATAACGGATTTTCCGCGTTGCCTTCCAATGCTCACCTTTTGGGCGCTGGGGAGCCTAGCTTTGCGGTGTACGAGCGCGACGGCGTGCCTATGGCCCTTATAGGCGGGAGGGGCTATTTCAACCAGGCATGGCCGGTTGATTGCGATATTTCCGAAGGTGTTTCACGTGAAACAGCGCAATGTTCCACTGGTGTTACGGCGCCTTTCATGGTGGGTGTGCTGCATACGGGTCTTGATATCGACCCAACACGTTCTCCAGTATCTCCGAAAACGCTGCTTTCGCGTGATGTTGACTATTGGGCATGCGGTCATGTTCATCAGCCGCGGTTGATCCCCGATGCTGCCAACCCACGCATTGCTTTTTCCGGTTGCCCACAGGGAAGAAGCGTCGTTGAAACAGGCCACCATGGGGTTTATTTGGTAACGCTCGATGAAGAACAGCCTGTTCATGCTGAGTTTTTACCGATGGCTCAGGTTGAATGGAATCGTTTGGAAGTAGATATTTCCTCCTGCGCCACCGTTGCTGAGATGCAGGAGCACATTACCGCTGCCCAATTTGCGGCGAACGCCGATGCCTGTTGCCAGAGAATGATTTTCCGCGTAGCGATATACGGCCGGTCTTCGATACATGCTCGCCTTGACGCCCATGTTCTGGAAGAGGTGCGTCAAGCCATTAACGACTCGTACCCGTTTTTCTTTATCGATGCCATCCAAGACAAAACAGGTGCTCTCATTGATAAAGAAGCGCTTCGAAGCGAAGGTTTATTCCCTTCGGTGTATTTGGGTGCCCTTGATGAGTACCGAGCGGGAGCGCCTGATGCTCTTGCCGGAATCGAATCGGAGTTCTGCGAGCGCGATTTGCCGTTGCCCCAAGCGATGGGGCGTGTAATGCCCTCTTTGTGCGATGAGGCGGAAACCTTGGTTCTTGATTTGCTGGGACGTGATGCGTAAATGGGCAAGAAATGCCACGAGCAGAATAGCCAAGCGCAATCGACGCCGCTGTTCCTTGAGCATGTGAAAGTAACCAGCTTTGGCAAGTTCTCGAACATTATCGTAGGACCATTTCGTCCAGGCCTCAATGTAGTGTACGGGCCGAATGAAGCAGGGAAAACAACGCTGAGCGAGCTGATAAAGGGCGTGCTGTTCGGCTGGCCGACTTCACGGGGGCAGGGCAATTCCTATCGTCCTGAAGGCGCGGAACGCATTGGCAGCTTGTTCTTTCGCAACCCCGATAACGACACCGTTCTTGAGGTTAAGCGCGCAAAGAACAGCGAAGGGGCCACGAACGCCGCTTTGGTGCTTTCAGACATCGACGAGGAAACCTATCGCACCATCTTCGCCCTTACCAGCGATGAGCTTTTGAAGCTCGACCGCCACAATGAAGTGACTTCGCATCTTCTTACCGCAGGTTCTGGCACGGGCTCTTCGCCCGCAAAGGCGCTTGATGAGGTAAATGAGCGTATCCGGCAGAAGCTGTCCCGTTCGTCGAAGAACCCCGATTCGGTTCCTAACTTGAAGGAGCAACGCAACCGCTTGCGCGAACGGGTGCATAAACGGCGCGAAGAAGCCGATGCACTACGCTCGCAAGAAAAAACCCTTGATTCTTTGGCTTCGAAGCGAGATTTGCTTGCGAAAACGCAGGAAGAGCTGAATGCCGAGATAGAGAGTCTGAAAACATGCAAGGTGCAGCTGGAATCGCTGGATTCTTCGCTCGCTAATGCGCGTGATGCGCTTCACGAGGCTCTGCAACTGGAGGACGAAGCGCACGAGCAGGAGGGACAGGTTCCCGTAGAGCTTGCCGATTTGGTGGCGCTTTCTGCTGAAGAAGAGCTGCACCTTTGCGACACCTTGGAAGATTTCGAGCAGAAGCGCGCGAAGTTGGAGCATTCGTTGGATGCAGCGCGCATGGATGCCGTGCGGTCGGAATCGGACTACGAGGTGTTTGCCGAAGCTGCCGGAGCGGAAGGCAGGCAAAAGCAGTTTGCCCTGCAACGCAAAACAAAGATCGGACTTGCCGTTGCCATAGCGGTAGTGATGGCGGTGGCGGGCTCGTTCGTGCTGTACCGCTCTCCTGCTACCGGCGGCTTATCGTATTTGGTTATCGGTATGGTCTTGGTGATATTTTCCCTGGTCATTGCCGCATCAGGTATTTCCATGGCCTTAAAACCAACGCATGATGAAGATGTTCTGGAAGAAGACCTGAAGAAGCGCCGATGGGTTGTCCAGCAGGATCAGAAGACCGTGGCTGCCTGCGAGCGCTCTTTGGCTGATTTCGATGCCCAGGTTACCGGGTTCATGGATGCCAACGGACTGAAGGCCGCGGCGGGTTCGTTGCGGCGTGCGCGAAGGATCATGTCGCAGCTTGCCGATTATCGAACGAAGCAGCTGTCGGCTACGCAGAACCATCAAGCGCGTACTCTGCAGTGCGCAAGCCTACGTACCGAACTTGCTACGCTTCGCAGCAAACGCATTGAGCGATGCCGTCTGGCGGGGTTTGCCGATGGGGCATCGGCATCCGATGTTCAGCAGGCGGTGCAACGCAAAGAACAGGAGCGCCGCACCACGGCCAATTTGCTTGCGGAAACAGAGCGGCAGTACGGCGAGATTTCAGAGCGCCTTGCTGCAGCGCGCACTGATTTCGATTTCGACGAAGCGAAGTTTCAATGCGAACAGGTGGAAGCCAACCTGAAGGAAGCCTACCGGCAGCTGGCGGTGCTGTTCATCGCAAAGCGCTCGCTGGAAACGGCCATCGCCGAATGGGAGCGCAAGAGTCAGCCTGAGGTGTATCGCACGGCATCGCGCCTGCTCAGCCAAATGACAGGTGGCGCCTGGCAGCGGGTTCGCATGAATGCGGAAGGCGATTTGGAGGTGCTTGACGAAATAAGAGCCCCTCGTTCCCCGAAGCTTCTTTCGCTCGGTACAAGGCAACAGCTGTACCTGAGTCTGCGCATTGCGTTGTTGATGTCGGCGCCTAATGTGGGCGGCAGCCTGCCTGTTCTTTGTGACGATATTTTGGTCAATTTCGATGACGAGCGGCGCAAGGGGGCTGCAAAGGCATTGGTTGAGCTTGCCAAGCAGCGGCAGGTGATCCTCTTTACTTGCCACGCAGACGTTGCAGCCTTGATGGTAAGTGTCGATCCGCGGATTAATTCGATTCAACTGTAGTATGATTTTGGTTGCTAGGGCAAAATGCGCGCATGCGCGTTATCTCCTGGCTGCTTATCGAAACACTGAAAGGACCATTCATGCCAAGTACGGTTCTCCTCGGTGCCCAGTGGGGCGACGAGGGCAAAGGCAAGATCACTGACCTCATCGCAAGTGATTACGATTACGTTGTCCGCTATCAGGGCGGCAACAATGCAGGTCACACCGTTATCCACGGCGACACCAAGCTCGCCCTTCACCTGATTCCGTCGGGCGTTATGTACGATCACATCACGCCCGTGATCGGCAACGGCTGCGTTGTCGACCCGAAGGTTCTGGTAGAGGAAATGAACATGCTGGAAGGCGAGGGCTTCTCGTGCGAGCGCCTGCGCATTTCCTGCGATGCTCATATCATCATGCCGTACCACATCGATCTTGACGGTGCCTCCGAGCGCCATCTTGGCAAGCACAAGATCGGTACCACCAAGCGCGGCATCGGCCCTGCTTATGAAGACAAGATTTCCCGCTGCGGCATCCGCGTGCAGGATTTGCTCGACGAGAAGATCTTCCGCGAGAAGGTTGAGGCAGCGCTTTTCCTGAAGAACCAGATCCTTACCAAGATCTACGGTCTTGAGCCCTACACGGTCGACCAGATCTGCGAGATGTACCTTCCCTATGCCGACGTTATGCGCGCTCATATGGCTGAAACCACGCAGCTGCTGAATGCGGAGCTCCGTGCGGGTAAGAATGTCCTGTTCGAAGGTGCTCAGGGCACCATGCTCGACGTTGACCACGGTACGTATCCGTTCGTTACCTCTTCTTCCTGCTGCGCAGGCGGTGCTCCCACAGGTTCCGGCGTTGGCCCAAAAGCCATCAGCAAGGTTCTGGGCATTGCCAAGGCCTACATCACGCGCGTGGGCTCTGGCCCGTTCCCCACGGAACTCAAGGACGAAACGGGCGATCTGCTGCGCAAGGTAGGTGGCGAATACGGCGTAACCACTGGCCGTGAGCGTCGCTGCGGTTGGTTCGACGCGGTGCAGGCCCGCTATGCGGTGGAAGTTAACTCTATGACCGATATGGCCCTCACCAAGCTCGACGTGCTTTCCTGCGTTCCCCGCATCAAGGTGTGCGTAGCATACGAGGCCGACGGCCAGCGCTACGATTACTTCCCCATGCAGCATTCGGTTATTTACCCGAAGAATGTAACGCCTATTTACGAAGAGCTTCCCGGCTGGGAAGGCGTTGACATCTCCGACTGCAAGAAGTTCGAAGACCTGCCTGCAAACGCGCAGAGCTACGTTAAGTACCTGGAAGAGATTTCCGGCGTCAAGGCTTCCATCATCGCCGTTGGCCCCGATCGCAACCAGACCATCTTCAACGGCTGGGAGAGCCGCTAGTCGATATGGGATCTGCCCAGTAAGGTAAAACGTAAAGCACCTTCGCGGCTTGCGCTGCGGGGGTGCTTTTTGGCATCAGACAAGAAAGGTTTGAACCGTGAACATCTTGGTTCTTGGCGGCGGTGGCCGCGAGCATGCTATCTCATGGGCGCTTGCGAAATCGCCTCGTTGCTCCGAGCTCTACGTGGCTCCTGGCAACGGCGGTACGGCAAACATTGCCCACAACGTTAAGGATCTCGACGCGCAAGATGCACAGGCTGTGCGTGCGTTTGCGCAGGACCACAACATCGAATTGGTGGTCATCGGCCCCGAAGCCCCGTTGGTTGCCGGTGTTGCCGATGTGCTGCGTGCTGCCGGCATCCCGGTATTCGGCCCCGATGCCCAGGGTGCGCAGCTTGAGGGCTCCAAAACCTATTCGAAGCGCTTTATGGATGCCAACGGCATCCCCACGGCTCGTTACCAGAGCTTCACCGACGCTGCTGCCGCTCGCGCTTATTGCGAAGAGCTTGGTGCCCCATTGGTAGTAAAGGCCGACGGTTTGGCTGCCGGCAAGGGCGTTGTGGTTGCCGAAACACTCGATGCAGCGCTTGAAGCCGTTGATGCGTGCTTCGACGGCAACTTCGGCGAAGCCGGCCAGACGGTGGTTGTGGAGGAAATGCTTACTGGCCCCGAATGTTCGCTTCTGGCGTTCGTTTCGAATGGCAAGGCATTCTGCATGGCACCTGCTCAGGATCATAAGCGTGCCTATGATGGCGACTTGGGCCCCAACACGGGTGGCATGGGCGTATATTCCCCGGTTCCCATTGTTACCGAGGAAGAAATGGCAACTATGGTATCCATCATGGAAACGTCTGCGGCGGCAACAGCTAAGGCACCGTTCGAAAACGATTACCGCGGCTGCCTGTACGGTGGCTTCATGCTTACGCCTGAAGGCCCGAAGGTACTCGAGTTCAATGCTCGTTTCGGCGACCCCGAAACCCAGGTTGTGCTCCCCCGCCTTGAAGGCGATTTAGTGGATATCATGCTGGCGGTTGCCGAAGGCCGCCCCGAGGATATTGAGCTTTCCTGGTCTGACAAATGGGCGGTAAGCGTGGTTCTGGCGAGCGAAGGCTACCCGGGATCGTATGAGAAGGGCAAGGTTATCCTCGGCGTGGAAGATGCCGAAGCTATGGATGAGGTAATCGTGTTCCATGCGGGTACCGCCCTGAACCCCGACGGCGAGCTTATTACCGCAGGTGGGCGCGTTCTGAATGTGGTTGCCTTGGGCGATACGTTCGAAGAGGCACGCAACCGTGCCTATGAGGCGTGCGAGCTTATCAAATTCGAGGGTGTTCAGTACCGTTCCGATATCGGCAAGCGCGCTTTGCAGGGCCGCTCTGCTTGGGAATAGACTGGAATTTCCGTTAAGGTAAATTTGCGTTATGAGGGCAGCCGTCGGGCTGCCCTTTTTCATGGATAGCGGCTTGTCGTAGCAGCGAGGATGCAGCGTGATGTCCTTCGAATGTGCGTTGGGAAAAATGAGCGGGAAATAAATATCCAATAAAGGGTTGACGGGTAGGAAGTGTATCGGTAATATACTAACTCGCGTCAGATATGATGCTTTCGGTTGGGTAGCTCAGCTGGTAGAGCAGCGGATTGAAAATCCGCGTGTCGCGGGTTCAAGTCCCGCCCCGACCACCACATTCTTGAAGGTCCGCCTACGGCGGACCTTTTTTCATTCGAGACGACCTGATGCTGCGCGGGGAGCTGACGGCGCAGCTGCCGCTCCAAGCGGGCTTGACGTGCGAAGCACGCCTGGCGCCCGCTTTCACGGCATCTGCACTCGTCAGCTTCCCGCTCGCTGATTTACTGGCGCATGCCCGGATTTTTTTTAATCGCCTTTGGCGATTCTGGAATGAGTTGGATCGTTTTAGGTACTTGCTTGCGTTGAGAGCGTTTCCCTTTTGGGTTGCTTTGGTTGGGTCTTGTTTTAATCGTCTGGTTTGTTTTCATTGCTTTTGCGCCGTGCGGTTCCGGTGGGCGTTTGCGTATTGGGCTGTTCTGCTTGTGCGGTTAGGGTGATTTGTGCCTTTCTCTTTCTTCTGGCCAACCTACAGCTTTGTGCAACCTGGTGCGTTTCCGCAGGTGCTAGCCCTATAATGGATTAACTTATACGTTGTTTTGCGAGAGGTTGTCCGCGATGGCTGGCTTTGACAAAGGGGAAATCAAGAGTCGCGTGCATTCCTGGTTCTATTTGGGCTTTGACCAGGGTATGGCGGGCACCTATCGGAAAGCGCGTCCCTACAACATTCGCCTTGCTGCCGATAATATCGAGTTCCTTCCCCATGCTTGCTTGTTCAGCGTAGCGGCATTTGCGGTAACGGCGCTGTTCTTCCTGATAACATCGGGCTGCATAACCGGGGTGGCTGTGGCGGGCGCCGTTGCGGCGTTGGCGGCCGCTGTTGTGGGGTTTGCATCGAAGTACAAGGTTCCCGAAAGCAAAATCCCTCTTAAGGCGCTTGCTCTGACAGCCGCGTTTTGCGTTATCTGGTATGCCTTTTCGTTTTACGTGGACATCATTGTGCAGCCCGCATCGCGCAGCATCCTTACCTGCTTGGCATTCCTCGCGCTGCCGTTGATGTTCGACGCCCGCCCGACGGATAACATCCTGGGCTCAGTGATTGCATTTGCTGCATTCTTTGCGCTCGAAGTGGCACTCGTGCCGCACGACGTGCTTGTTTTCGATGTACTGGGCGTGCTGCTTGCCATTTCCGTGGGCATTCTTTTCAGCCAGCGTAAAACGGCAAGCAAATTGAAGGAAATCATTTATCTGGACATGTATCGCACGGCTACAAAGGCAAGCATTTTGGTCGCGCAATTCGATATTGCATCCGATGCGTTTTACGCTCTTCAGGTGCCAGGCTATCTTGACCCTGTCAATGAATCCGTCAAGTCGGCAACTGGGGCAATCGAGCTGGTGGGACGTAAATTCGTTGATCCTCGGTTCGTTGAAGCCTTCAACCGCTTCTTCGATTTGTCTACTCTGGCAAAGCGTTTTGCGGAATGCGACCAGGCAACGTTTACCTTCCTCGATTTCCGCAACCGTTGGTGCAAGGCAACGCTTATTGCGCAATCGAAAGTGGCGGGAGAAGTTTCTTCGGCGGTGGTTATCGTGCGCGACGTTGACGCAACAGAACGCGAAAAACTTGCCTACCAGCAAAAACTACGCGATGTTGCCGACGAAGCTCGCCGAGCAAACGCCTCTAAAACGAATTTCCTGCGTCGTATGAGCCATGATGTGCGCACGCCCATCAACGGTATTTGCGGCATGGTCGAAATCGCCGACCGTTTCCCCGACGATATGGAAAAGCAAGCTGAGTGCCGTACGAAGGTGCGCGAAGCATCGGGCTTCCTGCTTTCGCTGGTAAACAACGTGCTTGATATGAACAAGCTCGAATCGGGCACGATAGAGCTTGAGCATGTGCCGTTCGACCTGCTCGACGTTTCGCGCAAAGTAAGCTCCATCGTGCACGTGCAGGCAGTGGAGCATGGCGTGACGCTTTCGGGCGGTTCGCGGGGCAAGGGCATTACTCATCGCTATTTGATGGGCAGCCCTGTGCACTTGCAGCAGATTTTGCTGAACCTGGGCAGCAACGCCGCGAAGTACAACAAGCCAGGCGGAACGCTTGCCATTGATTGCCGAGAGCTTTCTTGCGATGGGCAGGTGGCGGTGTACGAGATCACATGCGAGGACACGGGCATCGGCATGAGTCCCGAATTTCAGAAGCATGCCTTCGAGCCCTTTGCACAAGATGAGCAGCACACAACGACCACCTACACGGGTTCGGGCTTGGGCTTGGCCATTGTGAAGGAGCTTGTTGAGCGCATGGGCGGCACCATCAAGCTGGAAAGCGAAGAAGGGGTAGGCACGAAGTTCACCATCGTGATGCCGTTCGAGCTGGATTTGAATCACGAGTCGAACATCGAAGAAAAGCGCGCTATCGAGGACTTATCGGGCAAGCGCGCCCTTCTGGTTGAAGATGACGATTTGAACGCCGAGATCGCCCAGTTCCTTTTGGAGCAAGAGGGCATGGAGGTGCAGCGTGCGGTTAACGGCGCCCAGGCGGTAGAAGTGTTCGAAACATCTTCGGTTGGATATTTTGATGTTGTGTTCATGGACATCATGATGCCGGTGATGGGCGGTTTGGATGCAACGCGCGCCATTCGCGCCTGCGAGCGACCCGATGCCGATGTGCCCATCTTTGCCATGACGGCAAATGCGTTCCAGGACGACCGCCACGAAAGTTTGGCGGCTGGCATGACTGAGCACCTTACCAAGCCCCTCGAAATCGAGAAGATCCGCGAGGTGGTAGGTCGCGCCCTGGCGCAGCGCTAGGGCGACAAAATAGGGACAGTCCCTATTTTGTCGTTTTCCGCCCATCCGCTGTGGCGGCGGGCTTGCGGATGGAGTTTGCCCTGTTCGCCGTTCCTGGCTTATAGTGCTATACGTTTTATGGCTACGGGAAGGCACCGTTATGAGTAGGGTCCACGTTCAGAAGCTGAGTTTGTTCAGCATAATCATCACGCTGGTTTTGGGCGCACTATGTGTGGCGATTTTCGTTTACGGACGTGCCCAGCTTACCGTTTTGGACAGCACTACCAACGCCTACATAACCTGCGAAAACGATGCACGCCAGCTGCAAAGCGGCTCCGATTATCTGACCGAACAGGTGCGCTTGGCTGCCACCACGGGCGATGAAAGCTACATCAAGGCATACTTCGACGAGGCGAACAACACCAAGCGCCGTGAAACGGCCCTCAACGAACTGCAGGGCTATTTCGGCGATTCTTCGGCGTTTTCCGCGTTGCAGTCGGCGTTGAATTCGTCCAACGACCTGATGTCGACTGAAGAATACGCCATGCGCTTGATTTGCGAGGCGAACAAATCGAGCGTTGCCACCTGGCCTGACGAGATAAAGAACGTGCAGCTTTCCATCGACGATTCCCTTTTGCCGGCTGAAAAGAAGATGGATCGTGCCCGCCAGCTGGTATTCGATGAAAACTACGAGAACAGCCGGGCGGAAATTACCAGCCAGGTATCTCAATGCACCGACCAGCTGATTCAGAAAACGAAGAACAGCCAGGGCCATGCTTCGACGGTATTCAGCGACGTGTACCGCAAGCTTGAGATAAGCGTGGCGGCGCTGGCGGCGATTTCGCTTGCCCTGTGCATTTTCATTCGCTTTGCCATGGTGAAGCCGTTGATGGCCTACAGCGAAAGCATCAAGAAGAAGAGCAAGTTTCCTGTTGCGGGTGCCGCCGAGCTTCAGAACCTGGCGGAAACGTACAACGATATGTACGACGAAAACGAAGCGGCGCAGATGCTCATTAAACATCAGGCCGAGCATGATGCGCTGACCGACCTGCTGAACCGCGGCTCGTACGACAGGCTGCTGAAGCTCTACAACGAAAGCGACAGCCCGTTTGCGTTGATCTTGGTTGACGTGGATGTATTCAAGAGCGTTAACGACAATTACGGCCATGCAACCGGCGACAAGATTCTGAAGCGAGTGGCCAGCCTTTTGAAGACGGCATTCCGTAGCATCGACCACGTTTGCCGCATTGGCGGCGACGAATTCGCCATCATCATGGTGGAAATGACAAGCGACCTTGCCTACACCATCGAGGAAAAGATCGAGTTCGTGAACCGCCAGCTCGCCGAACCGGAAGAAGGCTGCCCTGCTGTTTCCCTAAGCGTAGGCGTTGCCTTCACCGACCGAAAGAACCCCAGCGAAAGCATCTTCAAGGACGCCGACAAAGCCCTCTACGAAGTAAAAGAAAACGGCAAAAGCGGCTGCAAAATCTACTAAAAAGCAAGGGTCCGCCAAATGGCGGACCCTTTACACTTTCCCAACCAGTACCAGTTAGGCTCGACGGTCCCTCCCGCACGCTCGGCAGGCGCGCCCGAGGTCGTGAAAACCGCGCTTTTCTTCGGAAGTTATGAAGTGTGCAGCCCCAGGTATTCGACCAGTGATATGGGGATACCGCAGACCATGCGTCGAACCATATCCGCTGCACATTCACTGAATTAAGCAACTTCCGAAGAAAAGCGAATGAAGGTTGCCTGACCTCGAGCGCGGCCCACGGGCATACGGGGAGGTCGACGCCCTAAACCAGCAACCAGCCCCCTTCCGCGTAAATCACCTGACCAGTAAGGTAGCTCGATTCGTCGCTTGCCAAAAACAGCACGCAGTTGGCAATGTCGTCTTTGGTGCCGCGGCGGCCCAGGGGGATTTTGTTGCACAAGTCTATTTCGCGTTGCTTGTCGGCGTACAGCGCCGCATTCAAATCGGTGGGAATGCTGCCAGGGCCGACGGCGTTCACGCGGATGCCGCACGGACCCAAGTCGCGCGCCAGGGTTTTGGTAAGGGTCACGACGCCTGCCTTGCTGATGTTGTACAGCAGGTTGTGGGGGATATAGGTGACGCTGGAAACCGAGGCAATGTTCACGATGTTGCCGCCGGTGCCCTGCTCTTTGTGGTAGCGCGAAAACCATTGGCTGGTGAACACCATCGACTTCAGGTTCGTGTCCATTACCCGTGTCCAGTCTGCTTCGGTGACCGTGTCCACCGTTTCGCTGGTGAAAATACCGGCGTTGTTCACCAAAACATCGAGTGCGCCGAATTTGGCTACCACGTCTTGGAAGAATGCCTCGATCTGCTCAGGCTTTGAAACGTCAACCGATTTCGCCATGATGCGGCTGCGGTCCGAGCCGGCAACTTCCTGCATAAGCTCTTCTTTGCCACCTGCGGAAATGCTGCAGAATGCCACATTGGCGCCAGCCTTGTAGAAGCGTTCGCCGATACGCCTTCCTATGCCGCGTGCCGACCCGGTGACAACAACGGTTTTCCCTGCAAAATCGTAGCTAATGGACATGGTTGCCCCTTTCGCTTGCTGCGCATATTTGCGCCCTTTGCCTTTTGCTTGGATGATATCACGTTGAATCGCCGTTGATTTGAACGCATTATTATTGGTCTGACCAGTTGTTTTGTGGCATTTTTTACTCTTCAACATCAACGGTGGCGACTGATTATGCTCCTACCGTTGCCATTTGGTAAAATCATAGGACCTATGAAAGAAGGACAGATGATCGATTTTGCCATTCAGGGGATCTACCCTCCCTCACTTCAGGCGTTGGTCGACGGCAAAGTTGCCAGTCGAGTAAGGCTCAAGGACAGCTCTCTTTATGGCTTTTCCGAAGAGGCGCAGCAATGCGCCCGTGACTATATGGGTTGGGCGACGTTGGCCAGCGAGCCGCCGTGCCCCATCGAAGAGATCCAGTCGTTTGCTGACGAGATGATTGCTCGCGGTTTGAAGACGGTTATCCTCATCGGCCAGGGTGGTTCCACCCAGGCTCCCATGACGCTTACCAAGTACAACAAGCCTGATTCTTCCCTTATCACGTTTAAAACGCTTGATTCGGTTTCCGCCGTACGCGTTCGCACCATTTTGGCTGAATGCGACCCGAAAACCACGTTGGTAATCCAGTCTTCCAAGTCGGGCGGCACCATCGAGCCCACGCTGGTTATGAAGGCCGTGCGCGAGGTTCTGGCGGAAACGCTTCCGGTAGAGGAAATCCCCTCTCACCTTGTTGCCATCACCGACCCGGGCTCTGAGCTTGAGGCTCGTGCCAAGGAAGAAGGCTGGGCGAAGATCTTCAACGGCGAACCGACGGTCGGCGGCCGCTATTCGGCTCTTTCCGTGTTCGGTTTGGTCCCTGCCGCTCTGGTGGGCATCGATATCAAGAAGGTTCTGGAAAGCGCGCGTGAAGCGGAAGAGCTGTGCTCGACCGACGATTTGGACAACCCCGCTTCCAACCTCGCAGCATTCTTGTTCGACAACTACCAGAACGGACGCGACAAGTTTTCGTTCTTCACGCCGAAGCGCGGCCGCGTGCTTGGCTTGTGGATCGAACAGCTGGTTGCCGAAAGCTTGGGTAAGAACGGTTTTGGCATTCTGCCCAACATCGAAGTTGACTCGCTGGTGCTGCGTGAAGATCCGCACGACCGCACCGTTATCACGTACAACACGAAAACCGACCTGTGGGACGACCGTCAGAACTTCAGCCATGCGCTCGAGTTCATCGACCCGGCTATTCCCCGCATGAGCTTCAAGGTTCTGAACGTTGAAGAGGTTGCCGCCCATTTCGTGATGTGGGAGTACGCCATTGCCATGGTGGGCTACCTGATGAAGGTATGCCCGTTCGACCAGCCCGATGTGGCGGTTGCCAAGAAGGAAGTGCTCAGCATCCTTGCCAACGGTGCGCGTGAGCCTGAATTCGTGGAAAAGGGCCTTGCCGGTATCCCCATCGGCGACGTTGAAGTGCACGTGTCCGATGCCCTTCGCCCTTCCCTCGAGGAAGATACGCTGGTTTCGGCGCTGCGCTCGTTGTTCGGTAGCCTTGAGCTAGGCGATTACTTCAGCCTGAATGCGTTTTTGCCCTTCACCGGCGAAGGCCGTCGTGAAGCGCTTGAGGAAATCCGCCATTCGGTGGCAGACCGCTTGGGTGCTGCATCGTGTTTGGAAATCGGTCCGCGCTACTTGCACTCTACCGGTCAGCTGCATAAGGGCGGCCCCAACAAGGGCGTGTTCCTGATTATCTCGGCAGAAGAGCCGAAGGACATTGCCATCGACGACCCCCGCGCGAAGAGCCTCGGCGAACTGGCCAAGGCGCAGGCCTCGGGCGACTTCGCCATCCTTTCTGATCGCGGCCGTCGTTGCGTGCAGGTTCACCTGCCCGACAATTCCGCCGTTTCCATTCGTGCCTTGGTAAAGGCATTCAAGGAGGCAATCAACGCATGACGCGTGAAGCGCTTGACTTAAAAATATCTGGCGTAGTACAAGGGGTGGGTTTCCGCCCCTTTGTCTATCGTGAGGCAAAAAAACGTGACATTACCGGTTGGGTTCTGAACGACGTTGAAGGCGTGAAGGTCCATGCCGAAGGCGAAACCCTGCCGCTTGACAGGTTCGTGCTGGCACTTTCGGAGGAAGAGCCAGCCGCAGCGCAGGTGCGCGAAATCGAGATCAAGGAAGTGCCGGTAGAAGGTTTCGACGAATTCGAGATTCGTTTTTCTGACGATGCGGCGCAGGGCGAAGCCACGTTGGTATCGCCCGATTTGGCTACCTGCGATGCCTGTGTGGAAGAGCTGTTCGATCTGAAGAACCGCCGCTACCATTACCCTTTCATCAATTGCACCAACTGCGGGCCGCGCTTTACCATCATGCGCAGCTTGCCCTACGATCGCGCCGAAACTTCCATGGCCGAGTTTACGATGTGCCCCGAGTGCGCTGCCGAATACGACGACCCTACCGACCGCCGCTTCCACGCGCAGCCCGATGCGTGCTTTGAGTGCGGGCCGAAGGTGGGTTGGATTGAAACGGCGTGCGCAGGTGGCCTTGCGTTGCAGAACATTTCCTGGGCGGAAAACCGCGAAGAGTCCGATGCGGTATTTGCCCGTGCGGCAGGTATGATTGCCGCTGGCGGTATTGTTGCCGTTAAGGGCCTTGGTGGCTATCACCTGGTGTGCGATGCCACCAACGAGCAGGCCCTTGCCACGTTGCGTCAGCGCAAGCATCGTCCGGGCAAAGCGTTCGCCGTTATGGTTGCCTCGGTGGAAGAGGCTCGCGCCCTGTGCTTCGTCGACGAAGCGGAAGAGGCGCAGCTTACCAGCCCAGCACGTCCCATTGTGCTGTTGCGCAAACGCCCCGAAGCGGTATTCGCTGCAGGTCTTGCCGACGACCTGCCCGAATTGGGCGTGATGCTTCCCACCACGCCCGTGCAGCACCTCTTGCTGCACGAATTCGGCGGCATGTTGGTTATGACTTCTGGCAACATTCACGATGAGCCTATTGTTATCGACGAGGAATCGGCCTTTTCCCAGTTGGGAGCTGTTGCCGACGGCTTCCTGGTGAACAACCGTGCTATCGTGGGCCGCTACGACGATTCGGTTGTGCGCATCATCAACGGCGGTGCTGCGGGCGACATCGTACAGTTCGTTCGCCGTGCACGCGGGTATGCGCCCCTGCCCGTTTCAGCCCCGTGCCCCGAAGGCTCCAAGGAAGAGCTTTTGGCGGTTGGTCCCGAGCAGAAGAGCACGCTTACGTACGCTCGCGCAGGCAAAGCATTCGTTTCCCAGCATATTGGTGATTTGGAAAGCGCTGCCGTGCTCGATGCCTGGAATGAAACGCGCACACGCTATGCAAGCTTGCTGCGTTTTGAGCCAAAGCGCGTGGTGTGCGACTACCACCCCGAGTATCTTTCCACCAAATGGGCGCTTGAACAGGGGTTGCCGGTAACGCGCGTGCAGCATCACCATGCCCATATCCTTTCGGTGATGGGCGAGAACAACCTGGAAGGCCCGGTATGCGGTTTTGCCTTCGACGGCACGGGCTATGGTTTGGACGGCGCCATCTGGGGTGGCGAAGTATTGCTGTGCAACCTGCACGCCTACGAGCGCTTCGTCAACTTCGCCTACATTCCCCTGCCCGGTGGTGCGGCGGCCATCAAAGACCCAGCGCGCATTGCCTACGGCGCTCTGTGGTCGTTCGACTTGCTTGAGCATCCTTCTGCCCGCGCCTTTGTAGAGCAGCAGGTGCCGAACGCCTCGGTGTTCCAGCAGATGATAGAAAAGGGCCTGAACACGCCCGAGACTTCTTCGGTGGGGCGCCTGTTCGATGCGGCTTCCGCCCTTCTGGGCGTGTGCGCCGCTCCGCGCTACGAAGGCGAAGCGGCCATTCTTCTGGAGGCTGCCGCCCATAGGGCACAGGCCGATGCCGACGGCATGGCTTTGGAAGATGATCGCTACCGCGTCGAGTTCATCAAGAACACGGCAACGGAAAACAGCACCGCCGCCGATACCTCGGTGCTGTTGATGGATGCGGCTCCGGTGTTTGCCGCCTTGCTCGACGATATGCAGGCGGGCGTGCCCGTGTCCGTTATTGCAGCGCGCTTCCATGGGGCCTTCGTGTGCGCCATCGCTGACGTTGCCGAACTGGTACGTGCCACGTACGGCATCGAGGTTATGGCCCTTTCCGGCGGCGTGTTCATGAATCGCTACTTGCTGGAACGTACCTTGGCGCGCCTTCAGGAGCGCGGTTTCACGGTAGCGTTGAACAAAGAGCTGCCACCCAACGATGCTTCGATTTCCTACGGGCAGGCTGTGCTAGGATTGCAGGCGCAACATGAGGAGTGATGCAACATGTGTTTAGCTATTCCCGCCCAGGTTCGCACTATTGGCGAAAACAACCTGGCTGTCGTAGATATCTTGGGCGTTACCCGCGAAGTGGCGCTTGATCTTACCCCTGCTGCTCAGGTGGGCGATTACGTGCTGGTTCATGCCGGCTTTGCCATTGAAGTGATCAACGAGGAAGACGCCCAGGAAACGCTCGACCTTATCAAACAGATTCCCGAGCTTGCCGACGTCGAGGGATTGTAAGGCGGCGGTTTCGATGGATCTTTCCGTATTCAAAGACCCGGAACTGGCGCGTGGCCTTATCCATTCCATCCAAAAGTGGGCACCCGAACATGCCACGTTGATGGAAGTGTGCGGCACCCATACGGTTGCCATTGCCCGTAACGGGTTGCGCACCATGATGCCCGAAGGCACGCGTTTGGCTTCGGGGCCGGGGTGCCCGGTATGCGTTACCAGCAACAAGGACATTGACACGGTTATCGCGCTTTCGCGCGTTCCCGGCGTTACCATTGCCACGTTCGGCGACATGACGCGTGTGCCTGGTTCCACTTCCAGCCTGCTGAAAGAACAGGCCGAAGGGCGCAACGTGAGCATCGTGTACTCACCGCTCGATGCCTTGAAGCTTGCGCAGGAAAACCCCGATCAACAGATCGTGTTCGTAGGCGTTGGCTTCGAGACCACTACGCCGCTGGTGGCCATGGCCATCAAGCGCGCAAAGGCGCTGGGGCTGAAAAACTTCAGTGTGTTCGTTGCGCATAAGAACATGCCGGGTGCTCTGGAAACCATTGTTTCCGATCCGGCGCTGCAAATCGATGCGCTTATCTTGCCGGGGCATGTGAGCACCATCATCGGCACGAAGCCTTACGAATTCTTGGCGAAGAAGTATGACATTCCCGGTGTGGTTACCGGCTTCGAGGCGGTCGACGTGCTGCAGGGCATTGCCATGATCATGCGCCAGTTGCACGAAGGCCGTGCGGAAATCGAGATTGCCTACACGCGAGGCGTGGCACCTGAGGGCAATCCGGTTGCTCTTGCCGCCATCAACGAGGTGTTCCACACCGTTGATGCGACGTGGCGTGGGCTGGGTGTTATTCCTGGTTCTGGTTATGCCATTCGCCCCGAGTTTGCGGAATTTGACGCGTTCCAGCGCTTTGAGCCCGCTGTCGAGCCGACGCAGGAGCCGAAAGGGTGCCGTTGTGGCGATGTGCTGCGCGGCATGATGGCGCCGAACGAATGCCCCTTGTTCCGCAAGGTGTGCACGCCGGAAAACCCGGTTGGCCCGTGCATGGTTTCCTCCGAAGGCTCATGCGCCGCATATTTCAGGTATCTGTAAGAGAAAAGCCCGTTCACGGGCTTTTCTCTTATCGGGGTTTTCTGAAAAGCCGACATGACGCATTCTGCGGTGAATTGTCTGTTATGCGACAATATACCGATAATTGTTTATTTTTGGATTGGAGTTCGTATGCGTACAGAGCCGAAGGACATGTTGGATTCGCGCATCAAAGCGGTGTGGCGCATCAGCGATACGCTATTGCTTACGGTGCTTTGGCTGTGTATTGCGCTGCCGGCCCTTGTCATTGCGCTGACGGATGCATCTGGCGCCGAGCTGTTTTGGCTGAAGCCCTATCTTTTGACCTGCGCGGTATTGTACGTGGTTTCGCTTGTTGTGTTCCTTTTCGTGGTAACGCCGCTTCGCTATATCCGCTGGCACTACGAGCTGCGCCCGGAATTCCTTGAATTGAAATACGGCATCATCTGGCAAAAGCACATCGTGGTGCCGTTCATCCGTGTTCAGAATACCGATACGAAACAGGGTCCGATTCTGCGCGCCTTTGGCCTTTCGGCGGTTACCGTTTCCACGGCCGCCGGGGCAATGGAGATTCCGGGGTTGCAGGCTGAAGAGGCCGACAACGTGCGTGACCGTGCTGCTGAATTTGCCCGTCTTGCCCGTGAGGATGTGTGACCATGGCTTCTTCGGGACCTTTGCCGCCTGCAACGGATTCACTCGCTGACGGGCAGGAACAACGAGGAGCTTCCCCGCGGTACTCCCTGCATCACTGCTATATCTGGCTGGGCACGGTACGCGTAGCACCCCTTATCTATGCCTGCGGGCTTTCTTCGCTGCCAGGGCTCATCAACTTGGCTGCGGTTATGGGTGTGGCTCCTTCTTTTACCGTGATTGCTGCGCTTTTGCTCCTTCTGGTTGCGACGCTTGCGGTATGCGCTGTGGTGCTGGGCGTGCGTGCCTGGGAGTACCGCTACACCTGGTATGAATTCGATGAAACCGAGTTTAGCTTCTATTCGGGCATCTTGAGCAAGCATCGTACCCATGTGCCGTATGCAAAAATCCAGTCGGTGAACGAGCGCGCTTCGTTGCTGCAGCGGTTGGCCGGCGTATGCACGGTGGCCATTGACACGGCAGGCGGTGCCAACAACAAGGCTGTCATGGTTTCGTATGTCGAGCGCAGCGCTGCCGAATACCTCCGCCGCGAGCTTTTCCTTCGCAAACAGAAGGAAGCTGGTGTAGCTCCCTCCGATTCGGCTCACGTTGCCCCTAGCAGCATTGCGCAACAGGACAACGTGCTCGATGGGGCCGCTGCCGTGTTGGACGATATGCGTGGCGTGTTTGCGAAAAGTGAAGTCGATACCGGCCTGGTTACCTGCGAATATGGGCTCGGCAACAAAGAACTGTTCCTTTCGGCACTGTGCGGGAAATCGTCTTTTGCGGTAGCGCTTTTAACGGTGATTGCGGCAGTGGCAACGGTCATTTCGTGCTTTGTTGAGGCGAACCTCCTGAATGACCAAACCGCCTTCTTCGTTGCCGGCATGGCCAAGCAGCATGCGGTGCTTGCGTGCGCACTTGTGGGTCTTTTCATTGTGGGCTGCTTGATAGTGGCGTGGGTACTGTGCCTGCTGGCTACCTGTTTGTCGTACGGTGGGTTCCGCGCCCGCCGAAGGGGAGGCCGCATTGAAGTGGAGCGGGGACTCATCACCCATGTGTTCAGCGGTATCGATGTCGACCGCATCCAGTCGGTGCATATCCATCAGACACTTTTCCAGCGGCTGCTGAAAAGCTGCTCCGTTTCCTACGGAAGGGTGGGGGCCGCATCGGGCGAGGATTCTTCTGGGGGCTCTTCCCCGCAGCAGGAGGTTGAAAAGCTGGTAGTGCACCCCTTCCTGCCGCTTTCTGAAGCGCAACGCTTGGTTGCCAGCCTTACTCCCGAATACGCCGCCATGCCCCAAGCTTCCATCAAGCCGCCGAAGGTTGCCCTGCGGCGTGCCCTTACCCGTCGTGCTATTTTGCAAGGCGTTGGCTTTTGGCTGGCTGTATGCCTGCTGGTTGCTTCTTTGGTGATTTCCGTTGCTTCAAGCTTTGGGAGCATAACGGTTGCTCAGTTCCATGGTCTGTTGGCGGTTGCGGTGACGCCGGGGCTGGTGCTCTGTCTTGTTGTGATGGTTGCTGAAGCAGTGGGCGCGGTGCTGTGGCATCGCCGTAGCGCCTTCGGCTTCGATACTGCAGGCACCACGGTGGTGAACGGCGGCTATTCGATAGATACGGTGATAATCCCGCGCAAGAAGATGCAGTACGCCGCCATCCGCACGAACCCCCTGCAGCGCCATGCGCACGTTGCCACGGTGTGCCTGCGCACCGCCGCCGGCGTTCAGGGTCGCACCGAGCGTTTGATTGACGTTCCGGTTACGCACGCAGCCTCTTGGCTTTCTTGGGCGGAGCCCGACGCATCGGGACGGCTATAATCGCACCATCTAGAAGGCGCGTCCTTCTTGGTTTTTGGAAGAGAAGAAACAGGCTGCTTTGACGCAGCGCTGGAGGGGATAACATGGCTCAGTCTCAGGCAGGACGCTCGGAATGGGTGCCGCGCCAGTTCAAGAAAAGCGCTTCTGAAAAGCCGAAGCGCCCTAAACGGGAAAAGAAGCAAAAGGAACCTCGGCGAAATCGCGATTCAGCCAAGGCAATTCGTGCCTATTCGGTTGGTGAGGAAATAGCGAATTCGGTCACCCATGGTATTGGCGCGCTTCTTGCCATTGCCGCCATTCCCTTGTGCATTGTTGCCGCGGTTCATTCGGGCGGCGGGTTGCATTTGGTGGCAGCCTTGGTGTACAGCATCTTCATGCTGCTGGAATACGTGATGTCCACGCTGTACCACGCTATAAGCGCCGAAAAGGCCAAGCGTGTGTTCAAGGTGCTCGATCATAGTTTCATTTACCTGTTCATCGCGGCTTCGTACAGCCCATATTGCCTGGTCACGTTGGTCGATTACTCTGGCGTTGCCCTGTTCGTGTTCGTATGGGTTGTTGCCATTGCCGGAGTGGTTGCCGAATCGTTCTGGGTGTTCCGTCCGCGCTGGATCTCGGCGGTGCTGTACCTGCTGCTTGGCTGGTCGGTTGTGTGGTTCATTCCCCAACTGTGGGCGCTTTTGCCTGCTGCCGGCTTCTGGCTTCTGCTTGCCGGCGGGCTGTGCTACTCGATCGGCTGCATTTTTTACGTGCTGAAGAAAATCCCCTATATGCACTCGGTGTTCCATCTGTGGATCTTGGCCGGCTCGGTGTGCCAGTTCCTTTCCATTTTCTTGTTTGTTCTGTAGGCCTCTCCAGCAACGTTTTCCTGACGAAGCGTGCAGGCATGCCGCGCAAGCGGTTTAATGGGAGGGAAACGAAAGGGGCTTAGTGGCCAAGGAAGAGCAAAATAAGTACTCGCTGTTCAACCAACCGAAGGCAAGGCCGGCCATAACACGTGGCGAGGACTGCCTTATTGCTGGCGTGTGCTCCGGCTTGGCAGAGCGCCTCGACGCCGATGCGGTTGTGGTGCGCGTGACGGCCGTCGTGCTGCTTATCTGCACCTTTGGGCTGGTCATTATCCCCTATATCGCTTTGGCTGCCTGCTTGCCCGCGTCGTGCGAGGGTGGCAAGCCTTTGAACGTCAATCCTTTGGATGTGTGCTCCGATCGCTACCATCGCGTGGTGAGCTCCGCTGCCCGTCGCGGTGAAACGTTGCGTGGCTACGGCATTCACGCCGATGCGGGCCATATGCCGCCCATGCCGCCGAGCGCTTCCGATGTTCAGCGGCCGGTGCACACGGAGTCGGTTCAAAGCGTGACGGTACCCGAAGAAACGAAAGTCCGTCGTCGCACTCCTGTGGTATTGGCGCTGGTGGTGCTCACCACGCTCTTGTTCGCGTTTGCTGCTAATTACTGGGTTTCCCGTATTCCCGGCGTCAACGTCTGGGGCTTTTGGCCACTGTTGTTGGTGGTTGCGGGCACTACCGCGTTGGTGTGCTTTGCCGACAAAGCGCCCCTGGCCCTGCGTTTGTGCGGTTTGGTTGCGTGTATTGAGCTGTGCATTGCCTTGCTGCCCTTCACCCTGGGCATCTGCCCGCTGCGGTGCCTTGAGCGTTTGAGCGATCTTTCGGCGCTGATGTGGCTTTCCGTGGCAGCGTGCCTTGTTATCGCCTTCGCTTTCGATCGCGTTGATTTCTTGGCATTGGGCGTGGGGCTCATTGCGGTGGCGCTGGCGGTTTCATACTTCGATCTGGGCGTGTTCGACCGTTTGATGATGTTCTCGTCATATTCTCGTCACAATGTTGCATTGCCCCTGTTCAGAGGGTAGAAACAAGTCTTTTCCCCGCAGTTTCCTTAGGGCTTCACGCCGTTTGCCGATGCCTTGATTTGGAGGGTTTTCGATAGGCAGGTATAATAAGCCCTGCATTTTTATGCGCTTAACTGCATGTGTCCTGCTTGGGCGCTGCGGGTAGGGCCCAACTCCTGGGTGCTCGGATGCACAGGAAGCGGGCGAAGTTACGGCATTGGAGTTTTTTGGCTAAAGCCAGAGCACATACGAAAAAGAGGTTCGCACCTACCTTGATGGTGTGCCTTGTGGCAATCATGGCACTGACGGTAGTTGCATTCTTCTCTGTTGGTCAGGCTCAGGGCTCTGGTCAGGAAGACCCAACCACGCTTGGTTTGGGTTCGTCTCGCGCCCAGTCCGCCGAAACTCAGCAGCTCTCCTCGGCTCAGCGCGCATCTGGCGTAGCCGATGCTTCTTCGAGCGTCGATGGCGTAACTGTTTCGGAAGCGGTTGATGCTACCGAGGCAACCCAGCGCTCCATCACGGTGAAAGATCCTGACCCCGTTGTTGTTCCCATTGCAGTTGATAACACCAACGAATTGGCGAAGCAGAAGGCAAACGAGGTTTGCACCCTTGACCCGTTGCCCACTGCCCCTCGTGTTGCACCTGACGTGAATGACGGCACCTGGCAAAGCGGCATCGCTTCCGCCTACTCCATTGAAACGAACGACGATGGTCAAGGTAATTTCGGGGTAACGGATACCGCTTCCGGCGTTGCCCTTACCCATTCCAGCATTACCGTTGCCGTGCCTGAAGATAAGTCTTATCTGGTGGGAAGCATCTGCGAGATTTGCTATAACGGCAAGGTTGTTATTGCCACGGTTACCGATACCGGCGGTTTTGCCAAGTACGGCCGCGCGCTCGACCTGGCACCTGGTGTGTACAAGGCATTCGGCGCTACCGGCTATTACGACTGGGGTACGCGCGACGTGTACTACCGCTTCATCTAGCAACAGGGCGAATGTGCATCGGCGTGGGTGCCGTATGCAAACAAGAGCTTTCAAAACGAGGCTTCGGCAAAGGTCGAGCCTCGTTTTTTTGTTTTCCGAATACCGTGTGCTCTTCCGCCTGCCGCGATGGCGCAACCTTCGAAACGGCCGGTGTCCAACCCTCTTGTTTTGAGTTGTTCCAGCTATTCTTCTAAACTATCCAGAACAAGGTATGTTTTGCGTGCGGCAGCGCATGTTCCACGTGAAACAGACCGAGCAGGATATTTCAATTTGCCTTACTAAAGCGAATTGGAGTCCGGCAGCACCGAAAAAAAGAAACTATGAGTATTGGCAAAAACAGCGAGCGTGGTTCTGGTGAGTGCAGCCGGCTTGAAAGAGGGCGGGACTGGCCTTTGGGCCGTCCCAACCGATTGAAGGCCAGCTGTGCCACCAGAACCACGCGCAGCGTCATCGCGTTTAAGATGGAGGTGCGCTGCTCGTAGAGCAGCGCAACAAAAAAGTGAGCAATATCATTATCGTGGGCTGCGGGCGTGTTGGATCGCGCCTGGCCTTGATGCTTTCCGAGCATGACAACAATGTGTGTGTTATCGACCGTGATGCTTCGGCATTCGCGGCACTGGGCCGTGATTTCAACGGCTCCACGTTCCTGGGCGTTGGCTACGACGAAGAGATTTTGGTCAATGCCGGTATCGAGGAATGCGATTTCGTTGCTGCCGTAACCCAAAGCGACAATGCGAACCTGATGGTGGTGGAAATCGCCCGTCGTTTGTACGATGTCCCCCATGCTGTTGCCCGCTTGTACGACAGCAGCCACGAACGCACGTATCTGCAGCTGGGCATCGACTATGTATGCGGTACTACGCTGGTGGCCGAGGAAATTTTCTCGAAGGCGATATCGGGCATCGGCGACCATATTGCCACCTTCGGCGATTTCGAGGTGCTGCAGTTTGCCCTGGACCTTTCCGGCGTGGGCCAGAAGTCGATCAAGGTTGCCGACTTGGAAAGCCGCCATGGCATTCGCGTGTGTGCGTTCGAGCGTGCGGACGGTACGGTAAGCTCGATCCCGTCTCCTTCAAGCATCCTGTACCACGGAGACGCGGTGCTTGCGGTGGTGTCCCATGCCATGATTCCCGAAATCGCGAAGTATGCGCGGGATTAGGAGGAAGCGGTGTATATCGTTATCGTAGGTGGCGGCAAGCTGGGTGCTTATTTGGCAGGTACGCTGTTGCGCGAAGGAAACCAGGTAGCCCTTATCGAAAAGTGCGATGCTCAAGCCCGCCGCCTTGCTGAATCGATTGATGGGTCGTGCATGGTTATCAGCGGCGATGGCTGTTCGGCATCAGTGCAGGAAGATGCGGTAACCCAGTCAGCCGACGTGTTCGTAGCGGCAACCGGTCAGGACGAAGACAACCTTGCCGCCTGCGAAATTGCTTCCCGCGTATTCGACGTTCCGCGCTGCATTGCGCGCGTGAACAGCCCGAAGAACCTGCGCATCTTCCGCCGTTTGGGCATCGAGAGTATTTCTTCTACGGTGATGATTGCCAACCTGATTCAGGAAGAAGCCATGCTGGGTTCCATGAGCGTTGCGGTTTCCCTTACCAGCGACCAGGTTGGCCTTCTGGACATCAAGGTTCCCACCATGCGCTACCACGACAACTACAAGGGCGTGCGCGCGCTGGACATCGAATTCGACGACGGCATTCGTCTGATTGCGGTTTCGCATGCCGACGAGGTTGAGGTCGTGAACAGCGAAACGCGCATTTTCCCAGGTGATCAGGTTATTGTTGCAGCGGATACCGATCTTCTGGCGCGTGCTCGCGAAATCGTGCGCTCGTTGTAGAGGTTGCCGTACCCGTTTTCGTGTTTTATGTTGATAAAATAACGATCAAAACCATGTGCCGTAAGGCATGCACAAAGGGAGGAATCGGATGATCGGTCGCTACACGCGCCCCGAGATGGGTGCTATCTGGGAGCTCCAGAACAAGTTCGAAATCTGGAAGGAAATCGAAGTTCTGGCATGCGAGGCTCAGGCGGAACTGGGCAAGTCGGGCATTACCAAGGAAGAAGCTGCTTGGATTCGCGAGCATGCCGATTTCACCGTTGAGCGCATCGACGAGATCGAAAAGGTAACCAACCACGACGTTATCGCCTTCACCACCAACATGGCCGAGTACATCGACGCCGACGTTCCCGAAGGCACCGAGCCTCCCAGCCGTTGGGTTCACTACGGTATGACCTCTTCCGACCTGGGCGATACGGCTCTTTCGTATCAGATTACCCAGGCTATGGACATTATCTTGAAGGACGTGGCTCAGCTGGGTGAAACCTGCAAGCGCCGCGCGTTCGAGTTCCAGGAAACCCTGTGCGTGGGCCGCACCCATGGCATCCATGCCGAGCCTATGACGTTTGGCATGAAGTTCGGCAGCTGGGCATGGGCTCTGAAGCGTGCGCAGACGCGTTTGCAGGAGGCTCGCAAGGTTGCGGCAACGGGCGCTATCAGCGGTGCCGTTGGCACGTATTCCAGCATCGATCCGTTCGTTGAGAAGTACGTATGCGAAAAGCTGGGCCTTACTCCCGACCCGCTTTCCACTCAGGTTCTGGCACGCGATCGTCATGCTCAGGTTATGACGGCCCTGGCGGTTACCGCTTCCACGCTGGAATCCATCGCCATGCAGGTACGCCTGCTTCAGCAGTCCGACGTTATCGAGGCGGAAGAGCCGTTTGCCAAGGGCCAGAAGGGTTCTTCGGCAATGCCCCACAAGCGCAACCCCATCACGGCAGAGCGCGTGTGCGGCCTTTCCCGCGTGGTGAAGGCAAACTCCCAGGTAGCGCTTGACGATGTTGCCCTGTGGTACGAGCGCGACATCAGCCATTCCGGCGCCGAGCGCGTTGCCTTGGCCGACAGCTTCACTGCGCTCGACTACATGTTCGGCAAGATGCAGTGGATGCTCGACGGCCTGCAGACCTACCCCGCCAAGATGGAGCACAACCTGTGGCGCACCAAGGGCCTGATCTTTTCTTCGAAGGTTCTGCTTGCCCTGGTTCAGACCGGCATCACGCGCGAAGATGCTTACGTGATCGTTCAGCGCAACGCCATGAAGGTGTGGGCAGACATTCAGAACGCGGTGGACGGCCCCACGTATCGCGAGAATCTGGAAGCTGACCCGGAAGCGAAGCTTTCGAAGGAAACCCTGGACGAGATTTTCGATCCGTGGGACTTCCTTACCCGCAAGGACATCGTGTTCGACCGCCTGAAGGAACTCGAGTTCTAGAAGCGGTTTCAAACTCAATAAAGCAAGAAGGTATCCAGCAATGGGTGCCTTCTTTTTTTGTTAAACAGTTTAAGAGAACCACCAGCAAAGGCATCCCTGGGGGCTTTGCTGGTGTATGTTCGATTTTCAAGGTGGAGAGGCGTTGCCTACCGGGCTTCTCTGGAGCGCGGTTTGAAAGAAATTGACGAAAAGAAATCGCCCCAGGTATTCGACCAACGAGATTGGGATGCCCCGAACCATGCGTCGAATCATATCCGCGATTTCAAACGCCATATTCAAAAATCAATTTCTTGAAAACCGAGTAGAGCGAAAGCGAAGCCCGGTAGGCAACGCCTCTCCCACCCCTAGGGCTAGAACGCGCTTTGGATGCTGCCTTTGATGGGGGTGAACACGCGCACCAGGGCGTGATTGTTCTTGCTGTCGTTGTCGTCGGTGATTTGCGAAAGGCCCACAAACGATGAACGGGTGCCGGTGGAAACCAAGTGCTCGCCGTAGGTATCGCAGCCGCTTGCCGTGTCGATGGCGAAATAGCTCTTGCTGCTGAAGTTCACACCGCACAGTGCGGTGGTCGATTTCACCACGTACCATTCGCCCGACCAGCATGGTGCGGTGATGGGCGTGCGCGTGAAGCGGAACCATTGCAGGTTGTTGTACTGATAGGCGTTTGCCGCGCTGCGCGGGGTGTAGGTGCCCAGGTTCGCGATGCCACCACCGAAGTTGTAGATGCTGCTGAATCCGAAGGAAAAGCCGCTGCGCCCATAGCTTGCCAAATCGGGCGTCATGGAAGAGGGCAGTGTCATTTGATCGACCGTTGCGTTGCTGTCGCCGGAAATCTTGGTGAGCTGGTAATACGTGCCGGTGGCTTCTGCGCGCGGCGTGATAACCACGCCATCGTCGGCGGCGGTAACGCGGGTGGCGAAGGCCTTCTTCGACGTGTACGGAACAGCCACGTCAGCTGAACCGAAACGGGCGCTTTTGAGCGCGCTTCGTTCCGTTGCCGCATCGCCCGAAGTGTTAGGGCACACCTGCCAGAACGCCGTGTTGCCCACCGCTGCCAAAGAAGGGATAAGCCAGTTACCATCGCCTTGGTCGACTTGCGTGATTGCCGTTGCACTGCCGTTGGAAAGCTTTGCTGTGTACACGCGCCATGTCGATTCGTAGGCGCTCGATTCCGTCCACACCAGGCCGTTTTCGCTGCAGCGCACATCGATGATCTCGTATCCGTCGCCTGCGCCCTGTGCCGCCGAAAGAACCGAAGTGGTTTTGCCGGACGAAAGGTTCAGCAGGCTTACCGTGTTCAGTGGGCTTGCCGATTCGCCGGGAACAAGGCAAGCGGCAAGGGTGTCGTTGTCGGCCCATACCAGCGTGCCGTAGGTCAGCTTGTAGCTGCCCGCCAGCTTCACATGCTGGTTGTAGTCAACCTGGTTATAGTCGGAAAGCGATTCAACGGCGTCTTCGGGAACGCTGATGCTGTCGACGGTTGCCTCCTTGCTGCCGCCGAGCGAACTGGTAGCAAGCGAAATGCCGCCGCCCAACGCAGCGATGCCGGCAATGGCGCCGGCGCCGATAAGCAGATTCCTGCGCGTAAGCAGAACCTCAGGACCGGTTTTCTTGGCGGAAACGCCGCTGGCAACTTCGCTGAATGCCGGGCCGAACCCATGGGAGGAAGCGTTCGAGAATCCTGCCGTGCCCTTGGCTTTCATAGAGGGCCTGAAGCTGGAATTGCTTCGGGGCGCAGAAGTGGAAAACCCTTGCGGAGCCGAATGGCGCCCGCTGTGGGCACCGCGCGTGCTGCCGCCGCGCATCCCAGCGTTTCGGTTGTGCGAATTGCGGGAAGGACGAGGGGTTTTACCGGGTATATTCTGTCTGCGTTTGGTGGGCACGTATTCTCCTGAAATGGCGCTTTCCCGCACAACGGCTGTGTGGGTATTGCTGAGGGGTATTGTGACATTTGGGTGTCTGCTTATGGCTCCCATTCGGGCAATTGATACAATAATTGCAAACGGCACAAGCGTGCTTACCGTCTGCTGCGCAAAAAACGCGGTTGCGGTGCTCCGTGTCGGCCGCCCAACGGTTTCAAGGCGGTGCTGCATTTGCAGATAAAGCCCCAAGCGGGCTGTTCAATACATGGCAGGAGGCATTTATGACTTCTATGAACGAAAACACCCGTCGCATCCTTCTCGTTGAAGACGAAAAGGCCATTCGCGACGCCGTGGCCGCATATCTTGAGCGCGAGAACTACTGGGTAACCGCGGTAGGCGATGGCCAGGAAGCGCTGGAGGAATTCTCGAAGCATCACTTCGACCTGGTTGTGCTCGACCTGATGCTCCCCCGTGTTCCGGGCGAACGCGTATGCCGCGTTATCCGCGACAATTCCGACACCCCCATCATCATGCTTACCGCAAAGGGCGAAGTGGAAGACCGCATCATCGGCCTTGAGCTGGGCGCCGACGACTACCTTATCAAGCCGTTCAGCCCGCGCGAGCTGGTTGCCCGCGTTCGCGCCCTGCTGCGCCGCGTGCATTCCGATTCCGAGCCTCAGCGTGAGGTTCTGGAATTCGGTGAGCTCACCATCGACATCTCGGGTCACAAGATCTTGGTAAGCGGTGAAGAGGTAGACCTTACCGCCAGCGAGTTCAAGCTGCTTACCACGCTGTGCCGCTACCCTGGCCGCGTGTACTCGCGCATGGAACTGGTGGAAAAGGTGCTGGGCTACGACTTCGAGGGCTATGAGCGCACCATTGACTCGCATGTGAAGAACCTGCGCGCCAAGATCGGCGACAACCCGCGTAACCCCAAGTGGCTTCACACGGTGCATGGCGTAGGATATCGTTTTGAGGATCCTACGAAGGCCAACTAGTTTTTGGTTTGCAGCGCGTTCTGCCTTCGGGTGGGACGCGCTTTTTTTATTGGGGCGAACGCCGCAGGAAGGAGTGGCCTATGGCTGCCAATTCGAACGATTCTGCCTGGAGCCAGGCGGAGGAAGAATCGCTTCACGGCGAATCGGGCAAAAAGAAAGGCTTAAACTTTTCATTCACCAAGCGCGTTGTGCTGGTAACATTGGCCGTTTCGCTTATCACGGTGCTTTCTTCTATCGTGGTGCTCTCGGTGGTGTGGGAGCAGCACTTCCAAAGCTTTTCGCGTGAGAACGTGCAGCGCGTTGCCGATTCCACGGCTGAAGCGGTGGCGCAGGGATACAAGAACGCCAAGGGCGACTGGTACAACGGCGCCCTTAATGCGGCTTCTTCGGCAAGCTCGATTTACGGTTCCATCAACGTGCAGGTGTGCGATGGTAACGGCAACATCGTCTACGACGACAGCACCGACAAGGCCTTAGGTTCTGCAGCGGCGAAGGAATCGAGCGGCAATGTGGCGAAGGCTCCCATTTTCGTTGACGGCAAGCAGGTTGGCACGGTGTTCGTGCGGGTGCACGGATCCGATACCCTGCTAACCCAGCAAGACGCCGACTTCCGTGAGAAGTCGTATCAGGCCATGATATTCGCTGCGGTGATTGCGGTGGTTATCTCGATCGTTGTGGGCGTGTTGTTCTCGCGCGCCCTGGCAGCGCCGATCCGCCGTATCACCAATACCGCCAAGGCACTGAAGGAAGGCGACTACTCGGCGCGTACTGGCATGAAGGGCAACGACGAGATTGCCCGCTTGGGCAACATGTTCGACGCCATGGCCGATTCGGTGGAACAGAACCGCAAGCTTGAACGGCGCCTGGTTACCGACGTTGCCCACGAGCTGCGCACACCGCTGATGGCCATCCAGTCGACGGTGGAAGCGATGATCGATGGCGTGTTCGAGCCCGATGCCGAGCGCCTGGAAACGCTCAATTCCGAGGTTCGCCGCCTTTCCCGTCTGGTAGACGCGCTGCTGAAGCTTTCGCGTTTGGAAAGCCGCACCAAACCCATCGAGCGCAAGAAGGTCGATTTGACCGAGATGCTTTCTGCGGTTGTGGCAACGCATCAGGCTTACATCAACGAAGAGGGCCTGAACTTGGAATTCGAATACGACCCACATGTGTACGTATACGGTGACGCCGACCTGCTTCGCCAGGCCACGGCGAACCTGATCTCGAACGCAGTGCGTTACACCCCCGAGGGTGGCACCATCACCATTTCGGCGCGCAAGGGCGACTTGATGGGCCAGATCAGCGTGCGTGATACGGGTATCGGCCTTACCCCCGAAGAAGCAAAGATGGTGTTCCAGCGCTTCTGGCGCGCCGATTCCGGTCGTGCCCGCGCAACGGGTGGCTTGGGCGTTGGCCTTTCGGTGGTAAAGGAAATCGTCGACCAGCACAACGGCTGGGTGCGCGTGGAAGGCCGCCCCAACGAAGGCTCGTGCTTCACCATTTATGTGCCGTTGTACACCGAGGAATCGGAAAAGAAGAAGGGCAATCGTCCCCGTTTCGGGGCGAACTAGGGGCAAAGGCGTCTTTCGGGGCGCCTTTTCCTTTTGCCGAAGCCCAAAACCAGGCACGGTGCATTTCTTCTTTTTTACCCGCGTGCGCGCAAGATGTTCCATAATAGAGTTCTGTCATTAATGCCAGACGGAAGGACCGACATGTCTGTAATCGACATCAAACCCGATGCACAGGGAAAGGTGCGCGATCTGTACGATTTGGGCGACAAGCTGCTGCTGGTGGCGTCCGATCGCATTTCTGCTTTCGACTACATCTTGGAAGACGAAATCCCCTATAAGGGTCAGGTGCTCACGCAGCTTTCGTGCTTCTGGTTCGACCTTCTTTCCGATGTGGTGGACAATCACCTTATTTCCGCCGACGTTGCCGACTTGCCCGAAAAGTTCAAGCCCTACGCCGACAAGCTTGCAGGCCGCTTCATGCTGGTGAAGAAGGCTAACATGTTCCCCATCGAGTGCATCGTGCGCGGCTACCTTACCGGTTCCGGTTTGAAGGACTACCAGAAGACGGGCGCCGTATGCGGCATCAAGCTTCCTGAGGGCCTGGTAAATTCTTCCAAGCTTCCCGAAACCATCTTCACGCCTTCCACGAAGGCCGAAATCGGCGACCATGACGAGAACATCAGCTTCGAGCAGTGCGAGAAGATCATCGGCGCTGAAGACGCCGCTGCCATTCGCGACCTTACCATCAAGGTGTACGAAACGGCTGCAAACCACGCCAAGGAGCGCGGCATCATCATTGCCGACACCAAGTTCGAGTTCGGCGTGTACGATGGCAAGATCATCCTGGGCGACGAGGTTCTGACCCCCGATTCTTCCCGTTTCTGGGCTGCCGATACCTATAAGGTTGGCGAAGAGCAGCCGAGCTTCGACAAACAGTTCGTACGCAACTGGCTGAACGCCAACTGGGACCGCACCGGCAACCCGCCGCGCCTGCCCGAGGACATTATCAAGAAGACCAGCGAAAAGTACATTCAGGCTTACGAGAAGATCACGGGCAAGACGTTTGTAGCCCAGTAGGCCCCATTTAAGCGAAAACACAACAAGGAGAACCCAGGGATGTCTCAACGAAACCCCATGAACGAACGCTATACCACCGACAAGCCGCACGGCTCTACCCGTAAGAGCGCTGCTTCCGCGAAGCCGGTTTCGAAGGCTGGCGCTTCGGTGCGCACTGCACCGGCAAAGCCCGAGAAGAAGGGTTTGTTCGGGGGTTCGAAGAAATCTGAGCCGGCACCTAAGGCTGCTCCCAAGCCGGCTAAGGCTCAGCCGAAGAAGGCAAAGGAAGCAGAGCCGAAGGATTCCACTCCCCTTTCCAAGGAAGAGAAAAGGGAGATTGAAAAGCATAACAAGCAGGTGAAGCGCGAAGACCGCGAAGCGCGTCGCGAGCGCAACAAGGAAATCAACCGCTTTGTTCCCAACACGGAAGAATTCAGGCGCCTGAACCGCAAGCGCATGGTGTACTCCGGCGTTGGCTTTGTGGGCATGCTCATTGCCATCGTGCTTTCCCTGCTGGTTCCCCAGCAGCCCTTCATTTCCATTGGTCTGATGATCGCCGCATGGCTGTTCTTCTTCTTCGGCATGCGCATCGACACCAACCAGCTGCGTCCCCTGCGTGAGCAGGGCTACGAAAAGGCCTTGAAGCAGGCGCAGAAGAAGGCGAACAAGAAGAAAAAGAAATAGGGCGTTGCGCTGTTCTGCCGAACAGCGCAAGACTCACGAAACGCTATGACGCTGCGCGGGGCTCTGGTGGCACAGCTAGCGGTCCAAGCGGGCTGGACGTGCAAAGCACGCCTGGCGTCCGCTTTCCCGCTATCTGCACTCACCAGAGCCCCGCTCGCTGTTTTGCTGGCGCATGCCCAGAGTTTTTTGCTGGCGCATGCCCGGGTTTTAACAAAAAGGGGACTGTCCCCTTTTTGTTGTCGAGAAAGGTGGTTCCCATGCGATTGGTTTCTTGGAACGTTAACGGCTTGCGTGCTGTTATGAAGAAGGGCTTCATGGATGCCTTCAACGAGCTGGATGCCGATGTGTTCGCTCTGCAAGAAACGAAGCTGCAGGAAGGCCAGATAGAGATGGACCTTCCCGGCTACCATCAGTACTGGAGCTATGCCGAGCGCAAAGGCTATTCTGGCACGGCGGTGTTCTGCAAGGAAGAACCGTTGCAGGTAATCCATGCGGTGGGCGCGCCCGAGCTCGATACCGAAGGCCGTGTGGTTATCTGCGAATTCGAGAAGTACTGGTTCGTGTGCGTGTACACGCCCAATGCCCAAAACGAGCTTACCCGCATCGACCACCGCATGAACTGGGACGATAAGTTCCGTGAAGTATGTAAGAACCTTGAAGCGGGCATTTTGCCTGACGGCAGTGCTGGCAACGCCAAGCCGGTGGTGATGTGCGGCGACTTCAACGTGGCGCACCAGGAAATCGACCTGAAGAACCCGCGTTCCAACCGTGGCAACCCGGGCTTCTCCGACGAAGAGCGCGGCAAGTTCACCGAGCTTCTGGATGCAGGTTTCATCGACACGTTCCGCTATTTGAACCCCACCACCGAGGGCGCTTATTCCTGGTGGAGCTATCGTTTCCACGCCCGTGCCAACAACGCCGGATGGCGCATCGACTACTTCTTGGTAAGCGAGGCTCTGCGTGATCGAGTGCAGATGGCCAACATCTACTCCGAGATTATGGGCTCCGACCACTGCCCCGTATCGGTCGAACTGGATTTGTAAAAGCGCTTCTGGCACGGCCCGGCTGCGGGGCGAAGCAGAGCCGGAACACCCGCTACCCCGCTCAAAGGGACCTGCTTGTGCAGGTCCCTTTTTTCGTGCGGTCGCTGCTTCATGGTTTTGAAGAAGATTCGCTTCGCGAATCGTGCAGGAATGGTTTTCAGAGTGTTCCTCCCCGCTTCGCCCCGCAGCCGGCCCGTGCCAGAAGAGGAATGCCGTTCGACCGATACGGGGCATGGCTCTTCGCGGTGCTGAGGGGACGGCTGGCGTGAAGCTTGTGGTACGCGTTACAATAGACCGATACATTTTCTATTGGCTGGAAGGCAATAATGGCGAATAACGATATGGATTTGGCAAAGATCGAGCAGGGCGTGCGCCTGATTCTTGAAGGTGTGGGCGAAGACCCGGATCGTGAAGGGCTGCTTGAAACTCCTGCGCGTGTGGCGCGCATGTACGAGGAGTGCTTTGCCGGCCTGCACCAAGATCCTGCCGTGCATTTCGAAACGCTGTTCGACGAGCACCACGAGGAAATGGTAATCGTCCACGACATCCCGTTCTTCTCGATGTGCGAGCATCACCTGGTGCCGTTCTTCGGCAAGGCGCACATTGCGTATCTGCCTTCGGAATCGGGCAAGATCTGCGGCATTTCCAAGCTGGCTCGCCTGGTGGAAGTGTTCGCCCGTCGCCCGCAGGTGCAGGAGCGTCTTACCTCTCAGGTTGCCGATACGCTGGTAGAGCAGCTGAAGCCGCGCGGCGTTGCTGTGGTGATGGAAGCAGAGCATCTGTGCATGAGCATGCGCGGTGTTAAGAAGCCGGGGGCCAAAACGGTCACGAATGCCATGCGTGGTATATTCAAGGAAGATGCGGCAACGCGCGCAGAAGCGCTGTCGCTTTTGATGGGGCACTAGCCTCTAACGGGCCGGTGCGCTTCGGGCGCACTTAAAGCGAAAGGAATCTTTCATGCGTTGTGTTATCTCGGTTTTGGGCAAAGACCGTGCCGGTATCGTTGCGGGAATCTCCGGCGTGCTGGCTGAAAAGGGCGCCACTATCGACGACATCAACCAGACCATTTTGGATAGCATCTTTAGCATGACCATGCTGGTTCGCTTGGATGCCGACACTGCAGGCTTCAACGATGTGCAGGATGCCCTTACCGCAAAGGCCGAAGAGCTGGGCGTTCAGGTTGTTATCCAGCGCGAAGACGTGTTCCAGTTTATGTACAAGATCTAACAAGGAGGCGAAAGACTGGTGAGCGAAAGCTGTCAGACGAGCGCAGGGGAAATCGAGCAAGGCATTTCATGTGCGCCAGCGGCAGGAGAAGAGTTCGCCGCTTTCGTTGATACCATAGCTGCCCTGCGCGCCCCCGGCGGATGCCCGTGGGACCGCGAGCAGACCCACGAATCCATCGCCCGCAACATGATCGAAGAGGCGTACGAGGCTGTCGATGCCATCGAACAGCATGATGCCGTTCATCTTCGTGAAGAGCTGGGCGATGTTCTTTTGCAGGTGGTGCTGCAAAGCCAGATTGCCGCCGACGCCGGCGAGTTTACTGTGGCGGACGTGTGCCGTGACGTTAACCAGAAGATGATTCGGCGCCACCCCCATGTGTTCGGCGACGAGGCGGCTGCTTCTGCTGAAGACGTGCTTTCCATTTGGGACAACGTGAAACTCGCCGAAAAAAGCGCCGCCGATGCGCAAGCGGATGCCCCGAAGGCCCTGCTTGATGGCGTGCCGGTAAGCTTTCCTGCCCTGCTGCAGGCTTACAAGATTTCCCGCAAGGCGGTTGCCGCCGGCTTCGAGTGGGAAAGCGTTGAAGACGTGTGGGCCAAGGTAGAAGAGGAAATCGCCGAATTCAAGCAGGCGTGCCGTGAAGGCAGCGCCCAGGAAAAGGAGCTTGAGTTCGGTGACGTGCTGTTTTCCCTGGTGAACGTGGCGCGAAAAGAAGGCATCGATGCCGAAACCGCGTTGCGCGCCAGCTGTCGCAAGTTCCGTGAGCGTTGGGCGTTCATGGAAGGTGCAGCATGGGGTCAGGGCATGCGCATAGAGGATATGGGCATGGAAGAGCTTCAGCAGCTGTGGGACCAGGCCAAGATGCTTCACGTGGGTGAAGGCGCCCATGACTAAGCTCTATTCGCGCACCGTGCCGCTTAGCACGGACATCGTCGATGCCTTCTGCGTTTTGCAGAAAGGCTTCACCGACCAATTCGTGTACTACGACAAAGAGCACCCGGTGCGCTACTTGGGCCTGGGCCGCTGCATTGCCCTGGCAACGCTTGGCGAGGCCGATGTGGTAAGCCAAACCGAAGCTTTTGCCCCGGTGTTCTTTTCGTTCAACCGCTTCGATGCGGAAAACCCCAAGCCTGCCGACGACATGATGGCGGCGTTCCCTCGCTTGCGCCTGATGCTGCCTGAATTGGTGCTCATCGAAAACGAGCAAGGAACGTTTCTGCAGGTGAACAGCTTGGGTCCGGTGTACCAAGGCAGGGTCGAGCGCTTTGTGCGCCATGCCAAGGAAGCCCGTCCGCGCACCCATCGCACCATGAGCTACCAGCTGCATCGTGATTCCTTCGAGGAGTGGCAGCGCATCATGGACTTGGGGCTGGGGCGTATTGCGTCAGGGAAGATCGAGAAGCTGGTGCCTTCCCGCCGCATAGAGTTGGTTGCCGATGAGCCGTTTTCCTCCAAAGACGTGCTGGTTAACCTGATTGACGGCAGCGCTCGTGGCACGGTGTTTCTGTACCGCTACGGCGATGTGTTCTTCTGCGGCTGCACACCGGAATTGCTGCTGCGCAAAACAGGCACAAACGTGGAAAGCATGTGTCTTGCCGGCACTTGTTCGCATGGCAAAACGTCCGAAGAACAGAAGGCGCTTTCCGCAGAGCTACTAAACAGCGAAAAGAACCGCCGCGAGCATGAATACGTGGTCCGTTTCATGCGCGAGGTGTTCGCTCGCAATTGCTACAACGTCGATATTCCTGCAACGCCGCAGATCAAAGTGTTGAAACATGTGCAGCACCTGTACACTCCCGTTGCGGCACAAGTGATGGAGGGCACCACGCTTATGGCGCTTGCCAGTCAGCTTCACCCCACGCCGGCGCTTTCCGGCACACCGGTTGGCGAAGCGCTTATGACGCTGCGCGAAGCCGAAGGCTACAACCGCGGCTTCTTCGGTGGCGCCGTGGGCTATGTGGATGCCAGCGGCAACGGGGAGTTTTCCGTTGCCATTCGCTCGGGTGTGTTCGATGGTGAACGCGGCTGGCTTTATGCGGGGTGCGGCATCGTCGAGGGAAGCGACGCCGCCTCGGAATTCAATGAGATCGATTTGAAGTTGCAAACCATTCTGAGTGCCTTCGAGGCACCGGAATGCGAAGGGGATAAGAGCAATGGCTGAAAACGAAGCGGGCTTGCCCGTTGGCGCAGGTGAAGAGGACGCTGTTTCCGAAACGGATCGGAAGAAGCGCGCTTTGGGTACGTATGTGGCAGCGTTCTTCGACGAGCTGATGCGTGCCGGCGTGCGCGATGTGGTGATAAGCCCCGGCTCGCGCTCTACCCCGCTTTCGATGGTGGCCCATGAAGCGCATGCTCGTTTCGGCGCGACCTTCAACCTGTATGTGGACGTCGACGAGCGCGGCGCTGCTTTCTTCGCTTTGGGCCTGGCGAGGGCAACGGCTCGCGCGGTGTGCGTTATCTGCACGTCGGGCACGGCGTTGGCGAACTATTACCCTGCGGTTATGGAAGCGGAAACGTCTCGCGTGCCGCTTATCGTGCTTTCGGGCGACAGGCCCGCCCGTTTGCAGGGGCTGGGTGCTCCGCAGACGTGCGATCAGGAAAAGGCGTTTTCCAACCATGTGCGTCGCTTCTTCACCATGCCCGAACCGGGAAACGATCCGGCAAAGATCGCCCACGTGCGCCAGGTTGCGCGTGAGGCGATTATCGCCGCGGCCCCCGGCACCCATGCCAGTGCGCCGGTGCATGTGAACTTTCCCTTCGACGAGCCGTTGGTGCCCATTACCACGGCGCCCGATTTGTTCGATGCGGGCCGTGTTGCCGCAGCCGACGTTTTGCCTGCCGTGGTGAGGGGCGATGCCGACCTTTCCTCCCATGACGCTTCCCTGCTGGCCGAATACCTTGACGCCCATCGGGTGGTGGTGCTGGCTGGTGAAGGGACGTTTTCCGCCCAGGCGGTGGCGAACGCCGCGCGCAGGGACCGGGAGGCCCAGGCGCTTATCGCGTTTGCCGAGCGCTTCGACGCGCCGCTTTTGGCCGACCCCCTTTCGCAGCTTCGCACCTACGGGCACCCTGCGGTTATCTGCGGATACGATCGCATTATGGGAAGTGCCGAAATGCCCGCCTTCGATGTGGTGGTGCGCTTTGGGCGCTACCCGGTTTCGAAGCGCGCTACGCAAACGGTAGAACGGCTGCGCCCTGCTCAGATCGTGGTAGACCCGCTTGCTACGCGCGATTTCAACGCGCAAACCACCACGTTCGTGGCGGCCGATCCGCTCGACTTCGCAGTTGCCCTGCTTGAAGCCGCTGGTCCCGCTGCACAAGAAGGCATCGAAGCACCCCTTCCTCAGAACATCCACGAATGGGGCCTGCTCGATCGTGCCCGAACCGAGCGCATTGTGAGCACCAACTTCGAAGAGGAAAACGAATTCGAGGGGTCGTATGTCTGTGCGGTGCTGGAAAACATTGCCGCCGATTCGCTGCTGTTCACTGCGAACAGCATGTCGGTGCGCGCGTTGGATGCCTTCTACGTGAACCAGGCAAAGCATCTTACCGTGCTGGCGAACCGAGGCTTGAACGGCATCGATGGCACGGTTTCCACGGCGTTGGGTGCGGCTCAGAACTTCAAGCAAACGGTGCTGGTTACCGGTGATTTGACGATGCTGCACGACTTGAACGCGTTGGCGTTGCAGGGCGAAATGCTGTTGCGTGAACGTGACGGATCGCCACGCCCAAGCGTCGTCATCGTGCTTCTGAACAACAACGGCGGTGCCATCTTCGACATGCTTCCTCAGAAGTCCGAGGATCCGTACTTCGATCGCCTGTTTCTCACACCGCAGAAGGTCGATTTTGCGGCAGCCGCCCGTGCGTTTGGGGTACCTGCCCGCACGGTGCATACGGTTGCAGAATTCACCGAGGCATTTACCGAGTTCCAGGGCACGGCGGGTATATCCTTAATAGAGGTTCCCCTACCCCTAACGGGCGTGCGGGAACGCTACGATAGGTATTGGTAAGCGCATGTTCGCGCGTGCTTGAGGGGGCTCGTTGATGCACAATCACACCTGCACCTGCGGAAACCATGGGGAACACGAAGGCCATTCTCATGGCGAGCATCATGATGGCGAATGCTGCTGCGGGCATGTCCATACGCCGCCTGCGCCCTTGGCTCCGGCATGGAGCATGTTGGGCAAAGGGCCTGCAGCCGAGGCATCCGAACCTGATAGCGAGTTCGACTTTCCCTGGGAAGGGCAGAGCATTCACGTATACCAGTGGGGCAACAGGGAAAACATTCCCGTGGTGCTGCTGCATGGCTTCATGCAAACGGGGATGAGCTGGGAAAACCTTGCCAGCCGCCTTTCCGAAACCCATTGCGTGTATGCGCTCGATTTCCTGGGTCACGGCAAAAGCAGCAAGCCCCATGATGCCAGCCTGTACTCGTTCGAAGCGCATGTTCGCATGGTGGAAGCCTTCTTGGAACAGGTTGCCTGCGTGGATGCGCAGGGATTCAAGCGCCGCGCCCACGTCATCGGCTATTCCATGGGCGGTCGTGTTGCCTTAGGGCTTGCCTCTTCCGACAAAGACCTGTTGTATTCGCTGGTTCTGGAAAGCTGCAACTTCGGCCCTGCGAACAACGAAGAGCGCATTGCTGCGCGTGAGCGCAACCGTGCCTGGGCCCAGCAGCTAAGAAGCGCCGGCATCGAAAAGTTTGTGGAGTACTGGGAAGCACTGCCCCTGTTCGAATCGCAGCGCGAAACGGGCTTCGACGAAGTGCTTCGCCCTGAGCGTGCGGCCAACGACGCCGAAGCGATGGCGTTGTGCCTGGAAGGCGCGGGCAAACACGCCATGCCCGATTCTGCGAAAACGCATGCGGTTATTGCCAGCACCTGGATTCCGGTTAAGTACCTGTGGGGCTACGACGATGCGAAAACCGAGCCGGTAGCGCATCGGCTTGAACACGACGGCATCGACGTTACCTCGTTTGGGACGGGTCATAACGTGCACTTGGAGGCACCGATGCTCTACGGTACCGTAGTACAAGAGTTTTTGTCCGGCATCGAGCCAAAAGGCCTGGCCTAGGGCTTGTCGGACTGCAACGATAAAGGAAGGACAACCTATGAGCGACTTCCCTTGGGAAAACGTCAAAGACTATGACGAGATCATCTACGAAAAGTACGATGGCATCGCCAAGATCACCATCAACCGCCCTGAGCGCCGCAATGCGTTCACGCCGAAGACGAACGTCGAGCTGTTCGACGCGTTTTCGCTTGCGCGCGACGACCAGGAAGTGGGCGTGATCATCCTTACGGGTGCCAATCACGACGGCAAGCCTGAAGACCAGGCCTTCTGCTCGGGCGGCGACCAGAAGGTGCGTGGCAACGGCGGCTACGTGGGCGAAGACAACATTCCCCGCTTGAACGTGCTCGACCTGCAGCGCCTTATCCGCGTGGTGCCGAAGCCCGTTATTGCCATGGTGAACGGTTACGCCATCGGCGGCGGCCATGTGCTGCACATCCTGTGCGACCTTTCCATTGCCGCCGAAACGGCCAAGTTCGGTCAGACCGGCCCGCGCGTGGGCAGCTTCGACGGTGGCTACGGCGCATCGTATCTGGCTGCCATCGTCGGTCAGAAGAAGGCACGCGAGATCTGGTATCTGTGCCGTCAGTACACGGCTGCCGAAGCACTGGAAATGGGCCTGGTAAACAAGGTGGTTCCCTTCGACGAGCTGGAAGCCGAATGCGTTTCCTGGGCAAAGGAAATGCTGCAGCTTTCGCCTACGGCCCTGCGCTTCTTGAAGGCATCGTTCAACGCTGCCACCGACGGCTATGCCGGCTTGCAGCAGCTTGCGGGCGATGCAACGCTTCTGTACTACACCTCCGACGAGGCGAAGGAAGGCCGCGACGCATTCAAGGAAAAGCGCAAGCCCGACTTCGACAAGTTCCCGAAATTCCCCTGATAAATCCCTGCAAAGGAAGTGACGGCAATGATTGCCCAATTGGCGGAAATGGCCTATCGCAAGGCCGGTCAGATGTTCTTCTGCGTGCAGAAGGATACGCGCTCGGTGACGTTCAGCTACCGCCGCACCCGCTTTGCGGCGGCAGCCTTGGCACATCAGCTTGCCAAGCATGGCTATGGCCGCGGGACCACGCTGGCGTGCAACCTGTACAACGGTGCCGAAATCGTGGTGCTTTCCCTGGCGGCTGCGTACGGCGGCTTTACGTTGGCGCTGCTGAACCCGCGCCTTTCCTACGACGAGCGCAAACTGCGCATCGTTGAATTGGAAAACGCTACCGGCGAAGCGGGTATCGACGTGCTGGAGCAGCCCACGGTAGAGCGCTTGATGATCGATGCCACGGGCTATGGCCTGGCCGATTTCGCTTCCTTGCCGGAAGGCTCGGTGCCCCACGCCACTCAGCTTGAAGCCTATGCGCGCGAATGCGAGGCGGCGTGGGACGCTGAAGAGGCGGGTATCGTCATGTTCACGTCTGGCTCTTCGGGCACGCCGAAGGCAACCCTTTTGCCGTGGAGCTGCATCACGGGTGCCGCTGCGGCAGCGAACGAAGTGCTTGGCCTGGAAGGTCGTGGGGTGTGGCAGACGGTGTTGCCTATGTGCCACATCGGCGGCTTCCAGATCATGGTTCGCTCGCTTTTAAGCGGCAGTGCCTTCATCGTGTACGAACATTACGACCCAGCGCGCGTGCTGAACGATGTGCTAAGCTTCCGCGTTACCCATATTTCCGTGGTGGACAAGATCTTGGCCGACCTGCTGGAAAACGACCGCGACAAGGTAATCGGCCAGTACGCCTGTATCTTGCTGGGCGGCGCGGCGCTGAACCAGAAAACCTTGCGCATGGCTCTGCGCGCCAAGGCTAACCTCTACGCCAGCTACGGCATGACCGAAACATCAAGTCTTATTGCCACCGCTCCCGTTACCCGCGGATTCGACGGCGGGCTGCAGCTTCTTCCTGGATACGATGCCCGCGTGGTAAGCCCCGATGCCGACGGCATTGGCCAGCTACACGTCATGGGTCCCGGCATATTCGAGGGCTACCTGAATGCTCGCAAGGCCATGAGCTCCGACGGCTATTTCGTTACGGGCGACCGTGCCTCCATCGATCGCAACGGCCTGCTTCGCGTGTATGCGCGTACGGAAGACCTTATTATTTCCGGCGGGGAGAATATCTACCCCGCTGAAATCCGCGATGTGCTGCTGGGCATCCCCGGTGTGCGCGATGCCTACGTGTTCGGCACCGCCGATGAAACCTGGGGGTATCGTCCCGTGGCGTTCATCGAGGCCGACTATTCGGCGGCTGCCATCGCACGTGATGAAGAGGAGTGGGGCATCGATCCTGCTCAGAGCTGTATCCATGCGGCAACGTGTCCGCAGGAATATGCGCATATGGTGCACGATTACCTGAACGGCCGCATGTCGAAGCTGCATCATCCGAAACATATCCTGGTTATGAGCGAGTTCCCCCGCACCGTTGCCGGCAAGACCGACCGTCGCGCGCTGAAGCAGCGCTACGACAAGCGCATCGACATCAAGTCGGTTACGCTGTATCGCGTGAAGCAGCCCTTTACCCATCCGGTGAAAACCGCCAAGGGCAACGTGGAAACACGCGAATCGTTCTTTGTCGAAATTGAAGACTGGGCGGGGCGCACCGGCATTTCCGAATGCATTTCGTTTGCCACCAACTGGTACTTGCCGGAAACCATCGGCGAAGATTATGCAGTGGTGCGTGATTCCATTGCGCCGGTGGTGCTGGGCGAGCGCTACCTGCATCCCAGCGAGGTTTCGGCATCGCTGGCAACGTTTCCCGCGCTGGCGAAGTACCCGATGGCGAAGGCCGCTGTGGAACCTGCTTTCTGGGACCTGTACGGCAAAATCACCGGCCAGCCGCTTTCGAAGCTCATCGGTGGCTCCAACGCCGAAAAGATTTTGGGCGGTGCTGTGGTAGGCATCGCGCCGGTAGAGGAAGTCCGCGAAAAGGTGAACGCCCTGGTGGCCGAGGGATACACGCGCGTGAAGATGAAGATCGAGCCGGAAACCGCGCTCGAGTGCGTGGCGGCGGTGCGTGCCGACCATCCCGACCTTACGCTGATGCTTGATGCGAACCAGTCGTTCGACGAATCGCATTTGGATGTGCTGTGCAAGCTCGACGCTTTCAATCCTGTGTGCATCGAGGAACCGTACAACCCCCAGTACATTCCCACCAGCGGCGAGCGCAACCTGTTCGTGCGTCTTTCGCTTTTGCAAGACGAGCTGAAAACCATGGTGTGCCTGGACGAATCGGTGGTTACGGCAAACGACATGGAAGCCGCTATGGAGCTGGACAACCTTCGTTGCTATGCCTTGAAGATATCGAAGTTCGGCGGCATTCAGCCGGCGCTCGACTTCTACCGTTGGGTGCGCAGCCAGGGCAAAACAGTATGGATGGGCGGCATGTTCGATACGGGTATTTCCAAGCGCATGCATGCCGCTTTCGCAACACTGCCCGGTATGGACTTGCAACCCGATGTATCCGACTACTCCGAGTACTTCGCCCATGACACGGCAATTCCTGCCCTGCAGCTGACCAACGGCGAATTGGTCTTGAACACACCGAAGCATCCTGTTGGCCTGGGCTGCATCCTTGACAAGGATTACGTGCGCTCTATTGCCGTTGACGAGGTTACCGTTACCACCGAAGGGTAGGCTACGATGAAGAAGAAGTTTCTGATTGTTGTTGCCGTATTGGCTTTGGCGCTCTGCCTGCCCGCGGCAGCGTTTGCCTCAAACTCGGCGTTCGACAAAGGAACCGCCGATAGCACCAGCTACGTTGATACCTACACGGGCAACGCATTTCTGACGGAGCGCGATGCGCTGAATCTGGCGGTGGAGTGCGATTTGTACTGGGCGGGCGAAACGCTGAACGCCAGCGGTCTTGATGTCGGTAGTGGCACCGGCGGCAGCGCTTTGCTTGCCGGCAACACGTTGAACATTGCCTCCTCTTCCATTCAAGGGAGCTTGCGCGCAGCAGGCCAGGCCATCAACATTTCTTCCACCAGCGTGGGGAACAACATTACGGTTGCTGGTGCCGATGTCGCCATTTCGTCGGATGTTTCTGCGCGCGGCGTGTACGCTGCTGGTTTCGAGGTAAGCGTTTCGGGCACGTATCAAGGCGCCGCCCTTGCTGCCGGCACGGTGAACCTTGCCGGTACCTATGCGGGTGACGTTTCAATTTCCGCTAGCACGGTAAACGTTTCGAAGGCAACCACGGTTGGCGGAACGCTGCGGGTGCCAAGCAATGCGAACGTGGTTATTGAAGACGGCGCCAACGTTCCCAACGTAAGCTATGCCGACGACCCGCTGGTTTCCTCTGATTCCGAAGGGCAGATAAGCCCCTTGGCTACGGTTGGGCCGTTGCTGTTTTCCTGCATTGCCCATGCGCTGCTGGTGCTGCTGTTCGTGTTCCTGTTCAAGGGAACGCTGGAAGCTGCGGTAGAGCTTTCGAAGACGAAGCTGGCCCGCATGTTCCTGTGGGGCTTGGCGGCGTTCTTCGCCTTGCCTCTGGTTGCGGTGCTGTTGCTGTTCCCGTTGGTCACGGCGCCGATTTCCGCGCTGATCGTTATCTGCATCGTGGTGTTGTGGATGTTTTCCATCCCGGTTGCCGGGTACGTGCTTGGCCGCCGTTTGTTCAAGAACATGAAGGCAGCTGGCGCGGGCGTGCTGGGCGCGCTTATCCTTACGGCGGTGTGCTACGTGCCGTACCTGTTCTTCGTGGTGCCCACGGTAAGCTCGATATTCGTTGCGGGCTACGCAGTTCAGCGCTTCTTGGACAACCGCGCACAGCAGAAAAGCCACGAGGCCCAGCTCCCTGTGGAAGGGGAGAATCAGTAGAGCATCTTCTTTGCGCGCATCGTTTTGTCCTATATGCATAGTGGCAACGACCCCGTGGCCTGGAAGCCAGCCGCGGTGCGCCCTAGACATTGAATAAGCCGCTTGGCCTGTGATGAGCCAAGCGGCTTTTCTTGTATGCGGAAGAATTCAACTCGTGTCGACTTTTGGCGAGTGCGCCAGCTTGGCGCTGCCAACGATGGCGGGCGATTGCCGTTTCCAAACCTGATGCTGCCTTTTCGCTATTCCTGCGCTTTCCCTCAAGAAAATAATTGGCATGCAAGCCATTTGACCTGCGATAACGCAGAGGTGCGTATATACGACCTACCAGCAAAACCCCAGGTCTGCGAATGTTTTTACTGGGGGCCTATCCAACGCGCTGCGCCCCGTGCGCAGCGCAAGATGGTCTTCGAGCTAACAGACATTCGGCTTAAGAGAGGGGATTCCAATGAAGCGAGTACGACCGATGCTGATGCTGCTGGCTTCGCTCGCCCTTGCCTGCTGGGGCGGCGCGCTGGCTTATGCCGACAACGCATCTGGCGCTTCTTCGGGCAATGCGGAAGCGGTCGCCGACGGCAACACTGCATCGACCTGGCGTGACTGGGGCCTGGAGAACTCGACGGAAAATGTCGGACGTATCTGGACCGATAAAACCGTGCAGGCGGACGATATCACGCTTACCGGCGCCGGTGGAGAGAAGACGATAGCGAAGGGCGATTCGACGTTCCTTACAGCGCTTTCGGCCATCTCTTCGACATCGAACCTAAAGTCAACGGCAACCACCCCGCTTGATATCGTGCTGGTGCTCGATGCGTCTGGTTCGATGGACGGTCCTATGGAGAACGCCGACTACACTAAGCGGATAGTGGCATTGCAGAAAGCAGCCAATTCGTTCATCGACAATGTTGCCGCACAGAATGCCAGCATTAGCGATACGGCCAAGCAGCATCGGCTTTCCATCGTGAAGTTTGCGGGAGATAAAACCGACGAGGTTGGGAATCAAACCTACTACGGTTGGCACAATGAGAACCGATACACCTCCAACTACAGTCAGGTTATGAAAACCATGTCTGCTTGCACCGATGATTCAAAGGCGAGTTTCAAGAGCGCGATCGACAGTATTGTTCCTGCTGGTGCAACGCGTGCCGACTATGGCATGGAATTGGCTCAAGGGCAGACTTCTGGGCGTGATGATGCTAAGAAGATCGTGATCTTCTTCACCGATGGCACGCCCACTTCGTGGGATAAGTTCGATTCCGATGTGGCCAGCAATGCCGTGAGTGCTGCCAAATCCATGAAGGGCTCCGGTGCCTCGATCTATACCATTGGCATCTTCGACGGTGCCAACCCGAGCGCGAGCGTTAACGGCTGGGGTACCAGCGTGGAAAACAAGTTCATGCAGGCGGCTTCCAGCAACTACCCTTCCGCAACGTACAATGGGGCGCGCTGGAATTTTGGCACCCGCGCCGAGAGCGCCGAGTACTACAAGTCGGCTACCAATGCCGATGAGCTCAAGAAAGTCTTCGACGACATTTCCCGGGAAATCGTGCAGGGTGCGGGTTACCCAACCGACACGAAAGAGGGTTTCGAAGCTGATTCCGGCTTCATTACCTTCACCGATCAGCTGGGCGACTACATGAAGGTCGATGGGTTCACTTCCATCGTGTTCGCGAACCGGGTGTTTGAGAATCCGACCAAGACAACAAACGGCTTGGTTGACACCTACACGTTCACGGGCGAAGCGGGCAACGCGCTGTATCCAAAGGGCAATCTTAACGCCATCGACATTACCGTTACCCGCTCTGTTGATTTGCAAACGGGCGATAAGGTTGAAGTGAAGATCCCTGCCGCGCTTATTCCGCTGCACAACTTCACGGTAAACGCAGACGGTACGGGCAGCGTAGACCTGACGTTCCCTATCCGCGCGTTCTACGGGTCGAGCTTGAAAGACGGCGTAGCCGAAGCGCTGGCAAACCCTGATAACGCACTTGCGAGCTACCTGGCAAACAATTCCGCCGATGGTAAGGTGAGCTTTTTCGCCAACAAGTGGAATGGCGGCACCGACGGCGATACCATTGCCGACTTTACTCCTTCGAAGGGTAACAGCTACTACTACATAACCGAAGACACGCCCATCTATCAGGATGAAGCATGCACGCAACGTGCCGCCGCACCGCTCGAAAAGGGCAAAACCTATTACTATCAGCGCACGTGGTACGACCTTGAAGGAGAAAACGCTGTTCAGAAGACCAAGGCGGTCAGCTTCGACAGCGGCGTGGTGGAAAACATCGACGGCTACATTTCTTCCGATGCCGGGAAGGCATACTTCAAAGCTGGCACTCCGCGCATGACGTACCTCAACGAGCTGAACACGAAGAAGGGCGAAGATAAATCTCAGGTAAGCGCGAACAACACGAACACGGCCGAAACCTTCATCAACCCTAAATGGGCTGGCACGGCGGTGAACGTGCACCTGGGTAACAACGGCAAGCTTTCCGTTAACCAGCCTGGCACCTTGGCGATTTCGAAAACGCTTGAGGTTCCCGAGGGCTACAGCGCAAGCGATTTTGCCGATGAGAGCTTCGAATTTACCATCGCAGCCCCCGATGCGAAGGGCACCACGCTGAAAGCGCAGGTGAAGAACACTGCAGGCGAAGCCGTGGGCAGCGAGTTCGATATCGCGTTCGACGAGAACGGAACCGCAACCCATTCGCTGAAAAGCGGTGAAACGCTGTATGCGTACGGCCTTGCTGCCGGCACGGAGTACACCGTAAGCGAATCGGCGAAGGCGGGCTTCACGCAGACCGCGCCCATTGACGAAGCTGGCGCGGCAGCGGCGGCAACCGGTGCTATCAAGGCGGGCGAAACTTCCCATGCCGATTTCACCAATACTTATGCTGCCTCGGGCACGTTGAACGGCGAAGCTGCGCTTGCGGGTACGAAAGCGATTTCTGGTCGCCCTTGGCTTTCGGGTGATAGCTTCGCATTCCTTTTGAAGGGCGCGAATGCTTCGGCTGAAGCGCCTATGCCTGAAGGCTCTGTCGATGGCGTGGCAAAGGTCGAGGTAAAGCAGTCCGAAGGTACCACTTCCCCATGTGGCTTCAATTTCGGCAACATCACCTATACCCAGCCCGGCACCTATGTATATGAGATTCACGAAAGCGCAGACGACAGTGCAATTCAGCCTGGTATGAGCGCATCGAACGCGCTGTACCGTATTACGGTGACGGTAACCGACGAGCACCATGATGGCGTGCTTACCGTTACGTCCGCGATGAAGAAGATCAAGGACGACAAGGGCGAAGCGGTTGCCGATGATGCTCAGCAGGTAGAGGCTGCATCGTTTACCAATACCTATGACACGCAGACAGTAAGCTGGGCGCCGATGGGTAAGAAAGCCTATTCGGATTCAACGGGAGCTCATCCCCTGAAAGCGGGCATGTTCAACTTCGCCCTTTGCGCCAAGGACGGTACCCCGATGCCCAAGGGCACGAGCGCCGAAACCGTTGAGTGCGCGATCGATGGCGAAACGTGGCATGGTGTGATTTCCTCGGCAGAGGAAAGCGGCGATATCGCGTTCCCGCAGGCTGAGTATGAATGGCTTGATGCGCACAAAACGTTCGAGTACAAGATCGTTGAGGTGGTGAAGGATTCCACCGGCAAGTGGGTTGCAGTGAAGGATGCGTTGGCCGATTCGAGCTATGCACGTGACGGCATGACGTACGATCCTTCCATTTGGACGGTGCAGGTAACGCCCCAGGAAAACACGGGCGATGTGCTGGTGCTCGACGTGAAGTACCTGAAAGACGGCGCAGAACAGCAGGGCGCGGCCTTCGCGTTCGCCAACAGCTACAGTCCCGCTCCCGCAACGGCAACCATCAACGGCACCAAGACGCTGATCGGCCGCGATATGGCCGATGGAGAAACCTTTGGCTTCACGCTTTCTGCTGCCGATAAGGCAACGCAGGATGCGGTTGCAGCCGGGGCGGTAACTATTCCCGCCAACACGGCTACGGTTTCGGGCGGCAAGAACGGCGAGCCGAAGGGCTTCGCCTTCAGCGGCGTGACTTTCGCCAAGCCAGGCACCTATACGTTCAACGTGAACGAAACGCACTGGGATGGCAACGCCTTGCCCGGTGATGGCACGGAAGGCCTTACCTTCGACCGTGCCACGAAAACGGTGACGGTTACCGTGACCGACGACCAAAGCGGCTCGCTTAAGGCTGATGTTGCCTACCCTGAAGGCGGCGTGGCGTTCACCAACCAGTACGCAAGCTCCGCAACCTTTGCGGGCATTCAGGTTTCCAAAGTCTTGGAGGGCCGCGTCATGGCTGCGGGTGAGTTCGGCTTCACCGTGGAAGGTGCCGACGATGCTTCGAAGGCGCTGCTTGCCGATGACGACAAGAGCTTCAGCAACGAAAACCCGCGCGCTGCCGGTGAGCCTGACGTGATGACGAAGCTGGCGGGGCATACCTTCACCTTGGCGGATGTGGGCAAGACCTACGAATTTACGGTTAAAGAGGTTATCCCTGAAGGCGCTGTGCAAGACGAGGCAACGGGCCTCTGGCTCGTGGAAAACTCGGGCCTCTACTACGACGGCGCCACCCATACCGTGAAAATCTCGGTAACCGATAACGGCAAGGGCCAGCTTGCGGCTGCTACCACGGTGGACGGCGTTGCGGGCAATTTGGTTTCCTTCGTGAACAAGTACCGCGCAGGCGATGCCGGGTTCGATACCGCAAACGCCCAGCTGAAGAAGGTTCTGGAAGGTCGCGATTGGCTTGATTCCGACAGCTTCACGTTTACGCTGAAGGCGCTTACCGACGGTGCTCCTTTGCCCGAAGGTGCAACAGGTGGCGTGGCAACCACGACGGTAACCAGGGCAAATGCCGAGAACTTTGGCTTTGGCACCATCACGTTTACTTCCGGCATGCTGGATGCGGGCTCGCATTCTAAGACGTTCGAATACGAAGTGGCGGAAACTAAGGGCGCTATTGCCGACATCGATTACGCTGCCAACAAGGCAACCATCAAGGTGACGGTTGTTGACAATGGCGAAGGCAAGTTGAGCGTTTCGGCAACCACCGAAAACGGCACATTCGTTAACCGCTACGATGCCAGCGTGAGCTACACCGCCCATGGTGGTTTGAAGGTGGCGAAGACCCTTAACGGCCGCGATATGGCCGACGGTCAGTTCAAGATTGCGGTAACGCCGGGTAATGGGGAATCGGCGCAGGCGCTGGGGCTCTCCGAAGGCGCAAACGTGTTCGCCATGCCTGCTGCCGCCGATGGCCAGCAGGTGGTGAAGCAGGTTCTCGAAGGCCGTGATGTTGAGTTTACCCAGAAGGAAATCGGCAAAACCTACACCTACACGGTTGCCGAACAGCAGGATGGGAAGGCTGGTTACAGCTACGATCAAACTACGTACACGGTATCCATTGCGGTAACCGTTTCCGCTGATGGCAAGCTCACGGTTACCACGAGCGTAACCGGTGGCGCCTCGGCCGGGACGTATGTCTACACTTCCGACTCCAGCCAGACGGATGGTGTGACCTTGGCATTCGCCAATGCCTACAAGGCCACAGGCGCGGTTTCCCTCAGCGGCACAAAAGCGTTAACCGGGCGTAGCCTTACCGCTGGCGAATTCAGCTTCGCGGTGAAGTACGCCGCGGCTGATGGCGACTTGCTGGGTGCGAAGAACGCCGCAGACGGCTCGATCGACTTCGGCACGCTGAGCTACAGCACCGAAGCACTTGCCCAGCTGGTTAAAGAGGGCAAGGCCGTAAAGGGTCAGGACGGCACATGGACCGTTAACTATGTTGCCTACGAGAAGACCGGTTCCCTGCCTGGCGGCGTAACCGCGCAGACGCAGCCGATTCCGTTTACGGTAACGGTTGTCGACAACGGTGACGGCGCGCTCACCGCAACGCCGAACGTGGGTAATGGGCTGAAGTTCCAGAACACGTATGATGCGGGCGCGGTTGACGTCCAGCTTTCGGGCAAAAAGGAGCTCAAGGCGGCAGAAGGCCTTGTGCCTGGGGATATTACCGGCAAGTTTACTTTCACGGTGACGGGCGAAAAGGGTGCTCCCCTGCCCGAACGCACAACGGCAACCAACGATGCGAACGGCACTATCGATTTCGGCGCGATAACGTTCACGCTCGATGATCTGAACAAGGCCCTGGGTGCGAGCGGGGCAGTAACACAGTCCGCCACGAATGAGCCTGCGGCGAATGTGACGGCGCAAGGTTCTGCTGCGGCTGTTGAATCTGGCGGGTCCGCCAATGTAAAGAGCTCTGGCACTGAAAACGCTCAGGCAGCTGAAGGCGCTGGTGGCGGAGCGGTTGCTTCTTCCCAGGGTGAGTCCAGCCAAATGCTGGCCAATGGCTCTGGTGCGGTTGAGCGGGAGGCAACCGCCAATACCGGCGAGGCTGAAAACGGCGGCGCTGCAGCGGCAACGGCACAGACCGTTAAGGCAGAGTCTTCGACGGCTGCTGCTACGAGCGCAGACGCCGCAAGCGCGCCTGGCACAGGCAACACGGTCGCCACGGAATCTGCGCAGGAAGGTGCTGCATCATCCCAGGTTGGTACGCCCGCTGCCCAGACGGGCGCTCCCCGTTCGCACGTGTTCACCTATAAGATCACGGAAAGCGGTTCGGCTGCAGGCGTAACCAATGACTCGCAGGCAACCAAGACAGTAAGCTTCAAGGTTACCGACGACGGCAACGGCAAACTGACGGTTACGCGCGTTGAGCCCGCCAGCGATCCGAAAGCGGCCTTTACCTTTACCAACACCTATTCGGTGCAGCCGAAGGATTCCAGCGTGACCGACCAGATTGCGGTGACGAAGCAGCTTACCGGGCGTGATCTGAAGGCGGACGAGTTCCACTTCGAGCTGCTGGAGGGCACCGATGTGGTGGCCACGGGCGCCAACGACGCCGCAGGAAACGTGGTACTTAGCAAAATTACCTACAACGCGCCTGGCACGCACACCTACACATTGCATGAAGTTGGCGGCGGCACCCAGCAGGCGGGCGTGACCTACGATGGCGCCGCATTCAGCGTGATCACCACTGTTACCGACAAGGGCGACGGCACGCTGAGCGTTGCCCATGTGCTCAGCAACGGTGAAACAGCGGCAACGTTCAATAACACCTATAGCCCTGCAGCCACTTCGGCGACCTTGGGCGCTGCGAAAGTGCTGAATGGCAAGAGCCTTGAGGCTGGAGAGTTCTCGTTTGTGCTCAAAGGTGAAGACGGCTCGGAGGCCACCACGAAGAACGATGCCAACGGTAATGTGACGTTTGGCGCACTTGAGTTCAGCAAGGCGGACACGTACCACTACACCATTGCCGAGGAAAAGGGCAGCGAAGCCGGCGTAACGTACGACGAAACCACATATCCCGTAACCGTCACGGTGAAGGACGATGGCCAAGGCAATCTAACGGCCGAAGTTTCGTATGAGCAGGGCGAAGTGCCAGTATTCGTCAACAGCTATGAAGAGCCTGAAAGCCCGCTTTCCTTCATCACGGGTGGCGGTACTAACGGTGGCTCTCATTCTGGCACAACGTCTGGTGCTGCAGGTGCTGCCGTGAAAACCGGCGACGGCACCCTGGCACTTGCTGCGGTAATCGCCGCGGTGGCCGCGCTCGCCATTGGCATCGGTGCCCTCACGTTTGGAAGGGGGCGTAAGCATAAGTAGCAATAACCTGACATAAAGCTGCAAGCAAGGGCCGTCGGAGCAATCCGGCGGCCCATTTTACGCTCGGAGCGCTTCGGGGCCTCTTGCTTAGCGCCCTTTTGTTCGGCAGGGCATCTGGCCCATTTCTCGGCGGGATGTCTGGTGGGCCCCTTGCTCGGCGAAGCGACAGCCCCCCTTGCTCGGCGGGGCATCTGGTGGCTTGGCGTGGCTCCTTAAGCTCAAGGCGGCCAGTTTTGCTTGGTTGAGGTCGCCAAAACCAAGCAAAGAGGGTGTCGTGGCAAAATAATCGACTTGCGAACCCTTTCGCGTTCAGGTCCGGCGGAGTTTTTCACGAAAATACATAGTTAGGCAACATATTACGTAGATATGTTGCCTAACTATGAGTTCTTATCGTTTTTGCCGACGAACAATCATTCTCAAGTCGATTATTTTGCCAAAGAGGGCCCGTTCTGTGGTTCTGACTGCGCGAAACCTGCATCGGCCATTTATCCGCAAAGGCTGGCGGTCTACCGAAAACGTAAAATGTGTCGAAAATTTGAAGAGGATACTATTTCAATTGCGTTAAACAGGACAGGTCCCTATACTTAGTCAAGTCGCATAGAGCGATTGATCGTGCGGGGTGGAGCAGTCTGGTAGCTCGCCGGGCTCATAACCCGGAGGTCGTTGGTTCAAATCCAGCCCCCGCGACCAAGAATCTTCAAAGCCCGGTTTTGCCGGGCTTTTTTGTTGCCTTTCTCCCCCGTTTTGTGGGTTATGGATCAAAAAGTGTGTCTCATTGCCTGAACTCGGCGGGCAGACGGAGCTCGTTCCAATCGGTTCCTGGAACCGAGCAGAAAAGGCCGTCAGCCAAGACCTCTGTTCTACGGCTTGCAAAGCCCACAAGGGGTGTACCCCTGGGCAATAAGGCTGTCGCGGGTTCCGCTATACGATTGCTTGTTCGATTCCTTCATCCTGCTTATCGCCGAACAACCTGGTGTATGGAATTTCTTGCTGCTGGTATTCAAAACATAAGTTTGCTCGGTGCTGTTTGTCTGCCGGCTGGGTGCCTTTTCGCTAAGCGAGCTTTCGCCTGTCGCATAATCGATCGTTATCTGGGGCTGCACGTTGTAGCAGTACACGTTGAAGGAAATTCCCGCCCCGTCGTCTTCAACGGAAAGCGCTTCCATCTGCACGCCGCTTGCTACCAGGTTGTCGCCGGAAAACAGTGGCGTTACGCGGTACAGCACGTGATTGCCGGTTTTCTCGACGTAGCTTGCAACACGATCTTCAAAGGGAAGCATGCCCTGCGTATTCAGGTAGCGAGTGCCGGTGATAAGGTTTTTCGGGTTGGCGTTTTCGCCGGCAAGTTGATAGCCGATCAAATGACAGCGATTGTACAGGTAGTTGCCGTCAACTACGCCGTTGTAACGCACGGTGTGCCACCCCGAAGGCTTCACGTCGCCGATACTGCCACGTTTTTCGGTGGGCATGGTTTCAGCGCCGATGAGCGCAAACGCCACTCCGCATCGTCTCAAGCTGTCGAGCGGGCTGTAATCCTCGAAACTTCCCCGTGCCTTGTCCTCTTCGGTGAACTGTGGTGTGTTTCCCTGCACTTCAACGTAAGGCGCGCCCGAGTACTTGGGAATGCTGGCAAGATCTACGGGTTGCGCTGAAACGGTTTCACTTGTAGAACTGCTGCTTTGGTTTGCAACGCTAGGCTGCTGGCTTTCCGCAGGTTGCTCTTGTGCCGCTTCTGATTGCGTGCTGGGGTTTTCTGCCGCGGTACTGCTGGTGTCGGGCTGGTTGCCCGAGCACCCCGGTAAAAGCGAAAGAGAAAGAAGAAATGCGACCAGCAAACGCAGCAATGCGCTGTGCTTCCCCTGTGCTTTATCGTTCACTCGCGGCCCCTTTGCGTAACGTGTTTCGTTGATTTTGGCACGATTGCTGAAGGGCTTCGCTTGCGATTTGGTGCGCGTTGGGTGCGCTGGCATAAGCGGACAGCTTCAGCAGGCAGACGGGGTTCTAGGGCGGGGCGAAGTATTGGGTGTGTGAAGGGGCGCCAGAAAGTTAGCCGAATCAAACGGGTGACGATGCGATGAACGAACACGTCCTGGTCTGATTAAAGTGTTATCTTCCAGATAACGTATTCAACGAAGGGGCTTATGCCAGACGGGAGACGGTTAGCGTGCGCGTAGCCAAGGAAAAGCTGTTGCTTATTGCCGGATTCGTGTGGTTTGCGGCGGGACTCAACATCGCTATCTTGGGTGTTTCGGCGTTTTCCCAGGCAGATGGTTCTATGCTGTTGGCACTTGCCGTGGGCGCCGTGCTCATTTTCGCAGTGTTCCATGCCGGCATGTTCTCGAAGCTGGTGGGCAAGCACGCCGACCGCATTGAGGCTATGGAAAAGCCTCGCGCGGCATTTTGGAAGTTCTTCGACGCAAAGGGCTACCTTATCATGGCGTTCATGATGACCATGGGCATTGGCCTACGCGCATCGGGTGTGGCACCTGTATGGTTCATTGCGTTTTTCTACACGGGGCTGGGAGTAGCGTTGGCTCTTTCCGGCTGCTGCTTCTTCGTTCGCTATTTCCGCAATGGCCCTCTTGCATGCCCGTTGGTGCCGCATACTGCTGGGAAATAGCCCACGTAAGGCATCTTGTTTCCTGATATAATTGTTCGTACAAGCAGCGCCCGCTGATACTAACCATCTTCTAAGTCCGATTAGCTACGGGTGATGTCTTTTTTCAAAGAGCCAGGTTGCCGCCTGGCTTTTCTACTTCTTGCGCATCATCTTCTTTTTCCGTTTTATCCTGCGTCGTACTCGGCCCCCTATGTTGAGCGCGAAGCCCATTATGGTGCAGCATGCTGCGATGAAAAGAACTAAGTCCATGGCAACTCCTTTCCAGGCGTCACCCGCAGAACTCGGCGGACACTGCTTGCCCCTATTCTGCCAAAAACAGCTTGAAAAAAGGCTGTGAATATTGGCATAATGCCTGCTCATTACCGCAAAGTGCCCTCGAGTGAATGCTTGCGCATTGCGTGCGTCGTGCCCCCTATCGCTCACTCGGCGCGGGAAAGCGGCTGGATTTGGCTATTTCGGGCAAATTTCGTTGACTGACGTGCGTTTTCTTTGCCACTATGCGCTTCGACAAACGGCCTACCAGGCAAAACGAAGGGGAGCGCAATGGGCAAGAAGCGAAACAATTCCAAAGGCATCGTAGTCGTGGTGTGCGTTTTGATGGCGATTGCCGCCGTGGCTGCCTTTCTGCTGTGGCAAAGCCCGGCAAAGCAGGTGGAAAAGCCCTCCTTCGAACAAAGTCAGTCCGAATATGTCCAGCCAGAGGTTCCCGTTGACCGAAGTAAGAGCATCGCCCTGCCAGGGTGGAGCAGCTTCGACATTCCTGCCAACACGAAATCGGTCGATCGCGGGTTCGAGTTCCACAACCCTGCTGAAAACATCTGGTACGAAGATTCCTTCAGCGTTGCAGGCGGTCAGCCTGAAACATTGGTGGTTGACAGTGGTGAAGCTGTTGAACTCGATCATTACCTTTCGCTTGCCCACAAGACGGGCACGGTTACTTCCGTTGAAAACTACGATGCCGGGTTCTTTGAGATAGGCAAAAACGAAGCAGGCGCCTACACCGTGCAGGCTATTGCGGGTTTCGAAGGCGAAAAGGCCATCGAGGTTTCCACGTCGGAAGGCAAACAGGAAACCATAACCGTCAGCTGCACGCCCGAATGCTACTACATGACGTTTGGCCTGTACTTGGACGAAACCGACGAGCTTCTATATCAGTCGGGCCTGGTGGCGCCGGGTAAATACCTTCAGCATATGGAGCTTTCCCGCGGTTTGGAACCAGGCACCTATGCAGCATATGTGGTGTGCCAGCCCTACAAATCCGACCAGGAAACGAAAACCAACCAAGGAGTGGTAAGGATCACGCTGAACGTGCAGTAGTTCGGCGTTGCCTATACAGGGGATATGGGGGGAGTTCGCTAGAGTCAGGAAAGGGGAAGGCAGGTCCGGAGGCTGCAACGTGCGGCTGGTCCCCACTGCCGAACAGGATATGGAAAGAACGAAGAAAACTATTGCAGCATCGATTTCTGCGGCAGCGCTTGCAACGGCGATGCTGCCCGCAATGGCCTTTGCAATCGAGGGCCCTGCAGACGAAGGCGCGCCCACAACGGGCACTACGCAGGTGAAATATGCAGTAACGGAGGGCTACGAATGGTCGATTCCCACGATGATCGACTTCGACAAGGACAAGGGCGTAGACAGCACGTCTGTTGTAGAGGCGTCCTCCGAATACGGGGACACGCAAAAGGCCAAGGTGACAAAGAACGTTATCGGAGATGGCAAGAAGCTCCAGATTACGGCCTTAGGAAGCGGCGACAACGGCGTTTTTACTGTGAAAAGCGGTGCAACCGTTTTGAACTACAAGGTCGAGAAGCCTGGCGTTCCTGCCATTGAAGTGACTCCTGGCGGCGAGGTGCTAAGTGTTCCTGCGGGTATCAACGAGGGCGATCAATCTCTGTTCTTCACCCTCGCGACCTCGACGGGTACGGCGGAAGTTGCCGGCAACTACGTCGGTACGGTTACGTTCACGGCAGATATCAAGTAGAAACTGTTCGTTGCGATGAGGGAGACAGGCTTGGTCTGTCTCCCTCATCTATTTATGAGCTCGGTAGCAGGGGGGTGCAACTTATGGGGAAAATAGCACCGGCAAAGATAGTGCTGGCTGGCATCTTCGTTATGCTGCTGGCTTTTGCTCCCGGCGTTTATGCCCACGCAGAAAGCAAGGTTACCCAGGTGCGCTATGAGGTTAGTGCCACTGTTGTTTATATTGACGGCGAAGTGCAAACGACCCAGAAAGTGTCAACGGGTACCACCCTGAAAAAGCCCCAACCTGCTGGCACATCCGATTTCCTTGGCTGGCGGGATACGGAAACCGGCTGCTTCTGGAATTTCGACGAGCCTGTGGAAAGCAACCTCACGTTGGTTGCCGTGTATGCACCCTCTGACAGCGGGGATGCGGGCAGGTTGGCTGCGGGGTTGCATTCGAAAGATGCGCAGCCAGACGAATGGGTTGTGGCACAGTCAAAGCTTCAAGCCGATCGAGCCCAGATGCTTACGGCGACGTCCGATCCATTTGCTGTGATGCTTCCCGCACTTACTCTGGTTGCCGCCGCCTGCGTTTCGGCAGTGGCGCTTGCTTGCTGTGGCTTCCTGCCGGGCAAAGACCAACAGGTGAGGCAACGCAGGCGCTGAGTGCCAGGGTGCATGTTGCCTTTTCGCGCTCTGCGTCCTAAGTGCCGAAGGGACCCTTCGCTTACCGCGCGAAAGCACCTTGCATTCCCCGCATAGAGCGATAGGGCAAGAATGTACTAGAATAGCCCCCATGGATAAAGAAGAGTTGAAAGAGCGTATCCGAGTGCCCCTTTTGGGCTTTTCGGCGGTGCTGATGAGCATCGTTGCTTTCCTGCTGTTCTTATATGCCATTACCGTCGTTATCCGATTTTTCTTCGCGTTAGGTTCGCTCGGGTAGCCATGCAGCGCGGTAATGGCAATAGGGCGCTTCGCCGATATGCGGAATGTGCCGTAGCGCAAGGTGCGATGCGGTGCTTGCTTGACAAGGTGGGGCAGTAGCATGTGGCAGCGATTCACCTTGTTCGATGTGCGCGTTGTTGCGCACTATCTTGGCGTTCTTATCTCGTTTTTCACGATTGCGTTGGCGGTGCCGCTGGTGGTGGCCGTTGTGATGCAGGAATGGGAGCCGGCTTCGCGCTATCTGCTGGCGGTGGGCGTTTCGCTCATTATCGGCTCTGCGCTGCGCTTGCTGTGTGTGCAACCGGGCAAGCTCACCCATCAACAGGCGCTCGCGGTAACCGGGCTTTCATGGATCGTTCTGGCATTCGTGGCTTCGGTGCCCTTGGCGCTTTCCGGGCATTACGGCTCGTATCTTGATTCGTTGATGGAAGCGGTTTCGGGCCTTACCACCACTGGCGTTACGCTTGTCATCGACTTGGAACACCTTTCCGTTGCCGACAACATGTGGCGTTTTGTTATGCATCTTATCGGTGGTTTGGGACTTATTGTTATCGCGCTTTCCCTGGGGCTTTTCGGCAAGTCAACTTCGGGCTTGTACTCTTCGGAGGGCCGAAGCGAACACGTACTGCCTAACATCGTGAACACGGTGCGTCTTATCAGCAGCATTTCGCTTATCGCCATTGCCGGCGCGGCCGTTATCTTGTTCGTGATGTGCATGCTTTCCGGCATGGAGCCGGTGCGTGCCTTGTTCCATTCGCTGTGGATTTCCATTTCCGGCTTCATTACCGGCGGTTTTGCGCCCACCAGCCAATCTATCGGCTACTACCATTCCTTCGCTATGGAACTGGTCTGCATGGTGCTCATGGTACTGGGCGCCATCAACTTTTCGCTGTACGTAAAGATGCAGCGCGGCGAAACCGATTCGTTCTTCCGCGACCTGGAAATCCGCACCGGCGCCATTTGGCTGGTTGTTGCCACGGTGACGATCATGGCATCGCTGTGCGCATCGGGCGGTTTCTCCGATTTGATTGCGCTGCTTCGCCGCGGCGTATTCATGGTGGTGTCTGCGGCAACCACCACGGGCTTCCAGAATGTAACGAACAATCAGCTCTCCACGGTATTTTCGTCGGGCGCGTTTTTGATCCTTGCCATGTGCATGGCCATCGGCGGCTCGAGCGGAAGCACTGCTGGTGGTATCAAACTTTCCCGCATCGGCCTTATTGCGAAGTCGATGGTTTCCACTATCAAAGAAACGCTTTCGCCCAGCACGGCGCGCGTTTCGGTGCGTTACTACCATTTGGGCCGCAAGGTGCTTACCACTGATGAAGCGAAGGCAGCCATGACGGTTTCTGCGCTGTTCGTCATCACGTACCTGATTGGCGCGCTTGCCGGTATCGCCCATGGCTACGACGCCATTTCTGCCATCTTCGAATCGGTGGCCATGGCATCGAACGGCGGCTTGAGCTCGGGCATTGTTTCCCGCGGCATGCCCACCGGCCTGGAACTGGTGTACATCTTGGAAATGTGGGCAGGACGTTTGGAATTCATCACGCTGTTGGCTCTCATTGTGAAAGTGGTTGTTTCCTGCATGCCGCGTAAGAAGGCGGTGCGCTCGTGACCAAACTAGCGAAATCTTGTAGTGCCGCGTTGTTTGCGTTCCTGCTGGCTGTTGTGCTGTTCGTTCTTCCGGGTGCGGCGTTTGCCGATGATCAAAACAGCACCCCTAAGCCCAGCAACCACGTGTACGTTAACCAGCTCTCTGACAGCTCGTTTCTGTATCAGACGTCCATCGCCGATTTGGCGCAGGCCGACTCGTACTACGAAGGCCAAACGGTATTCGTGCAGGGCGAAGTGGTGGGTGACCGCATCAACGACGAGCTGCAGCCCGATAACTGCTGGATAACCCTGCAGGACAGCGACAGCAGCAACCCCAGCGTTGTTTCCGTGTTCATGTCCATGGACCAGTCGAAGAACATCGACACGTACGGGCGCTACGGCGTTACGGGCACCACGTTGCAGGTGCGCGGAACGTTCCATCTGGAATGCCAGGAACATCAGGGCATGTCCGATATTCATGTTGAAGAGGTGTCAGCGCTCGCCTCCGGCACCGACAACAAGCCCGCAATCGATCCTAAGACGTTCGGCCTGGGCATCGTTTCCGTGCTGGCGGGACTGGCTTTGCTTGCCCTGTATCACTCCAAGCGAGAAGGGACGCTGTAATGGATGCGCCTGTAACTGAAACCGGGGTTGTGGTGAAGCTCGACCGCGGGTTTCCTTTGGTCCGATTGGCCGATGGCCGCGAGTTGCGCTGCGAACACGCAACGTCCCTGGTGAAGGGCAGCGACCAGCGCGCTGTTGTGGGCGATAACGTGCGCATTTCCCTGCCCGACGGGCACGATAAGGGCATCATCGAGGAAACTTTGCCGCGCCGCACTTCCTTCGTGCGCAAAGACCCTACCGAGCGTGCGTTGCCGCAAACGCTGGCCGCGAACTTCGACCTGGTTATCGTGGCGCAGCCCATTGAGGATATCAACACGCGTCGTTTGGAGCGCGAGCTGGTTTTGGCGCACGAAACGGGTGCCGAGGTGATGGTAGTACTCACCAAGGCCGACCTGATGGCTTCGCCTGAAGAGGTGGAAGCGGTGCGTGAGCGCATCGATGGGTTCGTGGGCAACGATGAGCTTCTTGCCATTTCAGACCGCGACGAAGCATCGGTGCAGCGCCTTGCCGGCATTATCGCCAAAGGGGACAAAACCGCGGTGCTTATCGGTCGTTCGGGCGTGGGCAAATCAAGCTTGGTGAACATGCTGGTGGGAAGTGAAGTGCAGAAAACCACCGAGGTGCGCGGTGACGGCAAAGGCCGCCACACCACTGTTTCACGTGAAATCATCGATCTGCCCCATGGTGGCCGCATCATCGATATGCCCGGCGTGCGTGGCTTGGGGCTGTGGGACGCCGACGAAGGCATCGGCGCTGCGTTTTCCGACATCGAAGAACTGGCGGCATCCTGCCGCTTCCGCGACTGCACGCACACAAGCGAGCCGGGATGCGCCGTGCGCGCCGCCGTTGAAGCAGGTGAGCTGGCCCCTTCGCGTTTGGAGTCGTACGTGCGTCTTCGCGAAGAAAGTGCGCAGGTGAAAACGCGCCGCGAAGAGGCCGAGCGCATCCGCAGCCGCCGCGGGCACCCCCGCCGCAGGCGCTGAATGCGTGCTTAGCGTTTGCCGGGCTGCCATTTGCTGTGCTTGGTGGCTGGCTTGGCGGGAAGAAGCCAGCGTACTTGCTTAGCTGCTAGGCGCCCATTCTGTCGTGAATCATGCAACACCGTTTCGCCTTCACCAAGACCGCAGAGCGCGGCGCGATTCCGGTCTGAAAGCTGCTTGTTGCGGGTTTCCACCTGTTTAACTGTTGGCGTCACAGGATTCGCGGCGCCTAATCCCCGTCGAAAAGGCCGCGTTGCGCAATGCGGTACAATAGCTATCGCAACATCCCGTAATGGGATGTTTGTTTTTCGCAAGGCCTGCATGGGGCGGGCCGCAAAGGGGGACCCATGAATCCAGCGGTGATCATACCTACGCTCCACACGGCGCCCACGCGCAAACGCGGGGCATCAAAGCCTTCGAACCTCTACGATCACCCCACACCCCTTAACGAACAGGGCAGCTTGGGCAGGTGCCTTAATTCGCTGCAGCATGTTCGCGGTTTGGGCCAGGTAATCATCCTGGTGGCTGCCGAATGCGGCGTGGAAGACGAAGCCGCCAAAAAAGTGCAGGCAATCGCCAACCAATTCCCCCATATGCATACGCTGGTAATCGGCCGCGCGGAAGCTGAGATTGTGCAGCAGCGCTTGGACCAGCTGGGCTTCGGCGGCCAGCAGACGGCCATCGGGCTTACCGGATATGCCGCCGTCCGCAACCTGGGCCTGGTAATTGCACAGGTGTTGGGCTTCGATTCGGTGGTGTTCGTCGATGACGACGAGATCATCGACGACGAGGCATTCCTCGAAAAGGCCATGTACGGCTTGGGCAAGCTTACCAAGAAGGGCATTCCCATCCTTGCCAAGTCAGGCTTCTACTTCAACGACGAAGGCACGTACTACTCCAAAAGCCAAAACCACTGGTACAACCATTTTTGGCAGCAGGGTCGCGCCTTCAACAACTGGATTTCCAAGGCTATGGCGGGCCCGCGTCTTTCGCGCTCAAACCATGTGTGCGGTGGCTGCCTGGCGCTGCACCGTGAAACGTACCGCCGCTTGAGCTTCGATCCGTGGATCATGCGCGGCGAAGACTTGGACTACCTGCTTGACCTGCGCATGTACGGTTCCGACATCTGGTTCGACAACCAATGGTCGCTCACGCACCGCCCTCCGCGCGACAGGCACGAGGGCCATCGCTTCTACCGCGATATTTTCCGTTGGGTGTACGAGTACTACAAAATCGAGTTCAGCCGCGCTCAGATTGACCTTCTGCAAATCAAGCCCTCTTCGCTGATGCCGTATCCGGGGCCGTTCTTGGAGCCGGGCATCACCAAGCGCATCAAGCGCACGGCGTTTTTGCGTTCGCTGGTGCGCCCCGACAAGAAGCGCTACCGTGAAGGCGCCAAGGCCGCGGCGGGCGAGGCGACCGAGTACGCCCAGGAGCACTGCATGAAGTACTTCGAGTTCCAGTACACCTGGGGCGACATCATGGCGCGCATGGAAAGCGACGGTGGGTTGCGTCATGCGCTGGTTCAGGCGGCTATCGCGCGCCAGTCGGGCGAAGAAGTGGTGGTCGAAGCGGCGAATACACCTGGCGGAATGCCCGACGACGTTCGCGATATTCCCGAGCAGGCGGAAACGGTTGCTGTTAACCTCGATCCAGGTTTAACATCCGAGATAAGGCTGAACATCAACGAGGAATAGGATTCGGCGCGCTTCATGGAAACCCTTGTACTCACCGTAGCAGTTGGCGTAGTTGTTGGCATTTTGTCGGGCTTGTTGGGTATCGGAGGCGGAACCTTGATGGTTCCCATATTCCGCTTGGGTTTCGGCCTTTCCGCGTTTGCTTCTACAGCAACCTCGCTGTTTACCATTATTCCCACTTCGTTGGTGGGCTTCGTAACGCACATCAAGAACAAGACGTGCATCCCCAAGCTGGGCATCGTATGTGGTTTGGCCGGTGCATGCACCAGCCCGGTGGGCGTGTTCTTGGCCAATCTTTCACCGGCATGGATGGTTATGTTGGCGGCCGCCATCATCATCGGCTATTCGTCGTTCAAGATGTTCCGCAAGGCGGTGCGCATGCCGAAGAACCCCGCTTCCGGCAAAGCGATGGGCGTCGATGTGGAAAAAGCGGCCGTGAAAGCTGCAGCGGTGGAAGAAGACTTGGGCGAAGGCGGCTTCGAGCTTACTCGCGGCAATCTGCCCAAGGCCATTGCCATTGGTCTTACGGCCGGTTTGGCGTCGGGCTATGTGGGCGTCGGCGGCGGCTTTCTGATGGTGCCGCTGTTCGTTTCGGTGCTGGGCGTTATGATGCGCAAAGCTTCGGGCACGTCGCTTATTGCCATTATGATTCTGGCTATCCCTGGCGTTATAGAGCAGGGCCTGCTGGGCAACATCGACTATCTTGCCGGCATTGCCATGGCGGCGGGCAGCATTCCCGGCGCCGTAATCGGTGCGAACTTGGTGCGCCGCGTGCCCGAACGTCAGCTGCGCTTCATTTTCGGCGCATTCCTGCTTATCAGCGCGGTGGTGCTGCTGGGCAACGAAATCGTGGCGCTGTAGGCGGGTTTCGGCTTCCGCTTCCCATTTCGGCAAGGTGGGTTGCGGGTCTTGCGTTTTGACAGCACGCGGTGCTTGCCTCGGCTTCTGGCAAGGCGCCATTTGCTCCGCGCGCTTGCGGGCGTGCCTTGGGCTATCGCATTTGCCAGTTGAACGGGTAAATATGCTATGGTCGAATCGTTTGCTGCTCGTTTGACGGCAAACGAAGAAGTGCCTCTTACGCTGCAAGGATCGCTCATGGCTTACCCTCGTCACAACGTTACCATTGCCCTTGAAATCGCCTCGCTGTGCATGGCGCTGCTGTGCGGCTGCGTGCTGGGTTGGGCAATGTTCGGCCCCGACCGCAATTACCTGGTGCTTACCATTGCGGGCACGCTGTTCACGGCGTTTTTGCTTATCACCATCGCTTTGATTTTGGACCCCGACCGCATTCGCGCAAACCAGTCTATGTCGGTGTTGAACCTGGCAAGCGAAACGCTGGAAGCCATGCAGGAAGGCTTCACGTCCGAAGCGGCGCAGAAGGTGTGCGACATTCTGTTGCCTTCCACTTCGGCCTGCGCCGTTGCCGTCACCGACCGCGAGATTGTTCTGGGTTATTCCGGTTCCGGCAAGGAAGAGCTGGGCGAATTGGGCGGCCACATCCGCACGGCCGGCACCAAGCGCACGGTGCAAGACGGCAAAACCCGCGTGCTGCGCTCGCAGCTGGAAGTGGGCTTGCCTGCTCCCATCAAAACCATTCAGGCGGCCATCATCGTTCCTCTGAAGATGGGCTCATCCTCTTCCATTCAAGGTACGCTGAAGTTCTACTACCCCAAGGCTTCACGCATTACCGAAACGCAGATTTCCGTGGCGGAAGGCTTTGGCCAGCTGCTTTCCACCCAGCTTGCCGCCCTGCAGCTGGAAGATCAGAAGAAGCTGGCAACCAGCATGGAGCTCAAGGCCCTGCAAAGCCAGATCAACCCGCATTTCCTGTTCAACATCATCAACACTATGGCATCGCTTGTGCGCACCGACCCCGACAAGGCGCGCGTTATGCTGCGTGAATTTGCGGTGTTCTATCGCCAAACGCTGGAAAACAGCTCCGACCTTATTCCTCTTTCGCGTGAAGTGGAGCAAACCGTGCGCTACCTTTCGCTCGAGCAGGCGCGCTTCGGCGAAGACCGCCTGGCCGTGGAAGTGGACATCGACGACGAAGTGCGCGCGATGCAGGTGCCCGCCTTCATGGTGCAGCCCCTGGTTGAAAACGCGGTGAAGCATGCCATGCCCGCCGAAGGCAAGCTCACCATTTCCATTTCAGGAAGCCTGGAAGGCAACGACGTGTACCTTCACGTGAACGATGACGGCATCGGCATGAAGGAAGAAGATCGCATCAACATCATGGCGCCCAAGTCGGAAACAGGGCTGGGCATTGCCGTGAAGAACATCAACGATCGTCTTCGCGGGTACTACGGCGAGCATGCTTACATGGATATCCAAAGTGAACTGGGTAAGGGCACGGCGGTTACGCTGTTCCTTCCTGAGTGCGCAACCATGTAGTGCCCTACCTGTTTAGGCTTTGAGATAGGTGCTCGCTTTTTCGGTAAGTGGTCTATAATACGAATGATTAATCTGTGAAACACGAGGAGGCTGCGTTGCTGAAGGCAATCATTGTTGACGACGAGGCGCCGGCGCGTTCCGAGCTGCGTTTTTTGCTGAGCGAGCTCAATCAAACTGAAGTTGTTGCCGAGGCTGCTAGCGTTCGCGAGGCTATTGAAAAGCTGAAGGAATATCCTTGCGACGTTATGTTTTTGGACATCAACATGCCTGAGGCTACCGGCATCCAGCTTGCAGAGGCCCTGCAGCATCTGAAGTATCCGCCGGCCGTGGTGTTCGTTACCGCCTACAGCGAGTTTGCGCTGGACGCTTTCAAGGTGAACGCCATTGATTACCTGGTGAAGCCTGTTGAAACCGAGCGCCTTGCCCATGCGCTTGCCCGCGTGCGCGAGCATGTGCTGCTGCATGCGAAGGCCCAGAAGGCCGAGCGCATCCCGGTTGAAAAGGGCGGCAAGAAGATCCTCATCAACATCGACGATATTCGCTACGTTATGGCGCGCGACGATTATGCGTACCTGCAAACGGGCGTCGACCGTTTCTTTTCCACGGTCAGCTTGGCCCAGCTGGAAAAGACGCTCGATGGCCACGGGTTTTTCCGCGTGCATCGCGGTTACCTGGTTAACCTTGCGTTGGTCAAGGAAGTTGAGCCTCAGTCGGGCGGCACGCTGTTGCTTACGCTCGATGGCGTAGACGAGAAGATTCCCGTTTCCCGCCGCCGCGTTTCTTCCCTGAAGAAGGCTTTGGGGCTTTAGTTGCGCTGTTCTGCCGAACAGCGCAGGACTCACGAAACGCGATGACGCTGCGCAGGATTCTGACGGCACAGGGAAATTTCAAAGGGGCAGGCATGGCACGAAGGCCAATGCCTGCCCCTTTTCAATCCCCCTGCACTCGTCAGAATCCCGCTCGCTGATTTGCTGGCGCATGCCCTTGCTTTCGTTCCCCTGATTTTGCTGGCGATCTTGTTTTTGATTGGTCCCTTATATTCTCTGAAAGAAGGAAATTGCCGTAATGGCTGACGACTTTATCTCTTTGAATCCTAAACGCGATGTGGTGCTGTTCGATTTGGACGGCACGGTGCTGGACACGTACGAGCCTATTTTGGTAAGCATGCGCTATGCCACCGAAAAGGTGTTTGGCAAAGCGCTGCCCGATGCCGAGCTGATTGCCAAGGTGGGGCAGCCGTTGGTGGTGCAGATGCAAACGTTTGTCGAAGATCATGGCTACGCCCCTGAGGTTGCCGATGAGCTTACCCGCGTGTACCGCGAATTTAACGAACGCGACTTGGATGAAAAGTCGCATCCCTTTGCGGGCGTGCCCGAGGCTCTTGCGGCTTTGAAGAACGCCGGGTTCACGCTGGGCGTGGTAACGTCGAAGCGCGTTGGTCTGGCAACGAAGAGCCTGAAGGCGCATGGCTTGTACGACGTTTTCGCTTGCGTGAACGGCGCGGAAGACAGCACTGCTCACAAGCCTGACCCTGAACCGTTGCTGGCAGCAGCGAAGAAACTGGGTGTTTCGCCTGATAGATGTGTGTATGTGGGCGATAGTCCCTACGATTTGCAGGCAGCGCATGCCGCCGATATGCCGTGCGTGGGCGTTACCTGGGGCAAATTCTTCGGACGCGAGATTCTGCTGAAGCAGATGCCCAGCGTGCTTATTGCCAGCCCGGAAGAGCTGGTCGGCGCTGTAGAATTCGCCGCCATCCATTAACAAAAAGGGGACAGTTCCCTTTTTGTTAAAGAGGCTGCCCCGCTGGTCGCTTGCAGCCGGACTTTTGTGAGAGAAGGGTACCAACATGGGTATGCGCACTGAAACCGTATGCATTGGGGAAGGCGCCTTCGCGCTGGAGGCGGTACTTACAGTAACGCCGCGTGGCATTGTGGTGTGCGCCTGCACACCGGAATTCGCCCACGTGGGCGCTACTGCCCAGGCCATTCCGCGCCCTGAGCCAGGGCGAACCGCAACGGTAAGCCTACTGGCGGTGCCGTGCCACCGAGACGAAATCCCTGCTCATGATATTGCGGCCGCCTTGGCCACGAAGTTTTCCGTGCCCTGCGTTGCCAGCACGGGCTATCACGTGGAAAACGCCACCCCCGCCGACCTGCAGAAGATGCTCGATGTGAACCAACAGCTCATTGCGGCCCTGGAAAAGCGCGTTGCCGAAGTATGGGAAGGCGACTCTGACGAATAGCGCTGGCCCTTCGCCGGCTGTATCGAGGCGCATGGGAGCCGCGTTTCTGCGCTTTTCGCGTCTGCGCTTGCCCGCAAAACCAGAAAACGGCCTGCACGTGGCAAAATAATCGACTTAAGAATGGTCATGCTTCTTTTAATGCCTTGTTTTCGGCTTAAAATGCCGAAATAATCAACAAAAAAGTAGTAAACGTGGCGCAATTTGAGCAGCAAGTGCAAGAGCATCGTTCTTAAGTCGATTATTTTGCCATGAAGACCCCGTTTCTTGGTTTTGGGTTCTGCAATGGCCTTTTCTCAATCAGACCGTCAAGCCGAAAGGCCGGCATTGGCCCTTTGCGGCGGATGGGGAAGCGTGCCCGTGATAGTGCGGTGCTACAATTGCGCGTAAAGGAAAACCGCGTCTCTAAGGACAAGCAATGAGCTCTATTTTTGGCGACAAGCCCATAGTTGGCATCATCATGGGATCCGAATCCGACATGTCCACGATGGAAGCATGCATGAAGCAGCTTGATGAACTGGACGTCCCCTATGAAGTTAAGGTGGCAAGCGCACACCGCAAGCCCGCCGAAGTGCACGAATGGGCAAGCTCTGCCGTCGACCGCGGCCTGCGCGTTATTATCGCTGCGGCTGGCAAGGCTGCTCATCTTGGCGGCGTGGTTGCTGCTTATACCCCGCTGCCCATCATTGCCGTTCCCATGAAGACGAGCGATTTGGGCGGCCTTGATTCCCTGCTTTCCATGGTTCAGATGCCCAGCGGCGTACCGGTGGCAACGGTTGCCATCAATGGCGCGAAGAACGCTGCCATTTTGGCTGTTCAGATGCTGGGTACGGGCAACGACGAAGCGCGCGCGAAGATTGAAAAGCTCAAAGCCGACATGGCCCAGGCATAAGGAACCCCATTAATGGCAAAAGAATTCTTAACGGGCAACGAAGCCTTTGCCCATGCTGCTCTTGAAGCGGGCGTGCGTGTATGCGCGGGCTACCCGGGCACCCCTTCTTCCGAGGTTATCGAAACGGTTGCCAAGCAGCATGCCGCAGACAAAGCCGAAGGCGTGCATGTGGAATGGTCCACGAACGAAAAGGCTGCGCTGGAGCTTTTGGCCGGCGCTGCGTATTCGGGCGCTCGCACGCTGTACACGTGCAAGCAGGTGGGCCTGAACGTGGCAAGCGATGCGCTGATGTCGCTGAACTACGTGGGCGTGAAGGGCGGCACCGTGCTCTACGTTGCCGACGACCCGGGCCCCATTTCGTCCCAAACCGAACAGGACACGCGGCGCTTCGCGGCGTTTGCCAAGGTGCCGGTGTTCGACCCGGCAACGCCCGAGCAGGGCTGCGCCATGATGGGCGCCGCCTACGATCTGTCCGAGGCATACCAAACCCCTGTTCTGATGCGCCCTACCACGCGCATTTGCCACGCTTCGACCTACTTCGATGTTGAAGAGCGCACGCAGGCACGTACTCCCGAAGGCTTCAAGCGCGATTCGCGCTGGGTCATTTTCCCGAAGCGATCTTACGCTGCTCACGCCGAGATAAACGAGCGCCTAGTTGCCATTGCCGAAGATTTTTCGGGAAGTGCGTTCGACCAGTTCAACCCCGTGTTTGCTGCTGGCGAAAACGCGCAGGTGGGTATTGTGGCAGGCGGCATTTCGTACGCCTATGCGCGTGAAGCGCTGCGCCTGTTGGAAGAAGAGGCCCAGGCTGGCAAGTTGGTGTGGGCGGAAGGTGCCGCGCTGGCACCTGTTTTGCCGCCAAGCTGCGAAGGCGACTTCTGCACCATGGGCGGCCCCGCGCACGGCAAGACGGTGGAAGCGCTGCCGGCGTACCGCATCATGCAGGTGGGCACACCGTATCCGTTCCCGCAACAGCGTGCGGCAACGTTCGCTGAAGGGCTTTCCGACGTTATCGTGTTCGAGGAACTGGACCATGTCCTGGAAGACGAAATGCTTAAAACCGCAGGTCGCACGGGTGCAAGCTACCGCGTGCACGGCAAGCTGACGGGCGAGACCACCGACCGCGGCGAAAACACGGTAGACGCCATCGCCGAACAGCTGCGTGCATTCTTCGGCGTTTGCCTGCGCGAGCCGCGCCAGGTATTCGGCGCCGAAACCGCCTTGGCGGCAGGAGCTGGCGAAGAGCTGGCGCATACCCAGCCGCCTGCCCGCCCGCCGCTGCTGTGCCCGGGTTGCCCGCATCGCGGCGCGTTCTACGCGGTGAAGTCGGCGCTGCGTCGCCCGAGCGACGGCATTTTCTGCGGCGACATCGGCTGCTACACCTTGGGTAATGCCAAGCCGCTGAACGCGGTGGACACCTGCCTGTGCATGGGCGCGGGCATCACGGTGGCGCAGGGCTTCAGCGTGGTAGAGCCGGGCAAGAAGGCGCTTTCGTTCGTGGGCGATTCCACGTTCTTCGCCAGCGGCATGACTGGCATTGCCAACGCGGTGTACAACCAGCATGACATCACCGTGTGCGTGCTGGACAACGCAACCACCGCCATGACGGGTTCGCAGCCGCACCCCGGCACGGGCGTTACGCTGATGGGGCCCAAATCCGAGCCCATTTCCATTGAAGCGGTGCTGCGTGCGCTGGGCGTGAAGGTTATCACGCACGCCAATCCGCTGCGGTTGGACGAAGCGCAGGAGGCGGCGCGCCAGGCCATCTACTACGACGGTCCTTCGGCGGTTATCTTTGAGTCGCCGTGCGTGAAGCTGATAAAGCCCGGTGCTCCGGTCCGCTATAGCGAAGAGGCGTGCACGGGCTGCGGCAAGTGCGTGCTGAAAATCGGGTGCCCGGCGCTTTCGTGGGACGCCGAGGCGCGCCGCCCGGTGGTAGACGAATCGCTGTGCAACGGCTGCGGACTGTGCACGTATCTGTGCGAAGACGACGCCCTTGCATGCGATGGGAACGAAGGGAGCGCGCAATGATAAACGTTTCTCTTGCCGGCATCGGCGGCCAAGGCAGCGTGCTCGCGGCCAAGATCCTGGCAGAAGCTGCCCGTTCCAAGGGCTGGCAGGTGCGCACCGCCGAAACCACCGGCATGGCGCAGCGCGGCGGCGATGTGATGAGCCATGTGCGTATGGGCAACAACGGCGAAGAAGTGTTTTCCCCGTTGCCCGGCGACGCTTCCGACGATGTGATCATCGCGCTCGAGCCAGGCGAAGGCCTGCGCGCCTTGCACTTGTTGAAGCCGGAAGGCGTGATGGTGGTTGCCCGTTCGGGTGTGGCGCCTACCGTGGGCGATTTCAAGTCGCCGGCGTACAGCCCGCAGAAGATGCTCGATGCGCTGCACGCTACCGGCGCGCACGTGGTGGAAGTGGACGACGTTGCCCTGTGCGGCCTGCTGGGTTCGCGCAAGGCGCTGAACATCATTATGCTGGCCAGCGCCCTGCGTGCCGTGAACGCCGCGGAAAGCGAAAGCGCCCTGCGCGGCGTGCTGACGCTTGCCGACATGCGCAGCGTTATTCCCGCTTGCGTGAAACCGCGCTTCGTGGACATGAACCTGCACGCCATCGATTTGGTGGAGCAGTCATAAGCAAATGATTCGATGCGTTTCGCTTTATCGTGGTAGAGTGAAACGCATCATTTATATACGCGCCGTTTTGCGGCGCCCCGAAAAAGCCAACACGTTCCAGTGCAGCAGAAAGGTGGCACTATGGAATTGACCGACGAACAATTCTCCCTGATCAAAGAGCAGTTCAAGACCTTGAAAGATCGTTCGCCCTTCTACGCCAAGAAGTTCGAGGGCATCGATCTTTCGGACGTGCAGACCCAAGCCGATTTCGAGAAGCTGCCCTTCTCTGAAAAAGCCGATCTGCGCGAAGTGTACCCGCTGGGTTTGGCGGCTGTGCCCGAGGAAAAAATCGTGCGCATCCATTCCTCTTCGGGTACCACGGGCATCCCGGTAGTGATCCCCTACACCCAGAAAGACGTTAACGACTGGGCCACGATGTTCGCGCGCTGCTACGAAACGGCGGGCATTACCAACAAGGACCGCATCCACATCACGCCTGGTTATGGCCTGTGGACGGCGGGCATCGGTTTTCAGCTGGGCGCCGAAAAGCTGGGTGCCATGGCCGTGCCTATGGGCCCGGGCAACACCGAAAAGCAGCTGCGCATGATGGAGGATTTGCAGAGCACGGTGCTGTGCGCCACTTCTTCCTATGCGCTTTTGCTGGCGGAAGAAATTGCCGATCGCGGCATTCGCGACAAGCTTGCCTTGAAAAAGGGCGTTATCGGTTCCGAGCGTTGGGGCGAAAAAATGCGCCATCGCATTGAAACCGAGCTGGGCATCGAAATCTTCGACATTTACGGCCTCACCGAAATCTACGGCCCGGGCATCGGCATTTCCTGCCATGAGCACAACGGCATGCATCTGTGGAGCGACTACGTATATGCCGAGGTCGTTGACCCGAAAACGGGCGAGCAGGTGCCCGACGGCACGGTGGGCGAGCTGGTTTTAACCACGCTGCGCAAGGAAGGCGCGCCGCTTATCCGCTACCGTACGCACGACCTTACCCGTATCATCCCCGGCGACTGCGCCTGCGGTATGAAGCACCCGCGCATCGACACGCTGGTGGGCCGCACCGACGACATGTTCAAGGTGAAGGGCGTGAATATGTTCCCCGCCCAGGTGGAAGAGGTAATCGCCGCAACTTCGGGCACGTCGTCCGAGTATCAGGTGATGATCGAGCACATCATGGGCCGCGACGTGCTTACGGTGCTGTTCGAAACGCCGCTTGAAGGCGATGCCCTGAAGCGCTGCGAAGAGGAACTGGCGCTCATCTTCAAGGCGAAGATCGGCTGCACTCCCGATGCAAAGGGTGTGCCGCTGGGCGAGCTGCCCCGTTCCGAGAAGAAGACCCAGCGCATCTTCGACAGCCGCTACTAACAATGAAATGGGGACGGTCCCCATTTCATTGTTTTCCAGAAAAGGCCTTCGGGCCTTTTCTTTTTTGCCGAAATCGCAGCTGAACCCGTTCACCGTGTATCGGAAACGGGGATGGGAATACTTCGCTTGTCGAATTACTTTCGTGTGATAAAGTCGCAGCCATGACTTTTGGAACCGAACATACCGCACAGAACGCCGCTTCCGCATTCGCGCAGGTGAATGCGTGCGTTGCTGTTGCGTTGGACACGTGCGCCGTTATGACGCAGCACCTTGCCCAGAAGTGTATGTCGGTTTGCGCCGTTATGTCCGAGCACCTGGCTCAGGGTTCTTTCGGCGCATCTGCGGTTGCTTCCCAGCACCTGGCTCAGGGTTCTTTCGGCGCATCTGCGGTTGCTTCCCAGCACTGGGCTCAGGGCTCGCGCCGTGCAACCAAGGCAATTCCTATACCGTATCGATATTGATAGCACACGGGTTTTCCGGGTGCTTTTTTTGTGCCCGAAAAGGTCGTGTGCGCCTTCACTTTCCTGTTTGTACCGGATGTCAAAAAGGGGACTGTCCCCATTTTGTTAAAGGAGTTACTTCGTGGTTGCAAAGATATGCATCATCCTGATTTTCATCGGTGTGGTGGTAGGCGTGGGCATTTACGCGCGTCAGCACACCAAAAACGTTGACGGCTTCGTGCTGGGCGGTCGCAACGTGGGCCCGTGGCTTTCGGCGTTTGCCTTCGGCACCAGCTACTTTTCGGCAGTAATCTTCGTGGGCTATGCAGGCCAGTTCGGCTGGAAGTACGGCTTGGCTGCCTTCTGGATTGGCATCGGCAATGCGCTTATCGGATCGCTTCTGGCGTGGTGGGTGCTGGGCCCCCGCACGCGCGAGATAACGCAGCGTCTGAAGGCCACCACCATGCCGGAATTCTTCGGTAAACGCTACCATTCCAAGGCGCTGCGCATCGCTTCGGCGGCCATCATCTTCGTGTTCCTGATTCCCTACACCGCCAGCGTATACAACGGCCTTTCGCGCCTGTTCGGCATGGCATTCGGCCTGCCGTATGAATGGTGCGTGGTAGGTATGGCAGTTGTCACCTGCATCTATGTGGTGCTGGGCGGCTACATGGCCACCGTGTTGAACGACTTCATTCAGGGCTTGGTTATGCTGGTGGGTATCGTCGCCGTAATCGCTGTGGTGCTGGCGGGCCAGGGCGGCTTCTCTGAAGCCATCATTTCGCTTTCGCAGATTCCCGCCGAAGGCACCGACCTGCAGGGTGCATTCGTTTCCATGTTCGGCCCCGACCTGTTCAACCTGATTGGCGTTATCGTGCTTACTTCGCTGGGTACGTGGGGCTTGCCGCAGATGGTTTCGAAGTTCTACGCCATCAAAACCGGCCCCGCCATTAAGCAGGGCGCCATCATTTCCACCGTGTTTGCGCTGGTGGTTGCCGGCGGCAGCTACTTCCTGGGTGGCTTCGGCCGCCTGTTCGGCGACCAGATTGCCTTCGCGCCCAACGGCACGCCCATCTACGACTCCATCATCCCCACCATGCTTTCGGGCCTGCCCGACATCTTGCTGGGCATCGTAGTGGTGCTGGTGCTTTCCGCTTCCATGTCCACGCTTTCTTCGCTGGTGCTCACGTCTTCTTCCACGCTGACGCTCGACCTTCTGAAGGGCAACGTTATCAAGAACATGCCCGAGAAAAGCCAGATCACGTGGATGCGCGGCCTTATCGTGGTGTTCGTGGTGATTTCGGCGGCCATCGCGCTGGTGCAGTACACCTCTACCATCACGTTCATCGCCCAGCTGATGAGCATTTCCTGGGGCGCGCTTGCCGGTGCCTTCCTTGGGCCTTTGATTTGGGGCTTGTACAGCTCGCGCATTTCCAAGGCCGCGGTGTGGGCCAGCTTCTTCGTGGGCGTGGGCCTTACCGTTTCCAACATGTTCATCGGGTTCATCGCTTCGCCTATCAACTGCGGCGCGCTGGCAATGCTGCTTTCGCTGGCTATTGTGCCACTGGTAAGCCTGGTAACGCCTTCGGTTCCGTTCCAGGTAAAGCCGCCTACCGGCGAAGGTGCCATCGATCGCGAAATCGAACGCGAGCTGCGCGAAGAGGCGGCGGCTGCCCGTTCGTAGCAATTGGGACTGAATTCAACGCGGGAAGAAGAGCTAGGTCATTTGGGCGCCTTGCTTCCTGCGCAACCAGAGAAGGCCGGGCATTGCCCGGCCTTCTCTTTTTTTACGTATCCCCAAACAGGAAAGCAGGTAAAATCCTGCATTTCGTAGGAAATCGGCAGTTTAAAATTCCGCATTTCGTTATATTTCCCGCTTTAAAAATCCTGCATTTCGTAAATCTTCTTCAAACGCAAGGGAAAGGTGCTGTACTTGCCTTTGTATGCGGTGTATTTGCTGCCTAAGTATTTGGGGGAAGAAAAGGCTGACGGCTTCAAACTTGCCGTACGGAAAGTGTAGTTTGCCGTAAAACTGGTTGTTCCAAGCCGCGTGCTGTTAGCGGCGGGTTTGCCCTGTGGGGTTTCTGGCCTGCGATTTCCTCTGCTGGATTGCCATCGTGCAAACCGTTTCAGCACCTCCTTGGCTAAGGCTCGTCCTCGCCCTAAACAAATTCGGCGAAAACAAGAATGGACCTCCATCAAACAAGGGGGTTTAGCGAGTTGCGCAACGTGCGTGCGGCTTTGCGCGTCGGGGCGGGGAAATGCTATTGTTATACAGATTGTATAAAGCTAGGGGTAGTCTGCACTTTTTCCTGTTGCGGCAGGGGGTACAAAGGCAAACCTGCTGGCTTCAAAACGCCTGGTAACTCGGGCAATTGGGGAAAGGAACGCCGCCCTTTAACAGGGGTAACGCGCACACATGACGGGCAAAGGCCAACATATCCGGCAGGAAGTTAGCAGCAAAACGGCGGAAGAATATCGCGCCACTGCCGACGAGCACGCCCAAACCCTGAAGGATTTCTGGAAGAAGTTCATGGTAAGCGGCCTGTTCGTGGTGGCTGCCATCGTTATTATCCTGGCGTGCTTGGCGTGGTTCTTGAACAACAGCCAAGTGCGCGCTGGCGGCGTGAACGTAAGCGCTGCGGGAGCGCGATTGGCGCTCACTACGACGGAGCAGGGTAGTGAAGTTGGCTATTACGAGCGCAATGGTCAAGATGGTCAAAATAGTCAAGCTAAAGATGCTGGGTTCGACACTACGAACTCCATGACGGTGACGCTTAATTCCAATCTGAATAACGAGAGCGCTGGCAAACTGTACCCTGGTGCCCGTGGCCAGATAAAGCTCACGGTAACCCCGCTTGCCGATGACTTAAACGGCGCCACCATCAAAATTTCCCGTGCGCTTAAGCCTAAGAATTCCGACGTTATCAACCAGAGCAGTTATTCCGAATCGGAACTGCCCGAGCTGCTTAAGCTGGCAAAGGGGCATTTGCTGTTCTTCACCGGGTGCGATAACGGTTTCTATTCCAATCGAGTTACCGATTCCATCAACATCGACAAGCGCGAGTTTGAGGACGGCACGGGCAAAACCACCAAGGCCGTCAATGTAACGCTGTATTGGGTATGGCCGGAATACCTTCAGAACTTTGTGTACGTGGGCAATGCCAACTACTACAAGAACCTTTTCGCAAAAGAAGGGGGCGAAGGATCCGACTACCGCTCCGCCCAGAAGTACGTTAACGAAAATCCCAGCTACTTCTATTACGGCTACGGCTCTCCGGTTCCTACGCTGAGCAGCACGATGAAATCGACCGATTTGGCCCGGTGTGCCGATTACTACAACAAAGCTGACGACTACATCGGTAACAACGTGGACTACCTGCAGCTACAGCTGAGCGCAGATGAAACTTCAAGGGGGAACTAGCCAGTGAGCAGCGCAGATACCCATTTGAATACTGCCAAAGAATGGATCTACGAGCACCGTGGCCCCATCCTTGCCGTTTTCGCGATAATCGCTGCGGTGTTGCTGCTTTTGGCCTTGACGCTTTCCTGGTTCCTGACCAACAGTGAGCTTTCCACGGTTGGCAAAGTGGATGCCCCCGCCGACCTTAAGATCTTGGGGCCCAACGAAACCGCTACGGAACAGTTGGACCTTACCTACGATGCCGACTCCGACGATGCCAAGACCGAGCAAGGCTACGTGGTTCGCCGTCGCGCTTTCTGCGTGGAAAGCGGAAAGAGCGATGACAAAAAGAAGAAAGCCTTCGAGCTGCAGGTGGCAAACACTACCAACATCAAGGGACTGGATGTCCATGTATACCGCGTACATGTGAATAACAAGGGCGCCTCTGGCGATGTGGTTGGGTATGACGGGCTGAACCAAAAGTACTCTTGGTCGAAGAGCGATGAAGTTGTTCTTAGCGACCCCAAATCTGATCAGCTCGGAACGTTCGGTGGCTATGACAAAGTGCAAAGCAATGCGCAGCCCGTGTATCGCTGGAAGCAATTCAGCGTGGATGAGCTTAACCGCACAGGCGCTGACCCCGATGATGCAACCAACTTCATCATCGAATGCTCGTGGCCCAAAGACCAGAACAGTAAAGAATCCGACGTAGCGTACCTAATCGCAAAGTCGGCATCGGCGCAGTAGTAGGGAGGGGGAACCGTGCTCGAAAACCGCAAGGGCAAATATCAGGGCAAGCATGCTCGTCAGCCTGAGGAAAAGCAGTCGCTTACGGCATCGCTGAACGCTGCCGTAGACGGAGCGGCCACCACTCCGCAAAAGCGCAAGGCGCTGTGGGTTGGTGCGTTTGTGCTGGCTATTGCTGCGCTCCTGCTGGGCGCAAGCCTTACCTACAGCGCATTCAGCGCAAACGATCATTTGAAGGCCGTTCCCGTAACCGGTGAATCGCAAAGTTTGTTTGCTTCCGACGTGCTTACTTCCTACGACAGCACTGCCGCAGACCCTGTTTCCCGTAACGTGACAGTAGACACCAGCAAAGAAAGCTGTTCGTTCACTTTCAAAATCTACAATTGCCTGCTCGACGATCCTAACGTGTTCAACGACAAAGAAGTGGTTTACACGCTGAGCGTTGACGCCAAGACCATCGACGGAACGCAAACTATCGACGCAGGCAAGTGGTCTATTAGCCCAGCGATTGGCAGCGAAGTGGAGTTGCCTGGCATCAAGGGCGTGATCAATACCTATACCATTACGCTCGACAAAGACCTGGTCGATAAAGCGACGTTCACTATCAAGGCCACAGTCGACACGGCCAACAGCCCCGGTACGAGCATCAAATGCCTTGCCGCAAAGGTAACCCCTGCTCAGCGCGCTGATGTTAAGGCGGCATCGGCTACAGGCGCATGGGTAGACGGGGCCGATGGTGTTGACAACTACGATGCCTACAACTACCGCGTTACGGTAACAGGCAAAAGCCAAACCATAACGCTTACCTGGGGAAACAAGGTGGAACTCGACCCCTTCTTCGAAACGAACCATAAAGGGTGTTCGGTTGATCGAAGCGCCCACAAAGCAACCTTTACAGCCGAACCAGGCTCCGAAATAGTTAATTTCTATCGTGTGGGAAGCGAAAAGCCCAGCAGTTGGGATGACATTGGCGTTTCGGTTCCGGGAAGCAACTAACGCGTAGTGCATGTGCGCCCCAGATGGGGCTGAAAATAGAACGAGGTTTAATTAGATGAGATCGGCAAAGGGCATTATTACCGCCTGCCTTACCGCAACCATGGTTTTCCAAATGTTTGCGCCATCAACTGCCGCCCTGGCGGCGGAAGTGGATGCCGCATCGAACATTGCCGCTTACGTGGGCGGTGGTTCGGGCGCTGTTGAGGGCGCAGAAAGTGCTGGTTCTGCATCGGGCGATGGCGATTCCTCTTCTTCCGCAAGCGGTACGCCTGCTACCGGTGGGACGGAATCGGGCTCTTCGTCTGCCGATTCTGGTGAAAGCACCGGCTCTGCTAGCGGTGCCGGCAGCGGGAGCTCGGCATCAGGTTCGGAATCGTCTACTGCCGGCAGCGAATCGGCGAATGCCGGCGCTGCTCAGGGCGATGCCGCGCAGGACGCTGCGGCAAGCGAAGATGCTGCCCAGCAGGATGCAACTTCAGCAGCTGCTGCTGGTGCGACCATCACCACGCTTAAGGGCTTGCAGGATGCTTTGGCGATAGATAACAGCGGATCTGCGACGGGAACGGGCGATGTTGCCGATACCATCACGGTTAACGATTCCAGGGCGCTGATCGTAATCTCGAACACCGATCCGAAGATTTACCAGAATGCGAAAATCGTAAAGGGCGGCTCAACCGGTAGCGGCTTTGATGTAAGCGCGAAGACCGCTGATGGATACGAATTCCAGGGGTTTGGCAGCGATGCCTATCCTTTCAAGGGAAGCATCGGAATTGGTGGCTCTATCGGTACGGCAAGGACGTTTTACAACAACATTGAGCTGTCCGATGACAATGCAACGGCAAAGCTCACCTGGAGGGGAACTAGCTGCGAGCCGATTGTTGCCAATAAAGTAGCAGGTAACGGGAAAACGCTCGACGCTCAGATTGCCATCGCCGACCCGGTAGATGCTAGCGGCGTTGAAGAGAGTACGGCTGGCATCACTGGTTCGATTGTTGGCTCAAGCTTAGGTGCCCTTACCTTAAAAGCTTCGTATTCGTTTACCGGCACGCGCAAGGGTGTTGGTATCAACCCGCAAACCGGCAATGCAGGTTTGCTCGTTAATACTGTGGAGAACGGTGCGCTTACCGTCGATAGCGTGACGGGTCTTGGGGACGTAAAGGGTACGCCTACGGTTTCGGCTGCGGCTGCAAATGGTTGCGCGGGCGGCCTAATCGGTTGCGTTAACGATGGTGCCTCGGTTTCTGTTAGCGATTCCATTGACGTTTCAGCCTTCACCGTTTCCACCTCGGGTGATAACGGCTACGCGGGTGGCTTCATCGGCAAGGCTACGAACCTTACGCTTACCATTCCCGACAGCGTTTCCGTTAAGCCTGCCCAAAAGGTTGGTTCGGCAAGCACCACGTATGCAGGTGGTGCGTTTGGTTTCGTTTCGTTTGCTGGGGAATTCACGGTTAAACAGAGCATGTTCAATTTTGACAGCGCAACGGTTCAGCTGGGTGCAACCAAGCGTGCTGGTGGTTTGTTCGGCTCGCTCGATGTGACTAAGGGCGATGTGACTGTTCAAGGTGGCACTTATAAAAGTAAGCTGACTGCCGGCGCTGATAATTCTGGAGCTGACAGCGGCGCAAGGCGCGGAAGCTATGGCGGTTTGGCGGGCAACGTGTACAGCACCGTTGCCGATCCTATGCATGCATTGGTGGTTAACCGCAATAACGACGATAGCAATTCGGCGGTAACTATCGAAATAGAACGGGCAAGCAATCTGTGCTATGTCGGTGGTATTGCTGGTTACTTGGGAGACAACAGCACCAAGGTAGGCAATGCGGCAGCTGTGCTTAATGGTGTTCAGGTAACTTGCCATGGTAGTGCGAAGCCCTATACCGGCGATGGCAAATATGGTGGCGCTATTGGCGTAGTTGACAGCAGTAACATCCTCGATGTGCGCGATTTCAAGCTCATTACCGATGGTGCAATTGGCGAAAATACCGGCGGCTCTGCTGGTATTGCCGGCTCTGCCTGGCAGGGCGTTATCAAGTTCAGCGGCGTAACCGATCTGTCGGGTGCGAAATTCGCCGACAGTGATAGCTCTGCGCAGTTGGTCTACCAAAACTACAATGCTCTTATTTTTGCTGCCGGCAGCGGCAGCGATAGCAATGCCGACGCAACCAATGCAACAGGGTGGAAGTTCGTTCGTTCGAGCGAAGGAACGAAAACGGACGATATTCACGATTACGGTGAAGTCATCCGCCTGGGTAATGGTTTAGACAGCAACCTGGTTTCGGTTGATAAAGGTACCCACAAGCTTGCACTGTCTTCCGCCCTTAATAAGTCGAGCGATGGGTACACCCTGAGTAGCGCCGACGATTTCGCTAAGATGGCAATCACATGGCAGACATCTGGCTATTACTCCATGGTAAGTGGGGTAAGCAGCGCTTCCGCTCTTGCATCGGCAACTATCGAAATTGCGGGCACTATTGAACTGGCAGGCACTGGCTTAACGGGCTTCACCAAAGACAACGCAGATGGCGCAGGTGTTTTCGGCGGAACGCTTAAAGGATCGGGCGCCGTAAATCTCGCCGTTGGCGAGTCGTATGGCATGCGTGGCGATAGCGCTATTTCCTCAGATGACACGAGCGATGGCAACGGCAAAATCTATCGTCATGCTCGATTGGGACTGTTCGCAACCGTTCAGGGCGCAACCGTTCAGGGTGTGACCATCGGTGGCACCATGAGATTCAGCAACAGGAATGCCGTGAATGCTGGTGCGCTTGCTGGCGTAGCTTCGGGGAATTTGACTGTTTCTGGCGCGACGTCCAATTCAGATATCACATACGACAACACTAATAAAGACGCAGAACTCAATGTTGGTGGCATTGTCGGTAGCATTTCGGGTGTTGGCAATATCGCCTTCGAGAACGCCGCAAAAGTACAGGGCTCTATTACATCGCGTGTTCAGGACGATGGCCAATCGCGTGTTGGCGGTGTAGCTGGCTTTGTATCGGACAGCACTACAACTATCACGGCATCAGGCCTCACCATTAGCGGAACCATTTCTATTCCCTCGTATAGAGACAAGGTCCTTGCTGGTGGCTTTGCGGGCTACATTATCCAGGGTAGTGCTGCTAAGACCGTCAATATTACAGCGCTCTCCTTGAATGGGTTCAGTTTGTCTTACGGCGGAAATCAAAGCAGTGGCGGTTTGCTCGGCTACAGCTGGGGCAATACTGCTGTAACTTTTGGCGGCAAATCTAATACGGAATCGAATTATGCCCTTTCTACTGGCAATACGAGCGTAACCGCATCGAATGCTAGTGAATTTGGCGGTTTGGTGTATGCCGCAAGTGGTCACTGGGTGGTAAACGACTACGCTATCGACCTTTCGGGCGTGTCGTTCTCAGCGACGAATGCTAACAAGTTTGGCATGCTGGTGTGCCGCGGTGGCAATGTGGCGAAGCAAACCGATAAGCTCGGTGTTGACCCTTTAAGTGGTTTGTATCTGGAAGACAGGGCTTATTGGGGTACGGCTTATAGAGTGGCCGGAGCAAATGCGGCACCAAAATCTGATGCCAGCAATTTTGATGAGTGGATTGCTGATGCCTGTCGCACGGGCAGCAAAATTGACGATGGCGGCACCAACGGCGTTGTCTCGCTGCATACTCAGGATGAAAAGCTTGATATGGGCGGGGATGCGGGCAATCGTAACTCATACGTGAACCGCACGGATTTCGGCAGGGGTCACCAGTCCAATTCGGCTACGCGCTATTACTACAATCTTGATAGGGCCTATAACAAGGTTGCAACTCTTCCCCAGAGGACCCAAACCGATGGTTGGATGTCCTCGCCTGAAGAGCTTCTTCTGTGGAGCGCTCGCCAATATGCTGCAGATGGCATACGAGATTACATAACTGATAAAGACTGGACGCTGTTTACGCTCAGCGCAACAAAAAGAATTACGGGTGCGATTGACTTAAGTGGTTATAGCTATTACCCCGTCAACACACCTGGTATTCCCGTTTACATTCAAAACGCTTCTATAAACTTCTGCTATTCCAAAATTAAAACCGAAGAGGCTGGTAATAAGCTCAATTCAGAGAAGTCCCAGCACATGAATATGCATGTGGGACTCATTCGCACGTTTGAACCCAATTCCGCAAACCTTAAGACGCTGACTGTCAAAAATGTGACCTTGTCTGGCTCTGTCGGTAAAGATGTTCAGAATGGCGGATCCGGTGCTTTGATTAGCAAAGATGCTGCAGGTTCGAGCTCTTCCACTGGTAGTATTGTTCAGGTTGATATCTCGCCCATTGATGGAACAACGGGATTCGGCCTGAAGCTGTCGGGTCTTACCGTTGATGGCGTTGATGCAAGTACGGATTATGCACCGTTGCTCGTTAATGCAATGTCCACGCACGCCGACTTAAAAGTGAAAGGGCTTTATGTCGAAAACTACGACGGCAAAGCAAAGGCTGCTACCAGCCTTTTTGGCAACCTTGGTGGCAGCAACGCTACGCTAGTTACGGCAAGTTTTAGCGATAATGTATGCGTTCCCGCTCTTAAAGATGGGGGCATATTCACGCATGCGAGTTTCCTTGAAAGCTTCGGCTACGCTAAGGACAGCACGGGTTCTTCGGCCACCTACACCTTCTACCAGAAGGACCAAGCAACCTATGGCAGTGAAATCGACTCCAAGGGCGGCGAATACGAGGGCAAGCAGCTTTGGTATTACGATCCCGACTTGCATGGAACCGATGCGGGCTTGGTGACGGACGGTTCAAGGAAGGCGAGCGAAACATCCCCGCAGTTTGGTGTATACGTCCCCTACGTTGCTAAAGGAAAAGACGGCGACGCCTATCACGAAATAAAGGTAAACCAGCGTGTTGCAAGTCTCGAAACGGGATGCGGAACGTACAGCGATCCGTATGCCTTAACCTCTGCTGCCGAGATCTATTCGGTGTCGAACTACATCAACAATAAGCAGTCGCTAGCGGATGGCCTTAGGGTGACTATTGCCAAGGATCAAACGGTGCAGTGTACGCGCCGTAGCGGTGGGGATGCCAATAACGAAATCACGTATGTCTATAAGCAGTCTGCAGGAAATTGGGTTGCGGACGGCGACTCGAGCAAAACGCTCAGCAACGACACCATGCATACATACTTACAGAGCGCGTACTACAGCATCGAGCCAAGAGACGATGGCGACACCAAGATCAACTCCATAGAGCTTGATAGCGATTCTTTTGGTGGCTTCGGCAATGAGGCCAATCCCTTCCGTGGTGTGATAGTGGGCAACCTCAAAGAATCTGTTCCGCAAACCGAAGTGGTTATCAAGAAAACTGGCACGAGCTCTTCGCAGGGCTTGGTTCCTTATAGCTACGGAAGCGTGGTTAAAGACGTGAAGATCGCATATAGCGGTATTTTCACGGTTACTTATAAAGAGAAGAGCGCAGCAGGTGTGCCCGGGTCGTGCTTTGGCGGCGCTATTGGTTGCATTATGGGCGGCGACAACATCATCGACAACGTCCAAGTCAGTGGCGATGGTGCGTCGGTGCAGGCCGTTTCTTCAACGGGCAACGATGCACTCTTGGCGCGCATGACAGGTGAAGGCCAGAACAATTATTTGATTCCTATTGGTGGTTATGTAGGCGCTGTCGCTGGTGGTGGCGTCATTTTCCGCCATATGTCGGATGAGTTGGACTCATGGCGAAGCAACACTAAAGACAACGGCGGCATCGGCATGTACGACAACCCCTATGTCGGTCGCGTGATCGACGGCTATGCCTTCAGCGAGGACTGCAGCGTCGACAACGGTGATGCGAACTATAAGATTGTGCAGCTTAACGCGAAAGATACAAATTGCGTAACGACAGGCGACATTAACCAGAAATATTACTATGCAAGCAACGGTAAAAACGGTGCAGCAAAGGTATCCATTAAGGATGCCCAGGGGCTCATGGTGCTTTCCGCAATTATTAATAGCGGTGCTGCTGCCGGTGCTGCGCATACGTGGGTCGAAAATGGCAATAGGGATAAAAACAACGGTGTTTATCGTGGCTCTCGCGCATATGAAGGCTTGAAGTTCAAGAAGGACGAACTCGATGCAGGGGACCGTAGAACATATAAATTCGGAAACGAGCAGTATGGCAAGGTTCGTAACGCTGAATATAAGGAAATTGGCAGCAAAAATAGTGTGAGCGAAGCTGAATGGAACGCAGCCCAGAGCGATGATAGAGAAGCTCCCGGCGATCAATACGTAGGTGAAGAAGGTGGACGTGGTCCTCTCGATGCTACGGAGGATTTGGTCAACTCGCCGTATCTTGTCAAAAAATATGCAAACTGGGCAACGGGCTATGTGTGCGCAATGGGCATGCAGGGTCTCGATTTCGAATTTACGGGTAATGATTACGATATGACGCCCTATGGCTCCGCCTATCGCGGCTTAAGCGGGCGATACTTCTCCAACGCCTGTGCAGCGGCGAACATGACGAGGTATTGGCAGTACATTACGCCTTCCGTCGCTTGCATCAATGGCAATGGGACATCGATTACTGTCGTTAATAATTTCAAGGAATACACCAACGATGACTACAAGGTGTCGGGAATAGGCGCTTTGTTTGACAACGTGTCATTTACCTCCAATGGTAAAATTGCAGGCTCTATTAGTGGTAACGACAATGCAAATGTGAAAGACCTGACCTTCAAAAACTGCAATTTATCCATAGAGTATGTCGACAGTTCTCTAACGCCAACAACGAAGCAAAATGACGAGACAGCCCAGATTGGCGTGGGCTGTCTTGCGGGCGTTACGTCCAATATCGACAGCCAGACCAACTATGGTGTCTACAAGCGCGTTGCCATCGATAACTGCACCGTAAAGGGCGGGGCAAGTGCTGGTGGCCTTATAGGAACTGCGGGATATATGTCGATTCAGGACAATGCCGATCGCACTTATTCACGGATGGCCAAGAATTCCGCTTCGGCTGCGCCAGTAAAGCTGACGGACTGTCAGTATAAGAACAACTCATCCATTACCGCGGAAGCAAATGCAGGCGGTTTTGTTGGCAAGCTTGCGAATAGCGGTGGCTCGTCGTTCACTGTGGACGTTAATCAGTTGAGCGATCCTGTTGGGTCCAACTCGACAGTGCGTAGCACTTCTCGATGGGCTCAGAATAACGAGGCATGTACTGTTGGTGGCATGATCGCCCTAACGAATGCGCCGGTAACTGTCGGGAATGCAACCGATATTTCTAATGATAAGAGAGTTGAAATCAGAGACGTTACTGTTACTTCAGATAGAGAGGACGGCGGCTTCGCGAACACGAGAGGTCTTGGTGGTGTCGTTGGCCGAGCGGAAAACACGGTTAACGTCAACCATGTGTCAATTGAATCGACGAAAGACCCGACAGGTGAATCCTCGGTTTACTTTGGTTCGATTGCCGCTTCAGCTCAGACTACAACCAGCGATCAAGGAAAGGATCGTTACATGGATGTCGGCGGTATTGTTGGCTGCACCGTCGGTAACGTTAATGCAAGAGATTGCGATGTATCAAAAATTAGAATTGTGACACGCGAATGCTCGGGCGGCATTGTCGGCGTAATGGAGAACGAGCGCTACGGCAATCCCTACACGACTTTTACGGGGGATGGCTTAAACGTTGATTCCGTCCAAGTTGATGGTGCCTATTCTGGCGGCATTTTAGGACAGGATACTTCCGACAAGACCGTAAACGTTTCGAATTCTATTGTGAGAAATAGCGTTTTCAAAGAAAAAGGTTGTTGGTGGACTGATCATCCTGACGGCCAGCATACGTATTCAGGTGGCATTGTCGGCGACACGAAGGGCTCAGTTAGCGCAACCAATATTTTGGTAAGCAAGAACGCCTTTGGGGATTACACCCATCAGGGCTTGCTCTTCGGCGATGTTGCCCCTGGTGATATTTCGGGTATACGTGTTGCTGGCGTCGATGTTGAATTGGCAGACGGCCAGAGAACGGAGAGTTCGCCGAAGGTAATGTACTACAGGGACAGTGGGTCCGTTTCTGCGGTGAACCAGAAGACGTATATTGCCTTCGGCCATTACAGCGATAAACAGAATACGTTTGACGGTATTGATGGATCTGGGCTCTACAACGATGAGCGCGCTGCTGACGGTTCGGAAGTCGCAGTTTCGGCTGCTTCGCCGTGGGTAACCACGAGCCCGATGGCAACCACAAGCACGGAGAGCCCTCTTACCGTAAAGGCCTCAGATAGCGCTACCCCGAAGAGACTGTTCGGTGACGGTGCTGTCGTGGATACGGCTGCAACCATCAAGAGCGAGGCAGGCACACAGGTTGGCGGCCATTACACCTATACCAATATTGGTGGATGCAACAAAGATGGCATCTACCAGAACACAAACGACTACAACGCATCGACTTCCAAGAGCATGTTTAATGCGTCGAACAGCGAATCGGCAAAACAGGCTGCTTCGGACTTCCCCGTTCTGCTGATTCCCGGTAACGACACCAGCACGGTGACGAACTACCTGAATCTGGTTACCAACGGTGGCTTCTCCGATGCGGTGCGTCTTAACAGCGCTAATGGCACGAAGTATGTAACGGCTACGGCGGAAACGTTCCAGATTAACGAGAACAAAGAATTCGTAAAGAGCGCGGATGCTCCTTCCCTTGCAGTGGTAAACAACGGAGCGAGCGATATGCAGTTCCGCGCCTCGCGCGATTGGGATAACGAAAAGGGCCGCTTCACGCTGCTCACCGTTACATTCAACGACGGGGCAAACCATACGTATAAGGTGCAGGTGCCTATCGTGGTAAAGCGTATGCTGGAAATCAACTTTGCAGCTACGTATACCTATGGCACTAATTACAAGAGCGCAAACTATGATTCGCTGACGGGCCATGTTCTTACCAGCGCCGGCGATGCCATGACGGGCTACCTTACCTGGACGTACAACAAAGCGGGCAACAGTGATACCGAATATGGCTGGAACACGCACCTTGAAAGCGGCGGTTCCATGAAGCCGCTGAACAAGACCATCGACTTCAGCGGTACTGCCGGCACCCTGCCTGCTGGTACTCAGCTCACCCTTATTGATGTGGCACACAACAGTAAGGAATACCACTACACCGTTCCCGATGGCGGTGCTTCTTCGGTGGCGTTGACGAGCTTCAAGGACGCTGACGGACCTAACGCCAACTATTATCAGGAGCCGTGGTTGAGCGAAACCATGGGCGTTACGGCTGACAAGAATAATTCTGGCGAATGGTTCAAGCTACCCGAAGGATCTTCGGATGGAGCTGGCGTAAAGATTGGCAGCGATTATTACCGTGTTGCCGTGGACGGCGATGCTGAAGATTCTCGCTACAACCTAACGGTCAACGATGAAAGTCCGAAGAGCGAAAGCTTCTACTTGGTGGTGCGCGTTCCTGAGGGAACTCCCGAGAGCCCCACCAAGACGGTCAACGGCTATACGGGTACCTCGGTAACAAGCGATGTGAATACGCACATCAACTATGTTCTGCGCAAGAGCAATGACACCGATGGTCACGAGAACACGGCATCTACCTATAGTGTTGCCTCTAGCTACCAGCAGACCTTGGTTGACAACAACAAGCCCGACAGTGGGGAATCCACCACATTGATGGGCGATGGTGCTACGAACAGTTTGGATATCGATGTAACAGACAACGTTTCGTTTGGCGCCAACGAATACAACGACGGCGACTCGCTCTATTACCAGTTGGATTCTTCGCTGGCAAACTACAAAGACGGTGCCCTCGATAATGCCGGTGGCTATCCGGTTGGTACCTCGGGCACGGTTGATTTCTATGTGAAAGTGGGCGATGAATACTACAGGTGGGATGGATCCACATGGAAGTCTGCTGGAACCGATCCGGTTTCTGCGGTTGGTTCCCAGGATTGGACCGCCGATGGTAGCGATATGTCGCTAACGCTTGCGCGTGACGGCAATGCGGTTGACCTGCGTGAGATTCGCAAGATTGCCAAGGATCATGGTTCCGCGTTCTCTATTCAGATGAAGGCCGCTCTTACCATGACGGGCCCAGCTTGTCGTGCCGCTATCGCCGCATCGCAAGATGGCAGCCAGGCATACACCAAGCCCAGCTATCGTTCGTTCCTTTCCCCGCATGCCGAAACGCTGAGTACCAGCAGCATGACCGCGGACAACAGCGGTGGAGTGAGGTACTACCGCAAGGACATTGGCTATTCCACCATTGGCCTTGTTTCTACCAAGAAGACGCAGCTGGGCATTAACGTGAACGATTTGAGCACGGCCGACGGAACCATCGCCCTGGTAGGTACGTACGATCTGTCGAAGTTGACCGGTGCCGATGCCAAGCTGGCAAATGCCACCAAGGTGACGTATACGCTCAGCCTGCAAAAGCGCGCTGAAGATGGCAGCTATCGAACTGTGGATGGCGACATTTCGAAGTACCTGCAGGTAAAGGAAAGCGACAAACTGGGCACGGGTACAGTAAGTGACAGCACGATCGTGTTCACGGACGAAAAGAAAGATGGTAAGTTTGCGACCCTCGATGGTGATAGTTTGGCTTTCAAGCATCGCTTCGTGGTGAAGGTGAATACCGACGTCGAAGGCAGTGAGGAAACGTACGCCAACTACCGCTTGGTTCTGACGGCGCATATGGAAGGCGGCGGCGTTGACGATACGCCCAAGGGTGTTACTAATGCGGCCACGGATTCCGATTTCGTCACCTACACCATCACCAAGGTGAATCTGGACGGCATTGGTCATTAGGGCTGGAAACCAATAACGGTCTTTAATGCGAAAGCGGACGATGGCTAAAACCATCGTCCGCTTTCTTTGCGCAAAACGTTCCCATATGCGTGAATCAAGTAGTTCCACACGCGAAAAATTGTCAAAAGTAGTATGTTTTCGTAATACTTTTGACGCTGATGGGGCAATCCGGGCAAGGTTCCCTATTAGTGCTCGCAGCTGAACTGTCTATCTGCTGGCTGTATACATGGTGCCACGGCCCTTGCCGACGATAGTCACATAGCCTCTATCTGCTAAATTCGACAGTATTCTTCTTGCCTTGGCCTTGCTAAAACCGGTTTGCTCGGCGATTTCACTGATGGGGAGCATTTTCCCCTTAAGGGTTTGGTAAACAATCTGACTTTCGTTGCTCAAGTCGTTGATAGCTTGAAGGACGGGAAGGCAAATGCGAATGGAATTATCGTAGATGTCGAATTGCGGCTTCGCTGTGCTGTTCCGATAACTTTCGCGAATTCGCAGTACCCCGGTCCCGAAGCGTTCAATAAGCCCCAGCCTAAAGAACAGATTTCCCAAGATTGGGTTTCGGAGAATCGATACCTGTCCATCGAGGTATTCCTGCTCCGAGATTCCGTGAGGAAGCCCGCCCGGCGAAACGATTTCTATGCGATCTTCGAACATGGAAATTCTGATATAAGCACTTGTGTCCCATTGGCGGTGTACCAGCGCGCTTGCGACGGCTTCTCTGTACGCTTCTTCGGGCACAAGCTCATGAAGTGCGCGTTTCGATCCGTTTACTTCTTCGTACTGGTAATACTTCTTGAATAGCTCAATGGCTTTATCGAACTGAACCAGCACGGATTCTTTCTCATAGGTTTCCCTATCAAGGAATATGTTTATGCTTTCCCCGAATCGAGCAACGTCTATTCCTGGAAAAGAATTGCGGTCGGCAAGGAGCTCTGCCGCAACGTTGTACTTTCCGTTTGCGCTGATCAGCTCAAGGGTTTTCAGCGTGTCCTTGCTCAACGACTTGACGCCGAGTGTGGAAGCGATTGCTGAGGCAAGGCGGTTGAAGGAAAGGTTTTGGTCAGGCGCTTCAGTTGCGTCGAAAGTGGTATTCCTTCCAAGGAGGGCCAGCCTTCTGAATTCAAGCTCGTCAACTTCGATGGTTGCCGAATCGCTTCGCTTGTACGCTTTCGATTTATACAGGTATGGTTTGTGGGGGCCTTCGCTGACTGTCAAAGTTACAATTCCGGTTTTTGAGTTTGGTTCAAGGCTGAATTCGGGCCTTGGGGTTATGGAGTCGTTGATTTTATTCTCAATCGAAAGGCAGGCATCGTTCAAATCGGACAGACCAACGGTTTTCCCTTCATCGTTAACGCCGAATAAGATCTTGCCTGTCCCATAGTTTGCGAAGGCGCTTACCGTTTTCAGAAAAACGTGACAAACGGTACGAAAAAACAGCGAAAAACGTGACAGACCCGGTGATGCAGCTTTGATACTTAAACGAAAAGTATGTGATGAACTGGCTAAATGGAAAAACTCATCCATAAAGAAAGCGCTGATGGTTACCGGGGCTCGCCAAATCGGCAAAACTACCCTTGTTAGAAATTTTGGAAGCACGCAGTACAGCTGTTTTGCCGAGCTTAACTTCCTGGAAGATGAACGGGCCAAGCTGATTTTCGAAGGGCCCCTTGATGCTGATCGATTGATTTCCTCTCTTACGGCGTATTTAAGGAAGCCGCTCATCCCGGGCGACACCCTGATTCTTCTAGACGGGATTCAGGAATGCCCGCGTGCAAGAACTGCTATCAAATTCCTTGTTGAAGATGGCCACTTCGACTACGTGGAAATCGGATCGCTCTTGGGAGTGAAAACGAAAGACGTTGCTTCGTACCCGGTGGGATTCGAGCGCTATCTTCGCATGTACCCCCTGGACTTTGAGGAATTTTGCATTGCGAATGGCGTGCAGGAGAGCACACTGGCGCTTTTGCGAAAGCGCTTTGATGAAAAAGCGCCCGTCGAGGATTCTATTCACGATTCCATGATGCGGCTTTTTTACGTCTACCTTGTTGTTGGCGGTATGCCTGAAGTGGTGCAACGCTACATCGAAACGCACGATATTGCTCAGGTGGTGCAGCTTCAGGAATCTTTGTTGGCGTCCTACCGTTTGGACATTGCCAAATATGCAGATAGCCAAGAAAAGACGAAAATCCGCTCCATCTTCGATGCTATTCCCTCACAACTTGATGATAAGAATCGCCGTTTTGTGATTGCCGACCTAGGCAAGGAAGCCCGCTATCGTCGTTACGAAAGCAGTTTTCTTTGGCTTGCCGATGCTGGGGTTGCGCTACCGTGTTACAACGTTGCCGAACCTAAGGTCCCGCTGGCGGCGAATGAAAAATACAGCTTGTTTCGCCTGTTCATGAGCGATTGCGGCTTGCTCAGCGCTTCGTTTTTAGGGAATTCGCAACTGGATTTGCTGAACGGTAACCTGGAAGTGAACATGGGCGCCGTTATGGAAAATGTGGTTGCGCAAGAGTTGAAAGCGCATGGCTTTTCCCTCTGTTACTTCAATTCGAAGAAACTCGGCGAAGTTGATTTCGTGGTCCAGTGTGGGAATAAGGTTGTTCCCATCGAGGTTAAATCGGGCAACGACTGGGCCAAGCATAAGGCTCTGGACAATGTTCTCGGTGTTGGGGAATGGGATATAAGCGAGTCGTACGTTGTTTGCAAGGGGGAATGTCAAGCAGTCGGGTTCGGTCACGTATTATTCTCCTGTATATGACCATGTTTGTCCAGCCAGAGAAACTTCCTGAACAGCTGATTTACGAGCCTGACCTTAGTGCGCTTTAGCAGATGAGCCTTGATGGAGGCGCACCAGGGGATCGAAAGAGTTTTCAATGGAATGAAAACTCTCGTGAAAAACGGCTCAGTTTTCAATGTGTTGAAAACTCACTGACCCTGAATCCTGTTTTGGCTAAATTTACTCATTGTACTGAGTAAAAATACTCAATATACTGAGTAAAAATACTCATTGTACTGAGTAAATGGAGAGAACATGTTTGAACGTCACTACGTTAGTCAAATAGTGAAGCGCATTGCAGGGGACGCGGAACCCCTCATGCAGGTTGTGGTTGGTCCCCGCCAAACAGGGAAAAGCACCATGGTAGGGCAGGCTCTTTCCCAAATTAGCCTCGAATCATTTTTCGTAAGCGCCGACGATGCGATCGTTCCTAGCGAGGATTGGCTTCAAACTGAATGGCAGCAGGCTCGCAATGCAACTCGCAATGGCACCCGTTCGGTTGTACTTGCCGTAGACGAAGTTCAGAAGGTTCCCCATTGGTCGGCTGTGGTCAAATCCCTCTATGATGCTGATAGGCGTAACAGCGTTCCTGTTCGCGTTATTCTGAGTGGCTCGTCATCGCTTCTTCTACATAGGGGTCTGGAAGATTCCCTTATGGGACGTTTTGAAATCATCCATTCCCCCCACTGGAGCTATAGGGAATGTTCCGAGGCATTTGGCTTTTCCTTTGACGACTATTTGTATTTTGGAGGGTATCCTGGGGCGGCTCGTTTCATCGATGATGAGCTGAGGTGGACGGCCTATCTGCGCGATTCGATTATCGAGCCGACTATTTCCCAGGATGTGCTTGCTCTTGAAGATATTCGGAAGCCGGCGCTGATGCGCGCCTTGTTTCGGCTGGGTGCGGCGTATTCGGCCCAAGAGCTTTCGTATAACAAAATGCTTGGTCAGCTTCAGGATGCAGGCAATACGGTCACTCTGGCCCATTACCTTGAATTGCTTGGCAAGGCAGGAATGCTATGCGGCATCCAGAAATACGAGAATAAAGAGGTTAAGCGCCGCAAAAGCTCCCCACGCCTTATGGTGTACGACACTTCCCTTATGACTGCGGTTTCGGGGATTGAAAAGGCGCGATATATTGGCGAACCGGATTTGCGGGGTCATCTGATTGAATCAGCCATTGGTGCGCGGCTTCTGGCCCGTTCTTCGGAAGAGGGCTTCGACCTGTACTGGTGGCGCGATGGAAACGAAGAGGTTGACTTTGTTATTGCGCGCGGATCGTCGCTTACTGCGATTGAGGTGAAGGGCGGTCATGAAGCGTCGCAGAGCGGTATGGCTTCGTTTCTTAAACGCTATCCGCATGCTAAACGCATCGTGGTGGGTGGGGCAGCTTCTGGCGCTTGCGACATCGGTGAATTTCTTCGGGATGAAATTGAGCTGTTCTACTGATTGGCTTTGGTTTCAGGGCTTGTTCTTTATGACGGCGTTGCTGCAGCCCTCCGCTAGCTTATGAAACCCTGAAACCATTGGGCTACCTGTTCGGGCTCGTGCGCATAGCTGTTTTTAACCCACCAGGTTATTTCTTGGCAAAAGGCCGCCACAAGCAATTCGGTTGCCAGGTTGGCGGGCAAGTCGCTGCGTTTCGGCATTTCCCGCGCAAACAAATCGGCAAGGCGCGTTTTGAAATAAGCGGTGAAATGAGGTTCCCCTTCGCTGAGCAGTTTGCCGCAAATGCCATGATGGGTGTCGCGCAGGTGGTACAGCAGGTGCGCCAACATGCCCGTAAGGTCTTTTGTTTCCAGGGTTGCATGGGTTATGCAGTGCTCATCTACCCCTTCGAAGATGTGGGTGAACATTTCCACGCACATTTGGTTCAGCAGCTCGTCTTTTGTTTCGAAGTGAGCATAGAACGTGCTGCGCCCGATGTCGGCGCGCTTGATAATCTGCGCCACGGTAACCTCGCTGTAGTGATGTTCGGTCATAAGCTCTTCGAATGCCGTGTAAATTGCCTGGCGGGTTTTACGCTGTCTGCGATCCATGGGGGTAGCCTTTCCGTGAGCCGTGAGCCGTGAGCCGTGAGCTGCAAGTTAACCACCGCACACTTTTCCTGAAATGTTCAGTAGCTGCCATGTGGCGGTGTTTGCTTCTGTTTCTGCCGAACGCATTGGATTATACCGAACAAGTAGTTCGGTAACATACCTGCGTTCTTAGCGAGATACTCATGATCGAAAAACTTGAAACAGCTCTTGAATGGGGCGGCATCACCAAGGAAATCGCACTGCTGGCAATTGGCGCGACGGCGGTTATTGCCAGCCTTGCGGGCTTCGATCCTCTGCCGTTCGACTCCGCTTGGATAGCCATTGTGCTGTGCGGCGTGCCCATTTTGTGCGAAGCAGCAATCGGACTTATTACCGAGTTCGACATCAAGGCTGACGTGCTGGTTTCGCTGGCGCTTATTGCCTCGGTTGCCATTGGCGAGTACTTCGCAGCGGGCGAGGTTGCAGTGATCATGCAGCTGGGTGCCTTGCTGGAAGACCTTACCGTGGCAAAGGCCCGCAGCGGCATCGAGCGCCTGGTTTCCATCACGCCGCGTACGGCGCGCATTGTGAGCGGCGCCGCCGAAAACGTGGTGCCTGCGGAAAAGGTGCAGGTGAATGATGTGGTGCGCGTGCTGCCCGGCGAAACAGTACCGGTAGATGGCGTTATCGTTTCGGGTACCACGTCAATCGATCAATCAATCATGACCGGCGAATCGTTGCCGGTAGACAAACAGCCGGGCGATGAGGTCCAGTCGGGCACCGTGAACCAATTCGGCGCTTTCGAGATGCGCGCCACCAAGGTAGGGGAGGATAGCTCCATTTCCCGCATGGTGCGCCTGGTGGAATCTGCCGACGCCGGCAAGGCGAAGATCGTACGTCTGGCCGACCGCTGGGCCACCTGGATCGTGGTTATCGCGCTTGCTTCGGCTGCTATCACCTGGGCGGTTACCGGGGAAATCATCCGCGCCGTTACCATCTTGGTTGTGTTCTGCCCTTGCGCATTGGTGCTGGCCACGCCAACAGCGATCATGGCTGCTATCGGCAACGTTACCAAGCGTGGCATCTTGGTGCGTGAGGGCGATGCGCTTGAGCGTTTGGCAAAGGTGCGTCGCGTCATGTTCGACAAAACAGGCACGCTTACCGAAGGCGTGCTACGCGTGGTCGCTGTTGCCGATGCACGCACTGGCAAGGTGGTGCAGGGCGAGTGCGAAGGCTTGGTCGGCGGCTTTCCCGCAGATAACGAAGCTGCTGTTCTGTTCGCCTTGGTAGCGGCGGTCGAGGCCAAGAGCGAGCACCCTTTTGGTCAGGCGGTGGCGGCGGGCTATGTAAAGCGCTTTGGGCAAAGTTCCGCTGAAGCCGCAAGCTTTCAAATGCAGCCAGGTTTGGGCGTGGAAGGCGATGTGAAAGGGGCTCATGTTGCGGTGGGCAATGCGCGCATGATGCGCAGTCTTGGTGTGCTGGAATTCAGCGATGAAGCGGCAAAGCCCTATTCCAGTAAGGGCTGCACTGTTTCGTTCATCGCGGTGGACGGCGTATACCGTGGCATCGTGGCGTTGGCCGACACGGTGCGCAAAACGGCTGCTCAAACGGTTGAAGCGCTGCACAGGCAAGATGTGGGCACCATTATGGCAACAGGCGATGATGCCCGTGCCGCTTCGGCCATTGCGCGCATTACCGGGGTGGACGAGGTGCGCGCCGAGTGCACACCGGAAGACAAGCTGCGCACCATTGCAGAGATAGAGCAGCGCGGCGAATGCGTGTGCATGGTGGGCGACGGCGTGAACGATGCCCCTTCCCTGAAACGTGCGTATGTGGGCGTTGCGATGGGCGGCGTTGGCAGCGACATTGCCGTTGACGCTGCCGATATCGTTCTGGTGAATGATGAGGTTGAATCGTTGCCGCACGTTGTTGCACTTTCGCGCCGCATGATGACCATCATCAAGCTGAACCTCACGTTTTCGCTGACGCTCAATTTCGTTGCCATCGTTCTGGCCATTACGGGCGTTATGGGCCCGGTGGTCGGCGCATTGGTGCACAACTGCGGGTCGGTGCTGGTTATTGCCAATTCGGCGCTGCTTCTGACGTGGAAAATGCGGGATTAGGAAAGTTTCGTTGAAGCAGCGGGACGGTTAGGCAAAAACAGCGTCTAAAGTACGATGCGCAGGTGGCCTGGCGTCTGTTTTTTGGCGTTCAAGATGCCAAAAGCCCCGGTTGGCGAGTGCCAATGGGCGTACAAGTCGAGCTGTATCGTATTTCAGGCATCAAATTTGCCAAGGAGCACCCGTTCTTGGCGTGGTATGTCACGATTGCGCTAAAAAGTGTGTTTTGTACCACGGCGGGCGGGCACTGCCGCTATCCTAATGCCGAAGTACAAACATGGGCTGCGCGCACATGCGGGCGGGCCGTTGCAACAGGCAAGGAGCGCACATGAAGCCGATGAGCATTAGGGATATTGTTGGGCCCATTATGGTGGGACCGTCTTCTTCCCACACGGCGGGTGCGCTGCGCATTGCCAGCATGATCCGCAACCTTCTTGATGGCGACCCGGTGGAAGTAACGTTCACGCTGTTCGGTTCGTTTGCCCACACGTATCACGGGCACGGCACCGACCGTGCGTTGGTGGCGGGCATGTTGGGCCTGCACACCGACGATTTGCGGGTGCGCAATTCCTTCGAGTTGGCAAAGGAACAGGGGCTGGAATTCACTTTCGAGCCCGACACCGTCACCAAAACCCCGCACCCGAACACCGTGGAAGCACACGTGGTTGACTGCTACGGCAACGAGGTAACGGCGCGTGGCGTTTCCATCGGCGGCGGCGCGGCGGAACTGGTGAGCATCGACGGTATCGACGTGCACATCACTGGCGAGTTCAGCAGCATGATCGTGCGCCAGCAGGACTTGCCGGGTACGTTGGCGCACATTGCCAGCACCTTGGGCGACGCCGGCATCAACATCGGCACCTCGAAGCTACATCGCACGCGCCAGGGCGGGGAAGCGTTCACCGTCATGGACGTGGACGACCCGGTGCCCGATGAAGTGATCGATCGTATTTTGGCGTTTCCCTCCATTCGCTCGGTGCGCTTTATCCCAGCCGATGGCTTGCATCGCAACCCCGATGAGGCGGCATCGGACATCGACCCGGAGCTTGCCTTGAAGAAGTTCCAAGAACTTGATTTCGCTTCGGCATCGGAGCTTTTGGCGTTCTGCGAGGAAAACGGCGTGCCGTTGAGCTATGCTGCGGAAGCGCGCGAGCGCGCCCTGTTGGCAAGCCGCGGTGTGGCGGGGTCTGCCATCAACACGTACCTGCAGCGTGCGCTTGATGTGATGCGTGCTTCGGCAACGGCCCCGGTGAAGGCGCCGCGCCCTTCCATGGGTGGGCTTATCGGCGGCGAAGCTGCCAAGCTTCATGAACTGGAGGATTTGGGCGCGGGTGTGAAGGGCCAGATTCTTGCACTGGCCACGCGCAATGCCGTGGCGGTTTTGGAAACGAACGCCACCATGGGCGTTATCGTGGCGGCGCCTACTGCTGGTTCCGCTGGCGTGATCCCGGCGGTGCTGCTTTCCCTGCAGGAAGTGCACGGCTTCAGCGATGCGCAGCTGGTGGAAGCACTGAAGAATGCGGCAATCGTGGGGTCGATCATTGCACGCAACGCCACCGTTGCCGGCGCAGAGGGCGGCTGCCAGGCGGAAATCGGCTCTGCAGCGGCTATGGCGGCCAGTGCCGCGGTAGAGCTGCTGGGCGGCACGCCGCGCATGTGCCTTACGGCGGCGGGCTACGCCCTGGCAAACATGCTGGGCCTGGTATGCGACCCGATTGGCGGCCTGGTGGAAGCGCCGTGCCAGAAGCGCAATGCCAGCGCGGCGGTAAACGCCCTTTCCGCAGCTCAGTTGGCGCTTGCGGGCATCGATGGGCTTATCCCGTTCGACGAAGTGGTGGATGCCATGTACAAGGTTGGCCGCAGCTTGCCCTACGAGCTTCGCGAAACCGCGCTGGGCGGCATGGCGGCGTGTCCTTCTTGTGCCAAATTTTGCCGTTAACGGTAGCTGAATTTGCTCGATTTACCGCTTACCGAAGAAATTGCTACGCTCATACCCGCTAATCGACCGTTCGCCCGTAGCCGTTTGTAGCATCGAACTCATCAAACGAAGCACAAACGGAAGGGGCTCTTATGGGACTTCTTGAAGGCAAAGTAGCTATCGTCACCGGTGGCGGCAAGGGCATTGGCTTCGGCATTGCCAGCGCGTTCGCCGAAGAGGGCGCGCGCCTGTGCATTACGGGCCGTAACGAGCAGCGCCTGATCGACGCCGAGGCAAAGCTGAAGGAACAGTACGGCGTGGATGTTATGCACGTTGCCGCAGAAGGCTCCGACGAAGAGGCCGTGAAGAACGTTATTGCCCAGACTGTTGCCCATTTCGGCAAGATCGACACGGTGGTGAACAACGCTCAGGCATCCAAGTCGGGCGTGAAGCTGGTCGACCATTCCAAGGAAGATTTCGACCTGGCCATCAATTCCGGTCTGTATGCCGCGTTCTTCTACATGAAGCATGCATTCCCCGAGTTGAAGAAGACCAAGGGCTCGGTGGTGAACCTTTCCTCTGGCGCTGGCTTGTTCGGTAAGCCTGGCCAGTCTAGCTACGCAGCTGCCAAGGAAGGCATTCGCGGCATGACCCGCGTTGCCGCAACCGAGTGGGGCCCCGACGGCGTGCGTGCCAACGTTATCTGCCCGCTTGCCATGACCGAGCAGCTGGCAGCATGGAAGGAAGAATACCCCGAAACCTTCGCTGCCACCATCAAGGGCATCCCGCTGGGCCGTTTCGGTGATCCTAAGACCGACATCGCCCCGGTTGCTGTGTTCTTGGCAAGCGATATGGCTTCCTACGTATCCGGCGAAACCATTACGATTCAGGGCGGCTCGGGGCTTCGTCCATAAGAGGCGCAACGACGCTGCGCGGGCTTCTGGCGGCACAGGGAAATTTCAAGAGGGCAGGCATGGCGCGAAGGCCTATGCAATCCTGCTCAGTAAAGCTGCGCAGGATGCGCCCGCTCGCTGTTACGTCCGATGAAATGGGCTTGAAAAAGAGAAGGGCCTTACGGGCCCTTCTCTTTTTTGCCGCATAAGATGCCCGTGATGGCGTTCAGTGTGCCTGGGTATGCGCTAGTAAATCAGAGCCCCGCGCAGCGTCATAACGCTTTGTGCGAGGCAGCGCTGCTCGGACTACGATGAGTGGGGTACGGGTTTTTGTGGCGCCTCTCTCGTGAATGTTTTGCCTGAAAGCAAAAGAAGGGGACCCCTGTGGGTCCCCTTCAAGTTTCGCTATGCGAGTCTGTTCCGGCTGTTACTTGTCTTGACCAGGCTCCACTACCAGGGTGTTCTCGTAGTCGGTGCCGTAGGTGTCGGCCAAGGTCTTCTCGTAGTCCTTGTGGAAGAAGTTCTCAGAACCAAGGTTCTTCAGGTCTTCGTTGATCCAGTTCAGCAGGCTTTCGTTGCCCTTGGTCACAGCAGGTGCGATGGTGTCGGCGTTGCCCAGCTGGTCGATGCCCACCACGTACTCGGAGCCGCCCTGCTTGGCGAAGGCGATAACCTCGGTGTTGTCGTTAGCCCATACCGCGTTGGGGTTGTTCTCGAATGCGGTCTTGGCGGCAGCGTAGGTGTCGTACTTTTCCAGGTCAAGGTCCTTGTTGTGCTCGGTGAGGTACGTTTCAGCCGTGGTGCCGGAAATAACGATTACCGGGCGGCTGCCAATCTGGGAAAGGTCGGTTACCACGTTGTCCTTATGGGAAACAACGCCAAGCGCAACGTTCATGTACGGATCGGCGAAGTCTACGGCTTCAGCACGCTCGGGGGTAACGGTGAAGTTTGCCAGGATAACGTCTACCTTGCCGGTTTGCAGATACTCAACGCGGTTGGCGGCTTCGGTGGAAACCAGTTCAACGTCTACGCCCAGGTCCTGGCCAAGGCGGTTGGCAAGCTCGATGTCGTAGCCCTGATAGGTGCCGTTTTCGTCAACATAGCCGAAGGGGCTCTTGTCGCTGAAAACGCCGATGGTGATTTTGCCGCTGTCCTTGATCTGGTCAAGGGTGCGGTACCCGGCGTTCGAATTGCTCAAGGAATCGTTGCTGTTGGAAGAGCAGCCGGCAAGCAAGGCTCCGGCAAGAGCCAGGGCTGCAATAAGCACAGCGACGAGTTTCCAGGTGCGTTTCGTCTGGGTCATGTCTTTCTCCTTACTTCTACGCCCCGTACGCGCGGGGCTTCTTTTGATTGATGGAAGTAAACCGCGTATATCCTACAAAGTCAATAGGATTAAGGGAATTAGCCTGTTTGCCTATGTGAATGGTAGGTTTTAAGGTGTAAAAAGAGCCCCAAACAGCCAAAAGGGACAGTCCCTTTTGGCTGTTTGGGGCTGGGACGGGGTGCTCTGCTTCGCAGTATGCCCCGTTTCAACCGAGGGCTCCGTTCGCGAAAGCAAACCGAGCTAATCGGGAGTGCAGGCGACCAAGAGGGACAGTCCCTTTTGGCGGGTATAAGAAGAGCCCCAGGCGGGGCTCTTCTTTAGGCTTCGTGTTGGCGAACGGCGTCGAACTCGAACGTGTGAAGGAACTTCTTGGCGCGTTCGGTTTGCGGGTTGGCGAAGAAACGCTCGGGGATATCCTGCTCCACAATCTCGCCGCCATCGAAGAACAGCACGCGGTCGGCAACGGCGCGGGCGAACTGCATTTCGTGGGTAACGATGAGCATTGTCTTGCCCTCTTGCGCAAGGCCCAGGATAACGTCCAGCACTTCGCGTACCATTTCGGGGTCGAGCGCGGCGGTAACTTCGTCAAGCAGCAGTACTTCAGGCTCCATTGCCAGGGCGCGGGCAATGGCAACGCGCTGCTTTTGGCCACCGGAAAGCTCGCGCGGATAGCTTTTCTCCTTGTCGGTAAGGCCCACGCGCTTCAGCAGTGCACGTGCGGTTTCCTCCGCTTCCGCCTTCGGCACCTTCTTCACCTTGGTGGGCGCCAGCGTAATGTTGTCGAGCACCGTCATGTGGGGGAACAAATCGTAGCTCTGGAACACCATGCCCACCTTTTGGCGCAGCTCGGTAAGATCTTTTTCGGTGCTGCTTACTTCCTTGCCTTCCACCTTGATGGTGCCGCCCTGGATGGGTTCCAGCGCGTTGATGCAGCGCAGGAAGGTAGACTTGCCGCAGCCCGAAGGACCGATGATCGCGATAACCTCGCCGCGCTTGACGGTAAGGCTGATGTCTTTCAGCACTACGTTGTCGCCGTAGGCTTTCTTCAGATGCTCAATGGAGAGCAGGGCGGTATCGCTCATTGCTTAGTTCCATTTCTTCTCGAGGTGGTTTGCCAGCATGCTGATGGGCCAGCAGATTATGAAGTACAGAAGCATGATGGTGCCATAGATGCCGAACACGGCATTGGGCGAGGTCATGCGGTTGGCTTCGATGATCTGCTGACCGACTTTCATCATTTCGATAACGCCGATCATCAAAAGCAAGCTGGTGGTTTTGATCATGCGGGTAATCAGGTTGATGGAAGAGGGGATAAGGCGGCGGATTGCCTGCGGGATGATGACGTAGCGGTACAGCTGCGCCTTGGAAAGCCCCAGTGCTTCTGCGCTTTCGTACTGCTGCTTGGGGATGCTGGTAAGCGCGCCGCGCACCAAATCGCCCATTTCGCCGGTGCCCCAGAACACGAACACGATGATGGACGAAAGCTCCGCCGAAATGTTGATGCCCATAACGCGCGTGGCGCCGAAGAACACGATGTAGAGCAGAACCAGCTGCGGCATAATGCGCACGATTTCCAGGTACAGGCGCGAGATAACCTTGGCAACAGGGTTTTTCCACGTCATGAAGATGCCGAACAGCATGCCAAGGATAATGCTCAGCACAACCGAGATTGCGCTGATTTGGACGGCTACCCACAGGCCTTGCAGAAGGCGTGCGGCGTTAGAGCCCATGAACAGAACATCAAGCCCCAAAGCTTCCATGGCGCAACCTCCTTTCGATGTACGTTCCGGCAACGGAAACCGGCACCAGGATAATAAGGTAGAACACCACCAGCATTACCAGGCACTCGGTGGTTTTGTAGTACAGGCCCATCAGGTCTTTCGTGACGAACATCAGGTCCATCAGGCTGATGGCGGAAAACACGCTGGTTTCCTTCAGCAGGAAGATGACGTTGGCCACAAACGAAGGGAAGCTGAGCGATACCGCTTGCGGCAAAACCACGTAGCGCATGGTTTGCAGCTTCGAAAGCCCCAGGCTGATGGCGCTTTCGCGCTGGATGGGCTCTACGTTTTCCAGGCCCGCGCGGAACGATTCGGCCATGTAGGCACCGCCGTGCAGCGCCAGGCCGAACATGCCGCACACTTCGGGTGTGATGGCAATGCCCATGCGGGGCAGGCCAAAGTAGAAGAAGAACAGCTGGATAAGCAACGGCGTGTTGCGGAACAGCTCGATGTACACGCGGCAAAGCTGGCGAAGCACCGGTATGCGGAAGTGCACGATCATCGCCACGATAAGGCCGATGATGATGGAGCCGGCGATGCCGATCCAACCGATGCTCAACGTCAGCAGCGCCGCATCCTCGTACAGAGGAAGGTATTGCGCCATGGCGTCGAAGTTCAACGCAAGTCCTTTCTATAAAACCTATATGATTACTAGGATTAAGGCGGATTGTAAATCGCTGGCCAGGCAAGTCAAGCGGTTTTGTGCCCGCCTACACTGTTTTGTCAGAAAGTCAGCGAATATACATAGTACTTGTTTACGCGTTCGTTTGAGCGGCATGTTTTGGCTGCGGAGCGGGGCAAACCCGTATTCGGCGGGCGGCGGTTTGCGCTAGACTTGGCGCATTGAAAAAAAGGGGCAGTCCCCTTTTTGCCATCGGGCAAGCAACGAAAGGAAGCGCGTTTTGAGCGAAACAGAGGAAAAGCAGGAAGTGCCTTTCAAGGTTGTGGCGAAAAAGTTCGTGAGCTACTACAAGCCGTTCACGTTTCTGTTCGTTGCCGACTTGGTGTGTGCCACGCTGCTTGCTGCCATCGACTTGGCGTTTCCTCAGATCCTGAACTTCTTCGTGCGCGACTTCTTCGTTAACGCACGCGATGCCATTATGGGCGTGCTGCCATGGGTTGCCGTCGGGCTGGTGGCGCTGTACGTGGTGCGCAGCCTGTGCCAGTACTTCATTTCCTGCTGGGGCCACATCATGGGTGCCCGCATGGAAGCGCACATGCGCATGGACCTGTTCCAGCAGTACCAGCGCCTAAGCTTTTCCTACTACGATCGCAACAACACCGGCGAAATGATGTCGAAGCTGGTAACCGACCTGTTCGATATTTCCGAAGTGGCGCATCACGGCCCCGAGAACCTGTTCATTGCCGCGCTGAAAATCGTGGGCTCGTTTGTGCTGCTGATGTTCATCAACGTGCCGTTGACGCTGGTGATGCTGGCGGTAACGGCTGTTATGGCCACGTACGCGTTCGTTGCCAACTACCGTAAGCGCACCATTTTCCGCCAGAACCGTGTGCGCATGGCGGGCCTGAATGCGCGCTTGCAGGATTCGTTGGGCGGCATCCGTGTGGTGAAGGGCTTCGGCAACGAGCATATCGAGATCGACAAGTTCGGCCACGCCAACGAAGAGTTCATCGAAACGAAGGAGCTTTCGTATCGCTTCATGGGCCAGTTCCAGATGGCTTCGAGCTTCTTCACCGGCGCGCTGTACACGGCAACCATCGTGGGCGGCGGGCTGTTTGTGGCGCAGGGTGTTTTGGACCCTGCCGATATGGTCATGTATGCGCTGTACATCGGCATTTTCATTGCACCGGTGGAGCTGCTGATCAACTTCACGGAAACGTTCCAGAAGGGCTATGCGGGTTTCCGCCGCTTCGTGGAAACGCTGGCAGAACGCCCGGGCGTGGAAAACAAGCCTAATGCCATCGATCTTGCCACAGTGGTCGGCGAAGACGCGGCGCCCGCCATCAGCTATTCCGACGTGCACTTTTCCTACGTGGATGGCAAAGAAGTGCTGCGCGGGCTGAACCTGGAAGTGCCCGCTGGTTCCACGGTGGCGCTGGTAGGGCCTTCGGGCGGCGGCAAGACAACCACTTGTTCGCTGCTGCCGCGTTTCTACGACGTGGATTCCGGGTCGGTGAAAATTGCGGGCGTCGATGTGCGCGATGCCACGCTCGAATCGCTGCGCGCGCAGGTGGGTATCGTGCAGCAGGACGTGTACCTGTTCGAGGGAACCATCCGCGAGAACATCCTGTACGGCGACCCGTCTGCTTCGCAGGAACGCATCGAATGGGCGGCACGTCAGGCGAACATCCACGAGTTCATCGAAGGCTTGGAAGAAGGCTACGACACGTTCGTGGGCGAGCGCGGCACGCGTCTTTCGGGTGGGCAGAAGCAGCGCATCGCCATTGCGCGCGTGTTCCTGCGCAACCCGCACATTTTGGTGTTGGACGAGGCTACCAGTGCGCTCGACAACGAAAGCGAAGAGCGCGTGCAGGCCTCCCTTGAGCGCTTGAGCGAAAACCGCACCACGCTGGTTATTGCGCATCGTCTTTCCACCATTCGCAATGCCAATTTCATTGCCGTGGTAGACGGTGGGCGTGTGGTGGAAGTGGGCACGCACGAAGAGCTGCGTGCCCAGCACGGCATCTACGACCGCTACTATCGCATGCAGTTCGCCGGCAAGCGCGAAGCGGAATAGGCTGCTTCGAATGGATTCTTGTTCGAGTCCCGCTTTGAAACGAGTGCAGTTCAAGGTGTACCCTGTCTTTGTTAGATAAGGTGAACTTTCAGGCATCGCTTCGAGGTTCCCGCGTTCAAGAAAGGCTTGGCATATGTACAGGACGGTTGTGGATATCGACGGCATGATGTGCGGCATGTGCGAATCGCACGTGAACGACGCAGTGCGCAACAACTTCAAGGTGAAGAAGGTTTCCTCTTCGCATGGCAAGGGCCGTACGGTAATCGAATCGGAGGCACCGCTTGACGAAGCGCAGCTGCGTAAGGTTATTGGGGCTACTGGCTACGAGGTGAAGGGCGTAACGTCTGAAGAAGTGCAGAAGAAGGGCCTGTTCGGAGGCTTGTTCGGCAAGTAAAGCCGGCTGCGTTTCGGCGCAGGCGGTTAGCGAACGCGATAGGGCTTTTCCCCCCAATACAGCTTCAGCAGATGCTTCTTCGGTGCGGGAAGCGTGCCCACCAAATCGAGCGTGGCAACGGCGGCATCGTGCGCGGCGTTGGGGCGGCGCAGTGATTCGCCGCCGCTGAGCATGGTTTTCAGCTGATCGGGGTTTTTATGGATCTGCTGCAAACGTTTCACCAGCTCATCGGCGGTTTCCGCTGTAACGGCGGCACCGGCCTTGGTAACCGTCCATGTATTTGCGCGTTCCTGCCCGTACGACTTGCCAACCAGGATAAGCGGCAGGCGTGCGCACAGGCATTCGGTGGTGGCCAGGCCGCCCGACTTCGCGATGATCATATCGCTTGCTTCCATAAGCTGGGGGATACGCTCGATGTAGTTGTATACGGAAACGTTCGTGATGGCGCGTTCCTTGAAGAAGCCCTTCAGGCCGTTGGCATATTCCTTATCGGCACCCGCCAAGAAGGCGAAGTGCATGTTGGGGAAATCGGAAAGCAGCGGCACTACTTTGTTCACGATTTCGCGGAACGGGATGTAGGGCTCGGAGTGACGCGCGCCTGCCATGACCATGACAATCATCTTGTCGTGCGGCAGTCCGAACTGGTTAAGCACTTGGTCGCGGTCGATGGGTTCGGAAAAGCCCTTGCGCACAGGAATGCCCGTTACCTTGATGTGGCTTTCGGGCACCTTGCGGGGCGTAAGCTCTTTCACCATGGTTTCGTCGGCGGCGCAGAACAGGTCGCAGTCAAGGTGCGGCCAAAGCCCTTCGGCGCCGTAATCGGTGGGGATGCAGGTTACAGGGAACGTCTGCCCGGTAACCATCTTTGCGGCAACTGAAGCGTTGGCCGCAACGATGTGCGTTGCCAGGATGGCAATGGGCTTGCGCTTCTTAACGATTTTGGTGAAAGGCGCGAACATGAACGGCGACCACGCGTAGCCGCCGCCCCACAGAAGGCGGCCGGTGAAGGTGCGGTGCCAGGTGATGTCGTAGAGCCAGTTGAAGGAAACGGTTACGTTGGCGGTTTTGTCGCCGTCGAATTTGATGTAGCCGAAGTCCAGGATGTCCAGCACGGCAATTTCAACGTCTTCGGGCAGGGCGGGGTGCTTGCCGCGTAAGTCTTCCAGCGCCTGGGCGGTTGCCTGTGCGGCGCTGCGATGACCCGAGCCAACGGAGGCGTACGTGATGATGACCAAAGGGCGATTTGCGTTTTCATCGCACTTGGTGGTTATCATGCTGCCTCCTTTTTGTTGCTTCGTGGTTCTTGTCGCGGTTGGCGTCGTTGCCGCCTGCTCGAGCGCGCGGTTTGTGCGCATATCAGCGCGAGAAAGTATGCGCCAATTGCCTGCAAACTTCCTGTGTATACCCTATCTAACCAGAAATAAGGCACAAACGGGGGCGGGGTTGTGGCGAAACCGTTGCAACTTCGCAGACGAACGGCAATTTTACCGCGGGCAGCAAGTTGGCACTTGCGCAAAAGCGATTCGTTGCGTATACTTCTCTGGCGCTTGTTTTTAGCGTCGGGAGTGCCAACGTGGCTCAGTTGGTAGAGCAACGCATTCGTAATGCGTGGGTCGCCGGTTCGAGTCCGGCCGTTGGCTCCATCGAATTTGCAGGTCAGTCGCCTATGCGGCTGGCCTTTTTGCTTCTTGGGGAAGACTTTTCGGCATTTTGGGGAAGAAATTGGGGAAGAGAATCTGATTTATGGGATGGCGCATCCTGGATGCCTGCGTTTTTCCTGATGGCGGGTCATAGCTCAAAAGCGGGGGGTTGTAGGATGGAGAGCGCGTCTCGTTGCTTGAATTTGGTAGACGGGTGGGGCTTGTTCCAGTCGGTTCCGCATTGGTAGTCGCCTTGCTTTTCGGCAACGAAACCGAGTACGCTGACCTTCGAAATACGTTTCCCTATTAAGCGAGCGAAGCTGCAAAGGTGCTTGTGATACAATAAAGCCACAAGCAGCGCCCGCCGAACTAACCTGCTGGAACACGATTAGCTACGGGTGATGCTGGTTTTTAGAGCCGGGCCTTGCGCCCGGTTTTCCTTTTCCCACGCATCATCTTTTTTCTCCGTTTCATCCTGCGTTGAATTCGATCTTTGACGTTCAAGGCAAAGCCAAGAATAGTGCAGCAAGCAGCTGTGAAGAAGACTAATTCCATTGCGAGCTCCTTTCCGATAGGAGCATCACCCGCAGAATTGGCGAACACTGCTTTGCGCATTGTATCCTTTTTTGTCTATGAACTGCGGATATTAGCCGCAAAGTGCCTTCGAGTGAATTGACAAGTTTTTTGCTGGCAGATCCTGAAGGGCGCTGCCACCATGCGGCAAGGCAGGTTTAGATAGGCACGGGCCAACATCATCTGTAAGCGGTCTTGAATTGCTTGCATTTGACTTAGCGCATGCTTTCCAAACTAAAGCTTGGTTTCCTTCTTTTGCGCTATTGCGTTTCTTTATACTTTGGTACTGTTGAAAAATCTCAACAAAGTAATGCTAATTAAGCATTATTAAAGTAAGGGCGCTGCAACAGCGCCTCAAAAAGAAGGAAGGCATTCGTGGCAGAAAGCGCAGCACGCACCAAGCTTGCAACCATGGCTTTGGTAATCGTGGGCTTTGCCCTGGGTTTCGCGGAGTTCATCGTTATCGGCATCACGCCGGATATTTCGGAAGAGTACGGCATTTCCCTGGCTTCGGCTGGCAATCTGGTCGGGTTCTTTGCCATTTCGTATGCGATTTCGACTCCTATCATTGTTCTTTCCACGGGCCGTTTTCGCCGCTTCCCCCTGTTCGTTACGTTTTTGGCGGTGTTCAACGCCGGCAATATTCTTGCCATAATCGCTCCTACCTATGAAACGTTGCTGGTGGCGCGCATCCTTACCGCGGTGGTTTCGGGTGTACTGCTTTCCACGGTTATGACGTTCATCAACGATATCGTGCCCCGCGAAAAGTCGGCGCGCATCATTTCGTTCGTGTATGCAGGCTTTTCCGTGGCAAGCGTCCTGGGTACGCCTATCGGTACGTTGCTTTCCGATGCGTTCGGCATCAAGGCGGCGTTCATCGCGGTAGAGGCGGTTGCCCTTATCGTCACCGTTTTGCTGCTGGTTTCGGTGCCGCGTTCCGGTTCGACCGACGTTTCTTCGCGTGTACGCGACCAGCTGGTTATCCTGAAAGACCGTCGTATTGTGCTGGTGCTGGTTATGAAGGGCTTCGGCATGGCTGCCACGTACGTGTTCTACGTGTACGTAACGCCCATTTTGGAAGACGGCGTGGGCCTTTCGGTGTGGATGGTAAGCATCGTGCTGTTCTTCTACGGCGCTGCCACCATCGTTTCGAACCTTGGCAGCGGATCCATTGCTCAGCACTATGGCCTGGCCAAGATGCCGATCATGTTCGGGTTGCAGGCCCTGGTGCTTTTGATGCTTGGTCCCAGCCTGGCTTCGGGCAATACAGCATTTGCCGTTGTGAACGTGGTGCTTACCGGCGTGTTCATTTACCACATGAATGCTCCGCTGCAAACGTTCTTGTTGCAGACTTCCGCGAAGGACTACCCGAAGGCGCTTACGCTGGCATCGGCCGTTATGCCCACCTCGTCCGACTTGGGCATCGCCACCGGCTCGTTCGTAGGCGGCGTGGTGGCATCGGGCCCGGGCTTTGTGTGGGCGGGTCCGATCGGCGCGCTTTTCGCCGTGGTTTCTGTTATCGCCGCCGTTCTTATCCTGCAGCCCGAAAACCGCAAAAAGGCATAGCGGGAGCGCACGCGGCGCGTTTCGCGTGTATTGGAAGCTCCTCGTAGAGCCGAAAGCGGGCCTTGGCATGATGTTTTTCTCCTGAGGCCACGGTGCGTTTGGCAGTCGTGCATTTTCTGCCCAAACCAGGGGGTTCTTGATGGTTGCCCTCCGAAGTTGCAAAAAGTACTATCTGGTCGTGCTCTTTCTGCCCAAACCCGTAAAAGGCGTTACCTGGCTGCGCTTTTTTCGTCCAAACCCGCAAAAGGCCGTTATCTGGCTGCATGTTTCTGCTCAAAACCAGAAAAGGGCTTCTGTTTGGCAAAATAATCGACTTGTGAACGACTCGTGCTGCGACTAAGCTGCCGATTAGCCAAGTTAAGCAACGATTTCAATAGTATTGTTGCCTAACTTTTCGTTTTATGGGCGTAACGAGCTCGGCAATCATTCTTAAGTCGATTATTTTGCCAAGAAGAGGCGTTTCTCTGGTTTTGCGGCAGAAAAAAGAGGTCGGGCAGCATTCTCGTTGCTCGATCGCATGCTGGCTGCCTGGCCATATGATTGCTTTTGGTGCTGGTTTTGGCCGAAGCCAGCTTTCGACGCCGCTCTAGTACAAGAAGCCCAGCTTTTTTGCTTCGGCGGTAAGCTCATCGCGGAAATCGGGATGAGCGATATCGATAAGCCGTTGGGCGCGGGTGGGGATGTCGGCCCATCGCAAATCGGCCACGCCGTACTCGGTAACGATGTACTGCACGTCGTTACGCAGCGAGGTAACCGCGCTTCCAGGTGCCAACGTCGGCACGATTTTCGATACGGGCCCCTTCTTGGTGTGAGCCACACTGGTAACGGCGATGAAGCCACGCCCGTCCTTCGAATGCTTTACGCCGCGGACGAAGTCGAACTGTCCGCCGCTTGCGGAATACTGACGCGGGCCAATGCTTTCGGCGCATACCTGTCCGGTTAAATCGATGCTCACTGCGGTGTTCACCGAAACCAAGTTGTCGTTCTTTGCAATGACGGTAGGGTTGCATACCGTGTCGTACGAGCAATAGTACATGCTGGGGTTTTCGTTGATGAAATCGTACAGGCGCTGGGTGCCCGTGGAATAGCCGGCAACGGAAACGCCGGGCATGAACGATTTGCGCGAGTTGTCGATGATGCCCTTCTGCTGCAGCGAAACGAAGGCATCTGAGAACATTTCCGTGAAGCACCCCAGATGCTGTTTGCTTTCCAGCCCGGCGGCAATGGCGTTGATGATGCCGCCGATGCCCAGCTGGATGGTGTCTCCGTCGTTCACGCGGTCTACGATGAGCTCCGCCACCTTTTCCTCTTCGGGCGTAGGCGCAGGAACGGGCGCGTCTTCAAGCGCTTCTTCTTGCAGCACGAAGGCATCAATCGTGCTTACGTGGTAGTTGTGGGAGTCGCCGAACACGCGGGGGAGACGCGGGTTTATCTGCGCGATGATGTGCTTGGCTCCGCGCAAGGCACCCTGCTCAAACCCTAGCGGGCCAATGTTGCAGTTGCCCTGGGCATCGGGCGGCGTCATCTGAACCACGGCATAGTCCAACCCGATTTCCTCCAGCATGCGATTGGTGTCGGAGAAATGCACGGGAATGTGTGCAACGCATTTCGATCCGCTGGCAAACCCCGTGCGCTCGTTGGGGCCAGCGAAGTACGTGTGGTAGCGAAACTGCTGCGGGCTTACGTCAAGCCCGGCAAACGTAATGTCGCCGTTCATCCAGTTGCCGTACAGGTCTATTCCCGAAAGCTCGCCTTTTCCGACGCGCGCTATCAGCTCGTTGATGATGGTGGCAGGAACATGCAGTCCGCCCGTGTATATCTTCTGGTTACCGGTTAGATGGTCTTCGAACACTTGGCTAACGCTTATTTGCTTGCGCTCGTATTCTTCTTGCCAACTCATGGCGGCCCTCCTGCTGCCTTGATGCGGGCGTCAAACGCGTGGTGCGCGCACCCGACCCCTTCAAAAACAAGAAAACGGCGGTCACGCATCCCCTGCATGGCCGCCGTTTAAGTGTACTCCCCGTTGGGCCGTTATGCCTCGTCAGGTGAAAGCGGGAATTCAACACCCGTCCAAATTTCGAAGGCGCGTGCGCCCTGGAAGAAGAGCATGCCCTCACCGTTGATGGTGGTGCAGCCTGCCTCCTTGCCCATCTTCAGCAGCGCGGTTTCGGCCGGCTGGTAGATGGCGTCTTGAATGGCAAGGCCAGGATGCAGATACGTTGCATCGGGAATGGGCGACTGACCTTCGAGCTTGCCCATGCCGATAGGGGTGGCGTTGGCAAGCAGGTCGGCGTCGGCCAGTTGGGCGCGCAGGTCGTCCAAGTCGTTGGCGTCGTGGCGGCTGATTTTGCAGCCGGTTTTCTCGGCAACGATGGCAACCTCTTCAGCTACGCGGTTCCACGACTTGCCGGTGCTGGGACTGAACACCACGATTTCGCCCACGCCGTCAAGCGCGGCCTGTGCGGCGATTGCGGTGCCGGCGCCGCCCATGCCCATCTGCACCATTTTCTTGCCCTTGACGTCAACGCCGTGCTCTGCGAACGACTTCATGAAGCCGTAGCCGTCGGTGTTGTAGCCGGTAAGCACGCCGTCTTCGTTTACCACGGTGTTTACAGCGCCTACGATTTCAGCAGCAGGGTCGAGCTTGTCGAGGTACGGGATAACGGCGATTTTGTTAGGCATGGTAAGGTTGCAGCCGCGCATGTTCAGCAGGCGAATGGCGTCGGTTGCCTGCTTCATGTCTTCGCCGGGAACGCGGAACGCCATGTACGCGTAGTTCAGGCCGGCGCGTTCGAACGCGCGGTTGTGAAGGTGGGGCGATTTGCTGTGGGCAACGGGGTCGCCGAACAGGCAGATAAGGCGTGTCGCGCCATTGATATCTTGCGTCATGGTTGTTCTCTCTCCTTGAACGAACGAGTGCTTTGCGCTTAGGCGATGGCCTGCGCAAAGGAACGTTAGCTGCTGCAACGTATTTGAACACGTTTGCAACTACTTGAATTCTAACATCGCGAATGTCTATATGGCAGGGTAAGGTATTGCGCAACGCAATAGTGGTTGTCGACGGAGTGCCATTGGCGTTGCCTTTCGATAAACACCACTACCAATACAATTTGTTGCATAACAGAAACCGTTTGTTTCAATTAGGTTATCGTTCGCCTAAACGGTAATTTTGTTGCCCTATGGGGGTGTAGACTTTGAATCTGGTAGTGAAAGGAACACCCATGGAAGACCATAAGCTTTCCCTGTACGACAATATCCTGAAAATCAACGCTATCGACCCAGAGCTCTACGAGTGTTACCCCGTGAAGCGCGGCTTGCGCAACAGCGACGGTTCGGGTGTTATTGCGGGCGTAACCAACATCGCAAACGTTCATGGCTACCTGATGAACGAAGGCGATAAGGTGCCCGACGAAGGCAAGCTCACCTTCCGTGGTTACAGCATCTACGATCTTATCGGAGGCGACGCAACAAAGCGCCGCGGGTTCGAGGAAATTGCCTACCTGCTTCTGATGGGCGACTTGCCCACGAAAGACCAGCTTGACGTGTTCGTGGAAGCGCTCGATTCCCAGCGCAGCCTGCCCGATGGCTTTACGGCTTCGAAGATCATGAGCACGCCTTCCCGTAACATCATGAACCTTCTGCAGCGTTCGGTTCTGATGCTGTACGCCGACGACCCGAAGGCGGAAGACCGCTCTTTCGAGCACGAGATCAGCACGGCCATTTCGCTTCTTTCGCGCCTACCGCGCATCATGGTGTTGGCGCACTACGCCAAGCGCTGCGCGTTCTACGGCGAATCGATGATCATGCATCGCTTCATCCCGGGGCAGTCCACGTCCGAAACCATCCTTTCCATGTTGCGCCCCAACCGCGAGTTCACTCCTGAGGAGGCGCGCATGCTCGACATCATGATGTGCCTGCATGCAGAACATGGCGGCGGCAACAATTCCACCTTCACCTGTCGCGTGCTTTCTTCCGCCGATACCGATCCGTATGCTGCGTATTCCGGCGCCA
>CAUASB010000003.1 GCA_958431815.1 uncultured Eggerthella sp. | reverse complement strand
GTATTGACGGAAGAGAATAAGAAGATGGATCTCTCTAATTTTCTTAAAGAAAACGAAACACCTAATACAAGGGCGTACGAGCATGCTTTGGACCTTGCGTATTTGTTTGTGAAGGAAATGGATCGCCAAGGGCTCAGCAAAAAGGATCTTGCTGAAAAGATGGGCGTCAGCCAGTCAAGACTTTCCAATCTTTTGAACACGCAGCCCAATATGACATTAGAAACTATTGCCCAGTTTGAACTTGCTTTGGACGTGAATATGTCTTTTGAGCTTGAAAAGACTAACAGTTGCGGTTCTGAGATTACAACAGTGATTAGTGATTTAAGCTTTGGCAATTTTTCCTCATCGGTCCCGGTAGCGGAATTTAGCGGGAAAGCTTCAACAGCGTTTTCAGGGGCAAAAAACGTCAATTTATCTGGTGAATTGGAGGTTGCAGCCGCATGAGCATGAGAGTATCTCCTATTCAATATGGGGAATCAAGGGTGATTCGTTTCCTGTTCGATGCGGAGCGGGCTACTGAGCTCAATCTTGGCAATGGAGAGCTTGTTGGAGGGGAAAGTCAGTTAACCGCTCGTGTGAATAATTCATTTAGTAAACAGGATAATTTGGTGGTATGCGATTGCTCCATTGATTTAACGTGGATGATAACGGCTTCCGAGGAAGATACCGAACCTGACGTTCGCATTGAGTGCAAAATGGGCGGACTTGTTGTTTGCCCTGAAGCCGCAGCAGAAGAAAGCGCAATTCGTAATGCATTGGCGATGAACGGCGTAACGTTCGTTTGGGGCAAAATTCGAGACATGATAGAGTCTGCATCTCGCCATTCGTCAACGGGGCTTTTAGTTCTTCCTGCCATTGATCCAGGAAGTGTTCTCGAAGGTATGGAAAAAGACGACTGAATGGATCTCGGAGGAGCGGGAAGGCGATTCGCTTTCCCGCTTTTTAATTCATCCCCAACACCTTGCCCACAACAGCCTTAGCACCGTACTTTTCCAGGAACCAGCCGGCTCGTAGGCGTAGGGCTTGGGCGTTGCTTACGGGTTTGCCGCTCAAGGCGGTTTCCAGCAGCTTGTGGTCGTGCTTCTTCAGCTGCAATTTGTCGATGCCGCTATTCCCCCAGAATTCGCGGAAGATTTGGGTGTATTTGGGCAGCAGCTCGTTGCGCACGTTTTCTGGCAGGCAGAATAGCCCGTACAATACGAACTCGATGGACCAGCTTACAATTTCGCTGCTGTATTCCTCTAACCCGAAACGCTTCTTCCAGGCGCTGAAAATGCGCTTGGTCATGGGCAGATGTTTGCGGCTTTTTGCCTCTAGGTCGTCGTTGGTCTTTGAGGTAAGCGACCCTTCGCGTTCAATACGGTACTCGTACAGCTTGTCGCTGATCAGCGCCGTTTTCTTTGAATTGGGGTAAATATCGAAGAAGAACACCTGGTCTTCGCCAAAGGGCAGCGCCTCTTCAAAGCGGATGTCGTTTTCGTCCAAGAACGCTTTGCGGCATGCAGTGCGGATGTACGGGGTGCTTTGCTCCTTGAACATCAGGTCGGGCGAAAAACCGTCGTATACCACATCACGTGGGCTTAGCTTCAGCGTAATCCAGGGCGTTGCGGCCTCTGCGGGGTTGCAGTAGCCGCCAAAGGTAACCACATCGGCGTCGGTTTCGGCAAACGTTTCCACAATGCGCTGACAGGCATTGGCGGCGAAGCGGTCGTCTGCATCCAGAAACCCGATATACGTACCGCGGGCAGCGTTGATGCCAGCGTTACGGGCGGACGAAAGCCCGCCGTTGGGCTTGTCTACGATAACGATGCGTGGGTCTTGGTTCCGACTTTTTGCCAGGATATCGCGCGACCCATCGGGGCTCCCATCGTTCACGCATACCATTTCGATGTCCGTAAAAGTTTGCGCTTGCAGCGAATCAAGGCAGGCGTCCAAGTAATCTTCCACGTTGTATACGGGGACGATTATCGAAAGAGTGGGGCGCTGGGGTGCGCCCTCTGCCCTTGCTACGGTAGGCGCTGCCTTGTCATGAGCGTCGGCATTGGTGGCAAGGTCGGAAGAATTTGCGGGGGCAGAGGCTGCTGCAGCATTGCCGGGTTTGGCGATAGCATCCGAGCCTTGGCCTTCGCCGTTGAGCGCTGACCCCTGGGCTGCTGCGGGTGCCGTGGCGGTCTGATGTTCCTTCTGCGCCGTCATTACTTTGCCACCTTGTTTTTCAGCAGCTTGGCAATAAGCGGCAACCCGCCAATGCTGTAGTAGTGCTTGAAAGTGTTCAATTTTCCTGGCGCGGCATACTCAGTGCGGCATTTTGCAAAGGTTTGCGGGTTTTGAATCAATGCGCGCAAGTCGGCTTCAGCCCACGGCTCGAATAATGCCAGGTCAATGCGCCCCGTATTCAAATCTGCCTTCAGTTCTGTTGCTGCACGTTGCAAGAATTCTGCACGCAATTCTTCGGACAGACGGTCGTAATTCCACAGGTAGCTGTTGAATTTCATGCACTCCAACACACCCTGCAGGTGGTGCTTTTCGGGGCGAGCATCCAGCCAACGCTGCATCTCGGCATATTCGTCGCACACGCAGTACACCTTGCCTGGCGAATTGACCGAAGAGGCTTCGTTGTCTTGGCGGTACCTCAAAATTTGCGTGTCGCTAAACGCGGTGCGCTCGGCCGATGCCCATACTTTGAAGGCGAAGCCCGCGTCCTGATACGATGCGCCGGGCGTTTCCAGGAACCGAACTTCGTTTTCCTGTAGGAATTTGCGGTTGTACATGCCCGACCAAATAGAGGGCTTGGCGTAAAACGGCTCGAATTCCTTTTGCGGGTTAACCAACCTTCCGCACAGACCTTCACTTATAACGTGGCACGGCTCAAGCTTTTCATTTTTGCTCCAGTAAAACCAGAAATCGGCCTTAACCGCCTGCGCATCGTATTCGGTTGCCAAGCCGTGAAGCACTTCAAGTGCATCGGGTGTGAAAGCATCGTCAGATTCCAAGATGGCCACGTATTCGCCCGCTGCAGCATCAAGGCCCTGGTTCATGGAAGCGCCGTAGCCGGAATTTGCCTTGTCTATAACGCGGAAGCGGCTGTCGGCATCCAAGTATTCCTGCACGATGGCGCGCGAGCTATCGGTGCTGCCGTCGTTAATGCAGATGGCCTCGAAATCGGTAAAGGTCTGCGCCAGCACGGAATCAAGGCATTCGCGCAGGTACTTTTCCACGTTGTAGATAGGTATAAGCAAGCTGATTGCGGGCACAGCGGTTCCTTTCGTTGGTGTGCGCGGCGTGCGTGTGTCTAACATTTCTATGATAAAGGTTGTGCGGCGCGGTTGGACAACCGTAGCCACCTCATTCCTATGCCCAGAAGGGGATATAGCGGCGGTATTTTGCGCCAGCTTCAGGGTCTTCCTCTTTAATAAGATCGCTGTTGCAGCATTCCTTTATGAGCCGTGATACTGCAACGGTGTTTTTCTGTTCATCAGCTAGGCCGAACCGTTCTCGTAACGAGCGGTTGTTCATTGCCTCTCCTTGAGCATATGCAAGACATGCGTGCCAGTAGGTTGCGTCCATCCTTTCTTTTTTTGACATCCTTCTGTATCCGAGTTCCCTGAAAAGGGTTACCTTTGTGCCCATTTCCTCATCGCTTGTTATCTTTGGTGCTGCTAGATGTGCGTTTTCGCATGCCTCTACGGCTCTATCCCACCCTGTGCCGCCTTCTTCGCATAAGTCCATTAGACGTAGCAGCCTCACAAGCTGGTTGTTCCTGGTCTTCGGCTGCGCATTAAGGACGCGGCTTATCGGAATAAGAGTGGTTCCTGGGTTTGAGAATTCGATTCGGTTTTCGTAGACCCCCACTAGAGGTCCCGATCCTGTGTCTGACAAGTCTTGATGGACAACAATATTCGATAGTAACTCTCGTATTGCTTGCTCTGGGTATATTGCCCTGACTTTGCGGAATGCCCCTTCTGTTATTTCATTTGACGGGATTGTCGAAATAATGTGAGCATAAGCTTCTTGCAGCGCGAGGGCATATCCAGTTCCGAATGTTTTATCTTCAAGGATGTCGAGGTTTCCTTTGCCGGCAAACCGTAAAACCCGAATTTCTCTTTTTCTCAAAGAGGGAAATTCGCTCATTTTGTTGGCGAGAAGAAGCGCCCCAAGGTTAGTGATTGAAACCTTATTATCATCCTGCCTCCTTAGCATGTCTTGCTCGAAAAGGGGAATGAGGGCTTTCTCGGAATCATGCGGCATTTTTTGACCCATCAGGCTGAAATACGCGGGAATATTAAGAAGCTCGAAAACTGCTGCGCTTTCAAGGTTCTCTTCGGCTATTTGCCCCTCAAAATCAGAACGTTGGAGCCTTTTCCATAATTCGATTTCTTTCGATGATCCAGATGGCAGTTTCGTGGTGCTGCTTCCAACGCGTATATAGGCTTGTTGTTGGAAGCAGACAGGCTGATTGACGGATGCGCGTATCTTGAGGATAACGAACAGTTTCCCCTGGTGCTCGAATTGGGTGAAATCGTAATTAGCATTTGCGGAAAGCATGGTTTTCAGCCAGATAAGAAGGTTTTGGTTACCCTTCTTTTTGTCGTATGGGTTGAATAGGGTGCCTTTTAAGCTGTGGTCCGCATCGTTCACTCCCCAAATTTTGTATGCCATATCGCGACCAAAATAGGTGGCGGAGTTAGCCAGGGCTGATATGTCTCGACCAATTTGCAAAGGGTCGGAATTGCCCTCTTTGAACTCTATCCACTCGGTTTCGTTAGGATATCCAATCAGAGAGTAAAGAAGATCTAAAGGGTTTGATTCTGGCATTCCGTCTCCTCATGTGCTTTGCAAATACGGGTAAATGATAAGTAAAAGGCAAGTAAAAGGCAATTAGAGTGACTTGTATGTTTTTATGGCATGAAGTGGGGAAATGGAAAAAAAGGTACTCGTTGTTAGGGTTATATCCATCTTAATGTTATAGAGCGATAAGAAGGCAGAAGCTGGTTTCCGAACATCTATTGGATTGAAGTCTGGGCAGGCCTGGGCTAATGACAGGTTGGCGGTTGCAGGCATTCAACAAAGAGATTGAGGGTGAATTCAACGTTTAAGTTGGAAAACTGTCAGTTTAACTGACAATGTTACGGGTAAGCTAATGCTTTAAGTATCAGCTTACGAAAAACCCTAAGGCGCGTTTATTGCGCCTTAGGGCGAAGGAATAGAATCGTGTTCACTCCCTTCTTCTCCATAATCCTGCCCACCTACAACTCTGAGCCGTATTTGGCCAATGCTTTGGGCGATTTACAAGACCAGCTTTTTACCGACTGGGAAGCCATTGTGGTGAATGATTGCTCACCTGATAACAGCTTGGCGGTGGCACAGCATTTTGCCGAATCCGACTCGCGCATTCGCATCGTTTCGCACAAGGTAAACCGCGGGCTTTCCGCGGCGCGTAACACGGGGCTTGCGGCGGCGCAGGGGCGTTACGTGTGGTTTCCCGATCCGGACGATCGCTATGACTTCACGCTCCTGCAATGCGTGTACAATTCGCTGCAGCAGCACGAGGCGCCGGTGGTCATGGTGGGACATGTGGAAGAATTCTACGATGTCGCCGGCCATGTGCAGCGGGTACAGGAATTCACGTTCAGCGCTGAAGACACTCACCTGGGCAAAACCAAGCTGCGCAAGCACGTGCTGGAATTCGAGAAGGGCACGCACTACGGTTACGCCTGGAACAAGGTGTATCAGCGCGAATATTTGCAACAGGGCGGCTTCCTTTTCAAAAATGACCTGCCGCTTATCGAAGATATCGAATTCAACATCCGCGTGTTCCAGAATCTCCCTGGGCTGAACGTGATCGGTGCGCCGCTGTATCGTTACGCCAAACGCGAGGCCGCCAACCTCACCAACAAGTTCGTGCCGCGCTACTACGAGGTGCATCGCACGCGCATCCAGCTGTTGCGCAACCAGCTGGAATCATGGGGCGTGCTCGATGCCGATGCGAAGGCAACGCTGGGCGCCTTGTACGCGCGCTATATCCTTTCCGCGCTGGAGCGCAACAAACAGAAGGAAAGCGGCATGAACCATGCCGCGCAAAAGGAATGGCTGGAAGGCGTGTTCGCCGATCCGCTGTTCGAAGAGCTGGTGCCCTGTGCCCAGGCGGAAAGCGGTGCCCTTCGCATGTGTCTGAAGCCCCTGCAGCAGCGCAATGCCTCCAAGTGCCTTGCTTTGGGCAGTGCCATCCACACCGCCAAAAACGGCGCTCTGCACAATGTGTTCCTGAAGCTGAAGGCGGGCAGGTAGGTCTTCTGGCAAAAGAAAAGCCGCAAGTGATAGCAACTTGCGGCTTCAAAAACGGTGCTGCCTAGAAGCTGGATAGACAGCCGTTAAGTTCAGCGTGGCATATGGTTATATGGTTGCATGGAATAATCTTTCGCCTGACGGCGTATGAGTGGCAAAAGGGACTTCAGAGCTCTATCCGAAGTCCCTTTTCTGCTTATTGACGTCATTGCCTAGCCTTCCGAACGTGGGCTGTCGTCGGGCTCCCGATATAAAAATCCCCTGCTGCAAGACGTATCGCAGCAGGGGATTGGAATAACAAAATAGGGACTGTCCTGTCCCTATTTTGTTGCTATTTCGACTGGCCTTCCTGGTAGGGGTACTTCTCAATCAGCTCTTGTACCGTTACGAAGCTGTAGCCCTGCTCTTTCAGCTTGGGCAATGCCTGCTTCAAGCCGGCAATGGTCTGGCTGCGGTCGCCGCCACCGTCGTGCATCAGGATGATGTTGCCGGGACCCGCACTCTGGATGCGCTGAGCAATAACGTCAGCACCGGGCTTCTTCCAGTCGGTGGTGTCGACGTTCCAACCAATTTCGGCCGTAACGATGCCTTCAAGGTCGGTAGCAACCGAAGTGTCGTAGTTGCCGCCGGGGCAACGGAAGATCGTGCTTGCTTCCTGACCGGTGGCATTGGTGATGGCCTGCAGGCCCTTCGTTACCTCGTCCTTGCGCTCCTGCGACGACATCTTGATAAGGCTTACGCCCTGGCCGCTGCCTTCAGCGTGGTCCCACGTATGGGTGCCAATCTCGCAGCCCATGCTTGCCGCACGCTGCAGTTCCTTTTCGTGGCCCGAAATGCACTGGCCAACGGTGAAGAAGGTTGCCTTCGCGCCGTTTTCCTCCAAGATATCCAGAATCTCATCGGTCTGCTTGTCCCACGGGCCGTCGTCGAACGTCAGCGCAATAACCTTGTCGCCGTTCGAGTTGATGTTGTAGTACTGCACCACATCATCTACCGGCTCCTTGGTGGTAACCGTGGCAGTGATGCCCGATTCCTTGCCCGTGCGCGTTACCTGCTCGCCGTCCTGCGCGTTGTTGCTGTACAGGTGAACTGCGCCAACGCCCTTCAGTTCGGTTTTATGCGGAAGGGTTTGCGGGTCGCTGTCGGTGTAGGGCTCGGTGATGTCGGTGCCGTTGGAGATTTCGACTTTGTCACCGCCGTTCAGGTGCGTGTTCATGTCGTCGGTCTCGTTGCCGTTTACCTTCGCGGTGCAGCGTGTGCCGTCGCCCTGGCGAATGGTGCTGCCGTCGACGGCCACATAATTACCGGGCGTGACGCTTACCTTGTTGGCGTCAAGCAGGCCGCCGATGCTGCGTTCGTTGCCGGAAATGGTTACCTGGTCGCCGTTCAGCGTTACCTGAACGTCTTTGGTGTTCATCCAGTTGGTGAATGCGAACACGCCCACCACGGCAATGACGGCAACCACTGCAACGGCGATGAGGCTGTTGCGGGTGAAGAAGTTGGCCTTCTGCTTGGGCGCATGGTTGTTGTTATTGCCCAAGTAGCGCGATGCCTGATACGTGGAAGCATTGGTGGGCGAAGCCTTGCGGGCGCCTTCTACCGTGCGCTGGTAGTTTGCGCGTGAATAGGCGGAAGCGTCGTTGCCGCGTACGTTTTGGATAACGGGCGCTTGCTGGGCAGACTGTGCCTGCTGCTGCTCGCGCATGGTTTCGCTGGGCTGCGAAGCGGAAGCGCCGCGGCGAACGGGGCGTCGTTGGCCCTGCGCTGCGGACGGACGCTGACCCTGTACGCGCTGCATGCGTTGGCTGGGCTGTGCGCTGGGGCGAGCGCCTGGCTGTGCGGCATTGTGACGCTGCGGTGCGTGACCTTGCTCAGTGCGCGGCATGCGCTGGCTAGCGCCTGGCGTTGCCGTACCTGCCTGCATGTGATGCTGGCCGTTTGCTGCTTGGCCGTGTTTCATGCCGGGCTGCTGTGCGGCGCTGCGACGTTGGGGTGAGTGGCCGCCCATGCTTCCGTTGCCGGCAACGCGGGGCATGCGAGCGCTTTCGCTGGGGGCGCGATGCGGCGGATACTGACCGTTAGCGTGTGGGGCCTGCTGGCCCGCGACGGCGTGCTGGTTCCAGGCGCTGCTCGATCCAGGTTGTGCAGCGTGGGGCTGGCTCGCCTGGGTACGCTGCCCCCTGCTTACCCGCGAATGGGCAATATGATCGTTTGCCGCACCGGCACGGCTGCGGCGTGCGCCCTGCATGGGCTGAGCATGCTGCTCGGGCGTGGCTTGCTGTCCGGTGGTAGGCATCTGGCCGTTCTGCTGGTTCGGCACGCGGTCGCGCATAAACGAAGCCGAAGGGTCGTGCTGGCTATAGAGTTCGCGTTCGCGCTCCAGCTCGTCACGCGCGCTGGGCACCGAAGTGCGTGGTGCCGTCGAGCGGTAGCTGGGCTGACGGCGCATGGGGCGATGCGATGGTTCGTTTGAATTGGTCATGTTTGTCCTAAAGCTCCCTTAAAGTCCAATCTCTTTATTGTACTCGGGTTGCCATTGCGCAAGGGGGCAACACGCAATTGCCAAATACAAGTTTTGATGGTTTTGCCAATTTGGGCGAATGAATTGTTATGCCTTTAGTGGCTTTTTCAGTTGACAGTACCCCCAGGGGGTATATAGTGAGCGGTGAAAAAGAGGTGCCGAAGTTCGTTCTGCGGACGTTTGGCGCAATCCGGGCGCCGTCGGCTCTGGTTAGGGGATGTACGTGCGCCAAGAAAGGAAGAACAATGAGTGAAAAGGAAGCCTGTTGCGTTTCAGCGTCAGGCGCGGCGAAGCGAACGTGTGAATGCCGCCACAAAGCAACCGAGCGCAGCGCCGAATTCCAAGCTGAGCTGCAGAAACGCCTGAACCGTGCCATTGGCCAGCTCAACGGGGTGAAAAGCATGATCGAAGACAACCGCTATTGCGGCGATGTGCTAACCCAGTTGGCCGCCGCCGAAAGCGCGGTGCATACCGTTTCCGAGCTGCTTCTGCGCGATCATCTGGAAACCTGCGTAACCGAACGCGTGCGCGAAGGCGACACCGAGGTGATCGACGAAGCCATGCAGCTTATCAAGCGCTTCGCACGATAACCGGCCGCAAGGCCGTTGAGCACCAAGGTGCTCGGGGAGGGGTGCCCTCCTGGGTATGACTTTGGTGTCTTGTTTCCCAAATTCAACAAAGAAAATCTAGTCGTGTTCCGGTGGAGTTGATAGGCCTGAAGGTCCTGCGTGGCTGATAGGAACAGCCTAAGCGCTGTGGCTGAAGCCATGCAGGTTCTGAAGGCCTAGCAGCCCACCCGAACACGACGACTGAGAAGATTAGAGAAAATAATGAAATTACTCTTCGACGTCACCGGCATGACCTGTGCGTCATGCTCTTCGCGAGTGGACAAAGCCACTAGGTCGGTTGCCGGCGTGGCGGATGTTGCTGTGAACTTACTGAAGAATTCGATGGAGGTGCAGCTTGCCGAAGGCGCAGATGCCGCTGCTGTTTCGGCCGAAATCGAAGCTGCGGTGAAAAAGGCGGGTTACGGCGCCAGCCCGAAGGGCTCGGGCCGCCCGGCTGCTAACGGTGCCGCCGGGTCCGCAGCAGAAGCGACCCAAAACTCAGGCTCCACGGCGGAAGCCGAGCAAAAGAGCATGCTGCATCGCCTTATCGCCTCGTTGGTGTTCACCGTGCCGCTGTTCTACATTGCCATGGGCGATATGTTCGGCTGGCCCCTGCCCAGCGTGCTAACCGGTATGGAAAACATGATGGTGTATGCGCTTACCCTGCTTTTACTGCTGGTGCCCATCATCTTCATCAACTTCAGGTTCTTCCGCGTGGGGCTGCGCGCCCTGGTAAGCGGTTCGCCCAACATGGACTCGCTTATTGCATTGGGCTCCGGAGCTGCGACGATTTACGGCCTGTACGCGCTGTTCAACATGGCATTTTCTATGGGTCATGCCGACCTGCAAACTGCCCATCACTTCGCTATGAACCTGTATTTCGAGTCGGCGGGCATGATCTTGACGCTCATCACGTTGGGCAAGTACCTGGAAGCGCGCGCGAAGGGCAAGACCACCAGCGCGCTTTCGAAGCTGATGGATCTTTCGCCCAAGATGGCCACGCGCCTGGAAGATGGCGCGGAAGTACAGGTGCCCGCTGCAAGCGTGCGTGCGGGCGACGTGTTGGTGGTGCGCACGGGCGAATCGGTGCCGGTAGATGGCACGGTTTTGGAAGGCGAAGGCTCGGTTGACGAGTCGGCTATCACGGGCGAGCCGTTGCCGAAAAGCGTGCATGCGGGCAGCGCGGTTACGGGCGCTACCGTGAACACCGCCGGCTGGTTTACCATGCGCGCTGAACGCGTGGGCGAGGAAACGGTGCTGGCGGGCATCGTTCGCCTGGTCGACGAAGCCACCAGTTCAAAGGCCCCTATCGAAAAGATGGCCGACAAGATCAGCGGCGTGTTTGTGCCGGTGGTAATTGCCATCGCCCTGGTCACGTTCGCCATTTGGATGCTGGTGGGGGCGGAGTTTTCCACGGCTTTGACCTACGCCATTTCAGTGCTGGTCATTTCGTGCCCCTGCGCTCTTGGCCTGGCCACGCCTACGGCCATCATGGTGGGAACGGGCCGTGGCGCCGCCAACGGCATTTTGGTGAAATCGGCTGAAGCGCTTGAAACGGCGCGCGGCGTGAAGACGGTGGTCTTGGACAAAACGGGCACCATCACCAACGGCGCTCCGCAGGTCACCGATGTGCTGCCTGCTGCCGGGGTGCGTGCAGAAGAATTGCTGCAGCTTGCCCACGCACTGGAAAAGCCCTCCGAGCATCCGCTGGCCCGAGCCATGGTGCTCTACGCTGCCGGTGCGTTAAGCGAAGCAGCTTCGGGCATGGCGGCCGATGCGGCCGAATCGGGCTCCAGCGACGGAGCGGGGCAGAAGGCGCACGATGGCTCCGCTTCTCCTGCAAACGAAAAGAGCGCCGATGCCGATATCCATACAGTTGCCTCCGCGCTGGCGGCGCGTCCCTTGAAGGAGGTTTCCGTCGACAGTTTCAAACAGACTCCTGGTCAGGGCGTTTCGGCCACCGTTAAAGGTACGGCGTGCTTTGCGGGCAACGCGCGCATGATGGCCGAACGGAGCATTCAGGTTGATGAAGCCCAGGCCAAGCAGCTTGCCGATGCGGGCAAAACCGTCACATACTTCGCCTGCAACGGTGCGCTGGTTGGCGTCATTGCCGTGGCTGATGTTCCCAAGCCCACCAGCGCTGCCGCCATTGCCCAGCTGCGCGCCATGGGCATCAAAACGGTGATGCTTACCGGCGATGCCGAGCGCACCGCCCGCGCCGTGCAGCGCGAAGTGGGCACCGACGAGGTAATAGCCGGCGTGCTGCCTGCCGATAAGGAACGCATCGTGCGCCAGCTTTCTGCGAAGGCCCCTGTTGCCATGGTGGGCGACGGCATCAACGACGCGCCCGCTCTTGCCCGTGCCGATGTGGGCATTGCCATCGGCGCTGGTACCGATATTGCGCTTTCCAGCGCTGATATTGTGCTGATGCACAGCGACTTGGCCGATGTTCCCGCGGCGCTTTCCCTTTCGCGCGCCACGATGCGCAACATCAAACAGAACCTGTTTTGGGCGCTGTTCTACAACGCAATCTGCATTCCCGTTGCCGCCGGTTCCTTCGCTTGGGCAGGCTTCAGTCTGAACCCGATGATCGCCGCTGCCGCCATGAGCGTAAGCTCGGTGTGCGTGGTAACCAACGCGTTGCGCCTGCGCAGGTGGAAGCCAGAAAAGGCTGCGCTCGCCGCTAACGGCAGTGGGCCGGAAAAGTGCGCGATTGCCCCGGCTTCCCATTCGTCTGAAAAGCAGCTGCATGTTGAAGGGATGAAATGCCATAAGTGCGCGGGCCATGTGCGCGAAGCCTTGGAGGCAGTGCCTGGTGTCGAGGGCGCCGAGGTGAACCTCGAAGAAAAGCGCGCAACGGTGCATTTGGCGGGCAACGTGCCCGATGAAATGCTGACGGGTGCCATCGTGGAAGCGGGGTTCAAAGCGGAAGTGCTTTAGCTTGCAAGATCGTTTGCAGGATCGAGCCGGAAAACCTTGCCGGTTTGGCAAATAAAGCTCTGAAAGTACGAAGCCTTTTCCCAGAGAGGCCCTCGTGTCCCTTTATACACGGAAAACCCCAGTTCGCGATTTTGCCCATAGGGTCAACGGACGCACTTCGCTGTGCGGATCGTACTTTAGCGGCTAAATTTGCCAAGTCGGTCCTATTTTCTGCGCATGCAATAGAAGAGCCCCCGCATTAGCAATGGTGCGGGGGCTCTTCAGGCGCTATTTGCAAGTTATTGCCGAAGCCTATTTCTCTTCAGCGGCTTTCTTGGCGCGGGCTTTTGCCATGATTTCGGTGGGGGAGTCGAAGTCGTCGGTGCTGGCGCTGCCCGATGCGATCCACTGGTCAAGGTGCTTCACTACCAGGCCCAGATTCTCAACATAGGCGTAAATCTCGAACTCGCGCTTGCAGCGGAACGTGCACTGCACGCAAGGGTTTTTGTTGCAGTAAGCGAACGCGTCTTCGTCGGCCAGCGCGAATACCACGGGCGGCCACTTTTTCGGCTGCACATACTTTTGTTGGAAGCCGGTGAACGTTTTCAGGCCGAACCAGCGGGGCTTGCAGGTGGAATCAACGCTGCGCCAGTTCACTTCGATGCAGTTGTTGTTCATGCCGCCCAGAATCTCGTAGGTAAGCTTGAAGCGGTCTTCCACTTCGGAGGCGGGGATAAGCTCAAGCTTTTCCATGGGCTTGCCGCAGCAGCTTGGCGTGAAGTCGACATGGCCGTAAGGCGGCTCGAACACGAGCGAGCGCTCGCCATCGTTGGTGTACGTGATTTCCACGTTGCCGTCGATGCCTTGGATAATGGCGCCGCACTCGCTGCAGCGGTAATAGGGAAGGTGTGCTTTGCTGACGCGCGGCTTCCACGTTGCGTGGGTGCGGGTCGGGCTGAATTCTGTCATTTGTACCCCTTCTTTCGGCAGTGTGAACCTGTTAAAACAGAGCTTAAAACCCCTGCTGTCCTTGACAAGGGACGCTCTGAAAAACTACGATTCAACTATCTTAAACCAGTTTTCCAATTTGGAAGGGGAATTGCGCATGAGCGTATATCAGGAGGCATACAAGCTGCCCGAATTCAAGTACGAGTACGAACGCCTCAAGGTTGAGGTTCGTGGCCCGATTCACGTTGTCTCCTTCGACGACGCTGCTAACCTGAACGCAATGTCTTATCAGCAGATGGCTGATTTCAACGACTACCTGAAGAAGGTCCGCATGGACCCCGAATGCCGTGTTATCGTTCTGACCGGCGAAGGCAAGTCTTTCTGCGCAGGCTTCAACCTGAACGAACTCAACTACGAGCCCCCTGCTGACATGGGCCGCGCTCAGCGCGATCACTGCATCATGCAGACCATCTGCTCCGACCAGGCTGTTAACATGCACAACACCATGCAGCCCATCATCGGTGCACTGAAGGGTCATGCAATTGGCGGCGGCCTTTCTCTGGCTTGCGCTTGCGACCTTCGCGTTTGCGGCGAGTCCTTCAAGATGCAGGCAGGCTACCTCAACATCGGCCTTACCGGCACCGACATGTCCGGCTCTTACTACCTCCCCCGCATCGTGGGCTATGCTCGCGCTGCTGAGGCTCTGATGACTGCTCGCCGCATCGGCGCAGAAGAGCTGAAGGAATGGGGCTTCGCTAACAAGGTTGTAGCTGACGAAGACGTTGTAGAGGAAGCAGTTAAGATGGCTGAGGCTATCTGCAAGAACTCCGCTCCTCTGGGCATGCGCCTTACCAAGGAATCCCTGCTCGCTTCCTTGGACAACTCCTTCATGGGTCAGATCAGCATGGAAAACCGCAACCAGGTTCTGGCTTCTCAGACCGAGGACAACCGTCGCGGCGTTCGCAAGATGAATCCGAAACTGCGCGAAGAGGTAAAGGCTCATCCCGAGAACTTCACCTTCAACAACATGTAAGGTTCCCTTTTGAAATGTTGCCAGCAGGCGGCATAACAAAAGTTGCATGAAAGCGGCACCCTTTTGTGGGTGCCGCTTTTTTGTTTGCAGGACGGGTTATTGCAAGGACTCTTTGGTTGTAGAGGCTGCTAGGTTGGACAATTCGGCCGGGCTTTGGCGGCCAAAACCAAGAAACGGGGTTGCCGTGGCAAAATAATCGACTTGAGAACGGGTTTTTGAGCGATATCGGTGGTTTTTCGGGCTTTCAGGGTTTGAAAACCCCAGGTCAACTTTGTCGCTTGTCCGTTTGGGCGTGGAGCATCCGTTCTCAAGTCGAATATTTTGCCAAGAAAGGGGCGTTTCTTGGTTTTGAAAGCCAGCTGGGCATTATGGTGCAGGTAAAATTAGCATTAACGCAGGGAAAGAGGAGGAACCGTGGCCCGTCGGTATGACAGTGAGGCGGCGCGAAAGCGAATACTCTCTGTGAGCGTTCGTTTGTTTTTGGAGCGCGGGTACCACGGCACTACTATGGCTGCCATCCTGAAAGAGGCCGATGTTTCTTCCAGCACATTCCAGAACATCTTCGGTACGAAAGACGGCGTACTGTTCGAGCTGCTGAAGCTTATGTTCTCGGGGCAGTTCTCTGCGGCAGGCGATGCGGCGGCGCTGCTGGGGCCGAATGCAAGCCCTGTTTTTGTATATGCGTTTGAAACGTCGGTTCAGCTTACCATCGTTGAGCTGAACGAGATCATCCGTGACTTGTACCTGCAGTCTTACGCTGCCGAACAATCGCTTGAATACATCCGGCGCAATACCGCAAAGCAGTTGCAATTGGCGTTTCAGCAGTATAACCCTGGGTTCACCGAAGACGATTTCTATCAGGTTGATATTGGAACATCGGGCATCATGCTGGGCTACATGTTGCGTCCATGCAGCGATGATTTTACGCTTTCGCAGAAGATTGGGCGCTATTTGGAAATGAGCCTTGGCGCGCTGAATGTTCCTGTCGAAGAACGTGCGGCGGTTATTGCCAGCGTCCAATAGCAGGACTTGAGAGCAATCGTGAAAGGCGTGATAGCAAGGCTGTTCGAGGCACTTGCCGATACCTTCGATTTCGAGCTGGAAGCGCAAATGTTTGGCGAAGAACGGTAAAGCTCGCTAAAAAAGCGGGGAGGTACTGAAATGGGTACAGTGCAGAAAATAAAGGGTTGCAACGGCAAGGTGGCATGCAGGCTGCTTTTGGTGCCGGTTGCGGCTGCCGCAGCAGCGGTGGGCGTTTTGGCCTCTTCGCGTATCAAGACGCTGTGCTCGCTGAAGAAGCTTTCCGCGTTTGAGGGCCCCTACAACCTTTACGAAATCGATGTTGCGTACCGCTATAACCTTGATGCCCTTATCGAAGCCGGCGTTGCGGACGATCAGGCCTATATCGATGCTGTTTGCAGCCAAGTGTTTCCCGGCCTTCCGGTGAAGGTGCAGGCGCCGAAATTCGCCTGCAGCGCATTTCGCGCGGAAGCTCCTGGCAGCGTTTTGATGGGGCGCAACTACGACTTCAAGGACGACACGTCGGCTTTGCTGGTGCGCACGCATCCGAAAGACGGCTATGCGTCCATCGCCTTTTCGGCCTTGAACAACTTGGGTGCCAACCAGCCAGAGGCAGGACTGAAGGAAAAGTGCGCGGCAATGCTTGGCCCCTTTGCCAGTTTGGACGGCATCAATGAAAAGGGTGTTTCCATTGCCGTGCTTACGCTCGATAGCGCTCCTACCAGGCAAGATACTGGTAAGCTGAAGATTAACACTTCGCTTGCTATCCGTTTGGTGCTCGACAGGGCGGCTACCACTCAAGAAGCGGTAGATTTGCTTGGGTCGTACGACATGGTTGCCATGGCGGGGCGCGACTATCACTTCTTCATCAATGATGCTTCGGGCGATAGCCGCGTGGTGGAATACGATCCGCAGAACGCGGCGCGCCCGATGATCGTGACCCATGCGCGTGAAGTGACGAACTACTACGTTTGCTATGCCGATGAAGTGCTGCCGAACCAGAAGAACGGCACGTTGGGGCACGGCAAAGAGCGTGCGCTTGCCATTGCCGAGGTGCTGGACGGCTCGCAATGCCAAACGAAAGATGTGGCCTGGCAGGCGCTGCGTGTTTCTTCGCAGGAGCCGAACCCCGAAGATATTACCAGCAACACGCAGTGGTCCATCGTGTACGACAACATCAACGGCACGGCCGATTTCGTTTTGCGCCGCATCTGGGACGAAGTGTTCAGCTTCGTTGTGTGATGCGAGTGCACGTACGACATTATTCGTTGCGCTCTAGCGTGCTTTCGCGCAGCACCGTATCATTAGCATGATCGATGATGCCGCACAGGGGAGCGGCGAAAAAGGAGGGTGCTATGCGCGTGAATCTTCAGGGAAGTTCGGTTGAGTTCAAGGCGCGTGAAAGCGTGGTGCCGAAGATCGAGGCTTCGCTTCAACCGGGCTTTGAGCCGGTGCAGCCGCGCTATGCGGCAACGGTAATGCTGGTGCGTGATTCCGCTCCAGGGCAAACCAAGTACCGTATCGAAAGCAATCACTTTCCGCCCGATTTCCCAACCGGGCAGGAGTTGGAAGTGTTTATGCTCCGTCGCGTGAAAACGATGGAATTCGTGCCCGATGCGGTTGTTTTCCCTGGTGGCAGGGTTGATGAACGTGATTCGAACCCGAACTTGCCCTGGTGCGGGCCTGCGCCTTCCGAATGGGCGGAACTCATGGGTTGCACCGAAGACGTGGCGCGTCGCGTGGTGGTTGCCGCTGCGCGCGAGGTGTTCGAAGAGTGCGGTGTTCTGCTTGCCGGCCCCGATGAGCATTCGGTGGTGCAGGATTTGAGTGATCCTTCCTGGAAGGAAAACCGTGTTGCCTTGGAAAACCACGAGATTGCGTTTGCCGATATGCTCATCTTGCGCGGTCTGGTGCTGCGTACTGATTTGCTGGGGCTTATCTCGAACTTCTGCACGCCGGAATTTGAAACGAAGCGCTATGACACGTTCTTCTTTTCTGCTTTGATGCCGGAAGGCCAGGTGGCCGATGGTGAAACCAGCGAGGCTCAGATTGCCGACTGGGTAACGCCGGCCTATGCCATGCGTGCAGGCGATGCGGGCAATTGGCTAGTACTGGCGCCCACCATTTACAACCTTACCTGCATCGCTTCGGCGCGCAACGCCAAGGAATTTGTGGAAACGCGTCGCAAGCTTACTCGCTTCATGTCGTATCCGATAAAGAAGGAAGACGGCTCGTTCGCGTTGCACTGCGATTTTCCCAAGCGTGATTGATCGTTAAGCGTCCAAAAGCATCCAAAAGGGACTGTCCCTTTTGGATGCGTGGTGCTGGTGCAAGATTGCGAAAGAAGAGGTTCGGCGTGGGCTTCGTTGAAGATGAAATACCGTGGGAAGGTGGTCGGGTAAGCCGGCGTGTGCTGTGCGTGCGAGCCAACAATCCCAGCCCCATGACCTATGTGGGCACGAACACGTGGATTGTTGCCGAGCCGGGTGCTCATGCGTGCGTGGTCATCGACCCTGCTCCTGCAGGTGAACAGGTGCAGCGCATCCTGGCGGCATGTGAGGCGCAAAACTTGTGCGTTGGCGCTATCGTTGCCACACACGACCATCCCGATCATATTGAAGGCATTCCGCAGTTGGTGCGGGCAACGGGCGCCCCTGTTTATGCACCGCGCGAACAGCGTATTGTTCGACTTTTTGCGGGAGAATGGGGGTCGGCTGTCGGCGCAGCAGGCGAAGGCATGGCGGATGGAGGCGCGGCGGGCGCTTTGCCCGAGCAAAAAGCGTTAGTGCCCGTGCATCATCTTGCGGAAGGTACGTTCTGCCCCTTTGAGGGCGCCCCCAAGTTCGAAGTGCTGGCGTTGCCAGGGCATTCGCAAGATTCTGTTGGCTTGTTGCTTCCTGCCGAAAAAGCGCTCTTTACAGGGGATGTTCTATTCCGCCATGGACCAACGGTGGTGTTTCATCCCGATGGCGTGCTGGGAAGCTATTTCGAAACCCTGGACAAGCTTGAGGCTTTGGTTCGTGCGGGCGAAGTTCTGCGTTTCTATCCAGGGCATGGCTACCCCATAGAAGATCCGCTGCCCATTATCCAGGCCACGCGCGCTCATCGTGAAGAGCGTCTGAGCCAGGTGCGCGAAGCGCTTGCTTCCGGTACGCCCGCTAACCCTGAAGCACTGTTCGACGTAGTGTATCGGGGCGTTGACCCTGCGCTGCGCGCCCCATCGCTTCGCAGCATTCGCGCGCAGCTGAAGTATCTGGGCGTTAAATAACAAAAAAAGAAGGGAGCCGCTATCGGCTCCCTTCTTGCTAAGCGGGTATGTGCGCCGAGCGCTATTCCGCGGCGGGCTTCTTCTTGCCGAAGATGGTCTTGGCGCCCTTCACGGCAAGGATAATTGCCAGGATGAAGAGCACGGCAGCCAGAACAGCCTGGACGCCAGCGGCGAACAGGTCGCCCGTGCCAGCCATAAGCACGGTGCACTTCGCCTGAAGCGTCATAACCAACGAGGTCAGCGTAACAATAAGCATGAACACCATGGGGATGTAGAACATCTTGTTGTTGCGGCCTGCGTTGCCCAGCCAAGCGCATACGGCCAGAAGGGCAAGCGCGGCAAGCAGCTGGTTGGCGGCGCCGAACAGAGGCCAGATGATGGTGTAGCCCGTCATACCGAGGCCAACGCCCAGAACAACCGTGATCAGTGTGGCAACATAAGGGTTGGTCAGCACCTTGCGAGCGCCGGTTACCTCGTGCATTTCCTTGCCTGCGGGTACCCACAGTTCCTGGAACATGTAGCGGCCCAGACGGGTTGCGGTATCCAGGGAGGTAAGGCAGAAGGCGGAAACGGCCAGGATCAGCAGGGTGTAGGCAATACCCTCGATGTTGGCAAGGCCAGGGATGCAAGCCAGCATCTTGGAAAGGCCGCCAGCGAAAACGGCGGTCGGGGAAGCGTAGCCGCCTGCGCAGTACTGCGTCCATACGAAGCCGACGGCGCACAGGGAAATGATTGCCAGCAGGCATTCGATCAGCATGCCGCCGTAAGCGATGGGGCGAGCGTTCTTCTCGTTGTCGAGCTGCTTAGACGTGGTGCCGGAAGCAACCAGGCTGTGGAAGCCGGAAATGGCGCCGCATGCGATAGTGATGAACAGGGCAGGGAACAGGTAGCCCGTAGTGGCGGCCTTGTTCACAACGGCCTTGCCGGTTGCAGGGTCGATGATGGCGTTGCCGTTTGCGTCAACCGCGGCATTCGTTGCGTAGAAGTCGGTGAATGCGGGGATCTGCAGGTTGGAAGCGTCACCAGTGATGGAAGCGCCCACAATGCCCACAACGGAAAGGGCGATCATGCCGTACAGCAAGAACGAGCTCAGGAAGTCGCGGGGCTGCAGCAGAATCCAAACGGGAGCAACGGCGGCAACCATGATATAGATGCCCAGCAGAACCATCCATGTGGTGTAGTCGAGCGAAATCAGCGGGAAGTTGTAGCCGATAGCCACCAGAACGATGATGATTGCGATGGCGATGATGATGTTGGCTGCAGTGGGGATTTCGCGGCCGCGGGTTGCCAAGCCGTAGATCACGGCAACTACGATGAACAGCACGGAAATCATTGCAGTGCGCTGGTTTGCCAAGTTGGAAGCCTCGGTTGCGTTTGCCAGGTTAACGGCAAACGTGTTCGCAACGATGGAAGCGAATGCAGCAACAACCAGAACCAAGGTCAGGTACGCGAAGATGCAGAACAGCTTCTTTGCGGTGTCGTCGATGTTCTCGGCGATTACCGTAGCAATGGTCTGGCCCTTGTGGCGCAGCGATGCGAACAGAGCGCCGAAGTCATGCACGGCACCGAAGAAAATGCCACCGATAAGAACCCACAGCATAACGGGAACCCAGCCGAACACAGCGGCCTGAATAGGGCCGTTGATGGGGCCGGCGCCTGCGATGGAGGAAAAGTGGTGGCCAAGCAGGATGTAAGGCTTGGTGGGGATGTAGTCTACGCCGTCGTGCATTTCCTGCGCGGGGGTAGGACGCTTGGGGTCAACACCCCATTGCTTTGCCAGCCATCCGCCGTACAGCACGTAGCCAAGTACGAGGATAACGAGGCCGCCCAGAAGGGCGATCATTGCGTTCATTCCTGAACCTTTCTTGTTTGGGGACCTTGCTCGATCAATGCCAAGTTGTTGGAAATAACCTCTTTGAGCTGCTTTCCAGCATTGTTGACAACCACGCCTTTGTTCGTGGGGAGGGAAAGATCCACCACGGCAAGGCGAAGGTCGGTCCAGCCGCGGAACCCGAAGCGGTACTCTTTGTGGAAGCGCGTTTTCTTGGCGAGCTTCAGCGCCTCTTCGGTTGCATGGTTGGCGATGATCACCAGTGAAAGGGCAGAGGACATATGGTTGGGGCCAGCGTTTACCTTGCGAATGGCCTTTTCCTTCATGAAGGAAATCTCTTCGGCAAGGCGTGCTTCGTCCAACTCGTCAACGCATTCGAAGAACATGAAGTCGTGGGTGTTCACTTCCCAGAGCTTTGCGCGCTTTACCAACACGTATTTTTCGCCGTACGTATGGTATTCGGCAAAGGCGGGGAAGGTCCGTCCTTCAAAAAGACAGTCCCGCCTGATGTCGTAAAAGGACTGATGGGCTGCAAGAATGCGGTCGAGCAAATCTACGCGTTTGTCTTCCGCCATCCCTTTGGCCGCCTTTCGCATCACGAGGGGCAATCCATTCTCCGAAGAATCGATCTCCTCTGCTTTTTCACAAGTGGGTCGATTCTAGAGCTTTTTGTTACGTTCTGTAACGGAAACGTAATAATTGGGCAATTACGGGGACATAGTCTAGTTGAACGGGTTCATCTGAAATGAGCTGGCTGTTTGCAGGGGGTTCCTTCCCTTGCAAACAGCCAGCTCGTCGTTTTTCTGGCTGCGCTTTGTGCATCAGGTTTTGGACTTTTTAGGGTTTGCAGTGCGCTTTCTCTCGCAAAAAAAGAGGCCAGCTTTTGCTGACCTCTTTTGCTGTTGGCTATAAAGCTAGCCGGACTATTTTTCGGCGCGTTCCTTAAGGCGGCGAGCCAGCTCATCGGCCAGCTGGTGGCGTTTCACCTTGCCGGATTCCGTCATGGGAATCTCGTCGATAAACTCGATATGCTCAGGGCGCAGGCGCTTTGCCACGCCGATGGAATCCAAGTACTCCGCAATGGAATCGAGCGTGGGGGCGGTGTCGCCATCCTGAACCATGAAGGTACAGATGCGCTCGCCTAAGCGCTCGTCGGGCAAGCCGATGGTGGCGTGAGCGCCAACGCCAGGGCAGCCGTCCAGGTTGTTGTCCACTTCGTTGGCGGAAATGTTGATGCCGCCGCGAATGAGGATTTCCTTCTTGCGGCCGTTGATCTTCACACGGCCCTCTTCGTCCTGAATGCACAGGTCGCCCGAGTAGAACCAGCCGTCATCGCTCAGGTCCTTTGCCGTGGCTTCGGGGTTCTTCAAATAGCCGCTGAACATGTGGGGTCCGCGGGAAACCTCTTCACCCTGGGTGCCGTGGGTCACTTCGTTACCGTGCTCGTCAACGACCTTAACCTCGATGCCCTCGAAAGCAATACCCGACCAGTTGCCGTTCCATTCCAGGCAATGCTCGGGCGGAACTGCCAGGTGAGGGCAGCTTTCGGTGGAGCCGTAGCATTCGCACAGAAGCAGGCCGTGGCGGTTGGCGCGCTGCACCATGGTGCCCGGTACGGGGGCGCCGCCGCATACGTAGAGCTTCAGCGTTTCGAACTTCAGGTTGTTTTCCTCGGCGCAGTTCAGCAGGTCGAAGATGAATGGGGTGGCGCCCATCGACCAGGTAACGCCTTCCTTGTTCATGATGTCGATTGCCTCGCGCGCGCGGAATTCCTGCTGCAGCACCACGCGGCCGCCCAGAAGCAGCGGCGTGATAAGGCCATGGTTGAAGCCGGTTGCGTGGTTCAGCGGTGCGGGCATGAACATGACGTCATCCTGCGTCAGATGCAGGCCGCGGCCGAACGTGGTTTCCGAGAAGATAAGCGCGTTATGCGAGATGAGCACGGCCTTCGGACGGCCCGTAGTGCCCGAAGTGGAAAGAATCAGCACCACATCGTCGGACTTGCTGCCCGGGTCTTCGCGGTAAGGCTCGTAGGTTTCGAAAATCTGCTTTAGCGTGATGGTGCCGTGCGATTCGACCGTTTTGTCGTGCACGCAGATGGCGTTCTTCGAAAGGGAAGGAACGCGGTCTACCACGGAAAGGATCTGGTCTTCGAAGTTGGTCTTGTGATGGAACGTGGGACACATGAACGCTTTGGTTTCCACCAGGTTCATGGCGTATACCAAGTCTTCGCCATTGAAGGTAACGGGAAGCGGGTGGCTTACGGCGCCAACTTTCAGGCAGGCAACGTAGAGGATACAGAACTCAGACCACGGCGGGCACTGGTAGGAAACCACGTCGCCGTTTTTCACGCCCTGCTCGTGCAGCCATGCCGCCAAGCGCGATGCTTTGTCGTCGATTTCGCCGTAGGTAAGGCGAACACCCAGGTTGTCGCTTACGTATTCGCGTTCGGGGTGGGCAGCAACCTGCTCGTTCCAAACGTCGTTCAAGGTGCGCTCGGACCAATACCCCTTTTCGTAATACTCTTTTTTGTTTTGTTCGTTGACCTTCAAGTCGGTAATCATGATTCCTCGTTTCATGAAGCAAGCCCGCGCATGCGTAGCTGCTTGTTTCCTCGGAACGAATCCCCTCTATATAAAGTGCGCCACACTGCCGCTGCGGTTGCGGCGCACTTGTGAACACGCTCAAACCAAAGTATACCGCTAATCCAGCGCCTTCAATGGACCCTGGCGCAGGGCGAAAGTGCCTGGTTTTCCTGCTGCGAAGGACGTTTGCAGGTGTTTGAGAAACGAAAGCGGGCTTTTGTGGCAAAAAGTCCCTCTGAAGTACGATTTGCTTAGCTTAGTAAGGTGATTTTGCCCTATTTTTAGGGTCAGAAATAGGTTTTTAGCCATCATTTTCTACGGTGTTAAGAAATGTTTCGTGCTGCAGAGCGCAGATTTGCCAAAATGCATCAAAAAGTTGGCTCGTTGTACCGGAAGCGCTGATTTCTGCGGTGTTTCGGTGGGCAATAGCGCGTCCCTTCGCGTGCTGTGAAGGGATACCATAGTATGAACGGCTAAGAAATGAACTGTCGTGGAAAGGTCTGTCATGGGCGTTCGCAAGGCAATGGGAAATATGGCAAGCTCGCTGAGCACGTGGGGTTTGCGCCATTTGGCGCACAGGCCTGCGGCGAACATGCCCGGCAAAATTGCCCTGAAGATAGATCCGCGGATTATCGCCGAATCCATGGACAAGATCACCGAAGGCTCCATCGTGGTGGTGGGCACCAACGGCAAAACCACCATTACCAATATGATTGCCGACGCGCTTGAACGTCAGGGCAAGAGCATTGCTTGCAATCGTACCGGCGCCAACCTCGCATACGGTGTGGCAACCACGCTGCTGCAAACCAAGGGCACCGTTGAATGGGGCGTGTTCGAATCCGATGAGCTGTGGCTGCCCCATACTCTGCCGCAGGTGCAGGCAACCTATGTGTTGCTGCTGAACTTGTTCCGCGATCAGCTTGACCGCTGCGGCGAAATCGACCGCGTGCAGGACGCTATTGCCACGGCATTGGAGAATTCGCCCAATACCACGCTGCTCTACAATGCCGACGACCCGCTGTGCGCCATCATTGCGCAGCGCGTTCCCAACAAGTCCATTGCGTTTGGCGTGGGCGAAGACATGCATCAGCGTCAGAATGTGGTGGCCGATGCACAGATGTGCCAGCGCTGCTCGGCTATGTTCACCTATGGCTATCGTCAGTATGGCCAGCTGGGCACTTACTCGTGCCCCAACTGCGGTTTTAGCCGCCCCGAGCTCGATTACGCTGCAAAGAACGTGGTGTTCGGCGACGAGATCACGTTTTCGGTCGAAGAAGCGGCAACGGGCAACAGCGTTGAATTGCATGCTCAGCGCGCGGGCTCGTACATGGTGTACAACGTGATGGCGGCGTGGCTGGCATCGCACTGTGCGGGCGTTTCCGATGCGGTGTTCCAGAAAGCGGTCGACCTGTTCGACCCGCAGAACGGGCGCTTGCAATCGCTCACCATCGAGGGGCGTCCGGTGCTTCTGAACCTGGCGAAGAACCCCACGGGCTTCAATCAGAACATGAAGCTCATCACCCAGGCGCCGGGCAAGAAGGTTGCAGCGTTCTTCATCAACGACAACGAGGCCGACGGTCGCGACATTTCCTGGATTTGGGACTGTGATTTTGAAGAGCTGGCCAGCCAGGAAGACGTGATGGTGTTTGCCGGCGGCATCCGCAAGAACGATTTGCAGTTGCGCCTTAAGTATGCAGGCATCGATGCCACCATGGTGGACAGCGTGAACGAAGTGGTCGATGCTGCGCTGAAACTGCCTTCTGAATGGAAGATCTACGCCATTGCCAACTACACGTCGCTTCCGGCGGTGCGCTCTGCTCTGATGGCGCGCGCCGACAAGACGCTGCCCGCAAAGCCCACGTCCGGCAATGCGGCCCCTGTGTGCAGCAGGAAATGGGCTTCGGGGGCTTACGTTCACCAGCCCGAAGCGGGCATCTTGGAAGCGCAGCCGCTCCGCATTGTTCACATGTTCCCTGATTTGCTGAATCTGTACGGCGACGGCGGCAACGTGCGCGTGCTTGCCCAGCGTTGTGCCTGGCGCGGCATTCCCGTTCAGGTTGAAGCGGTTCATTACGGCGAAACCGTCGATCTTTCTACGGCGGATATCGTGTTTTTGGGCGGTGGCCCCGACCGCGAGCAGAAGCTTGCGTCCGAAGAGCTGCTGAAGATGCGTGAAGATTTGCGCAGCTACGTTGAGGGTGATGGCGTGCTTCTGGCCATTTGCGGTGGCTATCAGATTCTGGGCAGCAATTGGCTTATGGGCGATGAATCGGTTGAAGGCCTTTCCATCTTCGACATGAAAACGGTGCGCGCTGGTGTGGGCTTCGATCGCCTTATCGAAAACATTGCGTTGGAGTCTGAACTTTCCCCGCAGCCTGTGGTGGGGTATGAAAACCATGCCGGCCGCACGAAGATATCGGCGTCGTTGAAGCCGTTCGGCAAGGTGGTTTCCAACGTGGGCCATGGCAACGACGACGATTCCGGATGCGACGGCGCGCTGTACCGCAACAGCATCGGCACGTATTTACACGGTCCGCTTTTGGGCAAGAACCCCGCCATTGCCGACCATCTTATTGCCACGGCGATTGAGCATCGCTTAGGCGGAACGGTGAACTTGGTCCAGCTCGACGATGCGGTGGAACTTGCCGCAAATACCTATATGGCGAAGCGTCTGGATGTTCCCGGAGTGTAATTCGACTGCTGGTGCTGCTGTAAAAACCCAACATCATGTATAAATCTGTGCAAAAATGCGCATTTTTTATCGCATCAATCCGCGTATACTATGGTTTTCGCCGAATTGATTTGCGCAGCCTGTGAGTTTTCCGCATCATTTATTCTATGTTTGCTTCGAATAACAAGCCATCAAGACGGTCGGCCCGTTCCGAGAACAGGGCGGCACACGCTGCCCACGCTTCGAACACGCCGCATCGTTCCGCGGGAAGCGCTTCCGACCCGTATACTCGTTCGTCCCGTGCGGCGTCGCATTCTTCGCACACCGTAAGCCGGGATGCGAATGCTTATGGTGCCAGTAACTATGGCTCCTCTACTCATGTAACGCCTGCTCGCGAGCCCCAGAAGAGCAACTATCGCTCGAAGGGCGCCTACGGTTCGCCCACTAAGCGTAGCTCCTATGCTCCCCGCACCGATCACGATCGCGAGATTCTGCGTGCCAAGCGCGAACGTTCGAAGAAGCGCCGCAAGCGCATCGGCATCGGCGTGGTTGCGGTATGCCTCGCCCTGGTAATCGGCGGCGTCGGCGCTGCGTGGGCGTATTTGAACGACCTTGACAAAACCTTGAACAAGGACGTTGATTCCGATCTTCTGAACTCGCTTTCCGTTGCCGATTCGGCATCTGATCCGTTCTATATGCTGCTTATCGGCATTGACAAATCGGAGCAACGCGAGTCAACAAATGAATATGGCGGCTCATACCGAACCGACTCTATGATATTGGCGCGCATTGACCCAAAGGAAAAACAGGTAACGCTTATTTCCATTCCGCGTGATACCCAGGTAACCATCGGCAGCCACGGCACGCAGAAAATCAATGCTGCGTACGCGTTTGGTGGTCCTTCGGGCGCCATCGATGCGGTTTCGAAGTTGGCCGGTGTGCCCATAAACCACTACGCTGAAATCGACTTTGATGGCTTTAAAGCGGTGGTCGATTCACTGGGCGGTATCAAGGTGAACGTTCCCATGAAAATCAACGACGACATGGCCGGCGGCCACGTTGATGCGGGCGAGCAAACCCTGAACGGCGAGCAGGCGCTCATTTTGTGCCGCAGCCGTCATAACTACGACAACGTGGGCGATGGCGATGGCGACTCTATCCGTGCGGCAAACCAGCGCATGGTTATCTCTGCCATCATGAAGCAGCTTATGAGCTCGGATATCGCCACGCTCACCAACACGGTAAGCACGCTTGCTCAGTACATCACTACCGACTATTCGGCGGCGGGCATTTTAGGTCTGGCGCAATCGATGATCGGCATCGATGTCGAGAACAACGTGTACTCGGCGCAAGTGCCTACCACTTCGGTGTACGAGAACGATATCTGGTACGAAAAGCTGAACACTACCGAGTGGAACAAGATGATGGACCGCGTGAAGAAGGGGCTTTCGCCTACGGAAGACACTGTGGTTGATCCTGCTACGGGATGCGTGATGTCGTCTGCGGGCAACGGTGGTAGCGGAACCAGCGATAACGCCTCGAAGAGTTCCAGCTCGTCCTCCTCTTCGTCTGCTTCGCTTTCTGGGGTGAAGGTTGCCGTGAAGAACGGCAGCGGTATTCAGGGCTGTGCTAACGAAGCGGCTTCGAAGCTTACGCCCCAGGGCGCAGTATGCGAAACGGGCAATGCCGACGATTACAACTACAAGAGCACGATTGTGGTGTACAACGGTAGCGATTCCAGCCAGGCGCAGAAGATTGCCGACCTGCTTGGCCACGGCACGGTGAAGAAGAACGACGGTACCTATTCCTTCAGTGGCGACTACCTGGTGGTTGTTGGCCAGGATTGGAATTAGCGGCTGCACTGTTCTGTCGGATGGCGTAGGGTGCGTGGCAACGTCAGACGTTTGTGCTTTATAAATGCTTGCCTTGCCGACGGCTCTTTTCGAGATTACTTACCCCGAAACCAGTTTTGGTTTCGGGGTTTCTTCTTCTATGGGTGCTTTTTGATCGCGGGGAATGGGTGCTGCCGTATTTCGCAATTGTTCCATGGCCAATTGTGACGAAGGTCCGCGATGGACGCTGGGCGAAAGCCGGCGAAGCGCTTGAATTTCAGCAACGATGAACAGGGAAGGCCTCTTTCATTTGCCGTCCGGAAATAGCAAAAACCGCATTCGTGGCATGTATCGACCGTGAAGCCCCTCGACCTCTGGAGGAATGGCAAAAAGCGGCCCATACGTATTCTCTTTTTCGGAAAAGCGGGGGAAATAGGGCTCTTCGTGGCAAGATCTGCCTGAAACGTATGCTTTTCGGAGGAGCTTTGGCAAAATCCTCGTCAAACGTATGCTTTTTCGGAGGGAAAATGCGATTTGAGCATACGTGGGACGGAAATCTTGCCACGAAGAGCCCTGTTTTCTGCATTTTTGCTCCCAAGCATGCGTTTCGGGCGAATTTTGCCACGCCTGTCACGCGCCACGCTTGGCTAACGCTCGCTCTCTCGTTATTCGGCAGCTGTTTGCAGCGTTATCGTGCTCGTTGTTCGGTGCTCGTCAGCTCGCCGGTTCGGCTTTCCATGATGCTGCTTCGCGGGAATTGTCCACCTATGCGGATGCCTTTGGTTCCTGTTGCGTGACGGGTGGCTTGCGGCAGGTCCCTTGAAAAGCGATTGTGCTACGCTTTCTTGCGATAAACAGGTTTCCGTGAAAGGGGTTCCTTTGGAACGCAAAGTCGCATGGGAAGGCTACACTGACCAGCAGCTTGAAGAGCTGAACGGTTTGGCTTCCCGCTACATCGATTTCATCTCGAACAACAAAACCGAGCGCCGCTGCTTCGCGGGCGCTGTTGCCCAGGCCGAAGCCGCAGGCTGCAAGCCGCTTGCAGAAGCGGTTCGCGAAGGCCGCGCGCTGAAAGCGGGCGACAAGGTGTGGGCTGGCGTGCATGGCAAGTCGCTCATCCTTGCGCATATCGGCACCGAGCCGCTTGAAGAAGGCTTGAACATCCTGGGCGCGCACATCGACAGCCCGCGTTTGGACTTGAAGCAGAATCCGGTGTATGAAAACAACGGTTTCGCCTTCTTGGACACGCACTACTACGGCGGCATCAAGCATTACCAGTGGGTAACGCTGCCTCTGGCCCTGCACGGCGTGGTGGCAAAGACCGACGGCACCGTGGTTGACGTGAACGTGGGCGACGATGCCGGCGACCCAGTGTTCTGCGTAACCGATCTGCTGCCTCATTTGGGCAACCAGCAAATGGCCAAGAAGGGCAGCGAGGTTGTGGAAGGCGAAAACCTCGATGTGCTTATTGGCAACCGCCCCTTGGTGGTAAAGCCCGCTGAAGACGCTACCGACGAAGAAAAGACCGCGGCGAAGGAGCCGGTAAAGGCATTTGCCCTGAAGCTTTTGGAAGAAAAGTACGGCATCACCGAAGAAGATTTCCTTTCCGCGGAAATCGAGGTTGTGCCCGCTGGTCGCGCTCGTGAACTGGGCTTTGACCGCAGTATGGTTATCGGCTACGGCCAGGACGACCGCGTATGCGCTTACACTTCGCTGGAAGCGCAGCTGGCAATCGACGCGCCGAAGAAAACGGCTGTGTGCGTGCTGGTTGACAAGGAGGAAATCGGCAGCGTGGGTGCAACCGGCATGGGCTCGCTCTTCTTCGAGAACACCATTGCCGAAATCGCCGCGCTGGCAGGTGCGGAAGGCCCCTTGGCGCTGCGTCGCATTCTTTCCGCATCGCGTATGCTTTCCTCCGACGTTTCGGCGGGTTTCGACCCGGCATACGCCTCGGTATTCGAAACGAAGAATGCCGCCTACCTGGGCAAGGGCTTGGTGTTCAACAAGTACACCGGTGCTCGCGGCAAAAGCGGTTCGAACGATGCTCGCGCCGAATACGTGGCGTACGTGCGTCGCGTGATGGACGATGCTGAGGTTGCCTTCCAGACCGCCGAGCTTGGCAAGGTCGATGCGGGCGGCGGCGGCACCATCGCCTACATTCCCGCTAAGTACGGCATGGATGTTATTGATTCCGGCGTGGCCGTGCTTTCGATGCATGCCCCGTGGGAAGTAACCTCCAAGGCTGATATTTACGAAGCCTACAAGGGTTATAAGGCGTTCTTGGAAGCGTAATTGCTGCGATACTAGCCATTGGAAGCGCGAGGGAGCCGTGGCGATGTGTGCCTTGCTCTGACAATGCAAGATAATCAAAGCCCAGGGAGCGGTGCGAATGCCGTCCCTGGGCTTTTTGTTTCCTTGGGTATGTCGGCGAAACTTTGACTGCCGTCCATCGGGCGGTAGTCATTTTTCTTATATCGCTTTCCCCATGCTCCGCGCACGTGTCTATAATGAAATAACCTCGCGGAACTCGTCCGGGCATGAAGGGGACCGGCCAAGAGCGGGGGATCGGAAAAATGAGACTCAGTTAAGGAGCGCTACATGGCACATTATTTCGACGAACCCTCTCGTACTTTTAACGAGTACCTGCTTGTTCCGGGCTACTCTTCTTCGGAGTGCATCCCTGAAAAGGTTGACCTTTCCACTCCGCTCGTGCGCTATAAGAAGGGTGAAGAACCTGCACTGAAGCTTTCTATCCCCATGGTTTCCGCAATCATGCAGGCCGTTTCCGACGACGGCATGGCTGTAGCGCTTGCTCAGCAGGGCGGCCTTTCCTTTATCTTCGGCTCCCAGAGCATCGAAGACCAGGCTGCCATGGTTCGCCGCGTTAAGGACCATAAGGCCGGCTTCGTGCGCAGCGATTCCAACCTCACCCCCAATGCAACGCTCCGCGACGTTGTTGCGCTGAAGGAAAAGAGCGGCCACACCACCATGCCTGTTACCGACAACGGCCTTGGTCAGGGCAAGCTTCTGGGCATTGTTACCGGTCGCGACTATCGTCTTTCCCGCATGGACCTGGACACTCCCGTATCCGAGTTCATGACCCCGCGTGAAGAGCTTATCGTAGGCAACGCCAGCACCACGCTGAAGGAAGCCAACGACATCATCTGGGACAACAAGCTCAATTCGCTTCCTATCGTTGACGACAACGACAACCTTATGTACATGGTATTCCGCAAGGACTACGAACAGCACAAGTCCAACCCGCACGAACTGCTCGACTCCCACAAGCGCTACCTTGTTGGCGCGGGCATCAACACGCGCGACTACGCCGAGCGCGTACCTGCGCTTATCGAAGCGGGTGCCGATGTTCTGTGCATCGACTCTTCCGAGGGCTTTTCCGAGTGGCAGTCCCGCACCATTTCCTGGATCCGCGCTCACTACGGCGATTCCGTAAAGGTTGGCGCCGGCAACGTGGTAGACACCGAAGGCTTCCGCTTCCTGGCTGAAGCTGGCGCCGACTTCATCAAGGTTGGTATCGGCGGCGGTTCCATCTGCATCACGCGTGAAACCAAGGGCATCGGCCGCGGTCAGGCAACGGCTCTGATCGAAGTTGCCAAGGCTCGCGACGAGTACTTCCGTGAAACGGGCGTCTATGTTCCCGTTTGCTCCGACGGCGGCACGGTATACGACCACCACATTACCCTGGCACTTGCTATGGGCGCCGACTTCATCATGCTGGGCCGCTACTTCGCCCGCTTCGACGAGGCTCCCAACAACAAGGTTGTAGTAAACGGTCAGCACATGAAGGAGTACTGGGGCGAAGGCTCCAGCCGCGCTCGCAACTGGCAGCGCTACGACTTGGGTGGCAACAAGAAGGGCATGACCTTCGAAGAGGGCGTAGATTCCTACGTTCCCTACGCTGGTCCGTTGAAGGACAACGTCGACCTTACGCTTTCCAAGGTTCGTTCCACCATGTGCAACTGCGGCGCGCTTACCATCCCTGAGCTTCAGGAAAAGGCAAAGCTTACTGTTATCAGCTCCACTTCCATTGTTGAAGGCGGCGCACACGACGTTCTGCTGAAGGACAAGACGCCCTTCGTAAGCAACACGCGCTAGGAAAAGCGCCCAAACGAACTTGTTTCGTTTAGCGTGCCACTAACGGCTCTTCATAAAATCTCCCTGTTTCGGCGGTGCCGGAATGGGGAGATTTTTTATGCCTGAACTGGCGTGATAGGATTTGTGCGGGTAAAGCGGCAAACCGTTGCAATGGGTGCGATTATGCCAATTTAGGCGGGTACGCTACACTCTTAAGCATGTCTACACGAGTACATAAAGCGCTTACCGCAGTTCCCGTTAGCGTGGCACTGGCCCTTTCCATGGCCCTGCCGGCAACCGGTGCTGTGCGCGAAGCGCACGCAGACGAGCTTTCCGATGCTCAGGCAACGCTTTCCCAGGCCTCGGCGGAGCTCGATTCCCTTAACAAAGAGTACGATTCGCTTCAGTCTCAGCTGAGCAACCTCGATTCGCAGATCAGCGATACCACCCAGAAGGTGCAAGATGCTCAGTCGAAAATGCTGGCTGGACGCGATACGCTCTCCGATGCCATCCTTTCGCAGTACAAGAGCGATGGGGCGCTTTCGCTGGTGAACATCGTTCTTACGAGCGAAAACATCTCTGATTTCACCAAGAACCTTACGTACTATTCTTCCATCCAGCAGGATCAGGCTGAAAAGGTGGCCGAGCAGGAACAGCTGCGCGACACGTTTTCCCAGGCGTTGAGCGAGCTTGATGGCCAGCGCGACCAACAGCAGCAGCTGATCGATCAGGCCGATCAGAAGAAGAGCCAGGCCGAAAAAGTAGTGTCCGACGCTTCTGCCAAGGTTTCCTCCATCAAGGAAGAGCAGGCTCAGGCTCAGTTGGCTGCCTTGCAGGCTCAGGCCGAGGAAATGAAGAAGAAGGAAGAGGAAAAGCAGGCCGCTGCCGCCGCTTCTTCGAACAACACGCAGACCAGCTCCAAGTGGAACACCGATACCGATCGTAACCAGACAGCGAACACCAACAACTCGAGCTCCAACAACAGCTCCAGCAATTCGGGCAACAAGAACAACAATTCCAGTTCTTCGAATTCCAGCTCGAACTCGGGTAATTCCGGTTCCAGCAGCTCTAGCGCAGGTTGGAAGACGGGTGCCGCCTCTGCCTACGGCGGAAGCAGCGACAAGGGTACCCCGAATCCAGGCACTACGGCAACGGGTGCTATCTGCAACGACACTTCCATGGGCGTTGCGGTGCCGCTTTCCTGGCCTAATTGCCGATCCTATTTGGGACGCGCCGTTGAAATCAAGTACGGCGGTAAAACGGTAATTGCCACCATCAACGACTTGGGCAACATGGGCGGCGGCTCTCGCGCGCTCGACCTGCAGCCGGGTGTTTTCAAGGCGTTCGGGTTCAGCACCTGCCAGGCATGGGGCGTTCGCACGGTAAGCTACCGTATTCTGTAGCAAGCGTTTCATTCCATTTCAGTATTTCGAAAGCGGAAGTCTATCAAGGCTTCCGCTTTTTTGTTGCCCCTGTTCTGTTCGGCTGCTGAACGGGCTGCGCTGCCTTATTCACCTCGTGTGGTGCCGCTTAGGGGAAATTGTGCGGGGAAACGCAGGCGCAACGGCAACGCGATATAATGTCAAACCGTATGTATATTCGGCACGGTGGGCCAGCTTCGCATGAAGCTGCTTTCGCGTTTTAACCTTGCGAATTGCCTAGTGCCGCGCGCATGAAGTATCGGAAAAGGATTTTGCCTCATGAAAGAATACAATCCTCACGAGATTGAACCTCGTTGGCAAAAGGTGTGGGCTGAAACGGGCGCACACAAGGCAGTCGAGGATACCAGCAAGCCGAAGCGCTATGTGCTTGAAATGTTCCCGTACCCTTCGGGCGACATTCACATGGGCCACGTTCGCAACTACACCATCGGCGATGTAACGGCTCGCTATTACACCATGCGCGGTTATGACGTGCTGCATCCGATGGGCTGGGACGCATTCGGCCTGCCTGCCGAAAACGCCGCCATCAAGCACAATTCCCATCCTGCCAAGTGGACCTATGCGAACATCGAAACGCAGAAGGCCAGCTTCAAGCGCATGGGCTTTTCCTACGACTGGGACCGCACCGTCGTGGCATGCGACCCGGAATACTACCGCTGGGGCCAGTGGATCTTCCTGCAGATGTACAAGCGCGGCTTGGTGGAACGCCGCAACAGCCCGGTTAACTGGTGCCCCAACTGCAAAACGGTTCTGGCAAACGAGCAGGTAACCGAAGGTGAATGCTGGCGCTGCCATGGTGCTGTTGAAAAGCGCGATCTTACGCAGTGGTACTACAAGATCACCGACTACGCTCAGGAGCTGCTGGACGACCTTGACCAGCTGAAGGGCTGGCCCGAGCCGGTTAAGCAGATGCAGGCTAACTGGATTGGCCGCTCCGAAGGCGCCGAAGTAGACTTCGAGCTCGTTCCCGCCGAGGGTAAGGACGACGGCCAGACCATCACCGTGTTCACCACGCGCCCCGATACCCTGTTCGGCTGCAGCTTCTTCCTGCTGGCTCCCGAAAGCCCGTTGGTTCACGACCTGGTATGCGGCACCGAATACGAAGCCGAGGTTATGGCGCTGGTAGAGCGCGCTTCCAAGGTAAGCGCGGTAGAACGCGCCCAGGGCGATCGCGAAAAGCACGGCGCTTTCACGGGCCGCTACGTTATCAACCCTGTTAACGGCGAAAAGGTGCCGGTATGGGTGGCTGACTACATTGTGGCCGACTACGGCACTGGTGCGGTAATGGCTGTTCCCTGCGGCGACCAGCGCGACTTCGAGTTCGCTCGCAAGTATGACCTGCCCATTATCCCCATCATCTTGGGCGAAGATGATCCGCTGTACTCTGAGCTGAACGGTGTGCAGGAGCGCAAGGTAACGTCTGTCGACTGGGAGAAATCCTACGAGGCAGAAGGCGTGCTGGTTCAGTCCGGCAAGTACACCGGCATGGTGGGCGGTAAGCATTCGCCCGCTGTGGACGCCATCATCGGCGACCTTGAAGCCGAGGGCAAGGGCAAGAAGTCGGTGCAGTTCCGCCTGCGCGACTGGCTCATTTCCCGTCAGCGCTATTGGGGCAACCCCATTCCTATCGTGTATTGCGACGACTGCGGCATCGTTCCCGTTCCGGAAGACCAGCTGCCCGTAACCTTGCCGAAGGACATCGACCTGGCTGCAGGCGAAACGCTGGCAACGCACGAAGGCTTCGCCCAGTGCACGTGCCCGAAGTGCGGCAAGCCCGCTCGCCGCGAAACGGACACGATGGATACCTTCACGTGCTCCAGCTGGTACTACATGCGCTATACCGACCCGCACAACACCGAAGCGCCGTTCAGCCCCGAACGCGTGAACCGTTGGATGCCGGTCGATCAGTACATCGGCGGCATCGAGCACGCTATTTTGCACTTGCTGTACAGCCGCTTCTTCACGAAGGTGCTGCGGGACATGGGCATGCTCGACTTCGACGAGCCCTTCACCAATCTGCTGTGCCAGGGTATGGTGCTCGATGAAAACGGCGAGGTAATGTCCAAGTCGAAGGGCAACGTAATCAGCCCCGAGGACATGATTGCCGGTTACGGCGCCGATGCGGTGCGTGCTTACATCCTGTTCATGGCTCCGCCTGATAAGGAACTGCAGTGGAACGAAGACGGCCTGGCTGGTATGTACAAGTTCCTGAACCGCACCTGGCGTATGGTGAACGACCTTGCTGGTAAGGCGGGCGAGGAAACCTACTTCCAGACTGGCGCTAAGGCCGAAGAGGCGAAGAAGGCCCATGACGAGCTGCTTCGCGAGCGTCATCGTGTGGTTGGCAAAGTTATCGACGACTTTGCGCGCAACAACTTCAACACGGCCATTGCTGCCATCATGGAGTTGGTGAACGCCACGGGCGATTACCTGCGCAGGAATTCTGCGGAAGACCGCGCTGCCAACGCTGAGCTTGCTGCATTCGACAAGGAAATTGCCGAGGTTATCGTGAAGCTGCTGGCTCCGATGGCTCCGCATTGGGCCGAAGAGCTGTGGAAGAACGTCCTGGATAACAAGACTTCTGTGCATAAGGAAGCATGGCCCGACTTCGATCCGAATGCCGCTAAGGCTGCCGAGGTTGAGCTTGCAGTACAGGTAAACGGCAAGGTGAAGGCAAAGATCACCGTTGCCGCCGATGCCGCAGAAGACGCTGTGCGTGAGGCAGCGCTTGAGGCTGTTGCTTCTGCAACCGATGGCAAGGACGTCAAGAAGGTTATCGTTATTCCCGGCCGTTTGGTGAATGTGGTAGCCAAATAGGCTCCGTTTAACGAGTGGATTGAAGCCCCAGCTTGTATGGTCAAGCTGGGGCTTTTTTGCGTTTGGTCACATGCCGAATGTGCATCGGCGGGATTGGCCTCCTTGGCGCGGCAAAGTGCAGTAAAGGGTGCCAGCTGCACTTCTCAAAGCCGAAAGGGGTTTATTATTACTTGCCCTTGCTTGTTTTCATCGGCAGGCGCTTCATTGCCTTGATCTGGCTGGGTATTCATTTAACAAACCTTATGTGAAGAAGTACCTCCGCCGACATCGAAGGCAGAAGGTTGTTTCAACCCGAAAAACTGATGCTGAATTTTATTGCAGTTTGGTAACGGTCCTCATATAATCGGTCCCATAAATTCCAGCCAAGGGGTTGAAGGACAAGCTCGCTTGGCTTTGTAAGAAAGGAGGCATCGCTTTGTATTCGCGTACGTTCACTGAATGATGGCTTTTGATCGCATTGCGTTCGTAGCACCGCTTCGCCGAAGCGCAAAGCTGGTGTGCTTCCTTGATTGCATCAATTTCCATAGAAGATAGTTTGCCGTGGCCGGTGGCTCACGGCTTTGCCGCTCTGTATCAAACGATCAGGGCATTTTTGTTTTCTAGGGGAATTGCATACGTACAAGCAACGAAGAAGAGGTGCGAACGTGAACGGGAACAGCGACCAGATAAGGAGCAAGCTTAGTACCAAGATAGTGAACACGATGCTCGCTATCATCTTGGTGCTGGGCCTTTCGCCTTTGTCGAAGGCTTCTGCTTCTGTGGTGAACGACTCTGCCCAGCAAAATGCGGAGCAGGCACAGCAGGTTGCAACGGAATCTGCTGACAGTGCGAGTGGCTCGGCGAGCGATGCCACCGGTGCAGTGTCAGGTACCGCCAGTGCGGCGTCAGGTACCGCCGCAGCAAATGGCTCGGCCTCTGGCACGGCAAATGCTGCCACGGGCACTGCCGCAACCCCAGCGGATCAGAGCGCAAATTCCGTCACGGGGGGGGGTGCTTCGGGAGCGGTAAGCACGAATAGCGCCGCAACGGCGAATGCGTCCGCATCGCAAAACACCCCACAGCCCGCAGCCCAGAACGGCAATGGTGTTGCGGTGCAGGCGAACGAATACAATCCTGATGCTGAATCTCGCGAGGTTACTCAGGGGCTTTCGGTAACCATTTACAAAGACAAGGGATGCAACGATCCCCTTGGTGATGAAGCGGTATCGGCGGATACCGTGCTGTATGGCAAAGTAAATATCGACTTCTCTTCGTCGGAAGCTCCTACGCTGGCATGTCCCAATATCGCCTACAAATTGCCTGCTGATCAGATTGATGCCCCGAACCAAGGACCGTCCACCCTGTATGACAGCGGTAATAACGTCGCAGGTACTTGGAGCATCAAAGATGGCGTTGCCTACTTGAAGTACAACGAAGATTGGCTGAGGGCCCATTCTTCAAATATGACTGCGCATTTCAGCTTCGATTTCACGCTTGCGGATAGCAACAAGGGTGATGGATCTCAAACCACGGTTTCCTTCCCACGTGTTGCGAATGGCGTGACCATCAAGACCAAAGATGGCAATGTTGATGGCAATAAGTTTGGTGCGAGCCCAAGTAAAGAATGGGAAACACCGAAATTCGATGCTTCCGACAACTCTTATACCTGGACCATCAGGGTTTCCCCCTCTACGTTTGCCACCAATCTGACGATCGACGATGAGATCGGGTCCAATCTGGAATACGTGTCAGACTCGTTCAAACTGGTAGATGCTAACGGTAACCAGGTTGCGGGAACATGCTCTGCATCCATTGACGGTAAAAAAGCAGCTATATCTTTGGGTGATTTGTCCAAGGGCACGTATTACGTTCAGTACAAAACAACGGTTAGCTCTTCTGCTTTGAGCGCGCTTAAAGACAACACGCAGCTGGAAAACGTTGGCAACAAGGCAACCTGGACGTGGGGAAAAGACGGGCAGAATAAAAGCAACGAGGTTTCCAGAGATCCTCAAAAGGTGAAGTACAACATGGTTTCCAAGTCGTCTTCGGGAACCAGCGACGATATTACCTGGACGGTAGAGCTGAACGCGGGCGACCTTAAAGCGGATATGTCGAACTATGCTTTCTCCGACACGCTCGGTGCAGGACATTCTTTCAAGCAAGGTACCCAGTATGAAGTGAAAGACGCCTCCGGTGCAACCATTGCCAGTGGTCCCGTTGACCCCTCTACCAAAAACCTGCAGGTTACTTTGCCTTCAAATGTGGGAAAGCAAAAGCTTACCGTTACGTACCATACAACTATGGATGACGCCTCTTCAAAGGATGCGGTGTCCAACAAGGTTGAAGTGACGCCACCGGCTAGCAGCGTCTATCCGAAGGGGGAAGCTGAAGCCAGCTACCAACCTGACGATAACGAAACGTATATTACGAAGAAACTTACGGATTCCAGCACCGTTGAACAGGACGGTTACGCTACGTGGAGTTCGACGATAAACTTCACGAAGTTGTCGCAGAGTACCGACCCGACCACCATCGTGTTCTACGACAAAATCGAAAAGAAGGCATGGACTGGCCACATGACGTTCGACAATGTCGTGGTTTCCGTTGATGGAACCAATCAGGTTCTTTCGAAAGACACAGACTATGCCCTTACGAAGAACGGCCAGTACAGCGAAATCGAGATTACGTTCAAGAATACCGATCTGGTGAAATCGTTGCTTGGCGCGAACGGCCACGATGTGATCGTTTCATATCGCACTCATTGCGATATTTCCAACGACGTGTACACGAATACTTCGAGCTTGAAAGTGAGCAATGTCGATAAAGGCAGCGCAAGTGATTCCTACGCCATCGACAAAGCAGTAATTCCCGAAGTGTCGAAATGGGTTGGCGGAACTTGGTGGGATGCGAACTATTACTGGGGCGAAGGCGAAGCTAAGGGCGCTTGGATAACCAGTTGGAACGTCGCCGTGAACAAAACGTCTAAGTCGGGGAAGGCTGTAGCTACTGCCGACCTGAAAGGCCAGCCCATCGTGGTGAAAGATACCATGGACAAGGGAATGGTGTACGTGGACGGCAGCGCTGGGTACAACTTGATTGCTGATAACAATTCATTAAGCAAGTGGCAACAGGATTTCAAAAACAGTGGGAGCGTAAGCGCGCAGGATGGCAAGACAGTGTTTACCATCCCGACCGATGCGGTAACAACTGCTGAAGGCTCGACGAAGGCGTACGCTGAACTTTGGTACAGGACTGCAGTGAAGCCCTCCTCAGTAGAGGTTGGCACTTCAAAGGATTTCTCGAATACAGCAGAAGCGAAGTCGGGTGAAACGGTATTTCCCTCTGCGACCAGCAAAACAACAGTAACGAATAATGTTCTGGAAAAGACTTCGGCCCGCGCGGCAGACGATTCCCACGTGACGTACACCATTAAGGTGAATCCCAATGCTCTTGACCTTAATCCAAATTCTGATTCATTGACGTTGACGGATGTGATGGATTCTGGCTGTTCGTTTACCAATGGGTCCTTACGGGTAACTCAAAATGGCAACGATATAACCAACAGCATCTCGTATTCGCTCGAGAACACCCAGGGAGATAACGGTGCAGCGGCAACCAAGCTTACCTTGACCGTGCCCGATTCGGCGTCTTTGGTTGTTACCTACGACGTAGCTCCCCAGGGTGCTTTGGACGATGAGGTAGTAATCAACAATACCGTTAGCTTGAATGGTTTTACGAATGCCGTCGTGCCGACGAGTGGCAAATGGCGTGTGCAGAAGTCGAACGCCGGTACTGAAGCGCAAAGCTATGGCATTACGGTTAGAAAAACCGATGATACCGGCAAGATGCCGCTTAAAGGCGCACAATTCAGCTTATACAAGGTTGACCTGGACAAATCAACGGCAAATAATTTGGTGACAGAGCCAGTTAGCGGCAACGTGGACGTGGAAACCAATCTGTTCGGTGTGGCTTCTTTCGGGTCGAAGGACCAGCCTCTTGATGCAAATGTTTTGTACTACTACGTTGAGACCAAAGCACCGAGCGGTTATGAAATCACCAATCCGAATCCTACGTACGTGATGTTCAGCGGAACAAGCGCTCAGGACAAAAAGGACTATGCTGCAGCGTTGGAAAAGGCTCAGGCGCTTGACATTAACCCCAGCGCTGGCACTTCCTTCAGCGTGTATGACAAGAAGAAGGATGAAACGCAGCCTACGGGTTCGGCGATGCTTTCTGTTCAGAAAAAAGTAAACAGCGGGGATCCCGCTGCCGACCAGAGCTTTGACTTCTCTATCGTTGGCAATGATGAAGCTTCCAAGTCAAAAATGCCCGAGCATATTTCGGCTACCACAACCGGCGTCTCCGTTGCTTCGTTTGGCAAGATTAATTTCACCAAAGAGGATATTGGTAAGACCTACGTCTACACGATCAAGGAAACCTCCGCGGCTCCCAACGATGGCAAAGTTTGGACTATGGCAAGGGATGTTACTGCAACGGTAACAGTTGGGTCACCCACTGAGGATGCTCCCTCTGTTATTCCCGTATCGGTTGCATATAGCTCCGCAAGCGCCGACGGTTCCGCTGCGCTGTTCAACAACACGTTTAAGGCTCCTGATTCCGCTACGGCACAGTTGAAGATTCATAAGACTGTTGAAGCGGTAGAGGGCTCCAACATAAGCCCTGATGAGAAATTTACATTCGAGCTTTATAAAGCTGATGAAAACGGCGACAAAACTGACGAGAAGATTGGCGATTCTATTTCCGTCGAAAGAAATGGCGAAGCCAATTTCGAGGACCTGTCTTTCGATGCTGAAGGCACCTGCAATTATGTGATCCATGAGGTTGGTCATGATGACCACGGTTGGGTTCCTGCGTCTGACGTGAAAGCCCAGGTTGTTGTTGGAAAGTCGAATGATGGCGCGCGCTTCGAGGTAAAGAGCATCACTTACAACGGTAAGGCTGATGAATGCGCAAGCTTTGTGGATACATACAAGGCAAAAGGGACTTCTGCTCAACTTGGTGCGAAGAAACTTCTTGATGGTGCCGTCCTAAATAAAGATCAATTCCAGTTCCAGCTGAAAGATGCTGACGGTAAGGTCTTGCAGACCAAGGCCAATGATGGTGATGGCAAGGTGACTTTTGACGACATTAGCTACGACAAAGCGGGTGAATACGTTTACTCGATTTCGGAGGTGATTCCCTCTGATGCGGTAAATGATGTCAAAGACGGCATCACGTACGATCCCTCTGCGCATACTGTCAAGGTTGTCGTGACGGACGGTGGCCAAGGTCAGCTGCATGCTTCAGTGAAGTATGACGATTCCGATACGGTGCCTGTCTTTACCAATAAATACACTCCAGCAACGGGCTCATTCTCGATTGATATTCAAAAGACCGTGAACGGTTCGTCTGAAAACGGCATAGTAAATGGCTATGCGTTCTCGGCTGCCGCGATGGGTGATAATGCTGATCAGGCCCCTAAGCTGGATAGTATAATCACCGGGGAAGACGGCAAGGCTTCTTTTGTGGGCTCTCTTGCGGAATCGGATATGGGCAAAACCTATCGGTACGAGATATCCGAGACCTCCAAGCAGAAAGACGGCTGGACCAATGCTCTCAGCCAAACGGTAGAGGTAAAGGTTTCCGATCATCGCAATGCTGAGGGAAAAATCGATGCTGCGATTTCGTATCCTGAAGGAGCTAGCTGCTTAACTTTCAACAACACCTATACCGCCAAGGGCTCCGCAACGCTTTCCGTGGTGAAGCAGGTTAACGGCGAGGCGCCTGCAGAGGATCAAGCTTTTGACTTTGCTTTGAGTCGAGACGGAGCAGATGCGGACAGCGCAGAAGCCCCGCTTCCCGAGCAGTGCACTGCAACCACCAACGGATCTGCCTCTGCATCCTTTGGGGCAATCGAGTTCACCAAGGACGATATCGGCAAGACGTACCACTATGTGATTACGGAGACCTCCAATCTTGGTGATGGCTGGACGAAGGCCGACCCTGTTAAGGTGACGGTGTCGGTTGGCGAGCCTTCCTCGGACAACCTTGCCTCTATTCCTGTTTCGGTTTCTTACGGTGACAACAATGCTGCATCGCAAGATGGTTCGGCGCTGTTCAACAATACGTACCGTGAGGTGGGTGGCAGCTTCTCTCTTGCTTTGAAGAAGAGCGTTGAAGGCAAAAACCTAGATCGTTCGTTCGATTTCGCTGTTGAGGCCGTAGGCGAAAATGCCGACAATGCTCCCCGCTTTGAGCAGACGGTCGCATCAAGCGACGAAAGCGGCAATGCATCCTTCGGATTTGCAAAGTTGACCGCAGAAAACAAGGGCAAGACCTATACCTACAAGATCTCGGAAACGAGCTCGCTTGGTGCAGGTTGGACTAAGGCCGCTGACGTGTATGCCAAGGTTGCGGTATCTGATTCATTGAATAACGAGGGGGATTATTGGGCAACCGTGTCCTACTCTGCCAACGAGGATGGATCGGCACCTTATTCTGGCTCTGCGCAGTTTGCGAACAAGTATCAGCAGGCTTCGGGCTCCTTTGGCCTTGACCTTGTGAAGACCGTCAATGGCAAGTCGGAAAATGTCTCGGGCTTTTGGTTCAAGGCGACTTCCGATGATGAAGGTGCACCCAGCTTTGACGAGCAGGTTACCGACGCCGAAGGCAAGGCATCGTTTAAGTTCGACGGCCTTGACGACTCCTACGAAGGAAAAGAATTCACCTACACCATTTCCGAGGACCTTGAGAACGGCAAAGGCTGGACCAAGGCAGCCGACGTGGCGGCAAAGGTCCAGATCGGACAGCGTGGAGATGACAATAAGTTTCACCCGACGGTGACTTACGAAGGCTTCTCCGCGGGCAGCGTGGCTGCTTTCAACAACACCTATACCGCCACAGGTTCGGCGGTACTTTCTGTTATTAAGAAGGTCAATGGGGCTGAGCCTGATTCAGACGCGGAATTCGAGTTCGCGTTAAGCGCTGGCTTGAAAACTCGCGACGCCCCGTTGCCTTCGGTGACGACTTGTAAAACGATTGGTTCGAAAGCGGCCAAATTCGGTGAGATCTCCTACTCGCTGAGCGATGCCGGCAAAACGTATGAATACCGCATCCACGAAACCACGCCCGCAACGGTTGGCTGGACCATGGCCGGTGATGTTATTGCCAAGGTAACGGTTGGCGTAGACAATGGCGATGGCACGCTGAAGCCTTCGACGGTTGAGTATGTTGATGCCGACAACGAGCAGGCTTCGGCGGCGGTTGATACTCAGAATTCTGCTGCATTGTTCAACAACCAGTACCAGCAGGCTTCGGGCAAGTTCCAGCTTGGCTTGACCAAAACAGTGAATGGCGGCGTTCCCCTGCAGGGGGAGACGTTCAAGTTCTCTGCGACCTCCAGTGATGAAGGCGCGCCTACGTTTAACAACGTAACCACCGACGAAAACGGTGAAGCAAAATTCGCCGAGGCAACGCTTTCCGACAAGGACGCTGGCAAAACCTACACGTACCGTATTCACGAGGTCTCCGACCTTACGGATGGCTCTGGCTCTTGGACCAAGGCTCCCGATGTCATTGCCACGGTGCAGGTAAGCAACCGGACCGATAACAACGAACTCACGGCAACGGTAACCTACAAGCAGGATTCTGCCGAGGCTAGAAGCGCTGAAAGTGCTGCTGTATTCAACAACGAATACCAGCCGAAATCGGTTTCTGCGCCTATTGAGATTTCCAAGACCGTGAACGGTGGTGCGCTGTTGACGGGCGAGAGCTTCACGTTCCAGCTGACCGACAACGATGGTAAGCAGATCGGCGAAGAGAAGACCATCAGTGGCAACGATGCAGAAGCGAAAGCGACGTTCACGACGCCGGATTTGACCGAGCCCGGCGAATACACCTATTGGGTAAAGGAAAGCTCTTCTCCTGGTGAAAACTGGACCAACGACGAGCCTATCAAGGTTGTTGTGAAGGTCGGCACTGAAGGCAAGCGCGATTTGAAAATCGAGTCGGTCAAGTATTTCCGAGGAACCGAAGAACTTCCAGCAGCTGTGTTCAACAACACCCACGCCGACAAAAATGCCGAGGCTTTTTTGAAGGTAAGCAAAACCGTTAACGGTGCAGAGGACAAAAACCTGCAGAAGCAGTTCGAGTTCCAGCTTCAGCCTAAGAACAATGCCCCCATGCCCGAAGGCTTCGACAAGGCAACGGTGACGGGCACCTCGTCTGTCTCGTTCAGCAAGATCGTCTACGACAAAGCCGGTGCCTACAACTATGTGATTCATGAATCGAGCAAGCCTGGTCCTGGCTGGAAGAATGCCGCCGATGTCAATGCTACTGTTGAAGTAGGCTATGCCGACAACGGGCGCGACCTGGTGGTGAAATCCATCGAATACAACAACCAGAAGGTCGATGCCGCCGCATTCGACAACGCCTATGAAGCAACCGGCCAGGTAACGCTTTCGGTAGTGAAGCAGGTGAACGGCAAGGACCCGATGGCAGGAGAGAAGTTCCAGTTTGCTCTGACTGGTCAGAATGGTGCGCCTATGCCGGCAGAGGGTGTAACGTGCGAAACCGTTGGCAATGCGCTGGCGCAGTTCGGCTCCATTCCGTTCACGCTTGCGGATGCTGGGAAAACCTACACGTACACCATTTCTGAGGTTTCCCAAGGCGGCTTCGGATGGAAAATGGCAGACCCTGTAACAGCTACGGTGACGGTTGGGCAGGACAGCGGCGATGGCACGTTGAGCGCATCGACGGTTACGTATTCCGTCTCCGGCGCAAACGGCGAAGCCGCGTTGTTCAACAACATCTACACGGCGAACACGCAGGTAGCGCTGGGTGTTCACAAAACCGTCCAAGGCGGTACCGATAAGGTGAAGGACGAATCGTTCGATTTCGAGCTGCATGAAGCCGACGAGCAAGGCAACATGACCGGCGAGGTTATCGGCACTGTTTCGGCGAAGGCGAACGAGACGAAGAGCTTCAATCCCATCTCGTACACCACGGCGGATGCCGGCAAGACCTTCACATACTGGATTCATGAGGTGGGGCACAACGACAAGGGCTGGACGGCCGATAAGGACGCAAAGGTCACGGTGAAGGTTTCGGAGAATGCCGACCGTTCCTTGGCAACCGAAGTCGCCTACGACCGCGGTGCTTCTGCGGCAGAGTTCGCCAACACCTACGCAACATCCGGCCAGGCAACGCTTTCGGTGCTCAAGACCGTCAACGGCGGCACCGATGAAGGCATGGGCCAGAAGTTCCACTTCGACCTGTACAACGCCGACGATCAGGGCAACGCCCAGGGCGAGAAAATCAGCTCGGTTGAAGCGGGCGTCGGCGAAAAGGCTAGCTTCGGCGCCATCGACCTTTCGGGCGAAGGCACCTATCACTACGTGATCAAGGAAGCGGGCTATAACGATGGCGCCTGGTTCGCGGCGGGCGACGTTGTTGCAACGGTGACGGCAGCCGACAACGGCGATGGTACGCTGAACGTCAGCGTCAAATATTCGAATGCCGATAGCCAGCAGGATGCTGCTTTGTTCGACAACGCCTACGCTCCTGCGACCGCCACCATCCAGGTGAAGAAGACCGTGAACGGCGAAAAGGCTCCTGCCGATACGCACTTCACATTCGAGCTCCAGCCGCAAGATGGTGCCCCCATGCCCGAGGAGGCCACGGCCGATACCTTCGGCGGCGACACCTGCAGCTTCGGCGACATCGAATACACGCAACCGGACACGTACCGTTACGTGATTCATGAAACCGCCAACCTGGGCGAAGGCTGGACCAACGCGGCCGACGTGCCGGTAACGGTGAAGGTGGTGCGCGATGAAGATGCCAGGACGTTGAAGGTCGAATCCGTCGACTACGGTGATAGTACGTATGTCGAAGACGGCCAAACCATGGCGCTCTTCGACAACAAATACGTGCCTAGCCAGCCGGAAGGCCCAGGCAGTAACACGCCTGAACAGCAGCAGCCTGCTGGCGGCGCCTCAAGCGACAGCCAGGCTGTCACCAATGACGTAAAGGCCGCCGGCGTCAAAACGGGCGACAACCTGATGGTTGTCGGTGGTGCGATAGCAGTAGTGGCGGTGGCGGCCGCTGCGATAGCAGCATTCGCTTTGCGTCGCAGAAAGCACTAGCATCCTAACCGCAAGGGCTCCGAGCAATCGGAGCCCTTGTTCGTTGCGCAACCATTCGAACAAACCGCGTTAAGCGCGTGAAGGTTGGCGGGTTGCATTCGCCTGTTTGCTATCATCGGAACCGATGAATGCCAAACGAAACAAAGGATGCCTGCGCCGCGTGATCGAAGCCTTTATAGGCTTCGTTTTGGTTGTTGCGCTTATTGTGGTGGGGGTGCCTGCTGCCATCAACGCGTGGGTATGTGGCAGCACGCGCGGTTCGTTCGAGCAGGTAAGCCAAGCTCAGGCGGAAGCCAGCACGTTCAACGCCGACGCTATTGTGGTGTTGGGTGCGGGCATCAACTGGGACGGCAGCCCTTCGGCGATATTGAAGGACCGCCTCGACACAGCCGATTCCCTGTATCGCGCTGGCGTGGCGCCGAAAATCATCATGAGCGGCGACAATTCCGATTCTTCCTACAATGAAGTTATGGCTATGGCGAAATATGCAAAGGCCAACGGCGTTCCTGCGGCAGATATCTTCTGCGACCACGCGGGCCTTTCCACGTACGACAGCATGTACCGTCTGAAGAATGTTTTCAGCGTGCAACGCTGCGTTATCGTTACGCAGGAGTACCATTTGTATCGCGCGGTGTATGACGCTCGCGGGTTCGGCATCGACGCCCGCGGTGTGCCGTGCGATGCCAGCGACTACGCAAACATGGACTCGTACGAGCAGCGCGAGTTCCTGGCGCGCATCAAGGATTTCTTCGGCATCATCACCAAGATGGAGCCGCAGACGAAAAGCGAACCGGTTTCCCTGAACCAGTCGGGAATCGTTACCCAGTGGTGGTAGGAAAGGGGCTGCAATGCCGAAGATCGTTATCGTCGATACCGATTTCGAGAACAACGATTTCGAAGTGGAAATGGCGAAGAAAGCTGGCGTGGAAATCGCCCTGTTCAACCAGCGTGAGCCCGAAGCCATCATCCGCAACGCCGCCGATGCCGATGGTGTGGTAACCTCCTACGGCAATTTCCCGCCCGAGGTGTTTGAGGCGCTGCCGAACCTGCAGGTGGTAAGCCGCACGGGTATTGGCTTCGATAGCATCAACGTGCCAGCGGCAACGAAGAACAAGACGGCGGTATGCGTGGTGCCCGGTTATGGCACGGAAGTGGTTTCCGACCATGCCATTACCCTTGCGTTGTGCGTGTTGCGCCGCATGAACGAAACGGACGCCGATATGCGCACGGGCATCTGGGACTACACGCGCCATCGCCCGTACGGTCAGGTGCACGGTCGTGTGTTTGGCGTGGTTGGCATGGGCGAAATCGGCCGCGCTACGGCACGCAAGGCAGCTGGCCTGGGCTTCAAGGTGGTGTGCTCTTCCCGTTCGCTGACGCCGGGGCGCCGCACTCCCGAAGGCTACGACATCCTTGAATATGAAGAAGTGCTGAAGTGCGCCGATGTGGTGAGTTTCCATACGGCCCTGACGCCCGATACGCATCATCTTCTTGATGCGCAGCATTTGGCCATGATGAAAAACGATGCGGTGGTGGTGAACACTTCGCGCGGCGCCGTTATCGACACGGTTGCCCTTGCCGAAGCGCTTCAAAACGACAAAATCTGGGGCGCTGGCATCGATGTGTTCGAAGGGGAGCCGGTTGATCCGAATCATCCTCTTCTGAAGGCTCCGCATACGGTGCTCAGCCCCCATGTTGCCTATTGGTCGGAAGAATCGGGCCTTGAACTGCGCACGCGCGCCATGCAGGCGGCTATCGATGTGGTTACCGGCGTGCGCCCGAAGGACTGTCTAAACCCCGAAGCCCTGCGTTTTTAGAAAGTGGAAAAATAGGGACAGGTGCTATTTTTTTCTAGGCAGGCACTATTTCCCCACCCGTAAGGAGCATCTATGCTGGTCGGCGTGATTTCTGACATACACGGGCATTTAAGCGAAGAAGCGTACAAGGCGCTAGAGCCCTGCGACATGATTTTGTGCGCAGGCGACGTCGAGCGCCCCACTATCCTCATGGAACTAGACGCCATTGCTCCTACCGTTGCGGTGCTGGGCAATTGCGACACCAGCCTGCGCGGTATGGACATCCCCTTTACCGCATCGCCGCGTATCGGGGGCGTTCGTTTCTTCATGACCCATCGCCCGGAAGATATCGGCACCGTTGCGGAAGATGTGAATGTAGTGGTTCACGGCCATACCCATGTTCCGCGCGAAGAGCGTACCGATGGCGTGCTGTACTTGAACCCCGGCAGTGCTAGCAAGCCGCGCGGTGGCAGCAAGAGGGGGATTGCCCGCCTTACCATCGAATGTGGGAAGGTTTCCAACGTCGAATTTGTAACGTGGGATTAGCCTGGCTTTGAGGAATTGCCCCAGGTGACGAAACCTGCGTTTATTGGCGGTTGACCCAAATGGGATAGCCCATTAAAATACATACTTGCATTTTATGCATGTGCGCCGTTAGCTCAGCTGGTAGAGCAGGGGACTTTTAATCCCAAGGCCGCGGGTTCGATTCCCTCACGGCGCACCACCGAATTTAAAAGGCTCGCCTTATGGCGAGCCTTTTTCGTGCGGGCGCAATACGTTGTAAGCGGCAATAACGTTCCGTGCTGCGTTCTGCCATTTCCCGCAAAGCGCCATTCGCGAGGTTCCTGCTGTGTCGCTTCGGCGCCCGTATCCCCATTCGTTGCGCAGTTGTGGCGCATCTTCTCCAGACTGTGGGCATCCCTTGTGCAACTCGTGAACGTTTTCGGCCCCTTCGGACGCTGTGTTAAAGTGCCCAACCATGACATTTGCGCTGCTGACAACCGCTAAGACCTTTTTCTCGGACCATCGGGAGGGCGTTCTTGCTGCGCTTAATTGGACGGCCCTTCTGCTGGTGGGCCCCATCATGTGCGCTGCTGTGGCAGAATATCTGAGCCTTTCGGGTGTGTCGGATCTTGAAGAGGGCTTCTTCCTGATGAACATCTTCATCTACCTTTTCGCGCACCTGGCGGTTTACCTGCTTACCCGCAATACCCGCGTCACTTGCCTTGTGGTGTTTGCTGTGGTGCTGGGCTTCAGCATCGCCAACCATTACGTCATCAAATTCACGGGCATTCCCATTACGTTCGGCGATTTGATGTCTGCTGGGGTGGGCATCGCCGTGGCGGGCGGCTATACGTACACGATTGATTCTCCGGTGGCCCATTGCCTTTTCGCTGCACTTATATATGGTGCGTTGGTGATTGCCGTTCCCAGATCAAAGGTCCGCGTGAATTTCCGCAGCAACCAAATGGCATTGGCCGTTATCGCGGTGGCGACAGTCGGCATGGGCGCGTACCTTTACGGTGACGAGGATGCGTGGAGCCGCATCGATACCCACGAATGGAACCCGGCTTATCCGTACCAGCACTTTGGTTTCGCCACCAGCTTGGCATCGGATGTTGCCTCCGCGTCGACCGTGGAAGCGGAAGGCTACGACACCGATGCGTTGTGGCAAACCGATGAAGCATCGGGCGTCACGCGCGTGAACGTGGGCCATGGCTATCTGACCGAGCCTGATGACGCGCCAACGTATACAACGGCAACCGAGGAATCGCCCAATATCGTGGTAATCATGGACGAATCGTTTTCCGACCTCACCACGTACTTGGAAGGGTACGAAACCAATGTCGACCCTATGCCGTATGCACGCTCGCTGATGCAGCGCGGCGATGTGGTTTCGGGCACCTGCGCCGTTTCGTCCGACATGGGCACGGGCACGGCGAATTCGGAGTTCGAGTTCCTAACAGGCAATTCAATGGCCTACTTCAAGGGCAATACCCCGTATGTGCAGTTTATCGACGCCGAAACTCCCAGCTTGGCATCGCAGCTTTCAGGGCGGGGCTACGAAGCGCGCGCCTTGCATGCCTACGAGCGTGCAGGCTACAACCGCGTGAAGGTCTATGACCGCTTCGGCTTCGATTCGTATAAGGGGATAGAAGATTTCGATGTGGATATCGAATATGCGCGCGGTTACCCTACCGACGAGTCGGACTATCGCCAGCTGATCAAGGACTTCGAAGAAAACCGCGGTGGCAACCCGCAGTTCGTGTTCAACATCACCATGCAAAACCATGGCGGCTACTACGCGTCCGACTATGAATGGCCAGAGCGTGTGCACGAAGTGGCCCCTGAAAACTCCTACGACGAATCGGTGATCGCTTACGAATCAAGCGTGCGCATGGCCGACGATGCACTGCGCACGCTCATCTCGTATTTCGAAACGGTGGAAGAGCCCACTGTGGTCTTGTTCTTCGGCGACCACGAGCCGCGCCTCTCCAACGAGTTCTATGCAAATTGGTTCACCGATGAAAACGACCTTGATCTAGAAACCACGGCCCAACTGCACAAGACGCCTTTCTTCATTTGGGGTAATTACGATTTGAATACCGAAGCGCTGCAGAAGGGGAGCACCGTGTCGCTCAATTACCTTTCCTCGGTGCTGCTGCAGGTTGCGGGCGTGCAGCTTTCCCCTTATCAGGAATATCTTTCCGACCTGCGCATGGAACACCCGGTAATCACCGCCCGCTACTTTACTGACGCTTTTGGCACTAAAATAGGAACTGCACCATCTGCCTTCACCGATTCCATCAAGCAGTATCAATGGCTGCAATATAACAGCGTGTTCGACCGGCATAACCGCATCCCAGGCTTTTACTCCTAAGAGCTGTGAACGGTATATGGTGGCCTTGTGATGGCACCTTGCAAGAAAGATAGGTGTTTTGCTAAAATCTCCATTTGCGTTTGACTACCTATTTGCTTAAAGGAGCTACCTTGGCTAAAGAAGATGCAATTGAACTGGAGGGCACCGTACTCGAGGCTCTTCCGAACGCTATGTTTAAGGTAGAACTTGAAAACGGCCATACCATTCTTGCCCATATCTCCGGCAAGATGCGTATGCACTACATCAAGATTCTTCCCGGCGATAAGGTCCAGGTTGAACTTTCAGTATACGACCTCGACCGCGGTCGTATCACCTATCGCTACAAGTAAGTGGCGCTGAAGCGTACCTCACAGAGGTGAAGTGCGCTTTTCGCATTTGCGGAACCGCGGGCAAATGCGCACAAAAGCAGGAAGGGGAAACCCGAGCCGTCCTGCAAAGCGGAACAGTAAGCAAACTATCGCCTGCGGCTGGGCGTGGTAGATAAAGAGAAACACATTACCGAAAGGAAATTGAAATGAAGGTACGTCCTTCGGTCAAGAAAATGTGCGACAAGTGCAAGATCATTCGACGCCACGGCAAGGTGCTCGTAATTTGCGAGAACCCCCGTCATAAGCAGCGTCAGGGTTAAAGAGAAAGGGTACGAATATCATGGCACGTCTCGTTGGTGTCGACCTTCCTCGCGACAAGCGCATTGAAGTCGGCTTGACCTATATCTACGGCATTGGCCTTACCACCTCCAAGAAGATCCTCGCAGAAACCGGTGTAAACCCCGATACCCGCGTAAACGATCTTACGGAAGATGATCTCTCCAAGCTTCGTGACTACATCCAGGCAAACCTCACCACTGAGGGCGACCTGCATCGCGAGGTTTCTCAGAATATCAAGCGCCTCATGGAAATCGGTTGCTACCGTGGCCTGCGTCATCGTCGTGGCCTGCCCGTTCGCGGTCAGCGCACTCACACGAACGCTCGTACGCGCAAAGGTCCCAAGCGTCAAATCGGTGGCAAGAAGAAGTAGAGGTGTAACTAGTGGCAGCTAAGAAAAACGTTCGCACGCGCATCAAGCGTTCTGACCGCAAGAACATCGCTGTTGGCGCTGCACACATCAAATCCACTTTCAATAACACGATTGTTTCCATCACGGATCCTCAGGGCAATGTAATTTCCTGGCAGTCCGCTGGTACCGTCGGCTTCAAGGGCTCTCGTAAGTCCACGCCGTTCGCAGCTCAGATGGCAGCTGAGGCAGCAGCAAAGACCGCTATGGAGCATGGCTTGAAGAAGGTTGCTGTATACGTGAAGGGCCCCGGTTCCGGTCGCGAAACCGCTATCCGTTCCCTTCAGGCAGCTGGCCTCGAAGTAGCTAGCATCCAGGATTGCACCCCTATTCCGCACAACGGTTGCCGTCAGCGCAAGCGTCGTCGCGTCTAACTGAAAGGATCGATACACTATGGCAATTAACAGGACTCCGGTTCTCAAGCGTTGTCGCCAGCTCGGTCTGGATCCTGCTGTTCTCGGTTACAGCAGCAAGAAGGAATCCATCCGTCAGCCCAAGCGTCGTCGCAAGGAATCTGAATACGGCATGCAGCTGCGCGAAAAGCAGAAGGCCAAGTTCATCTATGGCGTTCTCGAGAAGCAGTTCCTCGGTTACTTCAAGCGCGCTAAGTCCATGCCCGGCGTTACCGGCGACAACCTGATGCGCATTCTCGAGTCTCGTCTCGACAATGTAGTATTCCGCCTCGGCTTCGCTAAGACCCGCAAGGAAGCTCGTCAGATCGTTACCCACGGTCACATCCAGGTAAACGGTCGTCGCGTAGACATCCCGTCTTTCCGCGTACGTCCTGGCGACCTTGTTGCAGTTACCCCCAAGGCTAAGGAACTCCTGGTTATCAAGAGCGCTCTCGTTTCCAATGAAGGCGTACAGGTTCCTGCATGGCTTGAGGTTGACATCGAAAAGCTGCAGGGCAGCGTTCTTGCTCTTCCCGAGCGTGAGCAGATTGATCTCGACATCAACGAGCAGCTTATCGTCGAACTTTACTCTAAGTAACAAACGCACTGCGGTTTATTAAGGAGGCTTATTCAATATGACAGAGTTCATGAGGCCGACAGTAACGATCGAAGAGGTCAACGACACCGTTGCCCGCTTCATCGTGGAGCCGCTAGAGCGTGGCTACGGTTACACTCTTGGCAACTGCATGCGTCGTGTTCTGCTCTCGTCTCTTGACGGAGCAAAGGCGACCGCTATCCAGATCGATGGTGTACAGCATGAGTTCACCACCGCCGAGGGCGTAATCGAGGACATCACCGATATCGTCTTGAACGTTAAGGGCCTGGTTTTCAGCGCCCTTAACGGTGACATCAGCGAGGCCACTGCACATGTGCATGCTGAAGGTCCTTGCACCGTCACGGGTGCCGATCTCGAGGTTCCTACGGAATTCTCGCTGATCAACCCCGAGCATGTCATCGCCACTGTTGCTGACGGCGGCACGCTTGAGATGACCGTCTGCATTGGCGTGGGTCGCGGATATGTTTCTGCCGAGCGCAACAAGCGCACGGAAGATCCTATCGGCATCATCCACGTTGACTCGCTGTTCTCGCCGGTTCGCCGTTGCACCATGGGTGTTACCGACACCCGTGTTGGCCAGCGTACCGACTATGACAAGCTTGTTCTTGAAGTTGAGACCGATGGCTCCATCAACCCCACCGAGGCTGTGTGCCGTGCTGCGAACATCATCAACCAGTACATGGGCGCATTCCTCATGCTCGACGAGGTAGAGGAAGATGAAGAGGGCGAGGTAGTTTCTATCTTCGCTCCCGAGAACCAGGAAACCAACGCAGAGCTTGACAAGCAGATCGAGGACTTGGACCTTTCCGTCCGTTCCTACAACTGCTTGAAGCGCGCAGGTATCCACTCTGTTCGTCAGCTGGTTGAGTATTCTGAGAACGACCTGCTCAACATCAGGAACTTTGGCGCGAAGTCCATCGAGGAAGTGAAGGATAAGCTCATTTCCATGGACCTCAATTTGAAGCAATAGGAGATTTAAAGATGAGGCACAACTATAAGGGCCGCAAGCTTGGTACTGACTTCAGCCATACCAAGGCCATGAAAAAGAGCCTTGTTGCTGCGCTGTTCACCAACGACCGCATCAAGACGGTTGAGGCGCGCGCCAAGGAAATCCGCCCCGATGTCGACAAGATCATCACGTGGGCAAAGAAGGGCGACCTGCATTCCCGCCGTCTTGCTATCGCAAAGCTGGGCGACAAGGAACTGGTACGCGAGGTATTCGAGAAGGTTGCTCAGGGCCAGTTCGCTGACCGTCAGGGTGGCTACACTCGCATCATGAAGCTTGGCAACCGCAAGGGCGACAACGCTTCCATGGTAATCATGGAGCTTTGCACCGAGCCGGTACAGCCCAAGGCTAAGGCTGAAAAGCCTGCTGCTGAAGCAGAATAGCTTTTGCATTTTGGAAAGACCCGTTCAAAAGAGCGGGTCTTTTTTTGTGTCCAAAAGGGACGGGCCCTTTTGGACAGTTTGTGGAAGGGGCATCTGCAACTGCTAGCCGGGCTGGAACATACCTGTACGTGCTGTTGCATTAGCCCTACTGCAAACAACGCTCCGTAAACAGGTTCGTGGGTTTGCCGTGCGCTTTTCTGGGGTGCGTGAATGCCGCATTAGTATGGGATTCGTTGATTACTACCTGCCAGGTTCAGCTGGCATCAGGAAAGGGTGAGGCTTTTCATGGCGCGTTCTTCGGGCAATAGCCAATGGAAGTACAAGATGGCTCAATGGATGATGGGCCGTTATGGCATCGATCAGCTCACTCAGGCACTTATGATTGCCGGTTGTGCTGTTGTGCTGGTGAACTTTTTCGCTCATTCAGGAGTTCTTTCCACGATTGCCCTGCTGCTTATGGGCTGGGGTCTGTTCCGTTGCTATTCCCGCAATATAGCGGCGCGCGCAAAGGAGCTAGCCAAGTACCAAGAGCTTATGGTGAAGCCCAAGGCATGGTGGCGCCTTACGAACAAGAAGTGGGTTAACCGCAAAACCACCTTGTATTTCAAGTGCAAAGGGTGCGGCAGTATCCTGAACGTTCCAAAGGGCAAAGGCAAGCTTCGTGTAACGTGTCCGAAGTGCGGTACGCAGGTCGAAAAGCATTCTTAGGTGATTTGGGTGTACCGCAGAATGGTCACCACTCAATCTACATAATGTGCCACATTTCCCGTTTTGGCACTATATATGGTGTATGGAGAACCTACGGAAATCTTAACCATTCAAAAAATCAAGTCCTTAATTCAAGAATTCTTGGGCGTAATATAGCGGCTGCACCTTATGCGGCCGCTTTTTCTGTTTAGGCAGCGAAGGCAGGCTTGCTTTTATATAAGTTATCCGTAGATAGGGGAGCGCATGAAGATCATCAAGCGTGATGGCTCTGAAGCTGTTTTCGATCTGAGCAAAATCGCCAACGCCATCAAAGGCGCAAGCGATGAATCGCCGGAAAGCGAACGCCTTACTGCTCGCCAGATTGATTATGCTGCACACAATGTGGCCGATGCCTGTGAAGCAGCAGGACACACCGTGTCGGTTGAGGAAATCCAGGATATCGTTGAAAACGAGATCATGGCACTGCAGAAGTTTGAGGTGGCACGTCGCTACATCATTTATCGCTACGTGCAGAACATCAAGCGTCAGTCGAATACGACCGACGATAAGATCCTTGCCTTGATCGAGTGCAACAACGAAGAGGTAAAGCAGGAGAACTCCAACAAGAACCCTACCGTGAACTCCGTCCAGCGTGACTATATGGCTGGCGAGGTTTCCAAGGACCTGGCAACGCGCATTCTGCTGCCGGAAGATGTGGTGCGCGCGCACGAGGAAGGCATCATCCACTTCCACGATTCCGACTACTTCGCCCAGCATATGCACAACTGTGATTTGGTGAACCTGGAAGATATGCTGCAGAACGGCACGGTAATCTCGGGAACGCTTATTGAAAAGCCCCATAGTTTTTCTACGGCCTGCAACATTGCAACGCAGATTATTGCTCAGGTTGCTTCTAGCCAGTATGGCGGCCAGTCCATTTCCCTGACCCATTTGGCGCCGTTCGTTGAGGTAAGCCGCAAGAAGATTCGCCGTGACGTTATCCGTGAGCTTAACGAAGTTGGGGTGGAGCCTTCTGCCGAGCAGCTTTCCCGCATCGTGGAAACCCGCCTGCGCGATGAAGTGCGCCGTGGCGTGCAGACCATCCAGTATCAGGTGGTAACGCTTATGACCACCAACGGTCAGGCTCCGTTCGTAACGGTGTTCATGTATCTGAACGAGGCGCGCTCCGAGCAGGAAAAGCACGACCTGGCCATCATCATCGAAGAGGTGCTGCGTCAGCGCTACGAAGGCGTGAAGAACGAAGAGGGCGTATGGATCACGCCGGCGTTCCCGAAGCTTATCTACGTTCTGGAAGAAGACAACATCACCGAAGATGCCCCGTTCTTCTACCTTACGCAGTTGGCCGCCAAGTGCACCGCCAAGCGCATGGTGCCCGACTACATCTCGGAAAAGAAGATGCGTGAGCTGAAGCTTTCGAAGGGCGAAACCCCCGGTAATGGCGATTGCTACACGTGCATGGGCTGCCGTTCGTTCTTGACGCCCGACCGCTCTGGCAACGGCTACAACAACGTGGCCAACGCCGGCAACTACGAGCCGGGCAAGCCGAAGTACTACGGCCGCTTCAACCAGGGTGTGGTGACCATCAACCTAGTGGATGTTGCCTGCTCTTCCCATCGTGATATGGACAAGTTCTGGGAGATCTTCGAAGAGCGCCTGGAGCTGTGCAAGCGCGCGTTGATGTGCCGTCATGAACGCCTCAAGGGCACGCTTTCCGATGCGGCTCCCATCCTGTGGCAGTACGGTGCGCTGGCTCGCCTGAAGAAGGGAGAGCCCATCGACAAGCTTTTGTACGGTGGTTATTCCACTATCAGCTTGGGGTACGCCGGCCTGTACGAGTGCGTGAAGTACATGACGGGCAAGAGCCACACCGACGCAGAGGCAACGCCGTTTGCCATGGCCGTTATGCAGAAGATGAACGACAAGTGCAACGAGTGGAAAGCCGAAACCGATATCGACTTCAGCCTGTACGGTACGCCGCTGGAATCTACCACGTACAAGTTCGCTAAGGCGCTGCAGCGCCGTTTTGGCACCATCCCTGGCGTTACGGACAAGGGCTACATCACCAACAGCTACCACGTGCATGTGACCGAGGAAATCGATGCGTTCAAGAAGCTGGAGTTCGAAAGCCAGTTCCAGCAGCTTTCTCCTGGTGGTGCCATTTCGTATGTGGAAGTGCCCGATATGCAGGACAACCTGAAGGCCGTTGTGCGTGTGATGCAGTACATCTACGACAACATCATGTACGCCGAACTGAACACCAAGAGCGACTACTGCCAGGAGTGCGGTTTCGACGGCGAGATTCAGATTGTCGAAGACGATGGCAAGCTGGTGTGGGAATGCCCCCATTGCGGCAACCGCAACCAGGAAAAGCTCAACGTAGCACGTCGTACCTGCGGCTATATTGGCACCCAGTTCTGGAACCAAGGGCGCACGGAGGAAATCCGCGATCGCGTCTTACATCTGTAATACAAAGAAGAGCCGCTTAAAAGCGGCTCTTCTTGTAGAGGGCGGATGCGCAGCAGAAGATACGAGCGGGCGCTCGGGCTCCTAGGACTTTCGGATCGAAAAAGCCAGCCAAACAAAAAGGATAGCGGCAAGTGCCAACTCAACAACGAAAGCGACTTGCAAACCGAAGAACAGCCCTTCGGTGGCGCCGCCATGCCATGTGGATGCTCCCGACATCAGGGAAACGAACAATGCCGTGCCCAATGCGGTAGATGCCTGACGAGCTGTGTTGGAAATGGCGTTGCCGTCAGCGATGCTGTCTTGTCCAATGGCATTGATGCCCCACGTAAGCAAGGGCGTGAATGCCATCATGCTGCCGCATGTGACCAGGGCCATGAAAAAGCCCAATGCTATAAGTCCGCTTTGCGGGGCAAAGGCAAGGCCGACGAATCCGGCAACCAGAGCGCCTGCGCCAATCAAAGTGGGCGCTTTAACGCCAAGGACATCGAAGATGCGGCCCGAAAGCAGGCTGACCACCAGGCCGACCAACGCGCCCGGCATCACTACCAGGCCCGAAACGGTGGCCGATTGCCCCAACCCCTGCTGCACCAGCAGCGGAACCAGCTGAGAAGCGCCCATGAACAGTGCCTGCATAACCAAGATGGCAACAACGCCGGTCCTGAAAGCGTGTTTGTGAAGGATGCTCAGGTTAAGCAAAGGATTGCCGATTCCCTGCTGACGGTGTGCGAACAAGCCAAGAACCACGATACCGCCCGCTGCAATGCAAAGTGGTATAGCGGGGTTTTCCGATGAAGCTACGGCGCCGAACCCGTACAGCATGAATATCAAGCCCAAAGAGCAAAGCAGCACCGAGGGGATGTCTAGCGAAGCGGCCTGGCCGTTCGAGAGATTGGGCAGCACGAATGCGGCGATGACCATCACTGCTACGGCGATAAGGGCTACGCAGGCGAACATGGCATGCCAACCCAGATAGTCGGTAACCACGCCTGCGAACAAGGGGCCGGCAGCGGGGGCAATGCCCACCACTACGTTCGCGATGCCCATGCCTATGCCGCGTTTTTCCATGGGAAATACCAGCATGACCACGGTCATGGTCAACGGGGTAAGTACGCCAACGCATACGGCTTGTAAAAGCCTGCCTACGAGCAAGATAGGAAAATCAGGCGCAAGGGCAGCAACGATGCTTCCTGCCAGCAATGCGCCATAAGCTCCGAAGAACAGCTTGCGAGTGCTGAAACGTTTCATCAAAAACGACGAAAGCGGGATAACAATGGCGTACACCAAGGTGTATGCCGAAGTAAGCCACTGCGCAGTATCAGCAGAAATGCTCAGGCTTGCCATGATGGCGGGCAGCGCCGAGGTGGCCAGCGTCTGGTTCAGCACTGCCAGAAACGCTCCGACGAGCAATGTGGAAACCAGGATCTTGTCTTTTCGGGAAATAGATTCAGCCATGGATGATCACTTGTCGTTGGTAAGGCCGAAGCTGCCGTTCTTCTTCATGCCGGGCTTGGTGATGAGGTCCACGATGCAGGCAGCAAGGGCGGCACGATCGATGGGAAGCTCGTTGGGCTGAACACCTTCTTCGGTAAGCTCATAGCCCACATGATCGCCATCGGTGATAAGAGGGCAACGAAGCAGAGCAACGTCAACGGGGATAGCGGCAACGGTGTCGGCTGCCACAATGTACTCGGGCATCTGCTGAGCATAGCGTGCCAGCTCTTCGCCGCGTGGCCCCGTGATTTCATTGTGGATGCCCATACCCGTCATCCAGACAATCTGCTTTACCGAAGATGCAGGAACCAGCTCTTCCAGCACCTTGGCCATGGGGAGAACATCGCCGCCTAAGGCGGAAACCACTACATCGGCTCCTTTAATTGCGCGTTCCATGTCGGCTTTGGAGGTTGCATCGCCCACCACAATATTCATGTTTTGCGTAGGCAGGCCAGCCAACTTCGCTTCGTTGCGAACGAAGAGCGTGGTTTCCAGGTTGGTGTTTGCAAGCGCTTCTACGATGTAGCGTCCGGAAGGGCCGGTTGCGCCCATAGCTACTACGTTGGTCATGGTTTTCCTTTCGTTTGAGGGGGAAATTCAATATCGTTAGTGGTACAGCCCTCGAGTAACTCGAGGGCAAGGGAAAAAGGTGATTTTCTTGGCAATGACCATCAAAGAAGTGGTGCGGCATACGGGAATGACCGTCCATACGGTGCGCTATTACTGCGATTGCGGGCTTGTGCCCAACCTGAAAGTGGATGAGCACGGAAACCGACTGTTCGATGATGACTCTTTGAAGTGGCTGGACATGGCGGCGTTTCTGAGGAAAAGCGGGATGTCGATTGCCGAGGTTCGAGAATACTTCGAGCTGTGCCTGCAAGGCGACAGCACCATTGCCGAACGAGAACAGGTTTTGCTCAAGCTGCAGGCAAAAGCGAAGGAAGACTTGATGGCGGCAAAGCGCCGTTATGAGTATCTGTCCGAGAAAACCGGGCATATGAAGGATATCCTTGCCGGCAATTGCATAGATGACAGCAATCCTATGAATTGGCGTGTTGGCGAGCGATGCCCTGAATAGAAGCTCCGTTGCGGATGGGATGGAGCCATACTGCTTTTCGGGCGGTGCAACATTCATGCGAAGCGCCGTGAGAGGTGCGCAGGTTCGACGGCGTGGTAAGCTTAACGGTCAGGGTGGCGCGAAGGCTGCTTTTTTTGGCGCAAGCTTCGCGGAATACGCCCATCTATGCACAACGGGGAATCAAGCGTGCCGCCGGTGCGCTTGCCTTTGAAATTTTCCGCTCATTGGAACTGCGCTCGCTGATACATGACGCATACCTTGTGAAAGGAACAGGCGTGAACTACGCAAATATCAAATATCGCGACATCGCCGATGGGGAAGGGGTGCGTACCACCCTGTTCGTTTCGGGGTGCTCGCATCATTGCAAGAATTGCTTCCAGCCGGAAACATGGAGCTTTTCCTATGGGCAGGAGTTCACGCCCGAAGTAGCACGCGAAGTGCTGGCAACGCTCGACGACTTTTTCGTCGATGGCCTTACGTTCCTGGGTGGCGAACCGATGGAACCTGAAAACCAGCGTGGCTTGTTGGAGCTTGCCCGCGCCGCCAAAACGGCCCATCCGGAAAAGACCATCTGGTGTTACACAGGCGATGTGTACGAGGAGCTTGTCGATCCCGATTCACCGCGTCGTACCGAGGCCACCGATGAGCTGTTGAGCTTTATCGATGTCCTGATCGACGGTCCCTATATCGAAGAACAACACGACATCACCCTGCGTTTTTGCGGGTCGGCGAACCAACGCGTTATCGACCTGAATAAAACGCGCGAATCCGGTGAAGTGGTGCTGTGGGAAGACGATCCGATATACAGCACTCATTCGATGTAGCGATCTTTGCGTCTTGGTGCCGGCATCGTTGCCTTGCGCTCTGTTCGCGCGTTTTCTTCGAGCGGGTTGCAACCGTGCGCTTTTGCGGTAAGCAAAAAGCCCCTATCTTTATTGGCTGTTGCGCATGGCATACTTAACAGCATGATGCCAACGCTTCGCATATATCTTTCGGGGACAACTCCCATCCATCGCGCCGACGCTCGTGTGAAGCTTGTGCTGTTGGTGCTGTTTTCCGTTGGCGTGTTCTTCGTCGATACGTGGAAGGGCCTAGGCATATATGCCCTTGCGGTGTGCGTTGCCGTGGCTGCTGCACGCATTCCCCTTAAAAAGCTCGGGGCGCTTTCGCTTCCGTTGTTGGTATTGCTTGCGTTTATCTGGGTTTGCAACGCATTCACGTTCGACGTAACGGCTGGTGCGGAATCAGGGTTGGGCGGCGTTTCGGCTGGCCTTGCCGAAGGACAGCAGCCTATTTCCCTGGTCGGGAACTTCGGCTTCGTGCCCGAAGGATGCATGTTCGCGCTGTTCTATGCGGTGCGCATCTTCCTTATCTTGCAGGCAAGTTTCGTGGTCACCTTCACCACTTCTTCCGAAGCGCTGACAGGTGCGTTTGCTTGCCTTATGCGTCCCTTGCAAGCTGTGCACGTGTCTGTGGACGATGCGGCAACCATGCTCTCCGTCGCCGTTCGCTTCATCCCCCTTACCGCAGAAGAGCTGACCTTGGTGCGCAACGCCCAAACATCGCGCGGTGCCCGGTTCGACGACGGCAGCGTATGGCAGCGCATCTTCGCTTACCGCACCGTGTTCATTCCCCTGGTGGTGCGGCTTTTCAGGCGCGCTGATTCACTGAGCGTTTCGATGGAGGCGCGCTGCTACGGGAAGGGGCGGCGAACCGCATTGGCGCAACCGCACTTGGACGCGCGGCAAGCGGTAGGTTTTGCGGGTTGTTCGGCAGTGTTGGTGGCGGTAGCGTACCTTCTGTAGCGGTAATCGGCGCACTTGCCTGGGTGGGACCGGGCGCACAGGGGCTGCATGGTATCATTCGACTGTTTGATGAAAACGTTTCCAAGGAGGAAATTACATGGGTACCATCATCGATGTGTTCGGTCGTGAGGTCCTTGACTCCCGCGGCAACCCCACGGTAGAGGTTGAGGTTGTGCTCGACGATTATGCAACCGGTCGTGCAGCTGTTCCTTCCGGCGCATCTACGGGCGCTTTCGAAGCGGTTGAGCTTCGCGATGGCGATTCTGAGCGTTACCTGGGCAAGGGCACGCTGAAGGCCGTTTCCCACGTGAACGAAGAGATTGCCGATGCTCTTATTGGCATGGAAGCCGACGACCAGCGCGGCATCGACGCCATCATGTGCGAGCTCGACGGCACCGAGAACAAGGGCAACTTCGGCGCAAACGCCATCCTGGGTGCATCGCTTGCTGTTGCCAAGGCTGCCGCAGAATCTGCTGAGCTTCCTCTTTACAAGTACGTTGGCGGCGCGAATGCCAACATGCTGCCTACGCCTATGATGAACATCCTGAACGGCGGCGAGCATGCTGACAACAACGTGGACTTCCAGGAGTTCATGATCATGCCCGTTGGCGCAACCTCCTTTGCCGAGGCGCTGCGTTGGTGCGCAGAGATCTACCACACTCTGAAGAAGGTTCTGCATGAGGCTGGCCTGGGTGGCGGCGTTGGCGACGAAGGCGGCTTCGCTCCCAATTTCACCACCAACGAGGAACCCCTGAAGTACATCGTCGAGGCATGCGAAAAGGCTGGCTACAAGCCTGGCTCCGACATCATGTTCGCTATGGACCCCGCTTCCACCGAGTTCTACAACGCTGAAACAGGCAAGTACGTTCTGGCAGGCGAAGGCCGTGAGCTTACCAGCGCTGAAATGGTCGATTACTGGGAGGCTCTGGTTCAGAAGTACCCCATCATCTCCATTGAAGACGGCATGGCTGAAGAAGACTGGGACGGCTGGAAGGCCCTGACCGACCGCATCGGCGACAAGGTTCAGCTGGTTGGCGACGACCTGTTCGTAACCAACCCCAAGCGTCTTGCCAAGGGCATCGAGCTTGGTTGCGCAAACGCCATCCTGGTAAAGGTCAACCAGATCGGCTCTCTTACCGAGGCTCTTGAGGCTGTTCAGATGGCAAAGCAGGCAGGCTATGCATGCATCATGTCCCATCGTTCCGGCGAAACCGAAGACGTTACCATCGCCGATTTGGCAGTTGCTACTAACGCCGGTCAGATCAAGACGGGCGCACCGTGCCGTTCCGACCGTGTTGCCAAGTACAACCAGCTTCTTCGCATCGAAGAGCAGTTGGGCGATTCCGGCCAGTATGCCGGCATGAAGGCGTTCTACAACATCAACCGCTAAACGCCAGGTTCGATATTTCAGAAGGGCCCGCAGGCATGAAGCTTGCGGGCCCTTCTTGTGTATTGGGCAAAGAAATGCGCCCACCTCGCAAAGAGAATGGGCGCTCGAAAACAGCGAATATGCGTGCTGCGCTTAGCCTTCGAAGGGCTTAACGTGCGCTACGGCTTCGGCTTGGGTGAGCTCGGCTTCGCCGTTGTCCAGGTCGAGCAGGCGGTACTTCCAGTTGCCCATGCCCAGTTCGTGCATGTAGGAAAGCTGGCGCAGGCCATGGCGGGTTTCCATGCGCTCGACCAAGTCGTGGTTGTCGCACAGGCCGGCTTCGGTCATGGCGTATACCAAGTCTACGCAGGCAGTGTCGATGGCGCAGATGTCGGTGGAAACCAGGATGCCTACGTTCGGCGTGACAACCGGCATGGCGCCCGTTCCCTCGCAGTCGCAGGAAACCGACATGTTGCGCATCACGTTCACGTACACGATGTGCTCACCGAAATGGTCGATGGTGGCCTTGGTCGATTCGGTGATGCGCTCCATCAGCTCTTCTTCGGCAATGGACCACAGGTTGTCGGAGCCGGGAACGGTGTGGATCTCGCCCTTGCCGATGCGACCATCGGCGCAACCAATGCCCAGATTCTTGTTGGAGCCGCCGAAGCCGCCCATGGTGTGGCCCTTGAAATGGGTCAACGTAAGCATGGAATCATAGTTCAGCATATGGGTGCCCACATGCATTTCGTCGAACCACTTGCCGCCGGCAACGGGCAAGGTGGTGACGCCCTCTTCATCCATGATGTCAACAGGGCAGAACGTCCAGCCGTTGTGGGCGATGGTTTCGCGATGCTGTTCGGTGGTGTAGCGGTCGCCTTCGTAGTAGGTGTTGGTTTCCACGATGGTGGCGTCGGGCAAATCTTCAGACACCAGTTCTTTCACCCAGCCGAAGGGGATGATGTTGGGGCCGTCCTTTTCACCGGTGTGCAGCTTGATGGCAACCTTGCCGGTAAGCTGCGGGGCAACCTTCGCCACTGCGCGATGCAGGCCTTCAGCGGAAAGGTCGCGCGTGAAGAATACGTCGGAGGTAGCGCCATCGCGCTGGTCGAACGGAACGCGAACGCTGCCGTTGGTTGCTGCTTGCGGATTTGCTTCAGCCATAGCGGCTCCTTAGAACGGAGTTTTACCTATTAGGTTTATGGTATCGCAATCCAGCGGTTAAGTAACGCGGCGTTTCTTAAAAAATGAGGTGCAGCAAAGCAACAAACCCTGCACCGAGCAGGGTGATTTTCCGACCAGGTGAAAGGGGAGAGGGGAATCTGCAATCGAAAAAATTGCAGAAGGTTCGAGATTCTTGTTTTCTCAATGGCTAATGTTCACTGGGAAGCGCGTTTCAAACAATTGCAGTGAATTCAAGATCCAAAAATGTCGCATTGGGAAGCTTTCCGCGCTATGCTGCAAGCCACTTGCGTGGCGCGGTATACTTTTCTTTATCCTTATAAGACGAAAGAAGGGCTCTTCGTGCAAGACCTACCCAACGGCTTTACCGGCTTTGCCAACAAGGCCAAAGAACATACCGATAACCCGCTTGATGCAATTCTCCGTGCCGAGCAAAATAAGCCGAAAGAGGCAGCAGCGCCAACTCCTACGCTTTCCAAAGAGCAGGTGCAGGCAATCGCCGAATACGACAGGCGTTGGTCGTGGGTAGAAATCGACCGAAGCGCTATCCAATACAACGTGCTGCAGACGAAAAAGCAGCTGGGCAGCAATTGCCGCCTGCTTGCTGTGGTGAAGGCTGACGCATACGGCCATGGTGCTATCGAGGTTGCCAAGGCGGCAACCGCAGCGGGTGCTACCTATCTGGGCGTTGCTACGGTCGATGAGGGCATCGAGCTGCGCAACGGCGGTTTGCGCGAGCCTATCCTCATGCTGGCGGAGCCTCCAGCTCAGGCTATCCCGCTGCTTCTGTACTACAACATCATGCCTGCGGTATACACCACGGAATTCGCCATTGCCTACGCCGAGGCCGCCGATGCTCAGGGGCTGAAAGCGCCGTATCACCTGGCTATCAATTCAGGCATGAACCGTATCGGCGTGCATTACGACAGCGTGGTGGAATTCCTGCATCAGGTCAGCTTCCATCGCGCCTTGGAGCTGAAGGGCTGCTTCACTCATTTCGCTACGGCTGACAGCTTGGAAACGCTCGATTTCCAGATTCAGATCAAGCGTTTCGTTGAGGCAATGCGCGCCATCGAGGCCGCCGGCTTCGATCCGGGTATTGTGCACTGCGACAACTCTGCGGCAACGTATCGCTTCCCGAAGACGCATTTCGACATGTGCCGTTTGGGCATTTCCATGTACGGCTACCAGGCTGCCCCCGACACGCACAAGTTGGTTGAGCTGCGCCCGGCCATGAGTGTTCACGCCCGCATCACCAACGTCATGACGGTACCCATGAGCGAGGGCGTAAGCTACGGCATGAACTACCGCAGCCCCGGCAGTGTGAAGATCTGCACCGTTCCTGTGGGCTATGCCGATGGCCTTATCCGCCTGCTTTCCGGCAAGATCGACTTCGCTTACCAGAACCGTGCGGTGCACCAGGTTGGCAACATCTGCATGGACCAGTGCATGTTCGAGGTCGATTTGCGCTCGCGTGTTTCCGCGCCGACGCTCGACCCGCACATCGGCGACGAGGTCATCATCGCCGGCCCGCACCCCAGCGTAGATTGCTCCATCACCACCATGGCAAAGCGCGCCGCAACCATCGAACACGAGGTAACTATCGGCTTCTCGCATCGCATGCCTCGCTATTATCGCTAGGGGTAGCTATGAAGATCGAAGCGGTTCCTCTCGACGAACTTTCGCAGCAGGTTGCGGCATGTCATGCCTGTAGTCTGTGCGAAGGCCGCCTTAACACGGTGTTCGGTGAAGGGGATCCGCATGCGGGCATTATGCTTATCGGCGAAGCGCCCGGCCGATACGAAGATGAGCAGGGTCGTCCGTTTGTGGGCAATGCTGGCAAGCTGCTGAACGAGCTTCTGTGGCATGCCCATTTGCGGCGTGAAGAGGTGTACATCGCCAACGTGCTGAAATGCCGCCCGCCCTCGAACCGAAACCCAGCGGCTTCTGAAATCGAGGCGTGCGCGCCGTTCCTTCGCACGCAGGTGCAGACCATCAACCCGTGGCTGCTTATCACCATGGGCAACTTCGCCACGCAGTTCATCCTGAAAACGGATATGGGCATCAGCCATTTGCGCGGGTCGGTACGCCAAACGGGGCGTTTCCTGGTGGCACCGGTGTACCACCCGGCGGCAGCATTACACGACCCGGCACGTATGGAAACGCTCGTGGCCGATTTCGAGCGAATCGGCCGCTTCGTGCATGATAGAATGACCCAGGAATAAAGCAGAAACAGGGCTCGCCTGCGCGCATGCCCTGGTGAATGTTAGGAGTTACCTATGGTAGAGAAGTCCGATGTGGCTGCAGTACTCGAGCTCATCCGTCCCTCCCTTCAGGCAGACGGCGGCGACGTTCAGCTGGTAGACGTTAACGAAGAAGGCGTGGTTACCGTTGAGCTTCAGGGCGCTTGCAAGGGCTGCCCCATGTCCCAGATGACGCTGGCTCATGGTGTTGAGCGCGTTTTGAAGGATCGCGTTCCCGGCGTTACCCGCGTGGTACCTGCGTAAGGCGAAGCAATGCATTGCTGGGAACTTCGCGGCTGCGACGACGAAATGCAGTCTCGCTGCCCTCACAACACACCCGGTGAGCCCTGCCCGGCAGACTGCCATTTCGCAGCCTGTGATCGCCCGACCCACAAGGTTACCTCGAACCTCGATTTGCTGTTCAGGTGCGATATCGATAGGGAGCAAAGCGTCAAGGACATTTGCCGTTTTTGCGAGTTCTTCCTAAGCAACGCACCCTCAACGAACGCAACGAAGTAACTGAAAGCCATCCTGCTGGATGGCTTTCTTTATGTTAGGGTAGGCGCCAGTAAATCAGTGGGCGGAACCCCGACGAGTGCAGATGGGGCGAAAGAGCGAAGCGCCGACGTTTGACCGCGCTGTGCGATTGGGCCTCGGCCGTGCCTCCAGGATTCCGTGCAACGTCGTAGCGTGCAATGCGAACGTCTGCCGTTTGAAGAACGGAGGAAAGGATATGAATGTTTCTGAACGACATCTACCAAAGCCTTGATCCGGTGGCTTTCACCATCGGGCCGTTTTCGGCGCGGTGGTATGGGCTCGCCTATGTAGCGGGCTTCGTGTGCGTTATTGCCATCATGTATGTAGTGGGCAAGCGCTGGAAGATGCGTTTCGATTTCGATTCGCTGTGCATTATCATGCTGTGCGCCATGATCGGCGTCATCGTGGGTGGGCGTTTGGGCTATGTGTTTTTCTACAACTGGGATATGTACGCGGCCAACCCGCTTGCCATCTTGGAATTCCAGCGGGGAGGCATGAGCTTCCATGGCGGGTTCATCGGAGCGCTTCTGGCGGGTATCGTTGCGGCGCGCATGGTCAAGACGCCGTACCTTTCCTTGGTTGACCTGGCCATTATCGGCGTGCCTGTTGGCTTGTTCTTCGGGCGCTGTGCCAACTTCGTGAATGGCGAGCTGTGGGGCGCTCCCACCGATTTGCCATGGGGCGTGGTGTTCGGTGGCAGTGCGGGCACGATGCCGCGCCACCCCAGCCAGCTCTATGAAGCGCTGCTAGAGGGTGTGCTGCTGTTCATTATCCTGTTTGCCATGTCGCGCAAGCGTCCGCCGTTTGCGCGCGGTACCTATTTCGGCACGTTCATGGTTGGCTACGGCATTTGCCGCTTTGCCATTGAATTCGTGCGTCAGCCCGATGCCCAGCTGGGCTATTTATGGGGTGGTTGGCTTACCATGGGTCAGGTGCTTTCGGTGCCGCTTGTGGTGGCGGGCATTGCGCTTTTGGTGTATGCGGCGAAAACGAAGAAGCCCCAGCAGGGGCCTCAGTTGAACTAGAAAAGGCAGGCGTTGACCTGCCTTTTCTAGTTTTATAACCGTATTTGTGGTTGTCTGATTTCCCTGTCTGAGGGACATTTTGGCTTCCTGTACTTGAAATGATACTAAATAAGTAGCATAATAAACGAAAGCAAAGCATAACCGCTACGCCAAAGCCCGGCACAGGCGGTTTCCCGAATGAAGGGGGAATATCATGAAACTCGAATTCTACAAGTGCGCTCATTGCGGCAATGTGGCTGTGAAGCTGTTCGACCAAGGTGCTCCGCTCATGTGTTGCGGCGAGAAGATGGCGCTGCTGCATGCTGGCGAAACCGATGGCGCTCGCGAAAAGCATGTGCCCGTGGCGACGGTTGGCGAAACCGTTCATGTAGAGGTGGGCAGCGTTCTGCACCCCATGGAGGAAAAGCACTTCATCACCATGATCGTCCTTGAAACCGTCAAGGGCTTCCAGGTTGCTCACTTGCAGCCCGGCATGGAGCCCAAGGCCGATTTCGCTGTTGCTCCTGGCGATAAGGCAGTTGCTGTATACGAGTACTGCAACCTGCACGGCCTGTGGAAAGCAGAGCTGTAGCAAAGAGCGAATCCTGCTCCTTGCCAAATAAGGCAGCTTGAATGCGCAAAAGAAAGCCAGTCCCGTAGGCAGGGCTGGCTTTCTTCATTCTGCGGTTCGTGTTGGGGGCAAGCCTTTCCTGGGCACGTGCGGCGTCACTCACGTATCATGGGCGTATGAGCAAAAAGAAAAAGATACAGCGCAAGCGCCAAGCTGCTGAGCAGCGCAAACCGTTTGCGTTTGACGAAATGTATGACGTTGTGATCGTGGGAGCTGGCGCTGCTGGGTTGGCGTGCGCCGTCTCATGTATGCAACAGGCGCATGAAATAGGGCAAGGCGTTCCCCGTATTCTTGTCGTTGAACAGGGAAAACGCATTGGTGCGTCCATTTTGCGCAGCGGCAATGGGCGCTGTAATTTCTCGAATTCCTGCTTAGAAACAGCGCGTTACAGGAACAGCGACTTTGTTGCGCAGACTCTGGCGGAGCTTCCTGGTGGGCCGATTGGCTCCGTTGTGCGCTGGTTCGAGCATTTGGGGCTGGTATGGAGTGAGGCACCGCAAAGCGGCGGGTTGCTGTACCCGTTTTCCAACAAGGCGTCTTCAGTGCTTGAGGCGCTGACGGGCGCGCTTTCCTCGAATGCGGTTGATATCCATACGTGTGTGCGCGCCAAGGAGGTTGCGCCCAGCGAAGAGGGCTATGTGGTGCGTTTGGAAGAAGCCTCCCTCCCATCAGCCAAAAGTGCGGCAGGTCCATCGTCTTGGGAGCCCGAGCATCCCAAGCGTTCTTCGGTGCGTGCCAAGTGCGTGGTGGTGGCAGCCGGTGGGGGCTTTGCAGACACTCTGGTGCAAGGTTGCAATCCTGATTTGCGGCTGCAGGTTTGGCAGCCAACGCTCGGGCCTCTTTCGACGGAGTTTCCCGAAGGCGTTTCTGCCGATGAGCTGGATGGCATCCGCGTGCAGGCGCAGGTTTCGCTTTCCGGGGTAGGCTTTTTCGAGAAGGGGGAAGTGCTGTTTCGTCCCTATGGCGTATCGGGCATCGTGGTGTTCAACGCATCCCGTTACGCGAAGCCGGGCGACGTTTTGCAGCTTGATATGCTGCCGGAAACAGATTACGAAGAGGCGGTGGCGTTGCTAACGGATCGTGCCCAACTGTTTCAGGGGAAGCCTGCGCGTGAGGCGTTCCGTGGATTTGTACTGCCCGAGCTAGGTGCTGCGCTCTTGACAGCAGCTGGCGTTTGCGCAGATAAACCGCTTAAGCAGGAGGAATGCGGTAAGCTCGCGCGGGTCATGAAAGCATTCCCCCTGCGCGTGTGCGGCATAGCCGACGCGCAGCAATGTCAGGTGCATCGCGGTGGCATCGACCCACAGGCGGTGAGCGCTGAAACGCTGCAGGCAAAGGGCGAACCCGGCCTGTATGTGCTGGGCGAAGCGCTCGATGTGGATGGCCCCTGCGGTGGCTACAACCTGCATTGGGCATGGGCATGCGGCATCCTTGCCGGAAGAAGCATTGCCCGCCAGATTGGGAAGGAACAGGCATGATAGAAGTTTCAGGCATTCGTCTTTCGCTCGATGCGGCGCTTCCCGAAAACGCGGGGAAGCAGGTGACGGAAGTTGCGAAGTCGCTGGGCGTCTCCCAGCACGATATCAAGGGTCTGACGCTCACGCGCAAAAGCGTTGATGCCCGTAAGAAGAACAACGTGCATTTCACTACGTCGTTTCAGGTTATGCTGCCCGAAGCCCTTGAACGCCGCCTTCTGGAAAAGGCGCCCAAAGGCTTGAACGTGCGCGTGGCAAAGCGCTACGAGCCGCTTTCGTGCCCCGATTGCTCTGCAGCAATCAAAGCAAATGGCCCAAGGCCCGTAGTAGTTGGCCTGGGACCGGCCGGTCTGTTCGCGGCGCTGTATCTGGCGCGCTGCGGCCTTCGTCCCTTGGTGGTAGAGCGCGGCTTCGATGTGGAAAGGCGTGCTGCCGACATTGAGACATTCCATGAAACGGGTAGGTTGAACCCCGATTCCAACATTCAATTCGGTGAAGGCGGTGCTGGCACGTTTTCGGATGGGAAGCTCACTACCAACATCAAGAACCCCTTCGCCAAGCACGTGCTGCATTGGTTCGTCGATGCCGGCGCGCCCGAGAGCATTCTGGTAGAAGCGCATCCGCATCTAGGCAGCGACAATTTGCCGGGCATCGTAAGCGCCATGCGTAACGAGATAATCCGCCGCGGTGGGGAAGTGCGCTTCGGCACACGTCTTTCTGGTTGGCGGTTCGAGGGCGGCAAGCTGGCTTCGGTCAAGCTGGAGTGTGCAGAAAACCCCCTGTGCGAAGAGGTGCTTGCCTCGGAGCTAGTATTGGCATGTGGCCATTCGGCGCGCGATGTGTTCGAGCTATGCCGCGACCAGGGCTTTGTTATGGAGCAGAAGCCCTTTTCGGTTGGCGTGCGCATCGAGCACCCGCAAGCGGCTATCAACCAGGCGCAATGGGGTAAGGCGGCAAAGCATCCTGCCTTGGGCGCTGCCGAGTACAAGCTTGCTGTGCATCTGCCCACCGGCCGCAGCGTGTACACGTTCTGCATGTGCCCCGGCGGTGAAGTGGTTGCAGCGGCAAGCGAAAAGGGCGGCATCGTGACCAACGGCATGAGCCGCTATGCCCGCGCTGGCAAGAATGCCAATTCCGCCGTGCTGGTGAACGTCGATCCTGCCGATTTCGGCAGCAGCGATGTGCTTGCCGGCGTTCAGCTGCAGCGCAATATCGAGCAAGCCGCCTTCCGCGTTTCCGCTGAACATGGCGGCAAACCCTACGAAGCACCGGCGCAGCGCATCGGCGATTTTCTGGGAACAGGAGCAGCCAAGCACGGCCAGGGTCCGCAGCCTACTTACGCTCGCGGTGTGGTGGAGGCGTCCATCGCCGAGTGCTTCCCTAAGTTCGTTTCCGAGTCGCTCGCAGAGGCCCTACCCTTGCTTGGTCGTAAGCTCAAAGGCTTCGATGATCCGAATGCCCTGATGACGGCACCGGAAACGCGCTCTTCTTCACCCGTGCGCATCTGCCGTGGCCGTGATTTCCAGGCGCGTTTCGCCAAGCCGGGGACAGAAACCGAGGAACTTCCCGGCAACGGCGTGTTTCCCTGCGGCGAAGGCCCCGGCTACGCGGGCGGCATCATGTCTGCTGCGTGCGATGGCTTGCGCGTGGCCGCCAAGATCGCCCAACGATACTGCTAGCGGGAAATGGGGGCAGCCCCCCATTTCCCGCTTTTGGCGGACAGGTCGGTGAAAGGTAACAGTTCGCTGAAACCAGCTTCCAATGCCTGCGTGCCGTCATGCGAAACGGGTTGGGCGCGGTATTATTGAACTCCTGTGATAAGGCTTAGCGCCATGCACATGGCTGCATGGCAAATCGTTCCATAATCGTGAAAGCTATGATGACAATGCCTACGGTATCGCACACGCCAGAAGAAGCTCTTGCCGCGCTGAAAAGCGGCAAGCCCGTTGTTTTTCCCACCGATACGTTGTTCGGCCTGGGTGTTTCGGTGCTCCATGCGCCCAGCCCCGAAATCCTGTACACCATCAAACACCGCGAAAAGAAAAAGCCCATTGCCTGGTTGGTGGGCGGCATCGAGGACCTGGAGCGGTACGGCAAGGTGGTGCCCGATTTCGCCTTTACCTTGGCGCGCACGTTTTGGCCGGGCCCCCTTACTATCATCGTGAAGGCATCGAGCGAAGTTCCCGAGGCGTTTCGTTCTGCAGAGGGCACCATCGGCCTGCGCATGCCTGCCAACGAAACCGCCCATGCGCTGATAAGGGAGCTGGGGTGCCCTATAGCCACCACGTCGGCTAACCTTTCAGGTCAGAAGAACACCATCGCCTTCGATGAGATAGACCCTGCAATCTTTGCAGCTGTAGGGGCGGCCATCTCTGACGACGAGCCCAAAAGCGGCATCGCTTCTACCATCGTGAACTGCGCTTCAGGCGACCATCCCGTTTTGGTGCGCGAAGGGGCAATTACCATTGCCGACATTCGCGCGCTTTCCTAGGGGAGGTGCGCACAGTGGCTCGAAATCCGTATCCGCGGGTTCAGGAAACCTCCACGCTCTCTGCCGATGGCCGGTCGTGGCTGCGCGTTGTGGTGTGGCTGCCCGACCCGGTGTACAGCCGCCGCGGCGTGGTGCAGCTTGTACACGGCATGGCCGAGCACATCGGACGCTACGATTCCTTTGCGCGTTTTTTGACGGGGCTGGGCTATGTGGTGTTCGGCCACGATCACATCGGTCACGGGAAAAGCGTGTCTTCTGCCGATGAATTGGGGTGCATGCCGCTTGAAGGCGGCAAGGACATCCTGGTTGCCGATGTGACGCGTGCGCGTGAGGCAGCCCTGAAGCTCAGTCGGGAAGACGGCACGCTTCCCCTGTTCCTGTTCGGGCATTCCATGGGCAGTTTCGTGGTGCGCGCTTGCATCGCCCGCAACGCGAAGGGGCTTTCCGGTGCCGTGATATGCGGAACGGGCAACCAACCTCGCATTCTGTCACTTGCAGGGCGCACCCTTTCGCGTGTTGTCGGCGCAGTTCGAGGCGAAACGTATCGTTCCCGCTTGGTGGATTCTTTGGTAATCGGTGCGTTTTCTTCTGCAATCGAAGACGCCCGCACTGATTCCGATTGGATATCAACTGACCCCGCTGTGGTGGACGCGTATTTGGCCGACCCCCTTTCCGGCCAGGCATTTTCTGTGGGCGCCTATGCAACGCTCACCGACCTGACCGCCGAAGTGGTTACGAAGAAAAGCGCTGCGGCGGTGCCCAAGCAGCTTCCCCTGCTGTTCGTTGCCGGCGCCGAAGACCCGGTGGGTTCGTGCGGCAAAGATGTCGAAGCAGCGGCCGATTTGTATCGTAATCAGGGCGTGGAAGATGTGCGCGTGGTGATTTACCCGAACATGCGCCACGAGATTTTGAACGAGCCGCGCCGCCTTGACGTTTACAACGATGTTGAGCAGTGGTTCACCGAGTGCATGGTGATGAACGCCGTGATTCGCGAGCGCGAAGTCGAAAAGCCTCAAAAAGAAGAATCCGATGAAAGCCTTAAGGGCAAAGGCTCTAAAAGCGCAGCGTCAGAACCCGCAGCCGAGCAGCCCGAAGAAGCGGCTGACGATCCGAAGACCGAAGATGCCAATGCGCCATCGACCGATTCGGCTAGCGCTCCGTCGGCCGAACCGGACGGCAAATAAAACTCTGTTGCAGAAGCTTCCTGCTGCGTGCTTTGGGGCGGTGCGTTTCAGCGGGCTTTGAAACCCCGAAACGGAAAGGCGAATGCCATGGGTGAATACGTTATCGCGCTCGACCAGGGAACCACGTCTTCCCGTGCGGTCTTGATAGACAAGCTGGGTCGCATCAAGGCACTTACGCAAAGTGCGTTTCCGCAGCTGTTCCCACAGCCGGGTTGGGTGGAACATTCCCCGAAAGACATCCTTTCAAGCCAGTTGAAGGTTTTGACGGAATTGCTTGTTTCGTCAGGCGTTTCCGCTAACCAGATAGACAGCATCGGCATCACCAACCAACGCGAAACCACGGTGGTATGGGACCGCGTTACCGGCGAGCCCATCTACAACGCCATCGTATGGCAGTGCCGCCGCACCACCGAAATCGTGGAACGCTGCTGTCCCGATGCCGAAACCGCCGCAGAGGTAACCAAACGGACGGGGCTCATCCCCGATGCCTACTATTCAGCTTCGAAGATAGCGTGGATCTTGGACCGGGTCCCAGGTGCGCGCGAACGTGCCGAAGCGGGTGAGCTTGCCTTTGGCACGGTGGATTCGTGGCTCATCTGGAACCTTACCCAAGGCGAAGTCCACGCTACCGACCCCACCAACGCAAGCCGCACCATGCTCTTCAACATCCACTCCGGGCAATGGGACCCATGGTTGTGCCAGCTGTTCGGCGTGCCAGAATCGATGTTGCCCGAAGTGCGTCCCTCATCAGGTGATTTCGGGAATATGCACCATCCCGTTATTGCGGGTGCCATCCCCATTCGCGGTGTTGCGGGTGATCAGCAGGCGGCGCTTTTCGGCCAATGCTGCTTTAAGCCCGGGCAGGTGAAGGCTACATTCGGCACTGGTTGCTTCCTGCTTATGAACACGGGGCAGAAGGCGTGCGATTCCACCCATGGGCTGGTAACCACCGTTGCGGCTTCCGCTCCCAAAACGACGGGCCTGGAATATGCGTTGGAAGGCAGCGTGTTCATGGCAGGCGCCCTGATGCAGTGGCTGCGCGACGGGCTGGGCCTTATCGGAGATGTGTCCGAAACCGAACAACTGGCGAAAAGCGTGCCCGATTCCGCAGGCGTATGCGTGGTGCCTGCGTTCACGGGGCTTGGCGCGCCCTACTGGGATGCCAACGCGCGCGGTGCCATCTACGGCCTTACCCGTGGCGCCACCAAGGCGCACGTGGTGCGCGCCTGTCTGGAAGCGCAGGGTTTTCAGGTGCAGGACGTGCTCGAAGGCATGGCGCGTGATGCCGAAGCGCCTGTTTCGGTGCTCGCTGTCGACGGGGGAGCGTGCCGCAACAACTTCATGCTGCAGTGCTGCGCCGATATTGTGGGTGCGGCCATCCAACGCCCTCAGTGTGTGGAGAGCACGGCGCTCGGCGCCGCTTACCTGGCAGGTTTGGCAACGGGCTTCTGGCAAAGCACGGAAGAAATTGCCAGCCTGCGCGGAATCGACCGCACATTCACGCCGAAGGCGAGTGCCGAGGCGCGGGCGCGTATGCTCGCCTATTGGCACGATTGCGTGGCGCGGACCCGAACCTGTTAGGCGAAAGACCCGTTCGGCGCAGCTTTCGGCTCCATGCAAGCGCCTGCGGCTACCGGGCTTGCTTCTTCCGTATAATGGGAGCCAAACAACCCATTGGCCAAGGCGCATCGCCGTGCCTTTGCCTCGCGCATGCCGCCACGGGCGGAAAAGGAGCATCCACCATGAAGATTTCCATCGCATCGGATCACGCCGGCTTCGAGCAGAAGCAGCAGCTGGCTGCGTATCTGAAGGAGCAAGGTCACGAGGTGATCGACCGCGGCCCCGATAGCGACAACCGTGTGGATTACCCCGACTTTGCCGTGAAGGTGGGCGCAGATGTTCAGTCTGGCGTTGCCGAACGCGGCGTTCTGGTATGCGGTACGGGCATCGGCATGGCCATGGCCGTCGGCAAGATGGCAGGCATCCGCGCTGCCAATGTGGTTCGTCGCGATTTCGCCGTGTTGTGCCGCGAGCACAATGATGCCAACGTCATCACGCTTTCGGGCCGTTTTGTTTCCCTGGAAGACAATGAGAGCATCCTGGACGCTTTCCTTACCACCGAATTTGCCGGTGGTCGCCATGCGGGCCGCGTAGAGAAGATCAACGCGCTGGACTAGGGTGTTCAGCTGAATTTGCCGACGAAAGGGGCAGCCATGGAAAAGACCACCACCTTTATGCGCCGGGGAATCCTTGCGGGGCTCGCTGCGGTATGCGCGTGCATGCTGGGCTTCGTCCTCACTGCGTGCGGTCCGTCTGATGAAGACCAGGCCAAGGAAGCGCTCGATGCCCAGCTTGGCCAGCTGGTGAACCCGTCCGACGACACCATCAGCAAGCTCTCTGACGAAGCGGGCATGGCAGGAGGCAACAGCTTCACCACTCTGAACCTGGACAGCACCGCCTTTGTGAAGTCGTGGCTGAACGGCTTTTCCTACGAGCTGGGCGATGTGAAGGTCGATGGCAACACGGCAACCGTCAATGCCTCGATCACCTGCAAGCAGCTGTACGTGATCATGACCGGCTGGAGCGACTCGTTCGAGAACGATGCCCTGAACCAGCAGTTCTCTTCCATCGACGAGGTGTACGCCTATGCGGGCAAGACCTTCATGGACGCCGTTGACGGAGCCGATCCGGTTACCACCCAGGTAACGTTCACGATGGAAAAGGACGGTAGCGACTGGAAGTACGCTACCGACAACACCGACAACGACCAGGCCTTGGCCGAAGCCTTGCTTGGCGGCGGAGCCGATGCCTCGTTCTTCCAGAACTAAAGGCCAACTGTTTCAAGAATGATACGATTTGTGCGCTAACCGGTTTCACTGCCGGTTGGTGCACTATTTTTATGGGCATGTGCTACCCTTTGTTGCACATTACAAGCATGCGTAACGCAGTTCGAAAGGAGCGCGGAGCATATGTCTTACGACTATCTCGCAGCAGAAGATCCCCAAATAGCAGACGCAATCGGGCAGGAGCTTTCCCGTCAGCGCTCAACCATCGAGCTCATCGCATCAGAAAATATCGCTTCCCCTGCGGTAATGCAGGCTATGGGTACGGTGCTTACCAACAAGTACGCTGAAGGCTATTCCGGTAAGCGCTATTACGGTGGCTGCGAAAAGGTCGACATCGTGGAAGACCTGGCTATCGAGCGCGCTTGCAAGCTGTTCAACTGCAAGTACGCAAACGTACAGCCTCACTCCGGCGCAAATGCCAACCTTGCTGCATACCAGGCGCTTATCAACCTGGGCGACACGGTACTGGGCCTTTCACTCGACAACGGCGGTCACCTTACCCACGGTTCCCCGGTTAACTTCTCGGGCAAGAACTACAACATCGTTTCCTACGGCGTGAACCCCGAAACCGAGCTCATCGACTATGACGAGATGGAACGTCTTGCCAAGGAGCATAAGCCCAAGCTTATCGTGGGCGGCGCTTCGGCCTATCCTCGCATCATCGATTTCAAGCGCATGCGCGAAATCGCCGATGAAGTGGGCGCTTACCTCATGATCGACATGGCCCACATCGCCGGCCTTGTTGCCGCCGGTTTGCATCCCAGCCCGGTTCCCTATGCGCACGTGGTAACTTCTACCAGCCACAAGACCCTGCGCGGTCCTCGTGGCGGCTTTATCCTCACCAACGACGAAGCTCTGGCCAAGAAGATCAATTCTGCCGTATTCCCCGGCACCCAGGGCGGCCCGCTGATGCACATCATCGCTGCAAAGGCCGTGGCGTTCGGCGAAGCGTTGAAGCCCGAGTTCAAGACCTACATCGAAAACGTGGTTAAGAACTGCGCATCCATGGGCGAAGGCATGGTTGAAGGCGGTCTGCGCCTGGTATCGGGCGGCACCGACAACCACCTGGTTCTCGTCGACCTCACGCCTGCCGACATCACCGGCAAGGATGCAGAGAAGCTGCTTGAAAGCGTTGGCCTCACGGTGAACAAGAACACCATCCCCAACGAAAAGCGCTCGCCCTTCGTAACCAGTGGCATCCGCGTTGGCACCGCTGCCGGCACTACGCGCGGATTCGATGCTGAAGAGTTCCATCGAATCGGCCAGCTCATTGCTGCAACCGTGTTCAACGCCGAAGACGAAGCACGCCTCGCTGAAATCAAGGAAGAGGTTGCCGGTCTTATTGCCAAGCATCCCCTTTACCCGGAGCTCTAAAGGATTGCGCCGTCCTGACGCTGCGCGGGATTCTGGCGGCACAGGGAAACCTCAAGGCCCATGGGGCGGAACGAAGTCCAGCCCCATGGGCCTTTCGCTTCCCCTGCACTCGCCAGAATCCCGCTCGCTGCTTTACTGGCGCATGCCCGGACTTTGGATGATTTGATATTGGGGCTCAGGTGGGCCCCTTCTCTTTGCGTGAGTTTGCGAGCTTGTATAGCAAGCGCGCTACGCTCGCGAAATTCTGTGAACTTGGGTTGCTGGCGGGCCTCGCTGCGTTATTTGCTCATTTTTGGATTTCTTGAAAACGCCCCTGTTGGGGCGTTTCGTGTTTTGACCTCCGTTCAACGGGTGTTCAAGGGGTATCTCCCCTGGGCATCTCGCACAATGCCGTGCGCGACAGAAGGCGGGGAATGCAATACACTGTAGTGAAGCATGTTCATGCGGCGGAAGCTGGGATTTCGCTGCTTATCTAAGGAGACGTTACATGGATTTCAAGGGCAACGAACGCGTCACGGTTGTCGATCATCCGCTTATCAAGCACAAGCTTTCCGTCATTCGCGACAAGAGCACCCCCGACGTGATCTTCCGCCAGTCGGTACGCGAGCTTACGATGCTCGAGGCATACGAGGCAACCAAGCACCTTGCTACGAAGCCGATTACCGTCGAAACGCCCATCGCCACCTGCGAATGCGAAACCATCACGGGCCTGGAGCCGGTTGTGGTCCCCATCCTGCGTGCGGGCCTGGGCATGCTCGATGGCATGCTCGACCTTATCCCCACGGCACCGGTGGCGCATTTGGGCATGTACCGCAACGAGGTAACGCATGAGCCCATCGAGTACTACGCGAAGATGCCCAGCTACATTGCCGAGCGCCAGGTTCTGCTGGTCGACCCGATGCTGGCAACGGGCGGGTCGTTGAAGGCCGCCATCGCCGCATTGCGCAAGCGTGGCGTGAAAGATCTTATCGCCATGGTTTTGGTGGCATCCCCGGAAGGCGTTCAGGCGGTGCTCGATGCCGATCCTGATGTGCGCCTGTTCACCTGCGCAATCGATGAGGGCATGAACGACGATGCCTACATCGTTCCCGGTCTGGGCGATGCGGGTGATCGCATCTTCCGCACCGAGGACACGCCGGTAGAAAGCGATATCGCCTAACACGAAAGGGGAGTGCCATGGTTTCACATGAGCGTCCCTCGTGGGACGAGTACTTCATGACCTTGGCTGATGAGGTCGCTTCGCGAACCACCTGTCTGCGCCGTGCCGTCGGCGCCATCATCGTGAAGGAACGCCGCATCTTGGCAACGGGGTACAACGGCGTGCCAACGGGGCTGCGACACTGCGATGTCACAGGGTGCTTGCGCGAAAAACTGGGCGTGCCCTCGGGCCAGCGCCACGAGATATGCCGCGGCCTGCACGCCGAGCAGAACGCTCTGCTCCAGGCGGCGCGCTACGGCATCGACATCGAGGGCTCTTCCATTTACATCACCACGCAGCCCTGCGTGGTATGCGCGAAGATGCTCATCAATGCCGGCATCAGCGAGATCATCTACCGCAATCCCTATCCCGACGAATTGGCGATGGAGCTTCTGGGCGAGTCGAACATCAAGATTCGCATCTTCGATGGACAAACTCGCAAAGATGGGTAAGTCGTTTTCCACAGATGTGGATGTTTGCTTTTTAGAACGTGTTTAAGAAGTTTGAAACAGGCAAAAATACGGGACAAAAACAAAACATTGCCCGTCTGCTTGCCGATAAATGGTTTCTAATAACGCGTTACTACGGTATTGTGTTCATCTGGGTTTGAGAGTAAGCACCACTCGCCCAAATTTATTGCACGTTATCGGAAACACTGATAGGAACCAGATGCTGGCGTTTATGCTGCATGTGGTCGAAATTGGGCTTAGGCCCAGAGCCTGGAAGAAAGGAAAGATTTGATCGTCCCCGTACTGGCAGGAATCGCAGCAGGCATCATCGGGTTTCTCCCGCTGTTCATCTCTTTGCGCCTTGCCCGTCGTTCCACGAATCTTTCTGCCATGAGCGCCGGTCTCTACGGTTTGGCGGGCACGTTTGTCTCGCTCATCGTGGTTGCCGTGTGCCTTATCGTGTGCGCCCTGAACGCGCGCGACGTGGTTCTTCCCTTTGGTGTGGCTGAGATCGTGGCGCTTATCGTGTCCACGTCTGCATATGTCGTTTATAAAAACGTCCTTGCTAAGCGCAAGAAGTAAGTAAGTAACGGAAAGGTAAGGAATCCTGATGGGTGAAGCTCTTTCACAGTTCGTCGAGGAGGCACAGCATCTCTCGTCTCAGTTCGACTCGACGACGGTCTTTTCCATTGCGGGTTGGCACGTATCCCAGTACGTCCTGTACATGCTGGTTGCGCTGGTCCTGGTAGCCGCACTGGTGCTCATCGCCGGACGCAAGCTCACGCTTGTTCCTCACGGCAAGTTCGCACACATCTTCGAGTTCGGCTACAACTTCATCTCTGAAAGCGTTGGCGCCGACGTTATCGGCGAAGGCTTCAAGAAGCACGTTCCCTTCCTGGCTACGCTGTTCTTCTTCATCCTTACCGCCAACATCATCGGCCTCATCCCGGGTGCGAAGGCTGCTATGGGCACCATCTCCATCACCTGGGCATTGGCTGCCATCTCCTTCATCTACTTCAACTTCTACGGTTTGAAGGAACTGGGCTTCTTCCACTACTTCAAGTCGCTGTGCCCTTCGGGCGTACCGGCTCCCATTGCTCCTGTCATCTGGTTCCTGGAGTTCTTCTCCATGGTTATCCGTGTTCTGACGCTCGCCGTTCGACTTTACGGCAACATGCTCGCAGGCCATATGGTTCTGGCGGTATTCTCGCTTGCAACCACCATCTTCCTGCAGACCGCCATCTTCCAGATGGACATCGTTGCGGGCTTGCCTGCAATTGCATGGTTCTTCTTGCTGTTCTTCATGTATGCGCTTGAAACGCTGGTTGCTTTCTTGCAGGCATACGTATTCACCATTCTGTCTTCTTCCTACATCGGTATGGCTATCCATCCTCACTGATAAGTTGAAGCAGTCTTCGGCCCGCGCCCGCAAGGGCGCTGGCGGCATGTTGGCCGCCGCATGATTTTGGTACTACAGCTGGTACAAGAAAAAACAGCTGAATTGGTAATAGGGACAAGGGAAAGGCTCTTGTCCAACTAAAGGAGGTAATCGTGGAACTCACTCTCGCAATCGCTGCGTTGAAGGTCGTTGGCTATGGCCTCGCAGCAATCGGCCCTGGCATCGGTATCGGCGTTGCTACCTACGGCCTGTGCGTGTCTGCTGCTCGTCAGCCCGAAATGAAGGGTCAGCTCATGGGCTACTTCTTCATCGGCGCTGCAATGTCTGAGGCACTTGCACTGCTCGGCCTGGTTCTTTTCTTCATCGGCTAGAACTTCGCGAAGTAAGTAACTAACGAAGAAACCGAAAGAAGAGAAGGAGGCACGCGAATTGAACGCACACGTACGTAACTGCGCAAGTGGCATGATCGCCTTTGCGGCTGCTTCTGCGGCATTCCCGGTATGCGCGTTCGCTGACGAAGGAGCAGGAATCAATGCGATTCTTCCTCAGATGGAAGAATTCATCCCCATGCTCGTAGCCTTCATCATCTTGTGGATCGTTCTTGCCAAGTTTGGTTGGCCTCTGTTCGAGGGCATGCTGAACAAGCGCGAGGAAACGATCAAGAACTCTTTGGAGAAGTCCGAAGAGGCACGACAGGAAAGCGAACGTCTGCTGGCTGAGTATCGTGAGCAGCTTGAGGGTGCTAAGACCCAGGCTCAGCAGATCCTCAACAATGCCAAGGTCTCTGGCGATGCTATCGAAAAGGAAATCACCGCCAAGGCTCAGGCAGAGGCAGATGCCATTGTCGACAAGGCTCGTGCGCAAATCGAGCAGGAGAAGGAAAACGCCATCAAGGAGCTTCAGGCTTCCATGGCCGATACTTCTATTGCCGTTGCATCTCGCCTGATCGGTGAGGACTTCAGCGACGACGAGCATCGTAAGCTCATCGAGCGCTACGTGAAAGAGGCAGGTAGTCTAAATGGCTAATCGTCTTGTCATCAATGAAACGATTGCAGCCTACGCCAACGCTGCCATCGATGGCGCTAACGCCACCGGCGGTCGTGACGCTGTCGTCGAGGTTCGCAACCAGATGCGCCAAGTCCTCGGGTTCATGGCAACCAACATCGATCTACGTCTCTCGTTGGATGACGAGGCTTACACTGCGGAACAGCGTCAGCAGCTGGCCCGCAACGTGTTCGATGGCTATAACCCTGTGGTCGTAGAGCTTCTTGAAGTCATGGCTTCCCGCATGGATGCAGCTCTGTTCCGCCGCGTTGTGGCTCAGTACGAAGAGCTCATCGTATCGAAGCTTAACTTCAACGTTGTTGATGTGACGACGGTTGTTGAACTTGATGACAACCTGCGAACCGTAATTACCAATAAGGCCGAATCTGATCTGGGTCGCGAATGTGTTCTCGTAGAGCACATCGATCCATCTATCCAGGGCGGCATTATCATGAGCACCAGCGGCCGTTATGTTGATGCGAGCGTGCGCTCGCAGTTCGACAAGGCTCGCATCGCTCTTAAAAAGAAAGATGGAGGTGAATGCTAGTGACTGAAATCACCGCACAGTCTATCGACGCCGCACTGCGCAAGCAGCTCGACGCCATCAACACCAGCGTTGAGTCTCGCGAGACCGGCACGGTTGTACAAATTGGCGACGGTATTGCGCGTATCGACGGCCTTAAGGGTGCGATGTCTGGCGAGCTTCTCGAGTTCGTCGCTTCCGATGGACGTATCGTTTCCGGTTTGGTGCAGAACCTCGAAGAAGAAGAGGTTGGCGCCGTACTCCTCGGTGACGTCACCGCAATCAAGGAAAACGACCAGGTCCGTACCACTGGCAAGATTCTGGAAGTTCCCGTGGGCAAGGCTATGCTCGGCCGCGTTGTTAACGTTCTTGGCCAGCCCATCGACGGCAAGGGTCCCATCGAGACCACTGCTACCCGTCCTGTAGAGTTCAAGGCTCCCGGCGTTCATGAGCGTCAGCCTGTTGAAGAGCCGATGCAGACCGGCATCCTCGCAGTTGACTCCATGATTCCGATTGGCCGTGGCCAGCGCGAACTCATCATTGGCGACCGCCAGACCGGCAAGACCTCTATTGCTGTTGATGCCATCATCAACCAAAAGGGCAAGGGCATGGTCTGCGTTTACGTCGCAGTTGGCCAGAAGGCTTCCACCGTATCTGGCATCGTAGAGACCCTCGAGCGCTTCGGCGCCATGGACTACACCATCGTTGTAGCTGCCACGGCATCTGATCCTGCTCCTCTGCAGTACATGGCTCCTATGGTTGGTGCTGCAATGGGCGAGTACTTCATGTACAACGGCGAAGACGGCAAGCCCGCTAACGCCGAAAACCCCGGCGGTCACGTACTCTGCGTATACGACGACCTTACCAAGCAGGCTGTTGCTTACCGTCAGATGTCTTTGACCCTGCATCGTCCTCCCGGACGCGAAGCATATCCTGGCGACATCTTCTACCTGCATTCTCGCCTGCTCGAGCGTGCATGTAAGCTGTCCGACGAGAACGGTGCCGGTTCTCTTACCGCGCTGCCGATCATCGAAACCCAGGCTGGCGACGTTGGTGCGTTCATTCCTACGAACGTTATCTCCATTACCGACGGTCAGATTTACCTCACCACCGACCTGTTCTATCAGGGTCAGCGCCCCGCTGTAAACGTTGGTATCTCCGTATCCCGCGTTGGCGGCTCCGCTCAGGTGAAGTCCATGAAGTCCGTTGCTGGTACCCTTCGCCTCGACTTGGCTGCATACCGCGAGCTCGCTGCATTTACCCAGTTCGGTTCCGACCTGGACGCTGCAACCCAGCAGCAGCTTACCCGTGGTGCTGCAATGACCGAGCTGCTTAAGCAGGGTCGTTACTGCCCGATGTCCGTTGAGGATCAGGCAACCGCAATTTGGGCTGGCGCTCATGGTTACCTGGACGATGTACCGGTTAAGAGCATTGTTCGCTTCCGCGGCGAGATGCTTGATTACCTGCATCACTCCGGCAATGGCGTAATGGACAAGCTTGCTGAGGCAAAGAAGTTCACCGACGAAGTAGAGGCTGAACTGAATGCTGCCATCCCGGCATTCAAGGCTCAGTTCATCGCGTAAGGTAGGTCACTATGCCCAACCTTCACGATATTGAAAGGCGAATAAAGTCCGTCGAATCGACGAAGCAGATCACGCATACCATGCAGATGGTTGCTGCTGCTAAGATCCGTCATTCGACCGAGCGTGTCGAAGCTGCAACGCCTTATGGCGAGGCTGTGAAGGAAATGCTGGCCAACATCGCGCGCATGGGCGGTACTACTGCACCGCTCACGCAGGCTCACGACGAGGTAAAGAAGACCCTTATTGTGGTTATCGCCTCGGACCGTGGTTTGGCTGGCGGCTTCAATTCCAGCGTGCTTCGTCGTGCCGAGCAGATCATGAAGGAGCGTAAGGCAGAGGGCAAGGAGGTCGCTGTTGCCGCATGCGGCAAGAAGGCGATCGGCTACTTCAAGTATCGTGGCATCGATACGGTACTTGCCTTCCGCGACCTGTCCGCTGATCCTCGCGTCGAAGAGTCCGATGCTCTGGCTGACTATGCCATCGAGCATTTCCTCTCCGGCGACATTGACGAGGTAGTTGTTCTTTACAACCATGCAAAGAACGCTGGCGAGCAGGTTCTGATCCAGCAGCCTCTGTTGCCGGTAGACCCGAAGGCATTCCTCCCCAAGGGCGAGGGATTCGTCAAGGGCGGCGGCATCACCGAGCCGACTCCCGACAACCCCGATCTTCCGGGTGCTGTCGATTACGAGCCGAGCGAGGAAGATGTTCTGGATCACTTCCTTCCCGAGTATATTGCAGGTCACTTCTACTATATGCTCATCGACTCAGCAGCTGCTGAGCAGGCTGCTCGTCGCAATGCTATGAAGAATGCGACGGACAACGCCAATGACATGATTGAGACCCTCAACCGTGTCTACAACCGTGTACGTCAAGGCGCTATTACAACCGAGATCAACGAGATCGTCGGCGGCGCCGCAGCTTTGGAGGACTAAATGGCTGAAGAAACCAATACTGCTTCTGCGGCCACGCAGGGTTCCATCGGACACATCGTCCGTATCGTTGGCCCTGTTGTCGACGTTGAGTTTGCTCCGGATCACATGCCGGCAATCTACAACGCCTTGACCGTGAAAGCTACTACCCCCGCGGGCGATCTTGACATCGTCCTCGAGGTTCAGATGCACCTCCCTGGTGACCTGGTTCGCTCCGTTGCCATGTCGTCTACCGACGGCCTGGTACGTGGCCTGCCGGTACAGGACACCGGTGCAGCCATGAAGATGCCCGTAGGTCCTGAGACCCTCGGCCGCATCTGGAACGTTATGGGCCAGCCCGTTGACGGCATGCCCATGCCCGACGTTAAGCAGTGGGCACCCATCCATCGTCCTGCTCCCGCTTACGAAGAGCTCGTCAACAAGACCGAGATCTTCGAAACCGGTATTAAGGTTATCGACCTTATCCAGCCCTTCATCAAGGGTGGTAAAACCGGTCTGTTCGGCGGTGCAGGCGTAGGCAAGACCGTTATCATTCAGGAGCTCATCAACAACCTGGCTCAGGAGCATGGTGGTACGTCCGTATTCACCGGCGTTGGCGAGCGTACTCGTGAGGGTACCGACCTGTTCCTGGAAATGACGGACGCAGGCGTTATCAACAAGACCTGCCTAGTCTACGGTCAGATGAATGAGCCTCCTGGAGCTCGTCTTCGTGTCGGCCTGTGCGGCCTGACCGAAGCAGAGTACTTCCGTGACCAGGGCCAGGACGTTCTGCTGTTCATCGACAACATTTTCCGCTTTACCCAGGCAGGTTCTGAGGTATCCGCACTTCTTGGCCGTATGCCTTCCGCTGTAGGCTATCAGCCCACCCTCGCTACCGAGATGGGCGACCTGCAGGAGCGCATTACCTCCACGAAGACCGGTTCCATTACGTCCGTACAGGCCGTATACGTTCCCGCCGACGACTTGACCGACCCCGCGCCGGCCACGACGTTTACCCACCTCGATGCTAAGACGGTTCTTAACCGCTCCATCGCCGAAATGGGCATCTATCCTGCTGTTGACCCGCTGGAGTCCAGCTCTCGCGCTCTCGATCCCGAGATCGTTGGCGAAGAGCACTACCGCGTTGCTGTTGGCGTTCAGGAGATCCTGCAGAACTACAAGGACCTCCAGGACATCATCGCAATTCTGGGTATGGACGAACTCACGGAAGATCAGAAGGTCATCGTTAACCGCGCACGTAAGGTGCAGCAGTTCCTCGGCCAGAACTTCCATGTTGCAAAGCAGTTCACCGGTCAGGATGGCGTCTACGTAAAGATGGAAGACACCGTTCGTTCCTTTGACGAAATCCTCAAGGGCAACTGCGACCACATCCCTGAGCAGTGCTTCCGCACCACCGGCTCCATCGAGGATGTTTACGCAGCCTACGAGAAGCTTCAGGCAGAGGAGTAAACCATGTCGGTGATCAGGTGTGATGTCGTAGCAAAGAACAAGGTGCTCTTCTCAGGTGAGCTCTACAATGTCATGGTTCCCGGCACCGAAGGTGAACTGGGTATCATGGAAAACCATGAGCCATTTGTATCCGCCCTTAAGGACGGCGTCATCTGGGCCCGCACTCAGCAGGAGGGCGGCGAGGTTTTGAGCGCTGCCATCATGGGTGGTTATGTCCAGGTGTTGAAGGACCGCGTCATCGTTATTTGCGACAAGACGCGCCAGATCAAGCGCATCAACGTCGACAGGCTTAACAAGGATATCCCTATGCTTGAAGAGAAGATCGCTAACCTCAGCGAGTCGAGCATCGTTTCTCGCTCTCTTCTGACGCGTAAGCTGCGCTGGTGTAAGGTTCAGCTTGCTGCAAAGGAAAAGGAAGACCAGTACGTGTAAGGATCATCCACGATTACCTTCAGTTGGTTTTTCTGATCTGTGCCAGAATTGAAAAGGCGACCCTACGGGGTCGCCTTTTTTGCGTTTAACGAGGTTTGCCTGTCCAAAAGGGACAGCCCCTTTTGGACAGGACGCCTTTTGGACGTGCAGCATCCCGAGTCCGAATGACACTGTTCTTATCGAACAAGTGTTGTTGTTTTCGTTTCATCTCTTTCGTTCCTTTCGTTCGATGGCACAATGGAATCGATAGGTCATTTCGAGGTTGCGTGAACTCGCGCACAGCATAGGAGACGTACATGGCATTTGCTCACTTACACTGCCACACTGAGTATTCCTTGCTCGATGGTGCTACCCATATCTACGACATGGTTAAGCGCGCTGCCGATTTGGATATGCCAGCCGTGGCAATCACCGATCACGGTGTAATGTCGGGTGTTCCCGAGCTTGATGAAGCATGCCGCAAAGTGAAGAAAGAAACCGGTAAATGGGTAAAGCCCATTTTTGGCTGTGAGATCTACTTCACCACCGACAGTGAACTGAAGAAGCAGAAGCAGAAGCTTCACCACATGATTCTGCTTGCCAAGAACAACACGGGCTACCATAACCTGCTGAAATTGGTAAGTGAATCCCACGTTGACAACTTCTACTACCGCCCTCGTACTACCTTCGAAATGCTGGAAAAGTATTCCGAGGGCATTATTGCCACCAGTGCTTGCATCGCAGGTATCATCCCGCGCTGCATCGACGATGGTGCGATGGCGGAAGCTAAGGAATGGGCGCAGAAGTTCGCTTCGCTCTATGAGCCGGGCGATTTCTACATCGAATTGCAGGACCAGGGCATTACTACCAATGCCGGTATGTCCCAGTATGAAATGAACTGTAAGCTTACCCAGCTGGCAAACGAGCTGGGTTTGCAGACCATCGCCACGAACGACTTCCACTACCTTACGCAGGAAGACGCCATGGCGCAGGACATCATGCTGTGCATCGGTACGAATGCCACCATCACGCAAGAAAAGCGCTTCAAGTTCCCGAACGACCAGTTCTACATGAAGACCGAGGAAGAGATGCGCGCTGCGCTGAAAGACTTCCCCGAGGCATGCGACAACACGGTTACGCTGGCTGAAAAGTGCAACGTTGAACTGGAGCGTGACGAGATTCTGCCGCGTTTCCCCCTGCCTGAGGGCTACACCGAAGAAAAGCTGTTCCGCGAGGAATGCGAAAACGGCCTGGAGCGCCGCTATGGGCCCGATTGGCGCAACGTGGTTATTGCCGATAACACTGGCAAGGAAAAGTCGGTGCTCGAACAGTACGAATACGAAGCGGACATTATTGTTCAGCAGGGTTTCCCAGCATACTTCCTCATTGTTCAGGAATACATCCGTTGGGCGCGTGAAAACGGCATCGGTGTAGGCCCGGGCCGTGGTTCGGCTGCAGGTTCTTTGTGCACGTACGCCATGGGCATTACCGACCTTGACCCCATCAAAAACGGCTTGATGTTCGAACGCTTCCTTAACCCGGAACGCGTGGAGATGCCCGATATCGACGTCGACTTCGACGATCAGCATCGTCAGGACGTTATCGAGCACATTCGCGAATTCTACGGCGAGGACCACGTAGCGGGCGTTATCACGTTCGGCAAGCTGCAGGCGAAGAACGCTGTGCGCGATGCGGCGCGTGTGCTCGACTACCCGTATGCGGTAGGCGACCGTATCTGCAAACTTATCGGCGGTGAGCTGGGCATCACCATCGACGGTGCGTTGGAAACCAACCCTGACCTGAAGAAGGCCTACGATACCGAAGAAGACGTAAAGCGCGTCATCGACGCGGCGAAGTCCATCGAAGGCCACGTGCGTGGCGAAGGCGTACACGCATGCGCCACCATCATCTGCCGCGACCCCATGAGCGATCACGTTCCCATGAAGCGCGACACCAAGGGCGGCGGCATCATCACCCAGTACGATGGTCATTACACGCCTGACCTGGGCTTGCTGAAGATGGACTTCCTTGGCCTGCGCACGTTGGGCGTGCTTTCCCGTGCGTGCCGCAACATCGAGATGACCACGGGCGAAAAGCTGGTGCCCGAGGAAATCCCCATCGAGGACGACAAGGCCTTTGCCCTAATGCGTGGCGAGCTGCGTAAGAACGGCATGCCACTGAACATGGATGGTTTGTTCCAGGTGGAAGGCGCGCTGTACGTGAGCCTGTTCGCGCAGATTCCGCCAGAGCGATTCTCCGACGTTGTCGCTTCCATTGCTTTGAACCGCCCGGGCCCGTTGGAGTCTGGCATGGTGGAAGACTACGTAAAGGTTGTACAGGGCAAGAGCCCCGTGCACTACTACGACGAACGTCTGCGTCCCATCCTGGAAGAAACCTATGGCACCATGGTGTACCAGGAACAGATCATGCAGGTTTCCATGGTGATGAGCGGCTTTTCTGCCGGCAAGGCAGACAAGCTGCGTAAGGCAATGGGTAAGAAGAAGCTCGACGTTATGCGCGAGCTTCAGGAAGATTGGAACACCGGCGCCGTTGAAAACGGCTACTCGCTCGATATTGCCAAGGAAATCTGGGAAGACGCCGAGAAGTTCGCAAAGTACGCGTTCAACAAGTCGCATTCCGCGGCTTACGCCCTGTTGGTTATGCGCACGGCGTACCTGAAGGCGCACTATCCGAACGAGTACATGGCGGCAGTGCTGTCCAGCTACATGGGCAACAACGATCGCCTTATCAAGTACATTGCAAGTTGCAACCGAAGCGGCATCCCCGTATTGCCGCCAGACATCAACTCTTCGAACCTGGAATTCACGCCGCTTGAAGAGGGTATTCGCTTCGGCTTGGCAGGCGTACGTGGTGTGGGTGAAAAGGTTGCCCAGTGCATCATCGACGAACGCGAAAAGAACGGCGAGTTTACTTCGCTGCATGATTTCGTGAACCGCGTTGATTCCACGGCGTACAACCGCAAAACGCTTGAAGCGTTGGTGAAGTCGGGTGCATTCGACTCCACGGGTTATACGCGTAGGCAGCTAATGCACTTTATCGACGACACGCCTTTGCTTGAAAGCGCTGCAAAGCGTCAGAAAGACAAAGCGGCTGGTCAGCTTGATATGTTCAGCATGTTTTCTTCGGTAGACGAAAGCTTCAAGGAAGACATCCCCGAGCCCGATGGCATCGAATGGGATAAGAAAACGCTGCTGGCGTTCGAAAAGGACATCTTGAAGATGTACGTTTCCGACCACCCGCTGCGTCGCTACGAGAACTACCTTTCGCGCACGATGAAGTACACGCTGGGCGAACTGGCAGAACGCGAGCAGGGCATCAAGTCGGGTACGTTTGCCGGCATGGTTTCGGAGACGAACATTCGCCGCACCAAACGTGGAACGCTGATGGCAAGCTTCACATTGGAAGACACCTCGGGTCATGTGGAGTGCGTGTGCTTCAACTACGAGAAGTATCAGGACGCCATCCAGGAAGACGCCATTATCACGTGCAAGGGCAAGTTTGAGGTAAACGACCGCGGCAGTCAGATTATCGTGTACGAGGCAACGCCTCTGGAGCTTTCCGATGAGGAAGCCAATGTGGCGCCGCTTCAACTTGAGCTGAGCATCGCAACACGCGAGCTTGATTCGGTAACGTCGGACAAGCTCATGCGCATTTTGAAGGACCACCCTGGTAAAGACCCAGTTGTGCTGTACGTACGTCAAACCGACGGGCACCGCATGCGTGCCGAACTGCCTATGACGGCAGATTCCGGCAACCAGCACCTGAAGGCACATCTGTACGATTTGTTTGGACGCACCGTTTGGAAGGCTTCTTAGTGGAAACCGAAACTACCGGCACCGAAAGCGCAAGTGAAACTAAAGAGGGAAGGGGAGAGGTTATCCTTTCCCTCTTGGTTTCTTACAATGGAACGCCCTTTGCGGGCTTTGCCCGACAGCCAGGTCAGCTTACGGTTCAGGGCAGCATCGAAGAAGCGCTGGCCTTGATATTCCGCCGCGGGGTTGAAACGGTATGTGCAGGACGCACTGATTCGGGCGTGCATGCGCGGAGTCAAGTGGTGAGTTTTTCCGTTTCGGAAAGCGAGCTTGCCGGACGAAGCGCGTTCAAGCTGCTGCGCTCCTTGAACGCGTTGACCCATGAAGATATCTCAGTGAAGGACGTGTGTCGCCGCGAACCTGATTTTTCGGCACGCTTTTCCTGCACCATGCGTGAATACAAGTACTTCATCTGCACCGATGTGTTTGCCCCGCTTTTGATGAAAGGCTTCTGCTGGCACATTCCCAAAGCGCTTGACCTTGATGCAATGCGTCAGGCTGCTGCCCATCTGATTGGCGAGCATGATTTTAAGAGTTTCTGCATGGCGGCATCGGCGGAGGGCAAATCCACCATGCGCAACGTATTTTCCGTTGAGGTTGAGCCCCTTGTGCAGTGGGGCGAAAACTTGGTGGTTATCACGGTGAGGGGCAATGCCTTTCTTCATTCTATGGTGCGCACGATTGTGGGCACACTGGTGGCGGTTGGCTTAGGACGCCGAAAGCCCGATTGGGTGGTTGATGTGCTTGAGGCGCGCAACCGTGCTGCGGCAGGGGAGAATGCTCCGGCGCAGGGGTTGGTGTTCTGGGATGTTAGCTACGAAGGCGAGCGTGTGCACGACCCTCGCAAGTAAACTTTCGGGAGGCTGGGCACCGTGTTTCTTGCCTCGCCTCCACTTATTTCGGCTTTCAAAGAATTGGCTTCAAAATTTGTGAAAGAAATCGCGGGAATGGTTCAACGCATGGTTCAGGGCGTCCCATTATCAATGGTTGAATACTTGGGGCGATTTCATTAATCCAATTCTTTGAAAGCCGCGTTTCAGAGAGGCAAGAAACACGGTGCCCAGCCTCATGGATATCTTTCCGTGGTCGTGCGCACGCTTGCCTTGCGCTTCTGGTGCTGGGGAGGGCCTGTCCCCATCGCCCCTCCCATTCCTCAGCCCGCTTTGTTGTGTGTGGGCGCCGCTTGCGCTGTGGGGGTGCCGTCTATAGGCTCTTTTTATTGCTGGCAATTCGTTTGCGCTATAGTGGCTCATGTTTCGATTATGTTTCAACCGTGCAGAAGGCTGCAAAAGATGGCGTGAAGAGCCTATAGTCCTGTGCGGGGTTTCCCGGGTTCGGGATAGAAGGAGGATATATGTCTACCTCTACTGAGTACGCTCAGGAGTCTGGCCGCGCGGCGTGGTCGGGCAAATTGGCCTTTGTTTTGTCGGCGGCGGCTTCCGCTGTTGGCTTGGGGGCCATGTGGCGCTTCCCTTATTTGGCGGCCAAGTACGGCGGTGGCATGTTCTTGCTGGTGTACCTGGTGCTGGTGTTCACCATCGGTATTTCGCTGCTGCTTTTGGAAAACGCCCTTGGTCGTAAAACGGGCCAGAGCGCTATCGGCGCTTATAAGGCCTTCGGAAAGAAGTACTCGTTCATCGGCGTCTTGATGTCGGCGGTGCCTTTCATCATCCTGCCGTACTACTGCGTAATCGGCGGCTGGGTAACGAAGTACCTGGCTGCGTATGCAGGTGGTAGCGCAGGGGCGCTTACCGATGGTGGTACGTATTTCACCAACTTCATTGGCAACGGCCCCGAGAGCATCATTTTCATGATAATTTTCACGGCTATTATGTACTTCATTGTTGGCCTGGGTGTTAACAACGGCTTGGAAAAGGCCAACTTCATCATGATGCCGGCGCTTATCGTTGTTGCTGTCATCATTGCCATTTATGCGCTTACTATGCCGGGTGCTATCGACGGTTTGGCGTTTTACCTGATTCCCGATTTCAGCAAGTTCTCTCCTGAATTGGTTATTGCGGCGTTGGGTCAGACGTTCTTCACGCTTTCGTTAGCTATGGGCATCATGGTTACCTACGGTTCCTACCTCGACAAGGCCACCAAGCTTACCTCGAGCGCCGGTCAAATTGCGGGTTCCACCTTTGCTGTTTCCCTGCTTGCGGGCTTCATGATCATCCCGGCAGCGTTCGTTGCCATGGGCTCGGGCGATGCCGTTGCTCAGAACTCCGGTCCTTCACTGATGTTCGTGGTTTTGCCTCAGGTATTCGAGGGCATGGGCGACATCGCTCCTGTTGTGGGCACGGGCTTCTTCATTCTGGTGTTGTTCGCAGCGCTTACCAGCGCTCTTTCCATTGCGGAAACGTGCACTTCCATCATTCAAGATGCTACCCACTGCTCGCGTGCGAAGGCTATTATCGTGGTTGCTGTTTGGGGAACCATTATGGGTATCATCGTTTCGCTGGGTTACAGCTCCCTTTCGTTCGTCCAGCCGCTGGGCGAAGGCACGTCCATCCTCGACTTCATGGACTTTCTTTCCAACTCGGTAATGATGCCTATCGTGGCATTGCTTACCTGCATCTTCGTTGGTTGGATTATTGGCCCGAAGATGATCGAGGAAGAGGTAATGCTTTCTGCCCCCTTCAAGCTGCGCAAGGTGTGGGCCTTCATGATCAAGTACATCGCGCCGGTTGCGTTGGTGGTAATTCTAGTTGCTTATGTAGCGCAGACCTTCGGTCTGTTTAGTATGTAGCAGGTTGAATAATAGACTCGCATCGTCGGACGTAACAGCGAGCGGGCTTCTGGCGAGCGCGGGAGATTTGAAAAGCGCATGGTGCTGGCCTTCGTGCCGCACCATGCGCTTTGAAATTTCCTCGTGCTGCCAGAAGCCTGCGCAGCGTCATTGCGTTTCGCGAGATTTGCGCTGTTCGTAGAACGGCGCAACCGATTTTTGCGGTGGTATGATTAATCCCGTACAAATTTTGAGTAACGTATCAAGGAGCAAACGTGTCCCTTTCCATTGGCATTGTTGGCTTGCCCAACGTTGGTAAGTCCTCCCTTTTCACTGCTCTTACGAAGAAGAGCGGCTTTGCGGCAAACTATCCTTTTGCAACTATCGAGCCTAACGTAGGTTTGGTTCCTGTCCCCGATAAGCGCTTGGACGGCCTGGCTGCTATCGACCATCCCGCCAAGATCATCCCTGCTACCGTGGAATTCGTTGACATTGCTGGCTTGGTTGCCGGTGCTTCGCAGGGCGAAGGCCTGGGCAACAAGTTCCTGGCCAACATCCGCGAAACCGATGCCATTTGCGAAGTGGTTCGTTTCTTCAGCGACCCGAACGTGGAACATGTTTCCAAGAAGGTTGATCCTCAGAGCGACGTTGAAACTATCAAGACCGAGCTGATTCTGGCCGACATCGCCACTATCGAAAAGGCACTTCCCCGTCTGGAAAAGGAAGGCAAGCGCTACAAGGAAAAGGCCATCAACTTCGAAGCAGCGCAAAAGGTGCTCGAAGGCTTGAACGAGGGCAAGCGCGCCATTCAGCTCGACCTTTCTGAAGAAGAGCAGGATGCCATTCGCGAGCTGTGCCTGCTTACCATGAAACCCATGCTCTACATTGCCAACGTTGACGAAGACAAGATCAATGCCGAGCTTCCCGAAATCGACGGACAGCAGCCGGTGCCCATCAGCGCCAAGATCGAAGCCGATTTGGCCGAGCTCGATGCCGATGAGGCCGCCATTTTCATGGAAGAGCTGGGCTTGGACGAATCGGGTCTTTCCCGTCTTATCCGCGAGGCATACAAGTTGCTGGGCCTGCAGAGCTACTTCACCAGCGGCGAAACCGAAACGCGCGCATGGACCATCCCCGTCGGTGCTAAAGCACCGCAGGCGGCAGGCGTTATCCACTCCGATTTCGAGCGTGGCTTCATCAAGGCAGAAACCGCATCGTATGAAGATTACGTTGCCTTGGGCGGTGAAAAGGGTTGCCGCGATGCCGGCAAACTTCGTCAGGAAGGCAAAGACTACGTGGTACAGGACGGCGACGTTATGCACTTCAAGTTCAACGTGTAATTCCGAACGGTATGCAGAACGGCTCCCGAGCGCTTGCTTGGGAGCCGTTTTTTTTTGCGCCCACGGGTCCTTTGAATTTCTTTTGTGTGGGCTAACGCTTGCCTGAGAGCGAGCGGTATTTGCCCACGGAACAGCCTGTCCATGAGGAAAATGCACGAAGGAAGCTATTCAGCTCTGCATAGCCGAGCAAGTAAGCAATCTGGTCGGCGGGCATGGCGGTGGTTTTCAGGTAATGCTCTGCCAGTAGCTGGCGTGTATTGTTCAGCTGCTTTTGGAATGTGGTTCCGTCTTCTTCTTTCAAGCGTCGCTGCAGCGTACGACGGGAAACGCCAAGTTTTCGGGCAACGCTATCGGCCCCGCATTCACCTGCGGGAAGCAGCTCGGTCAGCGCGCTGCGCACGTGAGCCGCAAAGCTATCGTCGGTGCCCATTTCGGCTAACCTTCGTGCCAACTCGGGCTCGAAATAGTTCCACATTGCATCGTTTCTGCTGATGAACGGCTTTTCCATGTCGGAAATTGAAAACGAGATGCGGTTGCTTCCGCCATACGTGATTCTGCAACCCATGAAGTTCTCGAAGTTTTTACTTTCCGGCTCCTGCTTCATTTCTATGGAACGGGGCAGGATTTTCTCTTTTGTTGCAGTGCGCATAATGTTTACCAAGAATGCCAGCTCAACTTCAACAAGGAACATCGGCATCTCGGGTTCCGGCTCTTCGCAGGTAAGCTCGATGGTGAATGTGTCTGTTTTTTCAATTACATTCAGGCGCATGGGACCTACAAGCTTTTTATAGCGTGCAAGGCGTGTGATGCAAGTACGGCCGTTTGGCGAGCAAAACGAGGCGAAGATAGGTGGCGAAAATTGCTCGATTCCCTGAACTGATGTTATGACAACGGCGGCATTGGGCTGTGGCGCCAGTTTCCCTACTGCCTCCATGAACCGATAGTATTGGGCAATGCTCATGCTGGGGCTTTGGTGGGAAAACGTGTCTTCCGGAGCATCGGCCAAGCGCAGCGCCTCAGTGCAGTCTATGCCGATCGCTTTTAACATCCGCCCATAAGAAGGGTCAATTAGGTAGCGTTTTTTCATTGGCCTCCTTTCGTTTTTTTTGCTGCCCAGTTTGCAAGGAGGGCAGCGTTTCGGGCGAACATACAGCTTTAGAACTTCTTCATCATCCAATCGAAGGTGCGGGTAGGCAATACGGCATGTAGGAAAATCAGTGGTTTTGCCATGAATCCAACCACGTAGCGAGGTTTTGGTTTGTGTGCGTTGACAGCGCGGCTTATTGCCCGCACTACCACTTTGGGGCTGCTGAGCATGTTCGAAGAATACTGTTTGTGCATACCCTCAGCGGTTTTTCGGGCGGCTTTTTCGTAGGCACCGCCCTGTGATGATTCAGCCAAATGATCAGCGGCGATATGTCCCCAATCGGTTTTGATGCCGCCTGGCTCGATAAGCACCACGTTGATGCCGAAGCTGGCAAGTTCCATGCGCAGGGCATCGGAAAGGGCTTCGATCGCATATTTCGTGGCATGGTACCAGCCTCCGAAGTAGCTTACCAAGCGTCCGCCCATCGAACTAGTGGTGATGATAGTGCCCGAATGCTGGGCGCGGAAGTAGGGGAGTGCCGCTTTCACGATGGCCGCAACGCCGAAAACGTTCACTTCGAATTGTCGATGAGCTTCTTCCAGGTGCACATCCTCGATAGCACCATACGACCCGTAGCCTGCGTTGTTGATGATGACATCGATGTGCCCCTGCTCGTGGATAATGTGCCGCACTGCTTCTGTGCATGCTGCTTCGTCGGTTACGTCCAGGGCAAGTGGGACAACGCCATCGGGCAGCAATGCTTCAAGGCGCTCTTTCCTTCGTGCTGCGCCATATACCGTATGCCCTTGCGCGGCAAGGCTTCGTGCTGCCTCTTCACCGATTCCGCTCGAAGCCCCTGTTATAAGAATCACTTTTTTGTTTGCCACAGTTTCTTCCCCTTTTTTACTTGGCGGCAGAACCGCACGTTTGAACGGTATTCAGATTAGGCGGAGGGGGGAATTGCCATAACATCAATACGTGCCATGGTTCTATCAATATGCGCCATAGCATCGTTGAACAGGGGATTTGGTGCGGTGTGTAGGGGACCAATCGCAAAAGTCTGTGTGCGGGCGGAGCTTCGAGAAAAGAGCATCGCCTATGCAAGAAGTCTTGTTTGCGTTGGCCGCCGTAGCCAACATTGCCAGCTTTGCGTTGACAGCATTTCAGGAGTATAAGCAACGACGGATGGAGAGGAATAAAAGAAGGGACTAGCTGCCACTAGTCCCTCAAAATAAAACTGCTCCGCCCGTACCCCGTTAACCCACGGACGGGCTTTGCTGATGCCCTGATTATGCCATTGCCTGGTTTTGCGGTACTCTGAACCTAATTGAATCAAACGTTGGCCATGTGCAGCATAGGGGACAAAGCGCTGCGGCCAGGGGATAGGAGGGGTGTCATGGAACTGCGTCCATTCGGCAACACTGGCATGAAAGTTTCGCCTTTGGGGTTTGGCGTTATGCGCCTGCCCATGAAAGACGGCGGCAAAACGGTGAACAGCAACACCATCGATCAAGTAGATGTTGAAACGTCCATTGCCATGATTCGCGCGGCTATCGACGGTGGTATCAACTATCTCGACACGGCATACAACTACGTAAGCGGCTATTCCGAGCGCATCTTGGGCGAAGCACTTAAAGACGGCTACCGCGAAAAGGTGTACGTTGCCACGAAATCACCTGCGTGGTTGTACAAGTCGCCCGAAGATTTCGACAAGTTCCTTGACGAACAGCTGGAGCGCCTGGGGCTCGATTACGTGGACAACTATCTGCTGCACTCCATGAATGGCGGTAGCTGGAAGAAGACGGTGCGCAACAATGCCATTGAGGGCATGAAGCGTGCCAAGGCTAACGGAAAAGTGCGCAACATCGGCTTTTCGTTCCACGATGACTTGGAGCTGTTCGAGGAAATTCTGAACGCCGCCGACTGGGATTTCTGCCAAATTCAGCTGAACTACTACGACCGCGATTACCAGGCGGGCATCAAGGGCATGAAGATGGCAGCCGAGCGCGGCATGGCCGTGGTAGTAATGGAGCCCCTGCGCGGTGGCTTGCTGGTTGATTTGCCGAAGGGCGCCCAGGCGGCCTTCGATGAATCGAGCATTAAGCACAGTAATGTGGAATGGGCCCTGGATTGGCTGTGGGATATGCCCGAGGTTTCCTGCGTGCTTTCCGGCATGAGCACGCCCCAACAGCTGCAGGAAAACATCGGGTACATGCAGAAGGCGCACCCGGGCATGCTTTCCGCTGAAGAACATGCGGTGCTGGACAAAGCGAAGGCGGCACTCGACGCTAAGGCCGCCATTCCTTGTACGGGTTGCAACTACTGTGTGGATATGTGCCCGAACAAGATAGCCATTCCGTACAACTTCCGTGCTTACAACATGGGTGTGCTGTACGACAACATGGAATTGGCGAAGGAATTCTACGCCAATGAGGTTACCAGCTACGGCCGCCGTGCCGATTCCTGCACCAGCTGCGGCTCGTGTGAGGAAATCTGCCCGCAGCATATTAAGATCAGCGAGCTGTTGCCCAAGGTAGACGAGCTGTTGGGAGAATAGGGGTAGGCTCTTTTTTCGCCGCTTGTTTTTTACATGGGAAGGGACAATTTCCTTTTCTTGGAATATGGCAGGTCGGATGTTATGCACCCGACCTGCCTTTGCGTATCCGCGCTTTCCTTCGGTGTTTCTAAGAAATATTTCCATTTTATAAGTTACGTAACGTTACGTAACTTATAATAATGCCAATGGAGAATCGGAAGTTGGGCGGAGCTGAGTTGATTCTGGCCAGCCCGGCAGCAAGAGGGAAAGGGTGTGCCAATGCTAGGTCAGCGTATTACTAGAAGAGGCTTTGTGAAAGTCGGTGCGCTTGCGGGTGCTATGCTTTTGAGCGGCGGATTGCTTTCAGCTTGCTCTTCCAGCAAGCGAGATAACGGAAGCCAGACGAACAGCGCTCAAGAAAGTCAGGCCTCTGCGGCAGATCAGCAGTCCCAGAACACCGTGCTGGTTGCCTATTTCTCGGCGCAAGGACACACCCGCGCTGTCGCGGAAACCCTTGCCAACGAGTTGGGGGCTGACTTGTTTGAAATTGTGCCTGAACAAGTCTATACAGCTTCCGATCTTGATTACGACAATAAAACAAGTCGTGTGTACCGCGAACACGAAGACAGGAGCCTGCAGGATATCGCACTAGTTCAAACAGCTCCTGATAATTTCGCGGGATATGAAACCGTTCTCCTGGGCCATCCCATTTGGTGGTCCGATGCTGCGTGGCCCGTTAACCGGTTTGCGTCGGATAACGATTTTTCGGGCAAGAAAGTCGTGACGTTTTGCACATCGGCATCTTCGGAATTGGGGCAAAGCGGCAGTCGTCTTGCCAAGCTTGCTGGTGCAGGAGATTGGCAGAGCGGCAAGCGTTTTCCCTCCAATGTGGCGGAAAGCGATGTTCGCCAATGGGCGCAGTCGCTTAAGCTTTAACTGAAAAGGCGCCCAAGCCGTTGTGACGGTTTGGGCGCCTTGCTGTGTGTGGCGAATGTCCTTGCTTTCCTGTTTGTTTAGAACCCGAAGAGTTCTGCGGCTTTTTCCATGCGGTCGGCAATCTTCACGCCGAAGGGGCAGTTTTCTTCGCAAGTTTGACAGCCGGTGCACTCGCTGGCGGTAACGTCCAGCGCTTCGTAGTGCTTCTGCACCGATTCCGGCACTTCTTCGTGCATGACGGCCAAGTCGTAGAATTTGTTCACTTCGGCGATGTTGATGCCCGCGGCGCAGGGTTGGCAATGCCCGCAGTAGATGCACTGGCCGAAGTAGGTGTGCGTGGGCGCGTTGGAAAGCACGCGGCTGAAGTCGCGCTCCTCGGGCGTGGCGGTAACGTATTCCAGGCAACCGTCGCATTCTTCGATGTTCTTGAAGCCGGTAAGCACCGATGCCACCGCCGGGCGCGAAAGGCAGTACTCGATGCACTGCGCAGGCGTCATGGCAACGTCGAAGGGCGATTTGCTTGCGTCCAGCAAACGCCCGCCCGCGAAGGGCTTCATTACGGTAAGCCCCACGTTGCTCAGGCTGCATTGGCGGTGCAGCTCTTGGCGCTTCGGGTCGATGTTCGAAAGGCCCTGCTGGTATTCTTCGGCGAACAACGTGTTGATGTCTTCGGAAGGCGGCAGCATGTCGAACGCCGGGTTCAGCGAGAACATGATCATCTCGATTTCGGGGTATTTGCATGCTTCCAGCGCCACATCGGGGTTGTGGGTGGAAAGGCCGATATGGTCGATGTGCCCTGTCGCCTTTTCGGCGCGCACATATTCGATAAACTCGCCGTTCATGATGTCGTTGAACTCATCGATCTTGTCAACGTAGTGGATAAGCCCCAGCTCAATATGGCCGCCGAAGCATTCCAGCAGAAATTCCCAGGCAGGAACAACCTGATCCATGTCACGGGTGCGTTCATATTGGTTATTTTGCCAGGTTGCGCCGAAGTGGCCCTGCACAATCCAATGTGCACGGTTTTCGCAAACGGCGGCGCCTAAGGCGCGGCGCACGCCAGGGTCTACCATCCAGCAGTCCACGATGTTGATGCCGGCTTCTTCGGCATGGCGGGTAAGGGTGCGGGCAAATTCCAGGTCGTTGTTCGGCAGCCATTCGGCACCGAAGCCGACTTCGCTTACCTGCAGGCCGGTTTTGCCGAGGGTGCGGTAGTTCATTACGTCCTCCTTTATGCGCAAGGGCGCAAGCGGGTGCCTTCTTAGGGTGTTGGTGCGGGCTTTTGACCGTGGAGAAGGGCTTTGTCCTATTCTGTAAATGAAGTGCCGTGACGTTTTAGTGACGCGGCGTTACTTATGATACCATGCAATCGAAGAACACAGCGCGTGCGCGTTAGAGCATGATCGGAGGCATCGATGGAATCCGACACAGTCAAGAAGATTTTGGAGAGCGTTGCCGCGGGCGAAACATCGCCCGATGAAGCTCTGCTTTCTTTGAAGAAAGAGCCCTTCACCGACTTGGGCTACGCCAAGGTCGACCATCATCGCGCCCTGCGCCAAAACGCCGCCGAAGTGATTTACGGCGAAGGAAAAACACCTGATCAAATTGCGGGTATCGCTGATTCTCTACGAAAGGGCGGCGCTGAAACAGTGCTTATCACGCGCATGAAGCCCGAAGCCGCCCAGTTGGCGCAGCAGAAGTTCGGCGCCGATTTCGCCTATCACGAAATCCCACGCGTGGGCATAGTGGGCCCTTTGCCGAAGCCCACCGGCAACGGCACCATCGTGGTGGCCGCCGCTGGTACCAGCGATATGTATGCGGCGGAAGAAGCGGCGCTTACCGCCGAAGCGCTGGGCAATAACGTACAACGCCTGTACGACGTGGGAGTTGCGGGGCTGCATCGCCTTTTGGCGCACATGGACGACTTGATGCAGGCGCAGGTTATCATCACAGTGGCAGGCATGGAAGGCGCCCTTGCCAGTGTGGTGGGCGGCATGGCATCGTGTCCGGTTATCGCGGTGCCCACCAGTGTGGGCTACGGCGCATCGTTTGGCGGTCTGTCCGCGCTGCTGTCCATGCTCAACTCATGCGCCAGCGGCACCAGCGTGGTGAACATCGACAACGGCTTTGGTGCCGGCTTCCAGGCGCATCTTATCAACCATCTTCCGGGCTCAGCGCCCGCCAAGCAATAAGGAGCATCCATGCAGATTTCCTTCGACTTCACTGAAAACGCCACGCGCGGCCAGATCTTCGACACGCTGTTCGACGCGATGGACGAAGCGCAGCATAAGCGCTTCTACGAGATCATCGAAACGGCGAAGGTGCCCGAAAAGCACCATCACAACATCGGCGAGGTGAACGAAACCATCGATGCTCTTGACGCACCCCAGCAAGTGAAAGACGACCTGCGTAGTGTGTACGCTATCCTTGCCGCCGCTGAAGCAAAGGTGCATGGGTGCGAGGTTTCTCAGACGCATTTCCATGAAGTGGGCAACGCCAGCGGCATCCGCAATGCATTGGCAATCTGCGCTGAGTTCTACGTGCTTGCGCCCGAATCGGTGGAAGCAACTCCCATCCAGCCCGGTGCTGGCGAAATCGAATGCGCTCATGGTGTGCTTTCTGTCCCCGCGCCTGCAACTGCCGCTATCCTAGATGGTATGCCGCTTGTTGAGCTGCGTATGGAAGGCGAGCGCTGCACGCCAACATCCGCGGCGATAATCAAGCACTTTGTAACGAATTTCAAGGAATAGCCGTTTGCAAAAGCCTCAGGGCAAAACATCAGGAACACGCCGAGTCGGGTGGCTTACGCTGCCGGCTCGGCTTTCTGCGCCTTTAGGGGACAATGAAAGCGATGCGCCCTTGGCCGGCGAAGGCTCTGCTGACGATGCGCAAAATGCCTCCTGCCCGGAAATCCAGGACCAGCAGCCAACGCAGCAGGGCGAGCTTCTGCTTGGCCGCTATTTGCCCGAACGTGAAGCGGGGCAGGGCGGCTTTGCCTCGGTAGTGGTTGCGTGGGATACGCGCATCCAACGCCGTGTTGCCATCAAGTGCATGCCGCTTGAAGATGCTGCGGGGATGTTCCCCGAAGGGGGAAGCATCTTGTTGGGCTCGGGCCAGGCGGATACTTCCGCGGTGCCGGGGCTCGACGAAGCGCGCACGGCGGCGAAGCTCTCCGATTCATCTATCGTGCAGGTATACGATTTCGAAGTGCAGGACGGCATGGCCTACCTCATTTTGGAATACGTTGACGGCATGACGCTTGCCGAGGTGCTGCATGAGTACCACGAGCAAATCGATCCCGACATCGTTTCAGCGGTGTTCAAGGCAGTGGCGAAGGCGTTGCAGGTCGCGCATGCCCATCACGTGCTGCATTTGGACATCAAACCCGAAAACGTGCTGATAGACAAGCAGGGCCACGTGAAGGTGACCGATTTCGGTCTGGCGCGCCTGGCTGGGGAAGCAGGCTACGGCGCTGCGGAAGGTGGCACCTTCGGCTACATGCCGCCCGAGCAGATGGAGCAGGAAAACGTCAGCGAGCGGTGCGATGAATGGGCGCTTGCCAGCCTTACCTACGAAATGATAGCGGGCTCCAACCCCTTCTTGGCAAACAGCGTCCCCGAAGCGGAAGACGCAATTTACGATGCTGAGCTGGTTATTCCCTCTCTGTGCATGGAAGGTCTGGCGCCGGAAATCGACGACGTGATGTTCTGTGCGCTTTCGCCCGACCCTACCGAGCGCTATGCCACGGTAAAGGAATTCGCCGAGCAGATGCAACCCTGTTTGGGCGGCCCCCGCAAGGGTGCCAACAAGCTGAAGCGCCTGGTGGGCCAGGAAGAAAGCGACGAGCTGGAAGAAGAGGCGGAAGAAGCTGCTGCGCTTCCGGCGCCTGACGTCGAGCCCCGTGAGCCATGGCGCCCTACGCCGCGCATGAAGGCAGTGCTTTCCCGTGTATGGGCGGCGCTGAATGCGGTGGTGCTGGGCTTTTTAACTGTGAATTCCGTTGCGGCCCCCGATGCCTGGGGCAAGCCGGTTTCCTGGGGTGTGCTGGCGGGGTGCGCCCTGCTTTCGGCATTGGTTCCTTCGATTGGCGCGTTGGTAGTGTGCGAGGCTTTCGGCGTCACGCTTTGCGTGTTCGGTTCTCCCGTTCTGGGCGTGGCCATTATGGCTGCCACCGGCGCGTGGTGGTACTTTTCGGGCAGGCATTCGCATGAAGCGTCGAATGTGGCCCTGCTGCCGGTCCTTATCGGATCGTTCGGGTTTGCGCCGCTTATGCCTTTTATTGCAGGCTACGTGCTGCGTCCGCGCGATGCGGCAATAACGTCTTTGTTTGCGGCGTTTTTGGCACTGGCGCTTGCGGGTTTGGGGTCGTGTTCCCTTTTGGGGTGGAATGCGGTTTCGTGCGCCCTGGTGCCTTTTGGCGGAAGCATCCAAGACCTGGCGGCGGGCATGCTCATCACGCCTTCTACCTGGATTACCATTGCGGCATGGGTGGGTGCCGCAGTTGTTTCTTCGGCTTTGTGCGGTACAGGAAAACGCCTTTGGTGCACGGTGGGCATGGCCCTTGCCGGCGCATTGGAAATTGCCGCTGTGGTGTTGGGATCGCTGGCCGACAGTGCGGGTGCCTCGTTGCTGACGAACCCGCTGGCGCTCGTTCCCGTTATTGCGGCCCTTGTGGTTTCCGTGGCGCTTGCCTGCACGGCGGCTCCTTCGCGCGCTTTCGAAGAGGCCGAATAATCAAAAGCGTCCAAGGAGGTCTGTTCTCCTTGGACGCTTTGTGTGTTGGAAAGGGTTGAAACGGGTTGTGCTGTTAGCACCCTGAGATGGGATCGCCCGAGAAGTTCAACCCTTGCGTAAGCGCGCGGGCTTGTTCCATGGTGAAGTCCTTGGAAGTTATCTCGGGGATGGCTGCCATTGCTTGCTCCAGAGCCTGGTTGAACAAGTCTTGGAAGCTGGCGGTGCTCACCGTTTTTGTGAAGGGGTTTATCCAAGCGGCATGCTGGTGGTTGTCGAACTCGCTTTCGTCCAGCTCAACGGCACGGTGGCTCATGGCCTGCACGAACGAATGCTTGCGGAAGGCGCGCTCGATATTGCCCAGCGCCGTGCGCTTGATGCCACGTGGCGAATGGAACACGTGCTGTATGTGTCGGAAGCTCAAAACGCTTTTCGAGAACAGATTGGCTGGAATTTTCTCACCGTAAGCATCGCGGACCGTCATGCATATCACGTAAGAAATGATGGCGAGCGTTTGCCGGTCGGCTTTGAGGATTTCCTTGTGCGGGTCGAACGTGGCCACCGTTTTGCCTGTGCGCGTCCACAGCATCATCTCGTCCAAGTCGCTTTCGATGATGGCGTGCACTTCCGAGCCGTCCTTTTCGCTGAGCCCGTCGATGCCGGCATCGCACAAGGCGAATTGCTGCGCGTACACCAGCGGATGCTCTGCCCTATCAAGCAGGTAATGGCACAGGAAGCCTGCAATGTACGCCTTCGCCAAAGGGTGCACTGCAGTGGGCAAGTACACCAGGCTCTTTGCCATTGAATAAATGAGCGCGCTTGGGTCTTCATGGTGCATTTTGCTGCCAAGCGCGTGATATTTGGCGGTAGTGGGATTTGCCACGCAGTAGAACAGCGGGTCGGGGCCTTGATTGCCCAGCAGGAAGGCTTCTTTTTCCTGCTTGGTGGAAACAACGGTGGAAGCGGCTTTTTCCAGCGCTTCGCGTCCGAACTGGTCGTGGGTGATGATCGCAGGCATATGGACCCCTTCGAATGTTTACGGATATTTCAGATATCCCGTACAGGCGCACCGTATACTGGTGACCGTTTCATGATGCGACCAAATGGGCGTGTGTTCAATGGCGAAAGGGTAACGGTTATGGCATTCGGGCTCACGAAGAAAGAGATGAGCTGGGTTCTTTACGATGTGGGCAATTCGGCCTTTGTCATGCTTTCCACGGCGTTGATTCCTGTGTATTTCGCATCCCTTGCTGAACCTGGTTCTTCTGTGGTTGTGGCCTGGGGTTATGCCGAAACGGTGGCTTCTTTGGTGCTGGCGCTGCTTATGCCGGTGCTCGGCAGTTTGGCCGATTTGGCGGGTAACAAGAAGAAGTTCTTGGTGGGGTTTGCGGGAACGGGCGCCGTTGCCTGCGCTGCATTGGGCATCCCCGATCAGGCCCTTCCGTTTTTGGTGGTGTACGTGATTTCAGCCATCATGCTGAACGGCTCGATGGTGTTCTACGATGCCTTCTTGGTGGATGCCACCACGGAAGATCGCTACGACAAGGTTTCTTCACACGGGTACGCCTGGGGCTACATCGGCTCGTGCATCCCCTTCATTGCGTGCCTGGCGGTGGTATTGGGTGGCTCGAACTTCGGCATCGATGCGGCATTGGGCATGAAAATCGCCTTTATTATCACCGCGGTGTGGTGGATAGCCTTCACCATTCCCGTTGCCAAGAACGTGAAGCAGCTGCATGGCAAGAAGCGCTCCGACCACGTTTTGCGTACCACGCTTTCCGGCCTGAAGCAGACGATGAAGAGCATCATGCGCGACAAGCGCCTGCTGTTCTTCATGCTGGCGTTCTTCTTCTACATCGATGGCGTGCATACGGTAATCAAGATGTCTACCAGCTACGGCACTGATTTGGGCATTGACTCAACGCAGCTGGTGCTGGCGCTTTTGGTAACGCAGTTCGTGGCGTTCCCTTCCGCCATCGCCTACGGTAATCTAGCGAAGCGCTTCGGCACCAAGCGCATGCTGAAAGTGGGCGTGGGCGCCTACATCTGCATTGTGCTGTTCGCTGCGTTTTTCCTGAAAAGTGCGGCGGAGTTTTGGGTCCTGGCTATTTGCGTGGGCTTGTTCCAGGGAGGCATTCAAGCGCTTTCCCGCTCAGAGTACGGCAAGCTCATTCCGAAGGAGCGCGCCAACGAGTACTACGGATTTTTCGATATCTTCGGCAAGTATGCTGCCGTCTTGGGCACATTCTTGGTTAGCGCGTTCACGCAACTTACCGGCAGCTCATCGTTTGGCGTGCTTTCCCTGGCGGTGCTGTTCGTTATCGGCTTTTTGTTCCTGCGCGCCATGCCGCCCATGTTGGGGGATAGCTAGAAAGTCTGCCGTCGTTGGCGCCAGGGCGTTGCCTCTCGCGCTTCGCTTCCGCCCGTTTCGGTTCTCAAGAAATTGCTTGTTACATCAGTGAATGAAATCGCGAAGATTGGTTCGACGCATGGTTCGTCATGTCCCTGAATCTTCGATCGAATACCTGGGGCGATTTCTTTTGGGCAATTCCTTTCGAACCGCGCTCCAGAGAGGCGCGAGAGGCAACGCCCTGGCGCCAACGGGGAAGCTACTCCTTGTCGTCGAACTTCCAGTCGTCGTCCTGCTTTTCCCCGCGGTCTTTGAATGTTTTGCGGGTGCGGTACTCCAAAACAGCCGCGATGATGGTGGTAAGAACCAGGCACGCCAGGATAAGGCATCCGATGCCTTCGATGGTTTCAAACAGGAAATGGTAGAGCTCGGCGAAGTCCATGGTTTCCTTTCGCGGATTTGTTCATTGCGCGAACGGGCAAGCCGCCTGCGCGTGCTGGGTGAATAAGAGTATACTAGCGCTACTGTTTTCAAACGGAAACATGCCGTATAAAGCACGTCGAAAGGGCAGTCATGCTAGACATTCGGTTCGTCCGCGAACATCTTGATGAAGTCGCTACTGCGATGCAGAATCGCAACCACACGTGGGATTCCGCGCGCTTCCAGGAATTGGACGAGTCACGCCGTGCTTCAATTGCCAAGGAAGAAGAGCTCCAGGCCAAGCGCAACGCTCTTTCCAAGTCCATCGGCAAATTGATGGGCGAAGGCAAGAAGGAAGAAGCCGAAGCTGCCAAGGCCGAGGTTTCCCAGCTTAAAGATCAAATCGCCACGTACAGCGCCCAGCGTGCTGCCGCCGACGAAGAGCTGCACAACTTGCTGCTTGCTACACCGAACATGCCGGCCGATTCCACGCCGGTAGGCAAGGACGAAAACGACAACCCCGAGGTTCGTCGCTGGGGCACCCCGCGCAACTTCGAGGCAGAGGGCATCGAAATGAAGCCGCACTGGGATTTGGGCGCAGAGCTGGGCATCATCGATGCCGAGCGCGCCGTTAAGCTGGCAGGCAGCCGTTTCGTGCTGCTGGGCGGCTTGGGTGCTCGCCTGGAACGCGCCCTTATCAACTTCATGGCCGACACGCACATTTCCCGTGGCTACAAGGAATGGTGGTGTCCGGCCATGGCAAATGCCAACACGCTTACCGGCACCGGCCAGCTTCCTAAGTTCGAAGACGACCTGTTCAAAACGCGTGAGGGCATGTACCTCATTCCTACCGCCGAGGTTCAGCTCACCAACATCCATTCCGGCGAAGTGCTTGAAGCCGACCAGCTGCCCCTGAAGTACTGCGCCTTCACGCCGTGCTTCCGCGAAGAGGCCGGCTCTGCGGGTCGCGACACGCGCGGCCTTATTCGTGTTCACCAGTTCGACAAGGTTGAAATGGTGAAGTACGCCAAGCCCGAGGAAAGCTACGACGACCTGGAATCCATGGTTGCCGACGCCGAGAACATTCTGCAGCTCCTGGGCTTGCCGTATCGCGTTATCAGCCTGTGCACCGGTGACATCGGATTCTCCGCTGCCAAGACCTACGACTTGGAGGTATGGCTGCCTTCCTACAATGCTTACAAGGAAATTTCCTCCTGCTCCAACTGCGAGGATTTCCAGGCACGCCGCGCCAACATCAAGTATCGCGACCCTGAAAACTTCAAGGGCACGCGTCTGGTTCACACCCTTAATGGTTCCGGCCTGGCAGTGGGCCGTACCATGGCTGCTGTTATCGAGAACTACCAGCAGGCGGACGGCTCCATCAAGGTTCCCGATGTCCTGGTTCCCTACATGGGCGGCATCGAGGTTATCCGCTAGGGCTAACCCGAAGGCATGGCAGAAAAGAACACAAGCAAGCGCCCTTCGGTAGTGGGGCGCAAAGTGAAGGTTTCCAAGGCTCCGGCACCCGCTTATCCTGCGGATAAAGCGGAAGCGCCGGCGCCTTCGCCATCGCAGGACCCTTTGAAGGACGCAGCACGTCGGGTGCCGCGTCCTTCTGTTCCTGCGGGCAAGAAGGCGAAATCTTCCTTGAATGTGGAAACTGATTCCGTATCGGAGAAAACAGGCACGCCGCGCAAGAGTGCATCGGACAAGAAGAAGCGCCGCCTTTCACGCCGTTTCGTGATCATTGCCTGCTCGATAGTCGTTGTGCTTGCCGTTGCCACTGGTCTGCTTTCGTGGAACCAGTGGTTCCGCTACGACGATTCGGCGGACATTCAGGGTACCTGGGTGGTGGACGGCAGCGACGTTGCCATCACCGTAACCGATTCCCAGATACAGATGAACAGCGACGTTGCCTACTCATATTCGCTTGACACGTTCAACAAAACCATCAGCTTTTCGTTCGGCAAATATTCAGGGTCGGGCTCTTACGCCTTTTCTCCTGATCGCACCACACTGGTGCTTACCGAAGAAAACCCCGATGCTGAACAGGGGAAAGCTTCAACCAAGTTAGTGAAGCGGCAATGACCGAGTGCAATATCGAACCATCTTCATGCGAAGGGGCGCACCATGCGGTGCTGCCCCTTCGTGCTTTGCGCGTGCGGGTGCGCCCCGATAGGGTGGAAGTCTCTGTTGCCGTTGCGGCGAAGCGCTACGAGGAAACCGACGAAGCCCTTATCCAGGCGGCGCTGCATTATGCGCCAACGTTGGGCCAGCATGCGTGCCGCAACAATGTGGGGCCCATGTTCGCTTCCGTGATGAAGCGCACTTCAACGCCTCACTTGTTGGAACACTTGGTTATCGACGCGCAAACGCGCGCGGCGAAAGACGCCGACCGCGTGTTCACCGGCACTACGCAGTGGAGCGCCGAAAACGAGCTCGTAGCCAACGTTGCCTTTTCCTATGAAGACGACCTGGTGGCGCTCGATACCCTAACTCGTTCGCTTGAATTCCTGAACAGGGCCCTTATCCAGCTGCGTGGCTGATGCGCAACACGTTTGTCCTTTATGATGGAAGGGAACATTCGTCTTGTTTGGCACTTTGCCCCAAGATGCCCTACGTGCGCGTTTTTGCGTTCGATGGGTTTTCTCCGCGTGCCTACGGCGTGTTTCCCGCAGCAAAGGGAAAGCTTTGTAGGCCGCACAGGGGGGCAGGAGGGCAATTCGGGTCTGACTTTTCCGGCAGGCCCAAAGTGGCAAACAAGGTTTTGAATTGGTGTTCGAAGGGGGACCATCATGAAAATCGCAGTTCTTATGGGAGGCGCGTCTACCGAACGCGAAGCCTCGTTGGAAAACGGCAAGCGCATTATCGCCGCATTGGAGAAGGCGGGGCATACGCCGGTAGCCGTTGACGTTTCGGAAGATCTTGTTGCAACGCTTCGCGCCGAGCGCCCAGATGCGTGCATCGTAGCCGTGCCTGGCAAGGCAGGTGAAGATGGCACGCTTCAGGGGCTGCTGGAATTTTTGGACATTCCTTACGTTGGCTCGAGCGCCGAAGTATGTCGTACAACGTCTGACAAAAGCTTGTTACCTGCGCATATGCAGACGGCATGCGATTTTTCGGGTGAACAGACCGTTGCCTCTTGGCCGCAGGGGTTCTGCTTTTCAAAGGCGGCTTTTGCCGAGCTGGGAGCGTTTGATGCCATCGACCTGTTTGAGGATCGTGTGCCTGGAGGCTATCTGCTGGCAGTAAAGCCTGCATGTGGCGGACTTGCTTACGGCGTGCACAAAGTGAACAGCAAAGAAGAACTGCGCGATGCTATTCGCGATGCGTTTACGTTCGATGACGAGGTCATTGTCCAGCAATGGGCTGAGGGGGTAGAAGTCTCGGTATGCATTTTGGGCTCCGGTTGGGATGCCCATGCCCTGCCGCCGGTGGAAATCGTTCCTCGCAAGGGCCTGTACCTCACGGATGCTCGCCTGGGCAGCAACGCGGTCGACTTTTACGCGCCCATCCGCTTGGAGTCACTTTCCAGCGACGAGGCAACGGCGCAGGCCATCCGTTCCGAGATCGAGCGCGCGGCGCTTGAGGTGTACCGCGCATTCGGCATGGAGGGCTACGGCATCGTCGATCTGATTTGGGACGGGGCCCAGGCGCAGGTGCTTGAAGTCGATGTGACGCCGAGCTTGGCGGAACGCTCGGTGTTCAGTGCCGCGTGCGAAGCCTCGGGGCTTTCCATTCCCGCGGTGCTCGACAGGCTCGTTGAAGAATAGGCACCAAGCTATATTTCGCCTTGGCAACAAGAATGCCAGGTGAACGGTTCTACCCTGGTTTGCTGGGGTGACGCCTTTATAATGAACGTATTGCAATTACTCTTTTGGGGAAGGTGTTCAATATGGGCAAGTTCGCAACATTTCTTATTGGTGGCGCCGTTGGCGCAGTAGCAGGCCTGCTTCTTTCGCCTCGTTCCGGCGCAGAGAACCGTGCGCTTTTGAGCGAAGTCGCATCTGAGAAGTGCGGGACCATTTCCTGCCCGCCGCAACTTCAGGAAAAGGCAGGCCAGTTCGTAGACGCGGCCGCTTCCACTTCCACCAAGGTCATCAACACGGTGGTAGACAATGGCGCCGAGGCTCGCAGGGCCGTTGCGCAGCGTGCTCAGAAGTTCGCTCCTGCTCCTGTTCAGGCGTTTGACAACAATGGCGACGAACTTCGTCAGAAGATCGATGCTGCTCGTGAACGTATCGCAACCCAGGTTGCCAAGAACGCAGAAGCTGCCCGTGATGCTGCGGTAGACAAGGTTCCGGCTGTTCTTGATGCCGCCGCTTCCGCCAAGGAAACGGCAACGGGCGCTGCCCAGCACGCCGCAGAAGCGGTTCAGGGTGCTGCGGCTACGGCTGCCGATGCCGCTAAGGACGTTGCCGGCGTTGCCCAGCATGCTGCTGCAACGGTTGCGGAAAAGGTTCACCCCACCGACAAGTAAGCATCACGGTTTGGTGACGCTTCGTTTAGTACACGGATTTGCGGGTATTGTAGAAAATGGACATGCGGCCTATTCAGGGCTGTGAGAACGGCGGCTTTTGCCGCCGTTCTTTATACACGCGCACCGGCAACGAAAGGGGCATGCAGTGAAGAAAAGCGAATATCTTATCAGCGAGCTTCGCGGTGTTCCCGTATACGAGCCTGGCAAGAAGGGGAAAGACCCAAAACGGGTGGGTAAAGTACATCATTTCGTGTTCCACCCGAAGGAGCGCCGCGTAGTGGGCTTCACGGTGAAGCGCCCCGACATTGCCCTTATGGCTCACCGCTCCGACTTGTTTGTTGCCTTAGAGGGCTTCGAGATACAAGATGGGCATATCCTTATCGATCCAAAGGGCCCTTTTGTGGGCAAGTCTGCCTGCAAGCATATAGGCGTTTCGTGGGACGATTGCATTATGTGGCAGGGGCTCCCCCTTATGACCGAAGCAGGCGATCGCTGCGGGTTCGTCGGCGATGTACGCTTTTCGCTTCCCAGCGGTGCCGTGCAGATGGTGGCGGTAGACCGTGGTAAAACGGCAGATATTCTGTTGGGTTACACCGATATTCCCGCTTCACTGGTTGAAGGCTTCAAGCTTGGCGTGGGCGATAAGCTCAACAACGAAGATGGCGACGATTTTCTGCGTGGCGCCATTATCGTTTCCCCCGAAGTTCTTTCGATGGCTGCGGAAGGCGGTCTAGCCGAAAAGGCAGGTGCCGCCAGTGCTGTGGTGAACGATAAGGCCGCCAAAGCCATGAACAAGGTGAAGCCCGTTGCTTCGCAGGCGGCGCACAAAGCGGGCGAAGCGGTTAACGACGGCGCTTACAAGCTTGGTGTGCAACTTTCTAAAACGAAGGGCATGTTCTCCAGTTTCAAAGAAGAGTATCGCCGGGCGCGTAACGGCGAAGATGGCGAGGAATAATGGGCTCCGCTACCGAAAAAACCGTTTCCCTTTTCGGGCATAAGATTAAGAAAAGCGATCTGTTCAAGCTAACAGGCCTCGTTGCCTTTATCGCGCTTCTGTTCGGAATCGTGGCAGCCTTGTGGCCGAGCCTTTCGCTTATTTTCGAGCCCGACGGTATGGACAAGATGATCGAAAGCATCCAGAGCCAAGGCGCAGTGGGTGTATTGATACTGTTGGGTTTGCAGCTTTTACAAATCGTGGTTGCGTTCATCCCCGGTGAAGTGGTGCAGGTTGCGGCGGGCATGCTGTACGGCCCGGTGTTCGGCACGCTTATCATCTTGCTGGGCTGCGTTATTTCCAGCGCTTTCATTTACACGTTGGTCCATAAGCTGGGCGCGCCGTTCGTGCAGGCTATGGTAGACCAAAAGCACCTGGTGAAGTTCTACGAATTCGAACGTTCCGGCAAACTGAACCTTATCGTGTTCATTCTGTTCCTTATTCCGGGTATGCCGAAAGATGTGTTCACGTATTTGGTGCCGCTTACCAATATGCGCATGCGGGCGTTTCTGGTTCTTTCCACGGTAGGCCGTATTCCTGGTGTCATCATCTCCACGTACGCTGCCGCCGGTTTGGCGGACGGCGATATCACTACCAGCCTTATCATCTTCGGTATTGCCGCCGTGCTTATGATTTTGGGCATCGTGTTCCGCGACAAGATCATGAGCGTGCTGGGCACGCAAAAGGCGTTGCACAAGATGGATGAGGAACGCGAGGAAAAGAAAGCGGAAGCCGTGCTTCGCGCTTCCATTGCCCAAGAAAAAGAAAAGGAAGCTAAGTAGCTATGTCTGGCGCGGTGCAAGACAGCTCAACACAGGCGGGGGAAACTCCTGCGGGGCATCAGCCACCACAGGCTGGGACGCAAGCGCAGACTGCCCCGGGCGCTTCGTTTGCTGCCTCTCCTGTTCGGCCGCACTATGCAGCGCCGCTTGCCTCGCGTGACCATGTGGCGGCAGGGTTTCTGGCCCTTGTTCTGGGGTTTTTCGGCGTGCATAAGTTCTATCTTGGCTACAACGCGCAAGGGTTCACGCTAATGGCTCTTTCGGTTATCGGCGGGCTGTTCTCGTTCGGAATTGCGGCGGGCGTGGCTTGGATTGTCGCCATCATCGAAGGCATCGTGTACCTTTCCAAAAGCCAAAGCGAATTCGAGCAAGTGTATGTGTACGGCAAACGCGAGTGGTTCTAGCGCTTAAGCCCTGGTTGACCCAGGGCTTTTTTGATGTCGCCGTTCCTGGGTTTATCGTGGGATATTGCGCCATTGGCGGTGCTAGCGCGATATAATGGCGACATCGTGTGTATTCATGCCTTTAAGGAGGAACATTATGCCCACCATCACCCGTGATCAGGTTAAAGTCCCTGCGGACGTTATGCCTGAAGCTCGTGAGACGTACATTGACAACTATATGAAGGCTACTCGCGGCACGGGTCGCCTGATGCTTTTCGCTTGCGACCAGAAGGTCGAGCACCTGAACAAGGACTTCTACGGCGAGGGCATTGACATCTCCGACGCTGAACCCGAGCATCTTTTCCAGATCGGCTCTCAGGGCACCATTGGTGTTCTGGCTGGTCAGCGTGGCCTTGTTGCTCAGTACGCTCCCGATTATCCGGAAATCAACTACCTTATCAAGATGAACTCCAAGACCAACCTGGTTAAGGGTTCTCAGGACGATCCTTACAGCCCCCAGCTCTATGATTTGGAAGCTGTTCTTGCTATGCGCGAAGCTGGCGTGAACATCGTTGGCCTGGGCTACACCATTTACCTGGGTTCCGAGTACGAATCCACCATGATGGCTGAAGCTGGCGAGCTTATCGCAGAGGCTCATGCTGCTGGCCTTCTGGTTGTTCTTTGGATCTATCCTCGCGGCAAGGCTGTTGCCGACGAAAAGGATCCTGATCTTATCGCAGGTGCAGCCGGCGTTGCTCTGTGCCTCGGTGCAGACTTCGTTAAGGTCAACCCGCCTCACGAAGTAGAGGGCCAGACTTCTGCTGAAGGTCTTGCCATCGCTTCCAAGGCTGCAGGTCGCACGGGTCTGGTGTGCGCTGGCGGCTCCAAGGCTGATGCAAATGTGTTCCTTACCGAGCTGCACAACCAGATTCATATCGGCGGTGCTTGCGGCAACGCAACGGGTCGTAACATCCACATGCGTTCCACCGAAGAGGCAATCCGTCTGTGCAACGCAATTTCTGCTATCACCTTGGGCGACTGGAGCGTTGAAGACGCCGAGGCTGTATTCAAGGGCGAAAAGACGTTCTCTCTCTAAGGGGTCAATGACGCTGCGCGCGGTTCTGGCGCGCAGGGAAACCTCAAAGGGCAAGGGGGTGAGGCATGGCGTTAAGGCCAATGCCTTGCCCCTTTTTGCTTCCCGACACTTGCCATAACTGTGCTCGTTGTTCCACTGGCGAATCCAGGATTCTTGCAAATTGAAATGCTGCACCAATGTGGGTGCAGCATTTTTTTTGTGTCCTGAAACGGTGCTGAACGGCGTTTGGGTTTTCTAGCTGATCGAAGAGGTAGGGCCTGAGTGGGCTTTTTCGACTGGTCTGCGGTCGGCATGGGCGATTGGATGGGAAGCGCTCGCTCATTCTTTTTGGATGCTTCGCCCGCACCGCGATAGGCGGGGTGCGAAAGGCGTGAGAAGGCAAGCGGAAAGTTTTGCGAAGCTCGCAATGGGCTTTTACTTATTTAGAAAATCGCAGGTGAAGGGGCAGTTTCTCTGTCATAGTGTGCCCATTGGGGAAAGTACGGGAGGGTGCAATGACGTTGTTGCTTATTGTTCTGTTTGCGTTGTCCGTTGCAGTCACGGTGCGCGATGTGAGGTACCGGCTTGTGTATGGTGAAGATGTAATCCTGCTGGTTGCTTTGAGGGTTCTAGCTGCGGTTTTTGCTCTCTATCCCGAAGTATCTGGTTTGCAGCCTGGAAGATGGGGCTTTGGTGCGTTGGCAACCTCTGCTTTGGCAGCGCTTGCCGCTGCGGTGCTGTTTTGGGCATTGGGGTGGTTGGTCTCGCACGTTTCGGGCAACAAGGCTCTTGGTGGGGGAGACGTGCTTCTTCTTGCGGCATGCTGTTTGTTCGTCAGCATTGCCGATCTTGATCTCTATTTCGGTTTAATTGCCCTTTTCGGCAGTGCCTTCGCTTTGTTTTGGCTGCTGAAGAAGAAAAGCAAAACCTTCCCCTTCGCTCCAGCCCTCGTTTGGCCCTGCTGGCTGGTGGTGCTTCTAGCCGAATTCATATAGGTATACGAAATATACCTTACAGGTATGATAAGCTAACTTTTAGGAGAGAGAATGGGGTTTGAATTCGACCCAAACAAGAGTGCAATCAATAAGGCAAAGCATGGGATCAGCTTTATCGAGGCTCAAGAAATTTGGGCTGGAGTTTATATCACCGTTCCCCTGGGCAATAAGCATGGAGAAGAAAGGCATGCCGTGTTTGGCAAGATTGGCGGAAAGCATTGGACCGCGATCATTACCTGGAGGAATGAGAACATCAGAATCATTTCTGTAAGAAGGTCTCGAGCAAAAGAGGAGGCTTACTATGCCTGCAAAAAAGGAAATCAGTGCTGAAGAATTTGACCGAATCTTTGACGAGGGCAAAGAGGACATTATGGATTATCTTGACCTTGATAGCGCGGAAGTCCATTACCCCGATACGAGAGTTCGTCGCGTGAACGTCGACTTTCCTGAATGGATGATTCAGGAGCTTGATGCTGCTGCCGAGCATTTAGCCATTAATCGCCAAGCAGTAATCAAAACTTGGATTGCTGATAGGCTGAAGCAAGAACATATTGCTTGAGCGGTTTCCACAAGCAAGGAATCAGATGAAAAGCAAGGATAAACTTCCTTGCTTTTTCTTTTTGCAGAACTACTATATGCATATAGGCTATACGCATATAGTACAAGGGAAGGGAGCATGCAATGCAAGGGACTACATTGATGCAAACGCTGCAAAACTCGGATATGGTTCAGCAGTACATGTGGGGCTTTTCGCCCGACAATCCAGGATTTGTGGGAATTTTAGTAGCGGCGCTTATCGCGTTTCTCATTGGCTACGTTGAGCAATTCCTCTCTATCATCATGATTAAGAAGGAAAAGCATGGCTCGTTCCCCATGCCGTTGAATACGTTCTACTTGGCGCATGACTTCCTGACTGGTGTCATATTCTTGATTCTGGGCTTCATGAATAGTTTCTTCTACATTTTCATGGTGCTGGGCATCGGCATGTTTATCTGGAACTTCACCGAGTTTATCGACATGTACGACTATGTGAAGAACAATCGTGAGGAAACATTCCGTGGCATGTTCTTCGGCGAGCTCACCACGAAGAAGTGCGTGTTGGAGATTGTGGCGGAAACCTTAGCTTTCGCGGTGTTTATCCTTCTGATGATCGTGCTGATGGACGACCCGGTATTCCTGAAGTGGTTCATGATCACCAACATCCTTATCGCGGTATGCACTGGATACTACTGGACGAAGAACAAAGTGGTATGGGGTACTTCGAAGCTGCTGGCTATCGTAATTCTCATTGGCACCATCAACACCTTCTTGCCTGTTGGCTTGGGTTGGTGGAGCACAATTTGCCCCACTACGTTCGACACGCCGCTGTTCTATCTGATGGGCGCTGTCTCGGTTTGCTTTGCCATTAAGAACGTGTACATCGTATTCAAGAAGCTTCCCGAAAAGCCGAAGATGCGTGATGGAAAGAAAACCATCTGGTAACTAACCTAAGTGCCGACGTGGTAAACCGTCGGCACTTTTGTTTTGCGGCATAATGGGGGCTGTTGGTTTGAACGGCGGGATGTTGCAAAGGCAGGCGGAAAGAATGGAAAACGAGCCGAATAAACGGAGCTTTATTCTTTCTCAGGCGTTTGGGTTGCTAATGGAAAAGGGCTATGCCAAAACCAGCTATACCGACATCGCCAAGGCATGCCAGCTCACCCGCCCGCTTGTTCAGTATTATTTCCCCAAGAAAGAAATGTTCATGCAGGAGTTCATTGAGCGCCTGATTGAGCTGTGCAATACCTATCTACGCCAGCATAAGTTGAATACAGGATATTGCTTTGTCGATTTTTACCTAACGGGCACGATGTACTTTACGTTCCTGTTGGAAAACGAGGGCATTATTTCTTTAACGAAAGACTTGGTTTCCACCCGCGCTGCTACTGAGGCCATTTCGTCGGTAATGGCGCAATGGGTTGCTTCGCGTGAAGAGCTTCAGGGGTTTGAATATCGGGAAGTCGAAACAGCAGTGATAATGAGCATGGGCGGTGTGTACGATTTGGTATTTCATCGCTTGTCGGAAGGCGAACCCGATGATATTCCCTCGCTTTTGAACTGGGCGATTCAGGCAACTATGAAACAGCTGGGTTTAAGCACCAAGGGGCTGACGGAAAGCTTTGAAAACCATGCTTTGACGACTGACGTCGCAGAAGATGCAAACAGATATTTGATAAAGGAAATGCCAAACGTCGGGTAAATGTGTCATCTATTGCAAGCAATCCTTTGGCCTTTTGGGCTTTAGTGCGGATTTGCAGGGGCGTTGTTTTCATGAGAAGGTTGGAATCTTCGTGCAAGATATGAAAAATCTGTTTTAGGTGACGGATATCCAGGTTTTAGGTATAATGCAGTCCTGCGCCCGAGTGGCGGAACGGCAGACGCGGCGGTCTCAAAAACCGTTGTCGAAAGACGTGCGGGTTCAAATCCCGCCTCGGGCACCAATTATTAATGCGAAAGGCTTGCTTCGGCAAGCCTTTTTGTGTCTCCGCACTGTTTGACGCTGTTCCTTTCCCGCTGGCGTTCGTTAACCAGTCATAGAAAATTCGACTATCGCTTTTTCTTGCCGCGCGTGCATAGGCGGGAGCATAATAAGCACTTAGCCAGAATACTGGCTTCTGTTAGGAGGATAAACACCATGATCAACGAAACCATGTACGGTTTGGGCAGCGCCCCTTCGGCAATTCGCGAACTGTTTGCCTACGGCCTTCAGCGCAAAGCTGAAATTGGCGAAGACAAGGTATTCGACTTCAGCATCGGAAACCCCAACGTTCCTGCTCCCGCCAAGGTGGCGAAGGTCATGCACGAATTGGCCGACATGCCTCCTGCAGAACTGCACGCGTATTCTCCCTCTTCCGGTTGGGACGACGCCAAGGCAGCTATCGCCGACAACCTGAATCGCCGATTCGGTACGGACTACGCGGCAAAGAACCTGTACCTTACCATGGGCGCGGCAGCGTGCCTTTCTTGCTGCATCAAGGCGGCCATCATCGACCCGGGCGACGAGATCATCGTGATCTCCCCGTACTTCCCCGAGTATCGCGTATGGATCGAAGCCGATGGCGGCAAATGCGTCGAGGTTCCCGCCCGCACCGACAACTTCCAGATTGACCTGGATGCGGTGGCAGCGGCCATCAACGAGCGTACCCGCGCCGTTATCATCAACTCGCCCAACAACCCGGTAGGCGTTGTGTACACGCGCGAAACGCTGGAGGGTCTGGCAAAGGTACTGCATGAAAAGCGCGAAGAGTTCGGCAGCTCCCTGTACCTTATTTCCGACGAGCCGTACCGCGAACTGGCTTACGGCCCCGAGGTTTCTTGGGTTCCCTCCATCTACGACAACACGCTGGTGTGCTATTCCTGGTCGAAGTCCCTTTCGCTTCCCGGCGATCGCATCGGTTACGTGCTGGTTCCCAATGAAGTTGAGGAATCTGAGCGCGTGATGGCGGCTATTTCCGGTGCTGGCCGTGCTCTGGGCTACATCTGCGCTCCAGTATTCTTCCAGCGCGTTATCGCAAAATGCGTCGACGAGCCGGCAAACGCTGCAGCCTATGCCGCAAATCGCGAGCTGCTCACCAAGGGTCTTGATGAGCTGGGCTATCACTACATCGCTCCCGATGGAGCGTTCTACCTGTGGATGCAGGCGCTTGAATCTGATGCTCAAGCATTCTCCGACAAGGCAAAGGAACACGAGCTTTTGCTGGTTCCCTCCGACAGCTTCGGCGTTGGCGGCTGGGTGCGCGTAAGCTACTGCGTTTCCCCTGACGTTATCCGCAATGCCATGCCGGCGTTCGCTGCGCTCAAGCGCGACTATGAATAACAACAACAATGTGATTAAGGGTGCCATCTTCGACTGCGATGGCACCCTTCTTGATTCCTTGGGCGCATGGCGCAGCTTGGAAGAGGAAGTGGCGCGTCAGGCGGGAGTTGTTGTAACCCCCGAAGAGCATAAGCTGTTCACCACGTTCACCATTCCGGAGGTTGCCCGCTACTTCCATGAGCAGTACGGGTTCGGCCAAAGCACCGAAGCGGTAAAAGCCATCATGGACGAATATATGATGGCGTATTACGAAGCTGCTCATTTGCTTCCAGGCGCTGAAGCCCTTTTGGAATCCTGTGCTCGCAACGAAGTGAAAATGACTATGGCGTCTTCCAGCAAGGCGGAGTTCCTGCGCGCCGGTGCAAAGGCAACGGGCATCGCCGGCTATTTCTGCGCCATTATTTCCGTGGATGAGGTGGGTGCTTCTAAACGCGAGCCCGCCATATACAATCGAGCCCGTGATGTTATGGGCACGGGAAAGCCCTTAACCTGGGGATTCGAGGATTCCCTATACGCTATGGATACGTTAGTGGGGGCAGGGTATCCCGTTTTGGGCCTTTACGATGAAGCCCATGGCGTGCCGCAATGTGAAGTGGAAAAACGATCACGCTTGGCAGTGCCCTCCCTTGAGCGCGTTGTGGTGCAAGAAGGGAAACTGCAGCTTCTTCGGTAACGCTTGGTTTGGTACCTTTTGTACTGCAATCAATGCAGGAAACAAGAAAGCGGGCCTCGGCAAAATGTCGAGGCCCGCTTTCTTGTACAAACGTTATTTTTCTGCCTTGTTCCTCATCAGATAGTACAGGCACCTTCCCTCTTCAACGGCTGCCTCGATTTCCGAGGGGTTCTTCATTAGCGAAGGGAGTACGGAGCGTCCGGTCATGCGGGCAATGTCTTCGGGCGTGTAATCGCGTACGGAATAACCCGAGGCCTCTAAAATCAGCTCCTTGCGATGCTTTGCGTGAAAGTGATGCTGCAAGCCTTCGTTGGTGGAAAGAATGGTGACTGTTCGCTCGTCAGCCGCGCAGGGCACAAATGCCCCCTCTTCGACGCCGCGCTCGATGATTGAAAGCGAAGTGCGGTATAGCTTGCGGTAACGTTCGAAAAACGCCTCGAACCCCTTCGGGTTTTCGTTCGCAATAGCCTCAAGCTCCCAGAAGTCGAAGGGCAGTTCGCACTTGTGCACCACATCGAATGCGATAAGCGCATACAGTTGGGCAGCGCGATTGCTGCATGCCCTTTCAAGCTGTTCAACCGTGGGGAAGAACTCGTTGGGGTTCAGGATGTTTTCGATGAGCGCTTCCTTGGAAGCGAAGTAGTAGTAGAACGAAGAAGGATCAACGCCTGCCTGGCGGGCGATTTCGCTCATGGAAGTGCGCGTATATCCCTTGGTTCGGAAAAGCCCAATGGCAACAGAGATAATATTGTTGCGGGTGTCTTGGCTCTTGGCGCGCAGTCGTGCGCGGGGCTTCGCGGTGCCTTCTTCGGCGCGGCTTGGGTTTGCCATGACTCTCCTTTCGTATTGGAGCGTTCCGACAAATCCTTATTATACCGAGATTTGCTGCCCAATCGGGCGCGCGATGTCGGGGTGGGGCAGTGCTACTTTCTTTAATAGGGCGGGTTGGTTGCCTGCGTGCCTGCTAATCGGTTCCCAAAAGCGAATTCATGATGCCTGAAACAATGGAGATGACGATGGAAGCCACGAACCCCGATCCGAATGAGTCGATGATGAAGCCGGCGCCGAACAGGGCATTGCCCAACGATGCCGCAAGATAAAGCAGAATGGTGTTGATGACCAGGTAAAACACACCAAGGGAAAGCACGGTGATGGGCAAACCGATTACCTGCAGGAACGGTTTTATAGTCATGTTCAGCAGTGCGATGATAAGAGCCATAACTGCGATTGACCCCCACGAGCTGCCAGCGCCCACGATGTCGATGCCTGGGACAAGCCAAACGGCAACACCTACGGCAACGAAGATGGCGATGGTTCGCAAGATGAACTGCATGACGAAGCCCCTTTTCCCTTGATGGCATCAATTACAATGAATACGCTAGCAAAGCAATCGTCGGCGATGCAAGAAGCCGCGCTTCTTTGTTTCCAGCAAGTAGGAATCGGAAAGGGATAACCGTCCATGATTGACGCGATAGAGAAAACGATTCGCACCCAGAGCCTGTTCAGCGCGGCAACTCCGGTTGTCGTGATGGTTTCGGGCGGGTCGGACTCAACGGCCTTGGCGTACCTGATTAGCGATTTGCATAAGCGCGGATTGGTGGGGCAGCCCGCCATTTTGCACGTGAACCATATGCTGCGTGGGGAAGACGCCTATGCCGACCAGCGCTTTGTGGAAAAGCTCGCCGCTCATCTGGGCATTCCGTTCTTTTCTTGCGAGATAGACGTGGCGGCGCTCGCCAAGGCAACGGGCGGCAACGTGGAAGCGGTTGGTCGCAATGAGCGCTACCTTGCTGCCCACGAGGCGCTTGAGAGCCTGTGCCGCCATGAGGCGATTCCCGTATCCGTTGGCCGTATCGTTACCGCCCATACGCAAGACGACAGGGTGGAGAACTTCTATATGCGCTCTATCGCGGGAACGGGGCCGGGTGGCTTCCGCTCTATGTTGTATGCCAACGGCCCGGTGGTGCGTCCCCTTCTTGACGTTTCCCGTCAAGCGCTGCGATGCTTCATCGACGACATTCCCGCCGATGAAGCGGTGGTCGACGAGGAGGGCAACCGCTGGCGCGAAGATGCTACCAATGCCCACACCGATCGGTTCCGCGCTTTCGTGCGCCATGAGATAATTCCGAAGGCGAAAGAGCGCAACGGCCAGCTGCTGGACACGCTGTGCCGCACCATGAACCTGATTGCCGACGAAGACGACTACCTTGATTCCTTGGCGCGCGAAGCGGCCGATACCCACCTTGAATGGATCGGCGGCGATGGCGAAGGTTCGTTCGACGGGTGCCGCATGCTGCCCTCTTTCGGCACGGTAGCGAAGCCTTTGCAACGTCGCGTTGCGCTGGCGGTGCTTGAGGCCTTTGTGGGCGCCGAGGCGCGTATCGAATCGGCAGCGGTGGAAACGGTGCTTTCTGCCTTCGATGAGGAAGGCGCTCCCATCAGCGGATTCGTTGCCAACGTTCAAGGCAATTTGGCGGTAAGCGCCAACAAACACGGCGTTCTGGTCGAGCCAATGGCCGTGTTCCGGGCTCGCCGCAAGCCCAATCGTGCGTAGCAGCTTAGGCTGCTGGCCATGATTTTCTCGATTTCACCTTGTGCCAACGGGCCTGTTTCCTTGGCACACTTCTTTCAGTAAAGGAAACCCCATGCCTGATACAACCACTATTCCCGTAAACGTCATCCTGGCTTCGAACAGCCCGCGCCGCAAGCAGCTCCTTGAAGATGCGGGCGTAAAGTTCACGGTGTACACTGGTTCGACCGAAGTTGACGAATCGCTTGATGCCGACCAGCGCGCGCAGCCCGTCGAGGCGGTGAAGAAGCTGGCCGAGCGCAAGGCCGGCTCCGTCATCCAGGACATCCTGGCCGAAAACCCTGTGGGATTGGGCATCGTCATCGGCGCCGATACCACGGTGGTACTCGATGGCGAAATGCTGGGCAAGCCCTACAGCGCCGATCACGCCCGCGAAATGCTGGCGCGTCTTTCCGGCCGTACGCACCAGGTAATCACGGGTGTTTCGGTGTGGCTGGTTATGCTGAACGAAACCGAGGAAAACGGCGGCGACGGCAACGTTTCCCTGGCGTTCCGCTCATTTGCGGAAACCAGCACGGTAACGTTTAAGGAGCTTTCCGCCGAAGACATCAACGCTTACGTTGCAACGGGCGAAACCATCGATAAAGCAGGCGCCTACGCCATTCAGGGCAAGGGTCGCAGGTTGGTGGAAAGCTACGAAGGCGATTTCAACAACATCGTGGGCTTGCCAGTGGACACCCTGCTGAAGAATTTCCCGGAAATCTTGCAGGAGACCATCGAAGCTGAGGTAAAGCCTCAGGAATAGCGTACGGATTCTTGGCAGGGCAGGCTTTCCTGGCGCAGTGGTGTGTTGGAGCTCCGAATTTCCCTATGCCTGGGGGGCTTGCCCTCGTGGTCTGAGTCTGTGCGGTGAAGATTTATTGCAAAACTGCTACGGCGGCTTATCTGCGAATACGGGGTGAAGTGCTTTTGTTACACTGAAGTACTGTGTATACCCGTACTTACTCCACCTTGGGTGGGAAAAGAGGCTTCCGTGGAGCAGCAGCATCCCGATCTTGAGCGCATCCTTTTTACTGAGGATGAAATTCGTACGCGCGTTAAGGAAATCGGCGCGAAAATTACGGAGGATTACGCAGGCAAGAGCATTGTGGTGATCTCCGTTTTGCGAGGGGCGGCAATCTTCATGGCCGACCTTGTTCGTGAAATCCACTTGCCGGTTGAAATGGACTACATGGCCATTTCCTCGTACGGCAACGGTATGAAAAGCTCTGGTGTGGTTCGCATTCTAAAAGACCTGACCAGCCAAATCGAAGGCCGCCACGTTCTGATCGCCGAGGATATCTTGGACAGTGGCCTTACGTTGCGCTACCTCATCAAGAACCTGGAATCGCGCAACCCTGCTTCCATCGAAGTGGCAACGCTCCTTCGCAAAGACACGCCCAACCAGGCCGACATCAAGTGCAAGTACATTGGCTTCGAATGCCCCGATGAGTTCATCGTCGGTTATGGCCTTGATTATGCCGAGCGCTACCGCAATCTTTCATGCATTGGCGTGCTGAAGCCCGAAGTAACCCAAGAATAGCGTCCACGGGTACGAACGAAGAACATAAGGAACAAACTACCTATGGCACAAACTCCCAATCAAAAGAAACCGAATCACGCAAAGCAGCCGAATTCCAAGCAGCCTAACCGCTCGAACATCGTCACCCTGGTGGTGTTCTTGGCTGTGGGCATCTTCTTTGCCGTGATGATGACCCGTTCCATGACGGCCAGCAACGGCGTTACCCAGACCGATGAATTGGTAACGTCCGAATTCACGCAGGCTGTTGAGCAGGGCCGCGTGAACACGGCGGTGTACGACACCGGTTCCTACACCATCACCGGTACGTATTATCCGGCCGCAACGGCGGGCGAGGCTACGGCAGATGCGTTCAACACGGCCTTCAATGCCTTGAACTCCGGCATGGCAGACACTTCCGGTGCCCGCCCCACCATCGTTCAAACGCAGGAGCTTGCCGCTTCCAAGTTGGGCTCGGAGCATAACTACACGTGTACGTGGGTTGGTTCCGACTCCTTGGGCCAGCTTATGGCGGCGCATCCCAACATCCAGTACAGCGTGCGTCTGGCTTCGCCTTGGGGCTCCATCCTGGCTTCCGTTCTGCCTATCCTGATTATCGCGGGCCTGCTTTTGTTCTTCTTCTCCCAGATGAACAAGGCCAACAATTCGCAGATGTCGTTCGGCAAGGCAAAGGCCAAGAAGAGCATCGAAGAACACCCCGATGTCCACTTCTCCGATGTTGCGGGCGTTGACGAAGCAGTAGAGGAAATGCAGGAAATCAAAGACTTCCTGGAAAACCCCGCCAAGTACCAGTCTCTTGGTGCGAAGATCCCGCGCGGTTGCCTTTTGGTGGGCCCTCCGGGTACCGGCAAAACGCTGCTGGCACGCGCAGTTGCCGGTGAAGCGGGCGTTCCGTTCTTCAGCATTTCCGGTTCCGACTTCGTGGAGATGTTTGTGGGCGTTGGCGCTTCCCGCGTGCGCGACTTGTTCAAACAGGCCAAGGAAGCATCGCCTTCCATCATCTTCATCGACGAGATCGATGCCGTTGGCCGTCAACGTGGCGCTGGTCTTGGCGGCGGCCATGACGAACGTGAGCAGACGCTGAACCAGCTGCTGGTAGAAATGGATGGTTTCGAGGCAAACGACTCCGTGGTGCTTATCGCGGCAACCAACCGTTCCGACGTTCTTGACCCGGCGCTTCTGCGTCCCGGCCGTTTCGACCGTCAGATTGTGGTTGACGCGCCTGATGTTAAGGGCCGCGAGAAGATCTTGAACGTGCATGCGGCGAACAAGCCCTTGGCAGACGACGTTGACCTGAGCAGCATCGCAAAGCTCACGCCGGGCTTCACTGGCGCCGACTTGGCGAACCTGCTGAACGAATCGGCTATCCTTACGGCGCGCCGCAACAAACACATCATCACCAATAAGGAAGTTCAGGATTCGATGGAGCGTGTTATTGCCGGTCCTGAGCGCAAGGGTCGTGTTCTTGACGCCCGCACGCGCAAGACCATCGCTTACCACGAATCTGGCCATGCTCTGGTTGGTCACATGCTTGAAGGTGCCGATCCGGTTCATAAGATTTCGATCATTTCCCGTGGTCGCGCACTGGGTTACACGCTTTCTATCCCTGACGAAGACAAGGTGCTGAACAGCCGTAACGAAATGCGCGATGAATTGGCTGTGTTCCTGGGCGGCCGCGTGGCAGAAGAGCTGTTCTGCGACGACATCACCACCGGTGCCTCGAACGACCTGGAACGTGCTACGAAGATGGCGCGCGCGATGGTTACCAACTACGGCATGAGCTCCGACTTGGGCGTTCAGGTATTCGGCCAGCCGAACCACGAAGTGTTCTTGGGCCGCGATTACGGCAACACGCAGGATTACTCCGACGATACGGCACGCCGCATCGACGACGAGGTTGCTCGCATCATGAAGGAAGCCCACGACCGTGCCGTTGAGATCCTTTCTTCCAAGCGCGACCAGATGGACCTTATGGCATCGGTTCTGCTTGAACGCGAAACGGTCGATGGCGAGGCATGCCAGGCACTACTCAACAATCAGTGGGCAGAGTACCTTAAGCAGGAGCAGGCCAAGGAAGCTGAAAGCGGTAACGAAGTTGCTGCAGCGAACGAACCTGCATCCCTGGAGGCTGAATCGGAGGGTACGGCAAGCCAGCCTGCCCACGCAGCCGGCGAGGCATCAACCTCAGCGGAACCGAATGTTTCCCATGGGGACTCCGGCCCTGAGTCAGGTAGCCAACAGTAATGGTTTTACGCGCCCTGGGCTAAAAGCCCGGGGCGCCTCTTTTATAAGGAGGAAAAGATGATTTGGCGTTGTGGACGCTATCCTTTTGATTCCCGCACCCCAGTGATTATGGGCATTCTGAACGTAACGCCCGACTCGTTTTCCGATGGCGGGTCGTACGCGAACGTTGAAGAGGCAGTGGCTGCTGCCGAGAAAATGGTTGAAGAGGGTGCGCTCATCATCGATGTGGGCGGGGAGTCTACCCGTCCGGGCGCAAGCCCTGTTTCCGTGGAAGAAGAGCTTTCCCGCACCATAGAGGTAGTGAAGCGCTTAGCGGAAAAAGACATCTGCGTCAGCATCGACACGCGTCATGCCGAGGTTGCGAAAGCGGCCGTAGAAGCGGGCGCCAGCATCATCAACGATGTAACGGGTTTTCGTGATCCCGCCATGGTGGAAGTGGCAAAGAACTGCGATGCCGGTTTGGTGGTAATGCACATGCTGGGCGACGATCCTCGCACGATGCAGAACGAGTCCCACTACGACGATGTGGTTGCCGAAGTATGTGCTTATCTTGCCAAGCGCGCAGAAGAGCTTGAAGCTGCCGGTATCAGCCATGACCGCATTTGCCTTGACCCTGGTCCCGGATTCGGCAAGACGGCGAAGCAGACTATCGAATTGATGCGCAACTTCCAGGAACTGGTGCATTTGGGCTATCCCACCATGGTGGCGGTTTCCCGTAAAAGCTACATCGGCTATGCCTATGGCATCGATGAGCCTAAGGAGCGTGATTCTGCCTCTGCTGCTGAAGCGCTCATGGCTTGTGAGCTGGGTGCTTCGGTAATCAGGACCCATAATGTGGCGCTAACCGAAGAGTCCCTGAAGGAAAACTTGCGTCCCTACGCATTCATCGGCTTGGGATGCAACGTTGCCTTGGTTGCCGATGAAGGCGAAGAGCTTGAAGGCAAGAAGGCCATGCTCAGCCAGGCCATCACCGATATGTGTCTGCTGCCCGATTCGCAGATTATCGATGTTTCCAGCTTCTATGAAAGCGAACCGGCATACGTGGAAGACCAGGATTCCTTCGTGAATGCGGTGCTTATCCTGCGCACCGGCTTGCCTCCGCAAGAGCTGCTACGTTACCTCAACATCATTGAAGACAGATTGGGCCGTATCCGTGAAAAGAAGAACGGCCCCCGTACCTGCGACTTGGACATTTTGGATTACCAGGGCTATGTATCCGACCTGGATATCCTTACTTTGCCGCATCCGCTTCTTACCGAACGTGATTTTGTGGTAAAGCCGTTGCTGGAAATCGCTCCCAATCATGAGCTTTCCGATGGCACTAAGGTTACGCTGGAAACCGTTAAAGTGGGCAAGGCCTGGAAGTGCTAGAACAGGCAAACAGCATCGAATTTGGCTGCGCTGCAGGGGAATCGGCTTTGGTTCCCCTGCAGCCAGCCGTTTCTGACTTTTGGGATGTTCATGCTTTTGGAAGCGTGGGATCTACCAATGAAGTGGTAAAGGCAGCTTTGCGCCAGGGGGCTGCGGAAGGCTTCTGCGCAACGGCGCTGGAACAGACCGGGGGTTACGGTCGGCAGGGTAGAGCATGGGTAAGTCCGGTTGGTGGATTGTACACTTCGTTTGCTCTTCGCCCACAGGTGGCACCGCAGGCGTTGCCCACGCTGAGCCTTGTCGTTTCGCTTGCGGTTGCCGATGCTCTGGAAAGGGTCCAGTCGCACCGCCGCGCCCTTATCAAATGGCCCAATGATGTGCTGTGTGCCGAAGGGAAGCTCGCTGGCATTTCGCTGGAAGCGCTTGCCGGTGGTGTGTGCGTTGGTGTGGGTATCAACGTGTATCGGCCCGCTGAGCAGCAGAAGATGCAGGGCAAGTATCGAAGCGCATACCTGATGAGCGAAGTGGCGCAGCCAGCGCTTTCCTCGGGGCAACGCAGCGTTATGACGCAGCTGATTCAGCAGATGCTCACTGCGGTGGGCGAGCGTTACAGCCTATGGTGCAAGCAGGGGTTTTCCGCTTTCATCGAAGAATACAGCCATCGTTTTGCCTATCGCGACAAGCGCGCAACACTCGCCTTAATAGACGGAACCGAAACCATCGAGGGCATTATTCGCGGCGTTGACGATGCGGGCCGTCTGCTTGTGGAAAATGAGGCAGGTTCCCTTGTTCCCATGAGCTCGGGTGAAGTGCACGTAACGTCATTCGAAAGCTAGTGCTGCCACCTAGCCTTTGTTCAATTGAATCAAACCACGAGATACGGGCTTCCCTGATGAAAAGGGAAGCCCGTTTGCATTTAGAACAGCAGGGCTTTAAGGCCGATAAGGATCAACACCACGCCGCCGACGATGGTGGCCTTTTCACCCAAGGCATGGCCGAAGCGCTTGCCGATGATAAGGGCAACGATGCAGGTGAGTGCCGTGGTGACGCCGATGATTCCCGAAGAGGTAAGAACATTCACCTCAAGGGCGGCGAAGCTGACGCCGACGGCCAAGGCATCGATGCTGGTGGCTACAGCCTGAAACAGCAGAACAGGCAGCGTGAGCGTTTGCTCGGATGCCTCTTCCTCTTCATCGTCTTCATGGAAAGCGTCCCAGATCATCTTTCCGCCGATAAAGCCAAGAATCACGAAGGTGATGATGCCGGCATATTGGGTGATGAATTCGCTTACCAGCTGTCCCAGGGCAAAGCCGACTACCGGCATAAGGAACTGGAAGAAGCCGAATGCAATTGGCATGGAAAGGCTGCGAGCGCGAGAAAGCTTGGGATATACGAAGCTGTTGGAAACGGTAACGGCAAATGCGTCCATGGAAAGCGCAAGGCCAAGCATGATGATCTCTACGACGGTCACAGAGGGTCCTTTCTTCTACGTAACCCCCTATTGTGCCGTAAGAGCCCTAGTTAGGCACTGGTTACTTGGTATGTGATGGAGATTTGATTTAAAAATGCTCTTTACTCTGGGGATATAGCGGTATTTGTGAACAGCTATCAAAATGGGTTAACCGTTTAGCGCCTTCCGCGGGAAGGGCGGACGCTGAAAGCACAACGTGAAAGGGCATGCAAGCGCACATGGCTGAAGATCAAGATCAAGGGATAGCGGAAAACTCGGACGCTCATTTCGAAAAGGGCACTATGCACTCCAAAACGGCGCCGTCGAAGCGCGACGAGCGCACGGCGCGTATGGGCACCGGCTCTATTCCTAAACTAGTGCTTGAATTCGCTATTCCCTCAATTGTGGGAATGCTGGTGAACGGTGCTTACAATGTGATCGACTCGGTTTTCTTGGGCCAGGCCATGGGCGAGATCGGACTTTCGGTTGCGACGGCAGCCATGCCCATCATGACCATCTTCATGGCGTTGAGCATGCTTATCGGCAACGGCGGCAATGCCCTTGCGGCGCTTCGTTTGGGCGAGGGAAGCCGTGAAGCGGCAGAGAAAAGCCTGGGCAATACGGTAAGCCTCGGTATTATCTTGGCCATCATCATAGCGGTGCTTGCCTGTGTTCCTCCTTGTATGGAAGCGCTGCTCTCGCTTTCCAGTGCCACTCCCGAAATCCACGATTACACCTATTCGTTTATCCAAATCGTGGCGTTCGGTGTGATTTTCCAGATCATCGGTATGGGCGTGAACAACTTCATCCGCACCGCAGGTGCCCCTAATCGCGCCTTGCTTACCATGATCATCGGCACGGTGTCGTGCATCATCTTGAACTACCTGTTCGTGTTGGTGCTGGGCTGGGGCGTTGTGGGCAGTGCCCTTGCCACGGTGCTCGGCCAGGGCATTTCCTGCCTTTCGGTGCTGTGGTACTTCTTGTTCACCAAGAATGTGGCGTTCAAGCTGTACGCGCGAAACATGAAGCTCGATGCGGAAGTGGTGGGCTTCATCTTTTCGCTTGGTGCTGCCAGCTTCATCATGCAAATGGCCATGTCGGTTATCAATTTCGTTATCAACTATTTGCTGGTGTTCTACGGTGGGCAGAGCGCCATGGGCTCTGAAGCGGCGTTGGCCTCCATTGGCATTGTGCAGCGCTGCTCGATGTTCACGGTGCTGCCGCTTATCGGCACGGCGGTGGCAATCCAGCCCTTGCTGGGCTACAACTACGGCGCAGGTCTTATTCCTCGTGTACGTAAAACGCTCGGCTTCGGCATTTTGATGGCTACGGTCATCGGCACCTGCATGTGGGTGGTTATCCTGTTGTTCTCGGGCGATATCGTGAGCGTCTTCGGTATCCGTGCAGATGCACTGCGCGAATTCACGGCGTTTGCTCTGAAGGTGTACCTGATCATGCTGCCTGTCATTGGTTTCCAGATTGTGGTAGGCAACTATTTCCAGGCAACGGGCCAGCCCATGAAGTCAATCATCCTTTCACTTACCCGTCAGGTGCTGTTCCTTATCCCGCTGCTTATCGTGCTTCCGCTGGTGCTGCCTTCCCTTATTCCCGGCATCACCAGTCTTGATGCGATTTATTTTGCGGCTCCGGTATCCGATGCGCTTTCGGTGCTTACGGCGGCAGCATTCATCGCATTCGAGCTTCGTCGCTTGAAGCGCGTCGAGGCAGGAGAGGAAAGCTCCCGATTCGGCAAAGGATCGAAGAGGGCGTAGACGGCGAAAAGCATGTGCCGGCACTGTGCGTGTGCAGCGCAAGGCGAAGTTCCAATATGCTTGCACGATTACGGGGTTTGCCCAGGATGGTTTTCATCCAAACCTTTCTTGCGCAAGGCATTACCGTATTCGCATATTTGGGGCTTGTTTGGGGCGGATTGTGCTCCAGGAGCGCCCTTTTCGAAAAGGCGAGTTCGGCGGCGTGATGTTAAATCAGAGTAAACTTATGGGATTAATGGGATAAACGTCAGCTGATGAGCTGGTCTTTTCGCCGATAGGCTTTGCGCACAGCTTGCGCCTACGGCGTCTTCGAATGAGGCTGTGCTATACTTTCCCAATTAGCAAACAAATCATAGGCACCTGTGCTTAAGGAAGGTATCAGCAAATATGTCAGAAGCTATGACGCAGAATTCCACTACCCGCGCGCGTTCGGTCGCCTTCTGCGGCTTGTCCATCGCTTTGATGGCGGTTGCCGCATGGGTAACGGTTCCCTTTGGCCCCGTTCCCTTCACGCTGCAGACGCTTGCAGTGATGTTCGTTCTGTTCGCGTTGCCTGCCAAGCAGGCTTTGATTGCCATTGGCGGCTACATCGTGTTGGGTGGTTTGGGGCTGCCGGTGTTTTCTTCCTTCAAGGGCGGGCTCGCCGCGTTGATGGGTCCTACGGGTGGCTTCATCGTTGGCTTCTTCGTGGCGGCGCTTGTCGCTATAGCGGTTGATGTGCTGCTGCATCGCACCCCGCTGTTTTCTTCCAAGGAGCAGAAGTCGTTCTTCGGCACGCATATCGCAGCGGGTGTTTTGGCTCGTAATGTGGTTATGGGCGTGGTGTTCTTGGCGGTGCTGTACGTGTTCGGCTGGGCATGGCTGATGGTGGCTGGCCATCTTACGGCAGAAGCTGCCTTTGCCGCCGCCGTGGCGCCGTTTGTGCTTATCGATGTGCTGAAGATGATCGCCGCCGTGTTGGTGGCGCAAGCCGTAAGCACGGTGGTTTCCCACTAGTTTGGTTTATTCGCCTGACGGCAAGTTTCCATGGTGCGCCTCGGCCGCTGCAGCGGCTTGGGAGGCTTGAAGTCTTCGCCATCTCGCTAAAACGTTTTTACAAAAGAAGCCCTTTCCTCAAGCAACGAGGAAAGGGCTTCTTTTGTGCCTTCCAGTCAAAGCATGAAATAGGATGCTGGGTTTTGCGTGGTGAACCTGCTCCACCTCGAGCATGCTTTGCCTGCTGGAAAAAGCGTCTGCTATCGGCTTAAGGTTTTTACCACTCTGTATAGGGGAAGACCATTCTTTATCGACTTCCGTATAAAGGGGCAGTTAAAAAGCTTTGCCTTTTAACTGCCATGAAATTCTTAAACCTAAAATCCCAGGTTGGCGTAGTAAAACAGCGAGCGGCCAACTGGCGAGTGCAGATAAGGCGAAAGCCTGAAAGCACGTACTTCGTTACGCGCCGAAGGCTTGCAGCCTTAGCTGTGCCGCCAGATGGCCGCGCAGCGTCATCACGTTTAATTCATAACGAAGGGAAGGCCATCACAAATACTGCTCCGCCTTCGGGGGCGTTGAATGCGGTTACCGTGCCGTCGAAGCTTTCCACGATTTCCTTTACGATGGCAAGCCCCAGCCCGGCCCCGCCGCTGTTGCGGGCGCGGGAAGCGTCGCTGCGATAAAAGCGCTTGAACAGTAGTGATGGGTCGTCGTCGATGCCGCAGCCGTCGTCTTTCACGGCAACTACTGCCTGGTTGTTCACACCGGAGAGCATTACGCGCACATGTCCGCCTTCTTCTACGTGGCGGATAGCGTTGTCAACCAAGTTGATAAGCGCCTGCTTCAGGCGATCGGTGTTGCCCAGGATATCGGGCGCCGCTCCCTCAACGGAAAGGGTGACGTTCTTGTCCTGTGCGATGGGTTCCAGCATCTCAACCACGTCTTGTGCAACAGGGGCGATGTCAAGGCGCTTCAACGCAGCGGCGGGCACGCCTTCCTTTGCGTGCTGCAGCGCCAGCAGCGAGTTCGTCAGTTTCTTCAGGCGCTCCGATTCGCTCAAGATAATCTCGCAGAAGTGCTCGCGTGTAGCTTGCGGCATGTCCGGATCGAGCATCAACTCGGCGTTGCCGGCAATGGCGGTAAGAGGCGTGCGGAATTCGTGCGCTACATCGCTGACGAACGAGTCCTGACGGTCTTGCACCTGCGAAAGCTCGTTCAGCTTTGCCTCGTAGGCATGGTTCAGTTCGCGAAAATCTTCGGAAAGCCGGTCAACCTCGTAAAGGGTGCCGGTGGGCTCGAACACGATGCTCTTGTCGCCTTCGCGGTAGGCGCGGGTTTTCTGCACCAGTTCAGTTAAAGGCTGCGTTACGAAATGGGCGATAAGCAGGCTTAGAAAATAGCAGAGGCATGCAACGGGAATGATGAACGCCAAAATCAGGCGCGAGCAGCCGAACACCAAAACGGCAATGACGGCAGTAACCGAGCAGCCGAACACAGCCAGCAGCGCGGTTAGAAACGAGATATTGGTGAACAGCCTCATTGAATCCCCTCGAAGCATCAGGCGGTAGGCGGGAAGCGCCCCGCGCCGCCTTACTTCTTAAAGCGGTACCCGTAACCGCGTACGGTTTCAACGAGCTTGGGGTCGTATCCAGCTGCCTCTATCTTATCGCGAAGGCGCTTGATGTGAGTGTCTACGGTTTTCGTTTCCGTGATGAATTCCCATCCCCAGGCATCGTGGAGCAGATCTTCGCGGGAAACCACCTTGCCGGCGTTGTGCATCAGGCAGCTGAGCAGCTCGAATTCGCGCGGGGTAAGATCAATTGGGCCCTTATCGCCCTGGGCGACGTGCGTGTCTTCGTTCAGGGTAATGCCGCTTGCCGTAACCTCGTTGGAAGGCTGTGTGGCTTCAATGCCCTGGCTACGGCGCAGAAGGGCACGCGTGCGTGCCAAAAGCTCGCGCACGCCGAAGGGCTTTGCCAGGTAGTCGTCGGCGCCAAGTTCCAGGCCCACAACCTTGTTCAGCTCGGTGTCGCGGGCCGAAAGGAACAGGATAGGGGTGTTCATCTTCGCGCGGATGCGGCGGCACAGCTCGTAGCCGTCGATACCGGGAAGCATGATGTCTAAGATGAACAGGTCGAAATGCTCGCTTTCGATCTTCTCAAGTGCGTCTTCGCCATTCGAGGCAACCTCGGTAAGGTAGCCTTCTTTCTGCATGGCATAGCTTACGAATTCAGTGATGGAAGGCTCATCGTCGACGATGAGGATGCGAGCGGGGTTTTCCATTGCGCCACCTTCTACGGGAACGTTAATTACGGTTACGGTTAAGGCGTTGCCGTCTGAAATCGATAGTATGGTAGCATTCGCTCGTATCGCTAAAACTGAAGGGATTGTCAGAAACATGTTACTTGCGATTGACGTGGGAAATACCCAAACCGTGCTCGGCGTTTACGACGGCGAGCGCTTGGTTCACATGTGGCGTGTGGCCACGAATGTGGACCACACCAGTGACGAGCTTCGAATAAAGCTGCATGTTCTGATGAGCGCCGAAGGCGTTGACCGTCAGTGCATCGATGGCGCCATTTTGGCATCGGTGGTTCCTGCCCTTACCCACAATTGGGAAAAGGCGTGCCAGCGTTCGTTTGGCGTGCAGCTGCTGGTTATCTCGGCGAAGACCGTCGGCCACCTGATCAACATGGATCAGGAGAAGTTCTCCGAGCTGGGTGCCGACCGCGTTGCCGATGCTGCGGCAGCAAAGTGCCTGTACGGTTCGCCCGTTATCGTGGTCGACTTTGGCACGGCAACCAACATCGAGATCATCGACACAACGGGTACGTTCGTGGGCGGCATCATCGCCCCTGGCGTTGACTCTTCCATGCGAAGCCTGCTGTCCCGTGCGGCGCTGCTTCGTTCGGTAGAACTGGAAGACCCCGGTACGGCCATCGGTACGAATACCGCCGATGCGTTGAAGGTCGGCGTGGTATATGGCGAAGCCGCCCGTGTTGACGGTTTGGTTGAGCGCGTGTTCGATCAGCTTGGCTACGAAGCGAAAGTTGTGGCAACCGGCGGCCTTGCCCACCGTATCGCCCCGGCATCGAAGCACATCGCCGAAATCAACCTTGAGCTCACTTTGCAAGGTCTACGCATGATCTACGATGAGATAAACAACAAGTAAGAGGAACAAAGCACCGAAAGCCACGAAGAGGAAGCGAACTGCTTATGTTGACCGATATCGAAATTGCCCAGGCTGCCACGCCGCGCCCCATCACCGAAGTTGCGGAAAAGGCCGGCATCGCCGAAGAATACTTGGAGTGCTACGGCAAGACCAAGGCCAAGGTCGATTACAACATGCTCCGCAATGAAGAGCACAAGCCCGGCAAGTTGGTTCTGGTTACGGCCATTAACCCCACTGCCGCCGGTGAAGGAAAAACCACTACCACGGTTGGTTTGGGCGACGCCCTTTCCCATTTGGGCAAAAAGGCGGTTATCGCCTTGCGCGAGCCAAGCTTGGGCCCGGTATTCGGCATCAAGGGCGGTGCTGCTGGCGGCGGATACTCCCAGGTAATCCCCATGGAGGAAATCAACTTGCACTTCACGGGCGACTTCCACGCTATCGGCGCAGCGAACAACCTGCTTGCTGCTTTGATCGACGCCCATATCCACAACGGAAACGAGCTGGGCATCGATGTGCGCCGCATCACCTGGAAGCGTGTGGTTGACATGAACGACCGCCAGCTGCGCAACATCGTGTGCGGCTTGGGCGGCAAAGCCAATGGCGTTCCGCGTGAAGACGGCTTCGACATCACGGTTGCTTCCGAGGTTATGGCAATCTTCTGCCTAGCAACCTCCATCACCGACCTGAAGGAGCGTCTGGGCCGCATTGTAGTGGGTTACACGCGCGACGATAAGCCGGTAACCGCTCATGACCTGCATGCCGAAGGTGCCATGGCGGCGCTTCTGAAGGATGCGCTGAAGCCCAACCTGGTTCAGACGCTTGAAGGTACTCCGGCGTTCGTGCACGGCGGCCCCTTCGCCAACATTGCGCATGGCTGCAATTCCATCATGGCAACGAACATGGCGCTTGCCCTGGGCGATTATGCGGTTACGGAGGCAGGATTCGGTGCCGACCTCGGTGCAGAGAAATTCCTTGACATCAAGTGCCGCCTTGCTGGCTTGAAGCCCGATGCGGTGGTTGTTGTCGCCACGGTTCGCGCGCTGAAGAACCACGGCGGCGTTGCCAAGGAAAACTTGAACGAGGAAAACCTTGAGGCGTTGGAAAAGGGTCTGCCCAACTTGCTTCAGCATGTAGAGAACATCACCAAGGTGTTCGGGCTTCCTTGCGTGGTTGCCATCAACGAGTTCCCCACCGACACTCAGGCGGAAATCGACCTGGTGCGCGCCAAGTGCCAGGAGCTGGGCGTTAACGTGGCCCTTTCCCAGGTATGGGCAAAGGGCGGCGTCGGCGGCGTAGAGCTTGCCGAAGAGGTAATGCGCCTGTGCGAGCAGGAAAGCACGCTTTCCTATGCCTACGAAGACGACCTGGGCCTTGCCGAAAAGATCGAGACGATTGCCAAGCGTATTTACCGTGCCGATGGGGTAGACTTCACTCCTGCTGCCAAGAAAGAGATCAAGCAGCTTGAGAGCTTGGGCTTCGGTAACATGCCGGTATGCATGGCGAAGACCCAGTACAGCTTCTCGGACGACAAGGCCTTGCTGGGCGCACCGCGCGGTTTCCGCATCACGGTTCGCCAGGTAAAGGTTTCTGCGGGCGCAGGTTTCGTGGTTGCGCTTACCGGCAACGTGATGACCATGCCGGGCCTGGGCAAATCGCCTGCGGCCTTCAAGATCGACGTTGACGAAACGGGCAAGATCTCGGGCTTGTTCTAACCTGCGGGAAAACTGCCGGAAAGAATAGCACGCTATCATCGGGCTGGCGCAAGAGCGCTGGCCCGTGTTGTATGAATTGAATGATAGGGAAACGCGTTGAGTGAGTGGACATTTATAGACGAGGTTGCCGCCGGTACCCCAACCCCTGGCGGTGGTGGCGCTGCTGCATATGTGGGTGCCTTGGGCTCTGCCCTGAACTCCATGGTAGGCAACCTGACCGTTGGCAAGAAAAGCTATGCTGACGTGGAAGAAGACGTGCAAGAATGCCTTCGCCAGCTGCAGCAGGTTCGTGAGGAGCTGCTTGGCTTGGTGAGGAAGGACGCCGAGGCGTTTGCGCCGTTGGCAGCTTGCTTCAAGATGCCCCGTGCAACCGAGGAAGAAAAGGCGCGCCGCACGGAAGCGATGCAGAAAGCGCTGATCGATGCCATTGAAGTGCCGCTCACCATCATGAGGGCATGCGCGCGCGTTATCGAGCTTTCCGACTTTATGGCGCACAACGGCTCGAAGATGGCGCTTTCCGATGTTGCCACAGGTGTTTCCTTCGCGAAGGGTGCTCTGAAAGGCGCGGCGCTGAACATCTACGTCAATGCTAAAATGCTTGCCGACCGTGAGCTTGCAAAGCGCTACACTGACGAAACGGAATGCCTCATTATTGAGTGGGGCAAGCGAGCTGACGATATTTACATTTTTGTGTTGGAGGGACTCAGATAAGCATGACTCAAATATTGAAATCTAAGCCTGTTACCGATGCGATCGCCGCCGATTTGGCGCATCGTGTTGAGCGTCTGAAGATCCTTGGAATCGATCCTACGCTCGCTATCGTGCGCGTGGGGGCGCGCCCCGACGATTTGAGCTACGAGCGCACCGCTTGCAAGCGCGCCAAGGCATTGGGCCTTTCCACCCGTGTATTCGAGCTGGACGAAAAGGTTTCCCAGGAAAAACTGTTGCTGCAGATTCGCCGCATCAACGCCGATTCGAATATTCATGGTTGCCTGGTATTCCGTCCCTTGCCTGAAGGTATGGAAGACAAGCTGGTATGTGACGAGCTTGCCATGGCTAAGGATATTGATGGTGTTTCCACGGCTTCTTTGGGTGCGGTTTTCACCGATGCCAAGGAAGGCTATGCCCCCAGCACGGCAGAGGCATGCGTGAAGACGCTCGACTACTACAATATTCCCGTAGAAGGTAAGCACGTGGTAGTGGTTGGCCGCAGCTTGGTTGTGGGCAAGCCCGTTGCCATGTTGCTGCTGCGCCGCAACGCCAGCGTTACCATCTGCCACTCCCGTACGGAGGATCTGGCCAAGATCATGCGCACGGCCGATATTGTCATTTGTGCTACGGGCCGCGCCCGCGCTTACGATGCGTCCTTCTTCCGTGAAGGCCAGACGGTTCTGGACGTGGGTATCAACTTCGACAAAGACGGTAAGCTGTGCGGCGATGTTGACTACGATTCCGTGGCTCCCATCGTCGATGCCATCACGCCTGTTCCTGGCGGCCTGGGCTCTGTTACCACGTCGGTGACGATGGAACACACCGTGTGCGCTGCGGAGAAGACCATCAGGTAAGTGTTGTTGCGTCGTTCTGCCGAACGACGCAAGACTCACGAAACGCGATGACGCTGCGCGCCGCTCTGACGGCGCGGGAAGCTTTCAATCGGTCGGGGCGGCCAGAGGCCAGCCCGCTTCCTCTTTCAAGCTTCCCGCACTCGCCAGAGCGGCGCTCGCTGTTTTATTGGCGTATGCCCCGAGTTTGTTAACGCCCTTTGGGCGTTTTGCTCCAGGCGGTTGGGCGTCCGGTTTTTGCTGCAAAGATCTGGTCTTCCAGAAGGATTTTACCTGGCTAGCTGATTTATTCGTGTCGTGCGCCTTAGGGCGTCAGGGTTTTAACGGAAGGTTTCTTTATGCTCGAGTGGACTGAAATAGCGCGTACCTCTTCGGTTGAGGAAACGCAGGCGGTTGCAGCGGCATTGGCCGAGGCTGTTGTTCCTGGTTCGGTTATTACGCTCGATGGCGACCTTGGCGCGGGGAAAACGCATTTCACGCAGGGGCTTGCGGTGGCGCTGGGCATTGCCGAGCCGGTAACCAGCCCCACGTTCAATTTGGTGGTGGAGTACACCGAAGGGCGCATTCCGCTATACCATTTCGACCTGTATCGCCTCGATTCGACCGACCAGCTTGAAGACCTTGCCTTCTATGAGTATATGGAGGGCGACGGCATTTGCTGCGTGGAGTGGGCGTCGAAGTTCCTCGAGGAAATGCCGGAAGACCGCCTTGAGGTGTTTATCGGCGTTGAAGGTGAAACCGCTCGTAGCATTCGTGCTCGTGCATTTGGCTCCGCCGATGCGCTGCTTGAATCATGGGCGGCGGCACTGGCGCAGCGACGCTAATAGGAGGGGCCATCGTCGAAGTTGTTCGTCGGTTCGAGGCTGGGTAGAGCATTTCAGGAGCGGGTGGTTACGCCTGGCTTTTCCGTTTCGCAGGGCTTGCGCTAGGATAGCTATCGAAACAAAACACCCTGCAAGAACAGGATTTGCATGAAGAACTACGTAGTTGCCTTCGATACTGCCAATGAAATGATTTCGCTTGGCTTGGGTCGGCTGAACCGTGCCGAGAAAGCCATCGAATGCGTTGCCTCCCACGAAGTGGGGGCGTTTCGCGCATCGAACAAGAAGCTGCTTCCTGAAGTGGACGCCCTGTTGGCCGAGCACGGCGTTTCTCGCGACGAAGTTGCCTGCGTGGTGTGCGGTCGCGGCCCAGGATCGTTTACGGGTGTGCGCATCTGCCTTGCTAGCGCGAAGGGCATAGCCATCGGGCTGGGCGTTGCGCTGTTCGGCGTGTCTACTTCCGATGCGCAGGCATGGCAGCAGTGGGCCCGTGGCGTGCGCGGTTCGATAGCGGTATTAGGCGACGCTATGCGTAAGGAAGTGTACCCTGTGCGCTATCGCGTTACCGAGGCGGGAATCGAACGTTTGAACGCAGATACCGTTATGAAGGCGGCCGCCCTTCCCGAATGGCTTGGCGCAGATGCCTCGCAACGCATTGTGGGCGATGCGCTGAAAAAATACGCCGATCTGTGTGTGGGCCATGGCGAAATCGCTGGGGAAGAAGAGCGCTACCCAACTGGACTCGGTCTGCTTCTTGCTGCGCAAAGTGCCTGGTCGGAAGGTACCTTCGACCCCGATAGCCAGTCTTTGGGCGACCCATGCGCGCTCTTGCCGGTGTACACACGCCTTTCCGACGCCGAAGAACATGAGCGCATCAAATTCGCCAAGCAAGACGAAGCGGCCAATGCTCTTGATGCTAAGGATCTTGAGTCAGGTGTTCAGGGTGGTTCGGTAATCCGCTACCAACCCCTTGAAGCGGTATGGGCGCCGGCGGTTGCGGCGTTGGAATCCCAGGTCATGGGAACGGACGCTTGGAATGCAGAACAGGTGCTTGATGAATTGCCGCGCGCCGACCGCACCTGGTGGGCGGCGTACGAGGTGGCCGACACGCGCAAGCGCACAGTCAATGTCGGCGAGGCAAAGCTGGTAGGGTACGCCGGCGGCTGGATCAACGATGGCCAGGTGCAGTTGCTGAAGGTGGCTTCCGATCCCGCCTATCGCCGCCAGGGCATTGCGCAGGAATTGCTGGCGCGTATCGCCCTTGATGCGCGCGATTTGGGTGCTAAGGAAATGACGCTCGAGGTTCGTGCATCGAATACGGGCGCCCATGCGTTTTATGAGCGCTTGGGCCTGAAGTGCATCGGCACGCGCCCGCACTACTATTCCGACAGGGAAGACGCTTGCATTTATGCAGGCCCGCTCCCTGTTGCCGAGCATGACGTGGCGGGCATGGAGCTGCGCCTGAATGCGGCTGCAGCGAAGACTGCCGAAGCGGAAGGGAAGCGCGTGCCCCTTTCCGGCAAGCTCATTTTGGCCTTGGAGTCTTCGTGCGACGAAACCGCTGCCGCTCTTATCGACGAAGCGGGCACCATCGTTTCCGATGTGGTGGCGTCTCAGATCGATTTCCATTCTCGTTTCGGCGGTGTTGTTCCCGAAATTGCCAGTCGTAAGCACATCGAAGCTATCGGCGGCGTGGCAATCGAGTGCTTGGCCCAGGCGCGCGAGCGCACCGGTCGGGCTGACCTTTCTTGGAACGATTTGGTGGCGGTTTCGGTGACGTATGCGCCAGGTTTGGTAGGCGCTTTGGTGGTAGGCCTTGCGTTTGCCAAGGGTCTGGCATGGGCATGCGATGTGCCACTGGTAGGTGTGAACCACTTGGAGGGCCACCTGTATGCGAACAAAATAGCTTGCCCCGACATCAAGCCGCCTATGGTGGTTTCGTTGGTATCGGGCGGCCATACCATGCTGGTGCACGTGAAAGACTGGGGTAATTACACCACGCTTGGATCTACGCTCGACGATGCGGTGGGCGAAGCGTTCGACAAGGTGGCGAAGGCCATGGGGCTTGGCTACCCGGGTGGCCCGCTTATCTCTGCGTTGGCGGAAAAGGGCAACCCCAAGGCGGTGCGGTTCCCTCGTGCGCTGCTGCATTCGGGTGATTTGCAGTTCTCGCTCTCGGGCCTGAAAACCTCGGTCATGACGTATCTGCAGAAGGAACAGCAGGCGGGCCGAGAAATCAATCAAGCCGATGTTGCGGCAAGCTTTCAAGCTGCGGTTATCGACGTGCAAGTGGCGAAGGCGCGTGCGGCGCTTCGGCAAACGGGTGCCAAGGAGTTCTGCCTTGGCGGCGGTGTTGCCGCCAACCCCGAGCTTCGGGCGGCTTACGAGGCAATGTGCCAGCAGATGGGTGTGCGCCTAACCATGCCGCCGCTTTCTGCCTGCACTGACAACGCTGCCATGATCGCCCTGGTGGGGCTGCATCGCTATCAGCAGCATAAGTTCTTCGATTTGGACTGCGATGTGAAGGCGCACGCTCCGCTCGATGAGGCGTACTGATCCTGCTGTTTCGCTATAATCAACTGCGAAAACCGTGCAAAGGAGAAACAATGAAGCGTTCCATCAACGTTATCGAACATGCTGGCGAAATCATGCAGAAGGTAAACGACGCCGTTCTGCTTACTACCAAAAAAGACGACCAGGTAAACACCATGACTATCAGCTGGGGTGGCATGGCAATCGAATGGGGCAAGCCCCTGTTCATCACGTATGTGCGTGAAAGCCGTTTCACTAAGGAATTCCTGGATGCCACCGGTGAGTTCACGGTTAACCTCCCCATGGGCGAGTTCGACAAGAAGATCACGGCTGTATGCGGTGCAAAGTCGGGCCGTGACATGGACAAGATCGCTGAGCTGGGCCTTACCCTGGAAGAGCCTGAAAAGGTTCAGGTGCCGGGCATCCGCGAGCTTCCCCTTACCCTGGAATGCCGCGTGCTGTTCAAGCAAGAGCAGGACTTGGCGAATCTCGATGCCGCCGACGTTGAGAAGTGGTACCCCGCCGAAGAGGCCCTGGGCGGCCCCAACAAGCACACCGCCTACTATGCCGAAATCGTAGCGGCTTACGTTATCGAATAGCTTTTACGGGCGCATACATCACGGCAGCATAAAGAGCAAAGCGCGCTTGCGGGATCGTCCCGTAAGCGCGCTTTTTTGTTTGCGTTGAAATTTGGCGGTGATTTGGCAAAAATGCCCCCGAAAGCACGATGGGCAGGGGAAAGGACGGCCCCCGAGGGCTGAAACGAGAAAAACAGCGTCAGCAGCGCTTTATTGCTGTAGAAGTCGTGCTTTAGGTCCCAAATTTGCCACAGCAGAGGCTTGATTTGCCACTACTCCTTGTATGCGATGTGCACGGCGGCAACGCCGAATGTGACGTTGGTGTATTCCACGCGTGAAAAGCCCGCGTCTTTCAGCATGCGGGAAAACCCTTCTTGGTTGGGGAAGGCCTTGATGGATTTGGCCAGGTACACAAACCCCGATGCATCGCCGGTAACGATCTTGCCCCATGCGGGAATACCCCAGCGCAAGTACAGGTTGTACCCGAAGCGCATAAGCGGGTTGGGCGGGGTGGAAAACTCCAGCACGCACAGCGCGCCGCCGGGCTTCAGCACGCGGTACATCTCCGAAAGCGCGCGTTCTCGTTCGGGCATGTTGCGGATGCCGTATGACATGGTAATCACATCGAACGACTCGTCTTCGTAGGGGATATCCTGCCCGTCAACCACGGCAAGCTCAACGGGAACCCCGTTTGCCTCGCCGCTGTCAAGACGGCTCTGCGCCACCTCCAACATGGCGGGCGTGTAGTCGGAAAGGATGATGCTCTTCGGCTTCTTGCGCGCGCAGGCGGTGAAGGTGACGTCGCCCGTACCGCCGGCGATGTCGAGCATCAGCGTGTCTTTCGTGATAGGCGATTTGTCGATGAGCGTGCGCAGCCAGCTGCGGTACTGTCCGAAGCTGGAAAGCTTGTTGAAGCGCTCGTATTTCCAGGCAATGTCGGTGAAGATCTTCTTCACGCGCGCTGAAGACAGCTCGGCCGGTGCCTCTTGGCCCGTGGCGGTGTCGATGGAATGGTCTGCCTGCTTTTCGGGGGCATTGCTCATGCGCTATCGCGTCCTTATATACGTAGTAATGCTGTATGCGTTAGCTGATTATAGACAAGAACACCGCGCTTGCGCATCTTGCTCGTTAGGGGTCTGTGAAAAACGGCATGATATAAACGCTGCAATGCTATCATTGCAAAGAATTACTCTATCAGGAGGATGCGCATGCTACTGATCGCTGAATATGTTGTTCCGGTTTCGTCTGAACCTATCGAACATGGCGCTGTTTTCGTCAAAGATGGAGCCATTGCCGACATCGGCGATGCAGAGATGATGCGTCTGCGTTATCCCAATGAAGAAGTGAAAGATTTCGGCATGGCAGCGCTCACCCCGGGCTTCATTGACCTGCATGCCCGTATGGAAGACGCTGTGTTCCGCGGCTTGGTGCATGATTTGCCCTTCGTTTCCTGGCGTAAGGAAATCGCCGCTTTGCGCAAGCGCATTTCCTATGCAGAAGCGTTCGACTCCGCCTTCCTGGGCGGTCTTGAATCGCTTTCCTCGGGTGTTACGACGGTGGCCGACATCACCGCTACGGGCGCCAGCGTTTCTGCAGCCCAGAAGCTTGGCCTTCGCGGCGTGTTCTATCGCGAGGCGGGCGCCATCGACAAGCGCCTGGTGAACTACGCCATCAAGAAGGCTGACAGCGACTTGGAGAAGTGGTCGCAGGACATCGACTCCGACCGCATTTCGCTGGGCGTTGCCCCGGCTCCGGTATACGAGTGCAACCCCGAGCTGTACCGCAGCGTTGCCAAGTACGCCACGGAAAACGGCGATTTGCCCATTGCCATGGACCTGGCGGGCAGCAACGAAGAGTACAAATTCGTGAAGTACGGCGCTCCTTCCGGCCTTGACGACGATCTGGGCCTGCAGGGCTTCATGGAGGTTCCGCCTTGGCTTCCCACTTCCGCAACGCCGGTAAACTACGTGCTGAACTGGGGTTTGTTCGAAGCGGAAAACGTGATGATCGTTTACGGCGTGCGAGTGAACGACGAGGATATCAGGCATCTGCGCGACTATGACGTTGCGGTATGCGCATGCCCCAGCCTGAATGCCCAGCTGGGCATGGGCGTGGCACCGGTAAGCGAGTACTTGCGCTCCGGCATGCGCGTCGGCTTGGGAACGGGCGCTCCTGCCTCCATCGATTCTATGGACATCTTCGGCGAAATGCGCATGGAGCTGTTCATCCAGCGTGCGCTTACCGGTGAATTCCTCGATTCGAAGACGCTGATGGAGATGGGCACGCTGCGTGCCGCTCAGGCATTGCGTATCGACGACAAGGTGGGCTCGCTCGAAGTAGGCAAGCGCGCCGACATCGTTGCGGTCGACCTTTCCGGCTCGCACTCCACGCCCACGTCCGACCCGGTTTCGGCGCTTTTGGGCTCGGTAGGCAACGGCGACGTTTCCATGACCATGGTCGACGGCAAGGTTCTTTACGAGCGCGGCCGCTTGCACGTGGCGGGCGAAGTTGCCAAGAACATCGCCCACGTCCTTGAGATTCGCGGCCGCCTGCGCTCTTAGGCAAGCCACAGGCTGCATTGGCCCCTCTGGTCGAAAAGAGGGGTGTATTCTTGCGCGCCGTGCGTTAAGGTGACCACACATTCAGAGAAGAGATTACATGGCTAAAGGCAAACAGAAGATGACGGCAAAGCAGCTCAAGGAGCGCGAAGAGCGTGCCTTGGAGCGCAAGCGCATCGAAGAAGAGAAGAAAAAGCGCGACGAGCTTATCAAGCGCGTTTTCGTTATCGCGGTGTGCGTCATTTTGATTCTGGCGCTGTCTCTTCCCACGATGGGCCTTATGTTCCTGGGTGGGAACCAGTAAGCGCAATCAGCAAGCCATGTACCGTCCGCCGCTATGGCTGGGCGAGGTAAAGAGATAAGGAAGTTCACGTGTTCGGCATTGGCGGCTTTGAGCTGTTCATAATCTTGCTGTTCGCGTTCTTGATCTTCGGCCCCGACAAGCTACCTGAGATAGCGAAAACGTTGGGCGCTGCGCTTAACAAGTTCAAGAAGGCGCAGGAAGAGATGAAGGCGGTTATCAACGACGAGGTTTTGGACCCTGACGCAGGCACCAAAAAGGCTGCCCAGGGGTCTTCGAAACCTGCACCCCATGCATCTCAGGAAACGTTTGCCGAGCGCAAGGCTCGCTACGACAAGGAACGCGCCGAGCGTTTGAAGCGCCAGGAAATCGAGGCAAATCGCGCTGCCATGAAGGAAGAGGCAGCGAAGAAGGCCGAAGAGCTGGAAAAGCAGAACGCACAGGCAGACAGCTCTGCCGATGGCGTTGTTGCCGCAAAGCCCGCCCCCAAGGCTACTAATGCTGCCGCAAAGGCACCCGCTCTTACCCCTGACGAGCTGTTTGGCACCAAGCCGGTAAAGCCCGCCCCCCGTGCAGCTCAGATGCAGGATGCGGCTCCGAAGGGAGGCGAATAGCGTATGGCAATCGGTCCAGCGCGCATGTCGCTTATGGAACACTTGGGCGAGCTGCGCATGCGTCTTGTGCGTATCATCGTGTGCTTGGTGGTGGCTACCTGCGTGTTCTACCTTTCTACCGGTACCGTGGTGCAGTTCCTGCTTGCCCCTGTGGCTGAATTCATGCCCACCGACAGCAACGGTGATGTGATGCTCAACGTGTTGGGCGCCTTCGACGCTTTTGCCGTGCGCATCAGTGTGGCGCTGTGGACGGCTGTGGTGGCAACGGCGCCCATCACGCTGTGGCAGATCTTGGCATTTTTCCTGCCTGCCTTGAAGCCGCGTGAGCGCAAGTGGTTTTTGCCGACGTTCATTGCCGCGCTGGCGTTGTTCATCATTGGCACAGTGTTCTGCTACTGCGTTATCTTGAACCCAGCGTTCCAGTGGCTTACCGACCAAGCCTCGGGTTTTGCCACCATCTTGCCCGAAGCGGGCCAGTGGGTGGATATCATCATCAAGTTCGAGCTGGGCTTCGGCATCGGCTTTGAAATGCCGCTGGTGGTGTTCTACCTGGTGATGTTCGGCGTAGTGCCGTACAAGAAGCTGCGCGCCAGCTGGCGTGGCGTGTACGTGGGCCTGCTGGTGTTCTCTGCCGCGGTAACCCCTGACGCTTCGCCGGTTACCATGGGCCTGATGTTCGCCGCTATGGTAGTCCTCTACGAAATCAGCTTGTTGGCTGCTCGCATTGGCCTTCGCCGTCGCATCAAGAGCAAGGAAGAAGCCGAAAAGGCAGAAGCGCTTGAAGCTGAAGAGGCGCGCGCAGAACTCAAAGACCTGAAGAAGCGCTACCAAGAGCACCTGTGGGGCAACGAGGAAAGCGAAGGCAAGTAACCATGCACGAGCTTGGAATCATGACAGGCGTTATGGAATCGGTTGAAGAGGCCGCCCGTAACGCTGGTGCCGACAAGGTGTTGGAAATCGACCTTTCCGTTGGCGTGATGACGGAAGCGGTTGAAGACGCGCTGCGCTTTGCCTTCGAGGCGCTTTCCGAGGGCACCATGTGTGAAGGGGCTGAGTTCAAGATCAATATGATCCAGCCGGTAAGCACGTGCCTTGAATGCGGCAACGAATACACGCACGACCGCTACCATGTAACATGTCCGAAGTGCGGAAGCGGGTTTACCCAGCTTATTGCCGGCAAGGAAATGCGCATCGATTCCATCGAAGTGGACATTCCCGATGAAGATGAAGAGCCTGATACTCAGGGCGCCCAATAGGGCGTCCTTTCGGACGGATTCGGCCGAATAAACTTGAGCTGCCTGCTCGGTTTTGCCCTGGGAAGGTACCCCGGTGGCACCGCAAGACGTGGGCGTTCCAAACGTAAGGGAGGCAATCAATGCAGATTGATATGAAACAACCTATCCTCGACAAGAACGACAAGCTGGCGAAGAGCAATCGCGAGCTGTTTGCTGAAAAGAAAGTGTTCGTGCTGGATCTTCTGGCTTCGCCCGGCTCCGGCAAGACGTCTACCATTCTGGCAACTATCGAAGCGCTGCGTGACGAGTTCAACATCGCGGTTATCGAAGGCGACATCGCTTCTTCGGTCGATTCTGAGAAGATCAAGGCACAAGGCATTGCCGCTGTGCAGATCAACACCGGCGGTGCGTGCCACCTGGAAAGCGATATGATCCGCCGTGCCGTCGATGTGCTCGACTTAGACAAGCTCGACCTTATCATCATCGAAAACGTGGGCAACTTGGTGTGTCCTACCGACTTCGACTTGGGCGAGAACATGAAGGCCATGATTCTTTCCGTGCCGGAAGGTGACGACAAGCCCTTGAAGTATCCAGGTGTGTTCCAGGCATCTTCGGCCATCGTGCTTAACAAGGTAGACACCCTGCCAGTGTTCAGCTTCGACAAAGATCTGTTCTACGACCACATTGCCAACTTGAACCCGCAGGCACCTATTTTCCCCATTTCCGCAACCAGCGGCGAAGGGGTGGAAGAGTGGGCCACCTGGCTTGCTGAAAAGATCCGCGCGCTGTAAGTTTCAGCGGTTATATTCCTACATGCAAGAAGCCCGCCTGGTTCATTCCAGACGGGCTTCTTCTTATTCTGCGGAAGCTTTTTCGGTGCTTGTGGCGTTGAGCTCATCGAGTGTGTTGCCGGATGAAGCGTTGTCGGGTTCTGTAGTTGCCCCTGCACCTTCAGTGCTGCCAGCACCAGCGGCAGGTTCGTTATCCGAAGGGTTGTCGGGTTTGGTGGCGGCATCGGTACCGCTTGTGCCACTCGCATCTGCATCCGTACCCGTGCCGCTGCCTTCATTGTCAGAACCCGGCTTTTCCTCCTTTGCGGACTCGTCGCCCGTACTGGTTCCCTCGCCGGAGCCGGGATCGGTGGCCTCGCCAGGATCAACAGCGCCCTTCGAATCATCGCCGTAGTCGATGTCGCCGCTGCTGTTGGCATCGGGAAGCGCCACGGTAGTCTTTTCGACCTGATCGATGTGCATCATGGTGCGCATGCGGTTTTCCACGGGAAGCAACTGGTCGGAAACCGCTTGGCGGATCTCGTCTTCAGTGGGTTCGGTTTGATAGTCGGAATCTACATACAGCTGACGGGCAACGGCTGTGCGCATCTCGTCGTAATCTGCGTAGCCTGCAAAGCGATAGATCCAAGCATCGATATAAGCCTGCTCCGACCCTTCGGGGACCTTGAGAAATATCTGCTGGGCCTCTTCTTCTTGAGACAATTCAGCGTTAAAGCGGAAAGGCGCTTTAACGCTCGTGTCTTTCTGAAGAATGAGTTCCATCGGCTTTGCGCTGGTAAGTTCGATGGTGGTAAGCGCGTTGCAGCCATCGAAGGTGTTCGAGTACAGGTGCGTAACGGCGTTTTCATCGCTGGGGTCGCTGGGTTCCGCATCGATCTTCACGGTTTTCAAGTTGGGTGAATAGCTGAAGGCGTTCATGCCAAGGCTGAGCCACTTCGCTTTGGATTCGAATGCGGTTATGTTGCTGTGAGCGAAGGCGGTATCGCCAATTTCAGCATTCTGGTCTGGCACATTAATAGTGACTTTGCCGTTTATGCCGCCGCTGTTAGCGTTGGGGTCGGTAATATGGAAAACATCGTCATTGATGAAGGCGAGGTTTGCCAAATCCTCCCAGTTGATGGTGTAGTCGGTTTCTATGTCCTTGAACGTTGCTGCCCAAATCTGCACGATGTTCTTGTCTAGAGCAAGCGTGCTTCCGCTGGGCATGGTGTTGCCAACGCCCAGAAGGATAAACGGATTGGATTGCTGGCATGCATACAGGGCGTAGTCCCCATCGCATACTTTGCTTATTTGGAAATCGTCAACCACCGATTTATCGAAGTAACTGAAATAGTATCCTTCTGCGCCATCAAGGCACCAGAGAATGCATTGTCCATAATTGGGAGTGTCGTATGTTGCGAAGCTTGCATTCTTGGCACGCGAGGCAACAAAGCGTATGCTGTCGCAATTTGCGTATGCACTTTCGCCAAAGGTAACCGTGTCTTTGTTGGAGACGAAGATACCTTGCAGGTTGGGGCAGGAGTAGAAGGCACGATCTCCAATGGAAGTAACGCTTTCATCGAGGATTGCCCACTTCAGGGAATCGCAGTTGGCGAAAAGATCGGGGTAGAGCGCGGTTGCCTTCAGCTGTGTGCCGTCTGCGGCGGTGATAACGCCCGTGAATTCCTCTACGCCATCAGGTGCTTTCAGGATGGTTATGTCGTCTCCATCGTCGAAGTAGGAATAGCCCTCTTGCGAGGTTTCCATCACGATGGCTTCTACGTCGCTAATGCCGGAGGCTGCAAGTTGCTGCTCCACGTTGCTTCGTTGCTCTTCGCTCGCGCAGATGATTTCCGAAATGTTGCTGCCCTCAAAACATCCCTCTTCAAAGGTCGGTGTTGCATTGCCTGAAAGAAGGAGGGTGTTAAGGGCTTGATTGTTGGCAAAGCAACCTTTTCGAATATGCACGCCTTCATCGACCGATAACGAGGTTGCGTTAGAATCCACGACGGTATACAGCGTGTCGTCGGTACGCATGAAGCTGTCTTTGTAGTAGAGCTGCGTATCTGGTTCGGATTCGATGGACAGAACATTGCCCTCATCTTGAGCGAAATAATCGTGGTATTTGTTGGCAAAGCAACCCAGCAGGTCGTCTTTGATTACGAAGGAATGGGCTTCCCAGGGGCTGAATTCAATTTCGGGGATAGTGTCCTCTGAAGCTGCTTCAATGATTACCTTGTTGAAGGTATCATCTCCTGTGCTGGCGTTGGGCAAACAGACTTTGGTTATTCCCTCTGGCACAACCAGCTCGGGAATTTCAAGGGGTATGCCCAAGTATTCGTCTCCTGCTTTGTTGGTAAGAATGCCATCGTCGGTAGCGGAAAATGCCTGGTTGTTCCCATCGACAACATATCGTTTGGCAACGAAGAAAGCAGAGTCGGTGGCGTTAATGTTCAGCGTGCATGCGGGAATTACAATCTTGTCGGCGTAAATCCACCTATCGCCCATAGACGCATCGATGGACTGGATGCCATCAGGCACCGTAAGGGTGACAAGATCGTCTTCATCGAGTGAGTAGACGGGACTATCAGAATCGGTAGTGGTAAGCGTTTGCAGATAGCACAGACCGTCGATGCCGTCGAGCCATGCCATTTGCGGTGAAACGTTGCATCCATCGGGCACGGGGGCAGTGTCTCCAATTTGGATTACGTGACGGCCGGGCTCTGGCCGGTAAAGCAGGCTTACCGGTTTACCATTTTCCTTCCAATTGAGGATAAGCGTGGTGGCTTGCCCCGATTCATTGATGGCATCAAGGGATTCAAGGGCTTTCTCGGTGTATTCAAGAAGGTTGACAGTCGGGTCGTAGTCTTCCTTAAGGCAGATGGGGTTTCCGCTTTCGTCAAGTTTGCTGCTCACGATGAACGTGCAGGTGTCCGCCGGCTCGATTTCAAGATCTTTGTAGGTCCATTCTCCGTTGGAATCGAAGCGGTATGCCACGGTGATGGTGAACGGCTCATCGGGTGCAACAGGGGGGTAGTACGAAATTTTGAAATAGGGATACGATTCAAACTCTTCTTTGCTGGCGCAGTAGAACTGGTAGACGCGAGCTTCGCCGTCTTTTTTTACGGTAATGGTGGTGTTGATTGCGCAGAAAATCGACCAAGGGTCAAGTTTCTGACCTTTGTAGATTTGGTACGAGCCTGCAAAGGAATTGATGCCTGCATCATTGATATCTTTAGCGCCTACGCCGTCTGCTAAGCCATCTTTGTTAACGGGGTCGGCTGGCATAAAGCTATCGTCGAGCCTGCTTTCCTTTTCAGGCGTCGGATCTTGCGGCAGCACGTCGTAACCACCGGTGTTGCCGCCAGGGTTGTTGTTTTCGCCGTTTCCTCCATTGTTGTCGGTACTGCCACCATTGTTGTTGCCTGCGTTGGAATCGCTGCCGCTGTTGCCGTTGTCGGCACCGCCGCCAATAACGCTCGGGTCAATTACCGGGCCTGTGGCACCGTTCCCCGTGCCATCCTGGCTGCCGTTGCCGTTTCCGTTTCCGGCAATAAGGCCGCTGTCGGCCGAGCCATCGGCTGAAACGCGCAAGGCAGTGGTCCCACTAGCGCCGTCCAAGGGCACGTTGTTTGCCTTGTCCGAGTTCTTGCTGGAATCGGCCTGGTTGTTTTCCTCTCCATTGTCGTGGCGGTTTGCCTGGGCATCGGTGTCGGACTGGTTGGCTTGATAGCCGTCTTTCTGGTCGTTCGCTCCTTGCGAATAGGCAGAAACGAAGTTCTTCGGGTCGAACTCGCTTCCGTCTTGGGAAAGGGCAAAGGCACCTGCGCCGAATGCGCCCACAAGGGCGATAGAGGCAGCGGCTGCTGCAATATGATTCGAAGGATTAGCCATGGCTTGCTCCTTACAAAGCTTTCAGATACTTGCGCTTGATGCGCTGGAACATGGTTTGGGGTTGGGGCAGCGAATCGTGCAGGCGCTTCGTGAAACGGCGTAGCGTTCGCATCTCATTCGGCTTCAGCTCATGTCCGCCGAAGGCATAGGCCTGATGAAGGTTCACCACGCGCTTGAATTCGTCGGGATCGATGTCGGGGAATGCCTGCTGAAGCGAATCCAAGCAGTCAAGCGGGCGGGTATGGTCGAACTCAATGGCGGTTTCTTCCATGACCAGCGTAAGGTAACGAAACAGCGCTGGCACAGAAATTCCTTGCACTTCGCTGTTCATCTGATTGTTCCGATGCGTGATGCGCAGCCTGCGCTGAGCCACCACGCCCAACACCACAATAAGCAGGCAGAGCGCAACGGTTGCGATATCCGTTGCTACCTGAGCAACGATTTCTTCGGGGGCGGGTTCATCGGTGGAATCCTGCTGGTCCATATCTCCCATAACCGATTCCGACTGCATGATGTCGCCCGAGCCATTGCTGCGTGCTTCGTTAACGTCGATCACCTTGTCTGCCTCAAGATTCTGAGAGTAGAACCCAGGGGTTACCTCAACGGGGGTCCAGCCGATGCCGTTCAGGTATATCTCAACCCATGCATGGGCATCATGCGAGCTCAGCGCAAGCGTGCCGTCTCCCTGGTTTGCCGCCGCCAAGCTCTCAGCGTCAGCGCGGTACCCTTCAACGTAGCGGGCAGGGATGCCTTCCGTGCGGAAAGCGAGGGTTGCCACTGTGGCAAAGTAGGCTGAATTGCCTTGGCGCGCGTCTTGCAGGAACCACTCAGTGAACGATTCGCCGCTTGCAGGTGTGCTGGGTGTTTCGCTGTAACTTGCCAGTGTGTCGAGCATGGTGCGCACGCGGCTGATAACGGCATATTCCGAAGATGCTGCCGAGGAATCCCAGGTGTCCTCGTTGAAAATAAGCTGGTTTACCGCTTCCTTTTCGTTTTCGCTTACCTCGAGGTAGTTATTGCGTACGAAAGTGGTGTACACGCTTTCGGCCTGCGCATAGGGGCTATCGCTCGAGGCGAGCCAGCTTGCGTCGGCGAACACGTTTGCTGGGGCGACGTCGTCCATGGTGAAGCGGTAGTTGCGGGTGCCGACGAAGCCGCTGAGCGGAGAGCCGTCCTGGTCCATCGACCCTGCGCCAATAAGCGCGCTCATGGTGTAGGGCGTGTACAGGTAGCGCGAGTTGGCATTTTGCGAGTCGACGTCCACAGTTGCCGTTTCAGGTTGCTCTTTGCCTGCCGCCTCGCTTTCTCTTGCGTATTCCGAGCGTTGCTCGGCAGGCGTGAAGCCCTGCTTGGAAAGCCATGCCATGATGCCTTTCCATTCGCCTTCATAGGCGGTGTGGCTGATGGGCTTCCAGCTGCCGTTTTCGAAGGTAGCACCCGTAAAGCCCTGAAGCAGCAGGTCGTCAGATATTTGCCCGTCTACCGTAAGGGAAAGGCGGTTTTCTTCGCCGTCGTTCATTGCCGGTGCCTGGGAAAGGTCGCCTTCGGGAAGGGTGTCTGATCCGTAGCGCAGCTGGTCAACGCCCTTCTCGAAATTGGTGTAGAAGGTGGTGATGGAAGGAATGGGGCTGTAAGCCATTGCCATGCCGCCGAAGAGCAACGTGCAGATTAGCACATTGAACACGATGCTCGACCCAGTGTAGTAAAGCGGGTAGGAAGATCCGCGCAGTTGAGTAAGGCGGCACTGCGAAAGCCAAGCGCACAAGCCCAAGGCGGTCCCCAAGATTCCCATGCCGCTGCTGAGTTTCAAGCACCCTCCGCACAGGATTACCACCGCAAGCAAGGTGATGCTTGAAGTGCGCATGCGGGTTACTGCCCACGAAAGAGTGCCCGAAAGAGTACCGAAGCAAATGCCGAACAGCACCGATCCTGTTACCAATTCGCCTGATGAGGCAAGGTGAAAATACGTTCTGTACACGTCGTCGAAGCGGTATACCACGCCGTTGTACAAGGCGAAAAGCCCTTCGCGGATGCTGGGCACGGCAAGTATCAAGAGCACCGAAGCCAAGGAAACAACGAAGGCAGCATACCTAACGGGGCGCAGGTCCTTTGCGTAGCAGCTGGCTGCGCCGAAAACGCAGGCAGCCACAAACGATGCGGCAAAGGCGCATACAAGCACAGTTTGGGTAAGGCAGCCCGCCGAGATTGCCGGCAACATCGCTGCCAACATGGCTGCGGGAATGATGGAAGACACCGCATCGGCAAGCAACGAGCTCTGCTTGTGCTTGTTCGGGGTTTCCGCAGAAAGATACACCGTGGAAGGGGTTGAGGTATGGGTATTCGTGGCCATGGCTAAAACTCCAAGATCTTGGTCTCAGCCACTGCGCTTACCGGAAGGTGGATGAGGGGGTAACCGCCCGATTCGTCAACACCAGCGGTGCCGTTGCTGCTGATGCGGACAACGCACAGATCGGCGATCTCGTTGAGCTTTGCGGGAAGCGTATCGTCGGGCAGATTGGTGATGAGCACAACTTTAGTGTCCATTTGCGTTCGTTTGTCTAGCTGGAAAGGAGCGGCATCGGTAGTTGCCCCATGGGGAAGGGGCAGGTCCATCAGTTCATCGACCATTTCATCGAAATGCACGCGGTTTTCCACGAAGCGCGTATGCAGAACTTTGCCATCGCTTTGCGCCACGGTATGCTCAACGCCTTGACGAACCAGCGCAAGGCTGATGGACGCAAGCATGCCAAGCGCTGCGTTCAGGACACCCAGCTGTCCCACATCGGTAAGGTGGTAAGCATGCGTGTCGCACAGCAGCACCACATTGTGCTCGGTGGGGCGGGAAGGCTCACGCACCAGCAAGTCATCGAAGCGCGCAGAAAGCTTCCAATGCACCGATTTGAGCGAATCGCCGTTGTGGAAGTCGCGCACTTCGAATACCTCGGTGTGGTCTTGGCCCTTCTTCTGGCGATCGTAGGAAGATCCGGAAAACGTGGTGAAGCTTGCGCGTTCTGCGCGTATCGATATGTCGTTGATCGGGGGATACACCGTATACGAGGTGCTCAGCTTCGCCTGGCGTACCCTGATTTTGGTAAAACCCATAATGTCGATAACGCGCATCGACGCAAGCGAGACAACAATGTGGCCGCAGGTGTCGGTTTCCAAGGGGAACAGATACTTTTCGTGGCGCGCGATAGAGGGCGCCAGGCTGACGGTAATGTTTTCGGTGGTTTCCAAAAGCAGGTTATGACAGGAAAGGGAAAGCTCCATGCGGCCGCGAAGCGGCATGGGGCGCTGCAAGGAAATTTCCAGGGCCTGATCTTGTCCAACGGTGCAAGAAGGCTGCGTTTCGAAGGTGACCCGGGTTTTCTTCGAGGCAAACAAGCTCGCAGAAATGCCGGCAAACGGCGCAAGGGCAACCGCTATCGTCAGCGTCAATGCTGCGGCGCTGTTGGTTGCGATGAAGGTGCACAGAGCACCTATCAGGGCAATTGCATATATGACTCTATTCACTACCATGCTTGCCTTGTTCCTGCTGCGTTTTGATGGGTTGCGTTTTCTTGGCGGCTATCGTGCGCTGTGCTGGCCCATGGAGGGAGCGGGCACGCTTTGCATAACCTGGTCAAGGATGTAGTCGGCGGTAATAGACTCGATGCGTGCCTGCGGCTTCAGAACCATACGATGGGCGCATACAGCCTTGAACACCTCGCGCACATCTTCGGGGGTTACGAAGTCGCGTTCGCGGATAAGGGCGCAGGCGCGTGCCATGCGGGCCAAAGCAATGACGCCACGGGGGCTAACGCCCAGCTCAACCAGGCTTTGCATGCGCGTTTCCTCGCACAGGCGCACGATGTAATCGAGCACGCTGTCGGCAATCTGCACGTTGCCCAGGAAGTTCTGTACGCCTAGCAGGTCGTCGCGGCTAACCTTCGGCTGAATGTCATCAAGAGGATTGGAATAGCGCTTCGCCTTCAGGATGTTCACCTGGTCCGCGGCGGTGGGGTACCCGATGCTCAGGCGAACCATGAAGCGGTCAAGCTGGCTGTCGGGCAAAGGCTGGGTGCCGGCGGAGCCTACGGGGTTTTCGGTTGCGATGCACACGAACGGACGCGGTACGGGGCGGGTTACGCCATCTACCGTTACGGAAAGCTCTTCCATTACCTCCAGCAAAGCCGACTGCGTTTTGGCGCTGGTGCGGTTGATTTCGTCTGCCAGGAGCAGGTTGCAGTTAACGGCGCCCCAGTTGAACGTGAACTCGCTGGTTTTGCGGTTGTACATGGTGAAGCCGGTGATGTCGGAAGGCATGGTGTCGGGCGTGAACTGGATACGCTTGCATTCCAGGTCAAGCGCCTTCGAAAGAGCCTGCGCCAACGTGGTTTTGCCGGTGCCGGGAACGTCTTCCAGGAGGATATGACCGCCCGCGTAGATGGCCATCAGGGCCTTTTCCACGACGTCTTGCTTGCCAACAAGCGCCTTGTTCACCTCGGCGATGATAGATTTTGACTGCTCGACGATCATTTACTTCTCCCTTATGTAGGCCGATTCGGCTTCAGCTGCGGCCAGCTGCGCCTTGAGCTCGGCGATTTCGATAGGTTTGCCCGTGTGGCCGTTCATACCGGCTGCGCGGGAATTGCGTGCGTCTTCCACATAGTTGTTGGCGGAAAGGGCGATGATGGGCACGATTTGCGCATCATCGCGCGGAAGCGCGCGGATGCGTCTTGCTGCTTCCCATCCGCTGAAGGTGGGCATCTGGATATCCATGAGAATGGCGTCGTAGGTGCCCGGCTGGGATTCGGCGAACATCTTCACCACTACCGGGCCGTCGTTGGCAACGTCTACTGTGGTGCCCAAGTTGCGCAGGACCTCGGTGGTAATAAGCGCGTTCAGGTCGTTGTCTTCCGCCATCAGGAAGTGCTTGCCCTTGAACTCGTATTCAAGGGTGTCTTTCTTGGAGCCGTGGTAGGTCTCAAGCGTTTCGCCCTTTTCGGCAAGTTCTTCGGTTTGCGCGGCGGTTGCCGTTTTGAAGGGGATGTACACCGTGAAGTCGGTACCGTGGCCGATTTCAGTATCGACCACGATTTTGCCGTTCATCAGGTCTACCAGGGCATTGGTGATGGCCATGCCAAGGCCTGTGCCACCGTAGCGGCGGGCGATGGTGCGGTCTTCCTGCTCGAAGGGCTTGAAGATGCGGCTTACGAAGCGCGGATCCATGCCCTTGCCGGTGTCGCGCACACGGATCATGTAGTTCACTTCATCGGCGGTGCGGTACATTTCGCGGAAGGTGACGCTTACTTGGCCGCCCTTGTCGGTGAACTTAAGCGCATTGGAAACGAAGTTCACCAGAATCTGGTTTAGGCGCATGCGATCACCTTGCAGGAACACGGTGTTGCATTCCTCGGCTTCCACGGTGAAGGCAAGGCCTTTGTCGGACGCTTGGCCCTCGAACATGGTGCGTAGCTCCTTCGCCACAAGGCGCAAGTCGAAGGGGCGTTGCTCGAGTTCCACGTGTCCGCTGTTCAGGCGGCTCATGTCAAGAACATCATTTACCAGCGAAAGCAGGTAGTCGGAAAGGTCGGACGCGCGAGAAAGATCGTCCAGCAGGCGCTCTTCCTGGCTACAGTGCTGCTGCGCCAGGGCGATCATGCCCTTGATGCCGTTGAGCGGTGTGCGGATTTCATGGCTCATCTGGCTCATGAAATCGGCGCGGTCGCGCACGGCGGCAACGGCTTTGTCGCGTTGCTTTTCCAGGGATTCCACCTTGCTGTATTCGGCGGTAATGTCGGTGACGGTAACGAAGAAGTAGTCGCCCTCCAAAACCGGGCAGACATCAACCCTCAGGCGTTTTTTCTGTTGCGGGGTGGTGGGCGCAAGATACGTTGCCTCCAACTGAAGGGGCGAAAGCCCGTCCCAGTTCTTCGCTTGTCGCTTAAGCGTTGCGTAGTCGTCTTCGGCGGCAAAGCGGAACAACGTTTCCACGTCGTCTACCAAGCGTGCGGGGGCAACGCCCATCACGCGTTCGAAATTCGACGAGATGTGGACAGGGTACAGGTCATTTTTGCGCAGGAGTATCTGCACGTTTTTGCCAGCTTGCTGCTGCGCTGTTTCGAAAAGATCGTAATTGCGGTTATCGCTGTCTTTTTTGCGCGATCCGAATAGGCCCATGGCACCCCACCTCCAACCTACTAATTATCCCGTGTATCTGGGCAGATGGCAACGAAAAGGACCGCATTGGGAAATATTTTGACCGCCCTTAGCTGCCGCAGGCTACGCGCGGTGAGGCGCTTGTGTGGGGGATGGGGTTTTGCCTGCTAGAGCCGATATTGCGCATTGCGCTATGGCAAGGGCGAGCATAAAGGCAAGCGGTGCGCCGAAGCTTGCTGTTGCTTCGGTGAGCACCCCGAACACGAATGGCCCGCAGGCTGCAATCAGATAGCCCAGCGACTGGGCGAACCCTGAAAGCGCGATGGTTTCCGCGTGTGTTCTGCCGCGCAGCGAGATAAGGGTTAGCGCCACTACCAGCGATGCGCCCTGGCCTATGCCTCCGAAGATGCTCCAAATAAGGGAAAGCTGCGGGGCGAAAAGCCATCCTGCCGAAGCAACAACCAGCGGGGCGCTTGCCAGGATTCCCGCGCAGATTTGGTTGCCATGCACATACATGAAGCGGGGGATTGCCAGGCCTGAGAAGATGCCCAGCATCTGGAATATGAAAAGGTGAATGCCTGCTTCGCCGCTAGTAAAGCCAGCAGCGGTGGCAATGCTGGGAAGCCAATTGCAAAACGTGTAGAACGCGGCAGATTGCAAGCCCATGAACAGCGTAACCAGCCAAGTGGAAGGCCTGCGCAGCAATGCACGCATAGGGCGCTCGGGGTTTGCATCTTTGGGGGTTCCGGTGGGTTCGGGAAGGCGCTTTTTGTGTGCTGCGCTTTCGTCTGCGCGGGATTCAAGCCCCCTGGTCTGCCTGCTTGGCGATGCGGGGTTTTCGGCTTCCGGGGCGGGGGCGCTTACGTGTTGGGGTGCGCCTTTTCTCCGCATGGCGGTCGTATTCGCTTTGCGGGCTGCCGTTTCGTCTGCTTCATGTGTTGTTTGGCGTTGCTTTTGCAGGTAGTGCGAGCGCAGAAGCCACAGGGCGGCTGCGATGAGCGCCGGCAGTGCCCACAGAGCCAGTGCCAGCTGCCATCCGCCCAACGCGTCGGCTGCAGCAGAGGCGCTAAGCCCCGCAATTGCCGAGCCGGATGTTACGCAGGCGGAGTATGCGCCAGTGGCAACGGGAATGTTTCCGGAAAAATCACGCTTTACGATGGCGGGTGCCAGCACGTTCCCCACGGCAATGGATGCACCTATTAATAAAGTACCGGCCCATACGGTGCCTTCGCCGAAAAATGAGCGGACAAGGCACCCGGCCGCGAGCACGATCAGTGCCCAGAACAGTACTTTGTCGGTGCTGAACTTTGCCGTGATGCTGCTGACGAAGATGCTGAACAGCGCAAAGGCCAGCAAGGGGAGCGCGCCTAGAAGTCCCTGCAGCGATTCGCCCCATCCGAAAGCGGCGCCGATGCTGGAAAGCAACGGGCCGACTGCAACGATGGCGGGACGAAGGTTCAGCGCTACTAGGAAAATGACGCAGCTTATCAAGAATGTGGTTCGTTTGTGCTGTTTGAGCGGCTGCATCTGGTTCTGCTCCTTCTACTCGTGGCTTTCCGCTGGCCGAGCTTTTGCTTTGAAGAGCATACATTGTTGCGTTTTGGCTGACGTATGTCCACCTGCCAAATTCCGCGTTTTGCGCAACCAGCCCGCCGCCTGGTCGGTCCTTCGACCTGCGCAATCAGTTTGCCTGCTTGGTAAGTCCGCGTTTTGCGCAACCGACCCGCTTACTTAGCGTCCCACAAGCCCGTGTTTCGCTCGATTGAACTGCTTGCCTGGCAAGTTTCGCGCGAAACGTATGCGCAATTTGCTTTTTTGAGCGAATTGGGCCCCTTCGTGGCAAGAACTCCTCCAAACGTATTCATTTTCCCTGTTGAAATGGCAAAAGGGAGCCGAAACGTATGAAAACAGGCGCTATTTCGGCTTAAGGGCATACGTTACGGCGGAATCTTGCCACGAACCCCTCGAATTTCGCGAAATCGCTTTCGAATCATACGTAAAGCGCAATTTTTGCCATCGCTTGGGCCTTGGGCTGCGCTGCGCTCCTTTTGTTCGAACGAATTTCTTCTCGTGCGGGCGAAATCCCTCATGCGCCTTTTCAAGGGGGCGTTTCGTCCAGGTGTCCTCGCACAATTCACACGCCCTATAACGACGGGCTCGCCTCGTCACACGTAATTCCGTCGTTATGGAGGCAAAAGATGGCAAATGAAGAAAGGGAAGTGTTCTTTTCCCAAAGCGATTCTCGTACGCCGCGAGAAGCAAAGGCAGAGCATTGCGGGCAGGAATGGCAAAGCGGACACCCCGCCTGCCGCCCAGTTGGAGCGTTCGAGCTTGCTGTTCAACGGTTGAACAGCTTTCGTGAAAACGGGGAGGTGAGAGAAACCGAAATGGCAATGCGGGAATGGAAGATATCCCAGGTTGAAAAGCTGATTGGCCTTTCGCGTCGCGACATCCAGCGGGCGTGCTACAGCGGCAAGGGTGGTGTTGCCATATTGCAGCCCGAGGACAGTTCATGGGGCAAGCGTGGCTATTCCGTCAAAGATCTGGCGAAGCTGTTTGTGGTGAAGTGCCATCGGAATAAGGGCATGAGCCTGGTAGAAAGCGCCGAAGCGTTTAGGGAGTTCGAGGCATCTGAGCGGGGCTACTCGATGCTCGATGCGCAAGTTTCTCTCATGCTTGCCCAACGTGATGAGCTGGAGCGGCAAATTGCTTGCGGTCAGTTGCTTCGTGCCGCAACGGAGAACGAGGGCTCGTTTCTTCCCTTGGTGTACGAATGCACTATGAAGGCGATTGTTGCGGTGGCGTGTTCGTGTGGGGCGAGCGAGGAGCGAGCATGTTTTGCGTTACTTGGAAGTTGCTCCTCCGCAAGCAGAGAAGAGGTCAAGGTCTTTGAGGAAACGGTCCAGCGCTGGCTGCAGTGCGACGAAGGCCCCAGTTCGCAGCAAGTGCAGGAATGGATGGGAGAAGCGGTTGCCCGCGTGGCGTCTGCAAGGGAGGACGTGCGGCCGGCGGCAGTCGGCAGTGTTCTCGCGCGCGTGCTGGATTGTCCCAGCATCGAGCCTGCCTTCGAGCTGTGGCTTGGCCCCGGTTCGTTCGACTTTATCGATGAGGCGATAGGAATGCTGAATCGCCCGGAAGAGTAAACGTTTAGATGCGAGCAGGCACCGTGCTCGCTCGCATCAGGAAAGGAAAAGAGATGAAGAAAGCAAAATGGTTGGTAGCGGTTGTTGTAATTTGTGCAATGTCATTGTGCCTGATGGGATGTTCGGCGTCGGATTCAAAAGGCGACAGCGAATCGAAAGCCGCCAGCTCTCCGTCTAAAGACGCCGTAAAGGTTGACGATGTTGATTGGTCGGCAAATATGGGGATATGGAACGGCAAGCGATGCATGATATTCAGCTATGAGAACAAGAGCGCTTACGAGATTGAGGCGGTAGGGGTTACTTTCGCACCGAAATCAGACTCCCCTTACGACCAGCTCTGTAAAGATTTCTCGTTCCTGAAAAATGGCTCGGTTGATGAAGAAACGCTCAGGAGCGATTATCGCGTGGAAGGCATTGTTGCAACCAGGGTTCAAGCTGGCCAGGTCTCGAACGAGCGCCCTGTGCTGCTTAGGTCGGCGTATGTTCCCAGCCAAGAGCAATTTGACCTTTGGGAGCCGGAGATGCTTGCAATAAAGTATGTGGCAGACGGTAAGTTATACACTCAGTACTATGACTACGGCTCCCAAACTTATAGTCTTTCCTCGGACGCTTCGGACATCGATCAGTGGTCTGACAGTGAATTTGCTAAAGCAATTCCATTCCCAGAAGGTCAGGTTATTTCGTCTGTAAGTGACTATTCGACTTCCTTCAGCTTTGAGACCTGTGGTTCTACGCAAGACGACTACAAGGAGTACCTCGATGCGTGTAAGCAGTCTGGTCTTTCCGCAGGCAGTATTACAGACTCTTCTGCCGATTTTTCGAACGATAAGGTAAAAGTAACCGTGTTCTACAGTGAGTTAACTGGGAAGCTCAGTGCTTCGGTTCGTTCGAATAGCAAGTAGGGCTTTGCCTCAGATCGACTTGGTCGAATCCGTATTAACAAGAATATGGACCGATGCCCATTGTCTCTGTGGGGACGATGGGCATTTCGGATAACGTGGAAGGAAATTGACATCGTCGATGGCGTGAAGACGGAAAAGGATGCGTAAGCGTCTTTGCCCGGAATGCTGGTGAAAAAAGTGAAGTGCGCAGTATGTTTTCCATCGATGCAAGTGAGGTAAACGTTGTTTCCATCGAACTCTCCGTTGCCTTTTGGCGAGCGGCAGGGTCGAAAGGTGGATTTGAGGGCAAAGCCGGCCTGATCAGGTCGGTGGTTTGAAGCATGCGGGCAGAGATTGGTATTTTGCGGAGCACGGAAGGACGCTATGAAGAAATCCAATGCAGACAATGGAGAAATCGAAGTAATCAATCCGCCGAAATTCAAGGAATCAGCGGTTAAAGGGCCGAAATACGAAAAGCCCAAGAAGAAGGGCGGGGTTTTCTCAAGGCCAAAAGTGTTTCTGTACGGACTGATTGTTGGAATCGTGCTGTGCTTGGGTGTTGCCTACAATTTGTTTGCTCAAGGTCTGGTGATGAGAACTTCTGAGGGTTTGTCCCCGTCGGTTGTTTTCTCGCGCATTGTCGCGGAAGACGAAATGGTAAGCGTCTCTCAGCAGTACAGCATTGTCGATAAGGCAGAGGATGCCAATTCCTTCTTCGATATTTTTGATATTCCTTTCACGGAAAATAGCTTTTGGTATCGCTATGTGGGAACAATTAAAGCTGGCGTGAATTTAAAAACGGCGGATATCAATGTGCAGGGGTCTAAGGTCACGATTACCCTCGACCAACCCTACATTATTTCGAACGAACCCGATATGGACAAGTCGGGGTGCTTGGAGGAAAACAACAACATGTTGAACCCGATCCATGTGGAGGATGTCGTTGCTTTCCAGAAACAGTGCAAGGAACAAAGCGAAAAGGATGCTCTCGAAGATGGTGATCTTCTGAACCAGGCAAAAGCGAATGCCGAATCGAACCTAACCGATATGTTTACCGCAGCGCTGGGCGATGGGTACGAATTCGAATACAAGTATCGTGGATAGGGAAGGAAAATGAAGAACGGAAAGACCCTAGCGGTAGTCGCAGCAGCGCTAATCGCGGTGCTGTTTATCGCTTTCGTTTACGTAAACAACGCGATTTTATCTTGGCAATAAGGGCTTACGAGAAAAGATGCAGGCCGATCGGAGGGTGCGTCTACCTAGATTAGATAAGCGGTCGGTGGGTGTTTTGATTGATATGGAGGGGCATCATGCCAAATGAAAACAAGAATCCGTTTGGGGCAGTGGGCGGTTTTTTCGCTGGCGCGGCGAAGGCGGCTGCCGATGCAGCCGGAAAGGCTGCAAATGAGGCGGGCAAGGCGGCTAATGAGGCGGGAAGGGCTGCTGGTAAAGCGGCGAGTGAAGTAGGGAAGGCTGCGGGGAATGTTGGAAAGGCGGTTGGCGATGCAGGGAGCTTGGTTTTTGAGAAAAATGCAATGACGTTTCGCAATAGTGCCTCGTTGCAGCAAGTTGCCAATGTTCTTTACGAAGCTGATGCTGCTTTGTCTGATAGAAACCGTACCATCGACACGAGCCAAATTGCAGATGTTTTGAGAGGCGCCCTTCTGGACAAGGCGGATTTAGCGGCGGGTGTTGCTGGCGCTGGCGCTGGCGGTGCAATAGGATTTTTGGCCTTGTATGGGCTAGGAACGACAGGTTTTTCTGCAGCGGGCATTACATCCGGTCTTGCGGCGGCTGGAGGTCTTGTTGGCGGCGGCATGGCGGCCGGTGTTGGGGTTCTCGCAGCGCCTGTTGCGATACTAGGGATTGGTGGATATGCGGTCGCTTCTAACCTCAAAGGCAAGAAGCTCGAGGAGGAGAAGCAGCGTCTATACAAAGAAGCGCTTGCAAAGCATCAGGCCATTATCGAAGAGTTGCATGAGGAAAACGAGGCAAACAAAGAACGGCTAGATTATTTGAATAGTTTAAATATCTTGTTGGAGCGAGCGGTCTCCGACCTTGCTAAGGATCTCGGTGAAGAATGAAAAGGGAAGAAACGGCTCGTCAAATCGATACCGTTTTAGCGAGTCACCGCCAGCAGCTGAACAATTTCGAATCACTGGATATTTCCGAGCTCGACGAAAGGGTCTCCTCTAGCGAAAATTTGCTTCAGTCTTTGGGCTATCAGTTGCCTGAAAAAGAAACTGCCAAGAAAGATAGGGGCAAGGCTTGCCCTCACATTCCATCGTGGGAAGAGGTTTTGGGAGATGCCGAGGCCAAGGTTGGGATAGACCATGAGGTCGAGGAGCTTTTTAGCGAAGAGGACCTGAAAGAAAACCCCGTCGCGATAAAAGAGCTGAACGAAAAGTTCAATGAAGCTTATCGACTAGATGCCCTTGAGATTTCGATATGCATAGGTGCAGGCGTTATTGCTGGTCTAGTCGATGCGTTTTTGGTTGGCGCTCTTTCTAAAACAAGAGATGGTGTGCAGGCTGGGCCTTTGGCGAATTCCATAAGGGCTTATGTAGAGAATAGGTTTCCTGAAGAGGAAATGAGCAAACTTGCGGAAAAGCCTTTTACGAAGGTCCCTTACGATGCTCAAGATAATAGGAATACCGCTGAATGGGTTGAGGGACTGTCCGCTTACTACCAGAGGCTTTATTCGCTTGGGCATGACCCTCTTGTTGGTTTGATAGTCGGAGTTGCCGATATAATGTCGGGAACTATGACGACCATTGATAAAAATGGTGTTTTTCGCATTCAGATTATGGAATGCTACAAAGATCGTACCGAGCGTGATGTGTTCGCGGCAGTTGCGAAGCAGATCCGCCATTTCTTCTCTGACGTGAATACACCGATGGGCTTGCCGGTTCCGCTGGCAAGTTTGTTTAACTTCGCACAATTTGGACATATTGGCAAGGATGACCAAACGATTGCCGAGATCGCTCAGGGCATGTATGCCGAGGGCTACGATTTCAAGCATTTCTGCTCATTGTCTATTCCGACTATGTTTGTTGAGGCGGCTGTAAGGCTTGGCTATGGCTTAAAGCGTATTTCGGAAGGGCATACTATAGCGGAATCGATCCCTGTATCATTGGATAGAGTTAAGAATCCAAAGCTCGCAACAATGTTGTTTATTGCACATAGTGCTGCTGTGGGTATAAATGCGGGCAAAGTTGCAGTTAATATTGTTCTCGATAAACCCGATTTCTATACAGCCATCAACTATACGGAGTGGCTTGCTTTTGCGAAATATGGCTTTCAGCAAGCAAAATGGATTCTGTACGATAAACCAGAAATGAGGCATGATTCTGTGGTTCGTAAGCTAGATAAAGATTTAGAGGCTGTATATCGTGATATCGATACTTCGTTTTTGTTTGATGAAGGGAAGTAGCGAGTTATCTTTACGATCTAAACTCAAAGGCGAGCAGGATTTCTGCTCGCCTTACTTTTATATAAGCGAAAGGGGAATCGCTATGGGGAGTTTTAGGGAGATCAATCCGGCGCAGTTCGAGCGCTGTTACTTGGACGTGCCGTATGCCGATGAAGATCCGCGCCAGGTGCTTGACCTGTGGTTGCCAAACGAAGGGGAGGGGCCGTTTCCTCTTATCGTGTTCGTGCATGGCGGTGGTTGGGTTTCGGGCAACAAGCGTGAAAACACCATGCCGGGCGTGTTCAAGTTCCCTTCGCAAGGCTATGCCGTAGCCTGTGCCGAGTACCGCCTGGTGCCCGATGTGCGTTGGCCCGAACCACTGGAAGATGTTCGCGCGGCAATCCGCTTTCTGCGCGCCCACGCTGCCGAATACAACCTGAACGCTGAGAACATTGCCCTCATGGGCAATTCTGCAGGTGGGCATCTGGCTTGCATGGTTGCCGCCCTGGCGGGACGCCCTGCAATGAACGGGCGACGTTACGGCAACGTGGACCAATCCGATGCGGTGCAGTGCCTTATCAGCGTGTATTCGCCCACCGACATGTACCAGCTCGACTTATGCGATCGCACCACGCCCGAAGATCAGGCTGCCGCGACTGACGGCCACACTGCCCGTGGCGATACCGGCGAAAAGGGCATGGGCAAAATGCACAACCAGCTTATGGGCGTAAGCTGCATCGACAACCCGGAAATTGCCGCAACAGCAAGCCCTATCAAGTTCGTGAACGAAGACTTCCCGCCTGCCTATTTCTTGCAAGGCGTGCAAGACCGCATCATTCCCTACACGCAATCGGTTGCGATGGTTCGCATGATCAACGAAACCTGCGGCGAAGGTCATGCGAAGCTGAAGCTGTTCCCCAACGCCGATCACGGTGCCGAAGAGATGAAAACCGATGAAGAGATAAACCTTATCCTCGATTTCATCGACCAGCACATTTGGCCTGGCGAACATGAGCGCACGCCACTGCCAAAGGAAATAGCGGTGCTGTAGTATCTCGCTACATTCTCGAGTATCTTAGCCAAATTAGTTAAAATGGCTAAGATACTCGATTTATTGGCTAGGATACTCTTATGGAATTCGACTACAGCGTTTCGCTACCAAGCATTTGTACCCCGGTAACCATGGATGCGGTAGTTGCTATTCACGAATACAAGGGAAAGCAGGATTTGTACCAGGCTTTGAATCCTGAACCGTTCAAGAAGCTGGCGGCTGTTGCGCGCGTGCAGAGCATCGGCTCCTCCAACAAGATCGAGGGCATTGAAACAACGGACGCCCGCCTTGAAGCCCTTGCAGCGGAAAAGGTTGCACCGCGGAATCGCAATGAGTGCGAAATTGCTGGCTATCGCTATGTGCTGGACCTCATTCACGAACGTTACGCTTATATGCCGGTAACGCCTAACGTGATCTTGCAACTGCATCGCGACTTATATAGGTATGAAGAAGTGGCATTCGCCGGTAAATGGAAAGATTCCGATAACGCCATTGTCGAAAGGCTACCCACCGGCGAGCTTCGAACACGTTTTGTCCCGACGAGCGCGGCAGCAACGCCAGGGGCGATTGAGTCTCTCTGTGGGACGTACAGCGAAGCAATCAAGCAAAGGGTGTTCAACCCATTATTATGCGTTGCCCAATTTGTGTTCGATTTCGTGAGCATCCACCCCTTCGCAGATGGTAATGGCCGCATGAGCAGGCTTCTTATGTTGTTGCTGCTGTACCAAAACGGCTATATGGCAGGGAAGTACCTTTCCCTTGAACGGGAAATTGAACGCACCAAGCAAACGTATTATGAAGTGCTGCAGGAAAGTTCACTTGGGTGGGCCGAGCACAAGAACAACTACTTGCCATTCGTCACTTACTTCCTTGGCATGGTGCATTCCTGTTACCGCGAGCTCGATGAAAGGCTGAACTTGCTTAATGGCTCAAACGGAAACGAAGAGCTAATCAAGGCCAGCCTGATGAAGGCCATCGTTCCCATTTCAAAGCGCGAAATCGGCGAGCTTTGCCCAACGCTTAGCGCGCGAACCATCGAGCGCGCCTTGCAGAAGATGGTCAAAGAAGGAACCGTACTGAAGACGGGTGCTGCCCGCGCAACGCGCTATCAACTTAATTGGGAGGCTGCGCGGTAATTCGGCTTTAGCCAGAGGTGGTCGGTAGGTGGGCAGCATCTGTATTTGCAAGCACTCAAGCCCTTTGAGTGCCAAAAAATTTGGCAACAGGGAGGTAACGAAACGGGAAACCTTGCGTTACCTTGCTTTGAAAACGGTGCGAAATTTGCAAAACTGCAACGAATAATCCCAGGTCAAACACCTGTTATCTTCTTTTACCGTCATGCTAAATATCTAAGTGCCACACACTCAAGTTTTCTCCACCAACAGTTGCATTCGTGCTTGAAGTTGCTAGTATGTATACCCGTTAGCACTCCTTACTAGTGAGTGCTAAAGCTTTGGTAACAAACGCGCCCCACGCTGGGTGCGAATCAAAATGGCGAAAGGAAGCATGCTATGAATCTCAAGCCGCTCGGTGATCGCATCATCGTCAAGCAGGACGAGGCTCAGGAAACTACGGCTGGCGGTCTGTACATCGCTGCAGAGTCTAAGGAAAAGCCCCAGTCCGGCGTTGTTCTGGCAGTTGGCGAAGGCAGGGTGAACGACAAGGGCGAGCACCTTCCCATGCCCGTTAAGGCTGGCGACCATGTTCTGTACGGCAAGTACGGCGGAACCGAAGTTGGCGTTGAGGGTGAAAAGGTTCTGATCCTTCGCGCAGACGACATCTACGCTGTTTACGCAGAGTAGCCAAGCCAAGTGGCCGCATAACTCGGGGCGGCGCACATTGGCGCGCAATACCGCGCTTCATTCGGTACTACTTCATTTGAAAGGAATTTCAATATGGCTAAGGAAATCAAGTTCGAGGCTGATGCCCGCGCTGGTATGGCCGAGGGCGTTAAGAAGCTCGCAGACGCTGTAAAGGTAACCCTTGGACCTAAGGGCCGCTATGTTGCCTTGGAGCGTTCCTTCGGCGCTCCTTTGGTAACCAACGACGGCGTTACCGTTGCTCGTGAAGTTGAGCTCGAAGACCCGGTGGAAAACATGGGTGCTCAGCTGGTTAAGGAAGCAGCTGTTAAGACCAACGACGTTGCGGGCGACGGCACCACTACCGCAACCCTGCTTGCTGACGTTATCGTAAGCGAGGGCCTGCGCAACGTAACTGCTGGCGCTGACGCATTGGGCATCCGCCGCGGCATCGACAAGGCAACCGACGCCGTTGTAGCCGCCATCAAGGCAGACGCAACCGAGATCTCCACCAAGGAACAGATCGCAAACGTCGGCACCATTTCCGCTGGCGACCCTGTTATTGGTGAAAAGATCGCTGAGGCAATGGACGAAGTTGGCAAGGACGGCGCAATCTCCGTTGAGGACAGCCAGACCTTCGGCATCGACATCGACGTTGTTCAGGGCATGCAGTACGACCGCGGCTACATTTCCCCTTACATGGCAACCGATTCCGAGCGTATGGAAGCCGTTCTGAACGACCCGTACATCCTGCTCACCGACCTCAAGGTAACCTCCATTCAGGACATGGTTCCCCTGCTGGAAGGCATCATGAAGTCTGGTCGTCCGCTGCTCATCGTTGCTGAAGACGTTGAGGGCGAAGCTCTGGGCACCTTGTTGCTGAACAAGCTGCGCGGCACCCTGAACGTAGTTGCCATCAAGGCTCCTGGCTTCGGCGATCGTCGTGCTCGCATCCTGGAAGACATCGCTGTTGTTACCGGCGGCAAGGTTGTTTCCAAGGACTTCGGCATGACGCTTGCAGACGTTACCGTTGATGCTCTTGGTACCGCTAAGACCGTCAAGGTTTCCAAGGACGCAACTGTTATCGTCGACGGCGCTGGCGACAAGGCAGCCGTTGAGGCTCGCGTTGCCCAGATGCGCAACGAAATGGAGCACCTTACCTCCGACTTCGATAAGGAAAAGCTGCAGGAGCGCCTGTCCAAGCTTTCCGGTGGCGTTGCTGTTCTTAAGGTTGGCGCTGCAACTGAGTCCGAGCTCAAGGAAAAGAAGAGCCGTATCGAAGACGCTCTGCAGGCAACCCGTGCTGCAGTTGAGGAAGGCATCGTTGCTGGCGGCGGCGTAGCCCTCATCAACGCAATCGAGGCACTCGACAAGGTCGAGGTTTCGAACGCAGACGAGCAGGTTGGCGTCGACATCATCCGCAAGGCACTCGAGGCTCCTATGCGTGCAATCGCAACCAACGCTGGTTACGAAGGCTCCGTCATCGTTGAGAAGGCCAAGGCCTTCAAGAAGGGCGAAGGCTACAACTTCGCAAACGGCGAAGAGGGCAGCATGATTGAAATGGGCGTTTCCGACCCTGTGAAGGTTACGCGTACCGCTCTGCAGTCTGCTGCATCCGTTGCTGGCCTTATCCTCATCACCGAGGCAACCATCAACGAGATCCCCAAGGAAGGTCCCGACCTGTCCGCACTCGCTGGCGCAGGCCAGGGCGGCGGCATGGGCATGATGTAAGCCCCGTACACTCACTCGTGCAATGAAAAGCGCTCCTTCGGGAGCGCTTTTTTTGTTGTGCTCGGTTTGCGCGCTGGGAGGTGTGCGGCATCCTGCAGACCAGTATTTGGCGGCACGGCGTTAAGGCTCGAAGTATTGCGGCATGACCGCTGGGACTGTGCCTTGTATTCGCTTTGCCTGTGCTCGCCAGCGCATCGTCTTTGCTTTTCCGCTTCTGGTTTTACCGCTTTAACACGTGGTTTCATTTCCTATTGCTATGGTTTTGTGAAGAATGATTCATTCCGTAACTTCACTCTCCAAGCAGGAGTACCCTCGCGTGCGGGCCAACGGCCTATTGAACGTGTTCGTTGGTTATTGATGTTGTTTATTAAGGAATGCAAGGGAAGAAGGCCTTACTTCAATGGAGGTATTTCAGCACACGTTTACGCAGATGCTGATGTTGTTCGCGATTATGTTATGTGGCTTTGTGGCAAGGAAAAAGCGCATGACTGACGACCTGTTCGATGGCAACCTTTCCAAGCTAGTGATGTCCATTACCCTTCCTGCCACCATTCTGAATTCGGTGCTCTCGGATAGCCAGCTGCCTCCCGATGAAGTGATTCTTACCATGTTCGGCTACGCAGCCCTGTACTTCGTTGTTGCCACGGTATTTTCGTACGCCGTTGCGCATATCGTGTACCGCAAGCTCGATCGCCCTGCGCGCGGCGCGCATGCCTTCATGATGATGTTCGGCAACGTGGGCTTTTTGGGTTTTGCAGTGCTTGCGGCTATTTTCGACGACAGCGCGGTTCTGTATGCTGCAGTGTTCAACATCGTGTTCAACGTGGTGTTGTTTTCCCTAGGCGTGTTCTTCGTTGCCGGAAACGATGAGCAGACAAAGGAAAAGCGCAGCCTGAAAATGCAGCTGAAGGCTTTGGGACATACCCTTACCAAGCCCGTGATGCTGGCTTCGTACGCTGCTATGGCGTTGGCTTTGCTGCATATCACCGACAATGGTCCCATTGGCCAAACCTGCAGCATTTTGGGCGGCATGACGGTACCGGCTGCAATGCTCATCATCGGTTCTACACTGGCGAAGATGCCCGTGCGTGAAATGCTCTTCGACGGTTGGAGCTACCTCACCACGTTCATCCGTCTCATTGTTGTGCCGGTAGGCATGTACTTCTTCTTCGGCTTGTTCGTGGACGATTCGTACCTGCTTGCCATCTTGGTGCTGCTTGCCGCTATGCCTGCGGCATCTAACGGCACCATGCTGTGCCTGGCCTACGACGGCGACACCCGCACTATGTCGCGCGGTACGTTCCTCACCACGGTGTTTTCCCTGGTGACACTGCCGGTGATCGCGCTTATCGTGGTGTAGACGGGTTTTTGCGGCTCACGACCACAAAGCCCTTTCCGATCGAATACGTAGTTCGATAGGCTGTTCATTCGGCGCGGCTCATGTTTGCTTGTCTCACCGTTCGATTTGTTGCGAGGGGGGCGCAGCCCTGTTCGCTTGCCCGGTGTGCCGTCGCTTTTCCGCTTTCTTTGGTGCCCTTCCCCTATAATTGCGGTGCGCCTGAAAACGCAGCGTCGCAGGTTGGGAAGGGGACTGTTCGTGGAAGTGCTTCAGCATGCAGGTCTGCAGATGCTCATCCTGTTCACCGTTGTGTTGCTGGGTGCGGTTGCCCGCAAGCTCTACTTGATGAACGACGATTTCGATGCGCTTCTTTCTAAACTGGTCATGACGGTAACGCTGCCGGGCATGATCTTGAACTCGGTTTTGGGAAACAGCAATCTGCCCGACTCGCAGACCATCGTCATGGTGATGGTGTACTCCACGGTGCTGTATATTTTCGTGTGCCTCTTTGCATGGGTCTTCGTGAAAGTGGTATATCGCGGGGTTCCTAAACCCGCCCAAGGAGCGCACGCTTACTTGATTTCATTCGGCAACACGGGATTCATCGGCTTTGCGGTAGTCGGCGCCATCATGGGAAGCGATTCGGTGCTGTATGCCGCCATCTACAACATCCCCTACAATGTGTTCCTGTTTTCGGTGGGAATGCTGTTCATTGCAAGTACGGGTGATGACGGCGTTGCCGCGAAAAAGCCTGTCAAAGAGCAGCTCAAGGCTATTGGCAAGCAGCTCTTGAGTCCATGTTTGATCAGCTGTTTTGCCGCGGTTGCGTTGGCTCTTTTCGGCATCACCGACGACGGCTATGTGGGGCAAACCTGCAACCTACTTGGTCAGATGACGGTACCCGCCGCCATGCTGGTTATCGGGTCAACGCTGGCAAAACAGCCCATCAAACAGATGCTCAACGATGGTTGGAGCTACCTGACCTCGATCATGCGTTTGGCGGTGGTGCCGCTGCTTATCTTCTTCGTTGGCGGCCTGTTCATCCACGACCCCTATATTTTGGCGGTAATCGTTATCGAGTCTGCTATGCCCGCCGCCTCTTCAGGCATCATGATGTGTCTTGCATACGGGGGCGACACTGTGACCATGTCGCGCGGCACGTTCATCACCACCATTCTTTCGCTCGTTTCGCTGCCATTGTTGGCGATGCTGGTGGTGTAGTTCGGTGCCCTGGCCGCTTGCCGGCGCTTTTTGCGCCAGCCCGGCTTTGACCTGGCGGCCCGAACTCGGCGTTGATTCGGTACCTCGGAACCAGATAAAGGCCCTTTGCTGGCAGAAAAATCGACCTAAGAATGGTTGCTCTTACTGACCAAGACTGTTATTTATACAAAACATATGATTATGTTGTATAAAACGGCGTTTTTCAGCTCAAATTAGTACTGTTTTGCTCTGTTGCAGGGTTAGCCATCGTTCTTAACTCAACTATTTTGCCAAGAAAGCCCTGATTTTTGGTTTTGACGCTGTGCGCTAAGATAAAAGCCGCCGATTTTCCATTCACAGACAAAGGACCACGATGATCGAGCATCCCACCTCACTTGAAGACCCGCGCCTTGACGTATATGCGCGCTTAACCGAGCTTCAGCTACGTAACAGGCTTGAGCCCGAAAAGGGGATCTTCATTGCCGAATCGGACAAGGTGATCGATCGTGCTTTGGCGGCGGGGTACCAGCCCCTGTCTCTTTTGGTACCCGAACATCGCTTTGAGCGCATGGCGGGCTTGATAGAGCGTATGGGAGGCGACAAGCCCGTTGAAGAAGGGGGTCTTACCGTATTCGTCATGCCAGCTGAAGAGGTCGAAAAGCTGGCAGGTTACGAGCTTACCCGCGGGGTGCTGTGCGCCATGCGCCGCAAGCCTCTGCCGACAGTAGAGGAAGTGGTGGCGAACGCCCGTCGCATCGCCATTCTGGAAGACATAACCAATCACACCAATGTGGGCGCGGCATTCCGCAGCGCTGCCGCCTTGGGCATCGATGCGGTTCTGTGCACACCGGCATGCTGCGATCCGCTATATCGTCGTGCCGTACGCGTTTCCATGGGTACGGTGTTTCAGGTGCCGTGGACGCGCATTGGCGAAGCGCCGGGGGAGGAATGGCCCCGTGGCGGAATTGCCAAGCTGCAGAGCCTTGGGTTCAAAACTGCCGCCATGGCGCTTGACGATAACTCGGTAAGCCTCGATTGCCCCGAGCTTAAGGAATGCGAAAAGCTGGCCATTATCATGGGCACGGAAGGAGATGGCCTTTCGCAGCACACCATTGCCGCATGCGATTACACAGTGAAGATCCCCATGGCCCACGGCGTCGACTCGCTCAACGTTGCCGCAGCAAGCGCCGTTGCGTTTTGGGAATTGCGTGTGCGCTGATTTTGCCGACGATTCACGTGCGCCCTTGGCTTGACGCTGCTGAATACGCTATAATGCCAAAACGCCCATAGGGCATATACGCTGGGCCATCGTCCAATGGCAGGACCCTGGTTTTTGGTACCAGTTATGTAGGTTCGAATCCTGCTGGCCCAGCCAAATCTAAGAGTATTGAACCGCCTTCGGGCGGTTTTTTGTTTCTGAGTTTCCAGGACAGCTCAGCGGCTCGTTAAGCCAACGGCATGTTCCAGTATGGGAATTCGATCTGCCGCTTTGGCTGGTGCACAACGCCGATTTGCAAATTCGCTTTTCCCTTCGGCGCAGAATGCGGCTTCGTGCATTTCGGTGCGCTATCATTGCTTGATACATTATTTTGTTCGAAAGGCTTGTTCATGGCTGAATATATTGAAGGAAAGCGTCCGGTTCTGGAAGCTTTGAAGGTGGGCGTTCCGGTTAAGCGCCTTTATGTTGCAGAAGGCCTCAAAGGCGATAAAGCGGTCGATGAAGTGATTCGCCGCGCCCATAAAATGAAAATCTCCGTGAAGCAGATAAAGCGTCACGAAATGGATGAGCGCTCCGCGCGCGGATCTCACCAGGGGCTTATGCTCGAAACCGGTTCGTATCAGTATTCCAGCGTGGGCGAAATCGTCATCGCGGCCAACAAGCATGCTGAAGCAAACGACGGCAAGGCACTTATTGTTGTGCTTGACCACATCACTGATGCGGGCAATTTGGGCGCCATCGCCCGCTCCGCCGAAGTGGTGGGTGCATCGGGCATCATCATCCCCAGCAAACGTTCAGCGCGCGTTACCGCTGCCACGTACAAAAGCTCTGCAGGTGCGGTTTCCCATATCAAAATCGCCCAGGTAAGTAATGTTGCCCAAACCATCGAAAACCTGAAGAAGGAAAACTTCTGGGTTGCCGGTGCATCCGAAAAAGCCCAGCAGTGCATTTGGGATTCACCGTTGGCAGGCCGTTTGGTTTTGGTCATGGGCAACGAAGGCGAAGGCCTGGCGCGTCTTACCCAGGAACGCTGCGATTTCCTTGTTGCCCTGCCCCAGGCAGGCGAAGTGGGCTCTTTGAACGTCGCCCAGGCTTCTACCGCCTGCATGTACGAGTGGATGAGGCAGTGCCGTGGCTAAAAAGCGAAACAAGCTTCTTATCGTCGATGGCTACAATGTGCTGCGTAGCGGGCAGCGCTATGTGCATATGCGCCGCGAAGAAGACTACACGCACGAAACCTTCAACAAGGTCCGTGAAGCGCTGATCAGTGATGTCGCAGCATTTGCAGGCACCGAATATAAGGCCATTATCGTGTTCGATGCAGCCGATAACCCCGAATCCGCCGGCAAAACCGAGCGCATCGGGGGAGTGAAGGTGAAGTTTTCCCCGTATGGTTCATCTGCCGACAAAGTGATTGAAAAGCTTGCGCACGATGCGCGTGAAAACCACCTTGAGGTGATGGTGGTTACCAGCGACGCTACCATCCAAGACACCGTGTTCGGAGGCGGCGTCGATCGCATGAGCGCAAACGGCTTCAGCCTTGAAATGGAAGACTTAGGCGACGAAGCCCAGCGCGACCGCTCCATTGAAGTGCATCGTCGCGCTACGGTGGCCGAGCGCATCAGTCCCGAAACGCTTGCCAAGCTCGAAGCACTGAGGGACGGAAAATAGCCTGGACACAAAACCGAATTGTTAGAAGCGGGCCCCAATGTCAAAAAAACGGCAACTGGGTCCCGCTTTTCTATTTCGGGAAGGAATGGGTTCGGACCCTCGATCTTCAACAGCATGTTGGGTTTCGTTGCATTCCCTATGCCGTTTCTAACAATTTCAACTGGGTCTATTACCTAAAGCAATAACTTCGATCCATAGCTTCGCTCCTACTAATCTATAATAATTGCAATGGTTTGTGATTCTTCGGGCGCAATGTGCGCACCAAGGGGCGCTGCGCGTGCAACGTTCGTGCAAAGGGCAGCCCGGGGAGGGGAAAGGAGATCCAATGAAACCACTTAAGGGAATCAAGGTCATCGACCTCACCACCTACATGGCAACGCCGGCAACCGGCCGCGTTCTTGGCGAATGGGGCGCCGATGTTATCAAGGTCGAAGCAGCGAAGGGCGATCCGCTGCGTGTTACCCAGGCGGCGGTATTCAACATGCCTATGTCCGATGATGAAAACCTTGCATTTGATATGTGCAACCTGAACAAGCGCTTCATCTCGCTGAACCTGAAAAGCGAAACTGGCGCAGAGGTAATGGACAAGCTGCTTGCTGACGCTGACGTATTCCTCACCAATACCCGTACCAAGTCTCTGAAGAAGATGGGCCTCGACTGGGAAACCCTGCATGCCAAGTATCCGAAGCTCATCATGGCTCACGGCTTGGGCTACGGCAAGAAGGGTCCCGAAAAGGACGATCCGGGCTTTGACGTAACGTGCTACATGGCTCGCGGCGGCGTATTCGGCACCACGGTAAATCGCGGCGATGCTCCGATGATTCCCACCAACGGCTATGGCGATCTCCAGGCTTCCATGTTCCTGGCTGCCGGTGTTTGCGCAGCAATCATCGGTCGCAACCAAACCGGCGAAGGCGAGTACGTAACGTGCGCGCTGCAGCATGCTGCAATCTACACGCTGATGACGGGCATGATCTCGGCTCAGTACGGCAACCCCTATCCTAAGAGCCGTCTTGAGGTTATCTGCCCCTTCAACAACGTCTACACCGCAGGCGATGGCAAGTCTATCGCCATGTGCGACCCCGAATACGATCGCGATTACGACAAGATCATGGGCCTTATCGGTCGTGAAGACCTTATCGGCAACGAGCGCTTGAATAACTGCAACAAGATGAACGCCGATGGCCTGAATGCCGAAGTTGTGGGCATCATGGACGAGGCTCTGGGCAAGATGACAGCCGCTGAAGCTCTCAAAATCTTCAAGGACGCGGGCATCCCCTGCGAACCCTGCCAGTTGCCAAGCGATGTGTACGAAGACCAGAACGCCCTGGTAAACGACTACCTGGTAAAGATCAAGTACCCCGAGGCAGAGCGCTGGGTTCCCACGCCTCCTATTCAGTTCGAATCCGAGGAATCCGCTCCCGACTACACGCCCACTGGCATGCTCGGCTCCGCAACGGAAGACATCATGCGCAGCCTGGGCTACACCGACGAGCAGATCAAGGCAGCAGAAGCTGATGGCTCTGTTGCCGGTGCAACCAGCTTGGACGTTCTGGCTGGCTAGACGGCTCGTTTCAACTACCGTTACTTTCAAAAGAGCGCTGAGCCGAAAGGCTTAGCGCTCTTTTTGTTGGGCGCAACGTCAGACGTTATGCTGTCGCCGTAAAGGTTTGTGGCTTATTTCTTCATTTGCTTGCGCCTGCCCGTATGCCTGATATACTGCAAAGGCTGTTTTAATACACATGCACGAAGGACTTGCGTTCGCCAGTGGCCGCAATGGCGGTTGCGAACAAAGGATTGATCTCGTGCAGAGGCACAACGAATGGAGAAAGAATGTCCAAGATCACTGTACAGACCCTGCTCGACGCAGGCACCCACTTCGGTCATCAGACCCGTCGCTGGAACCCCAAGATGAAGCCCTACATCTTCGGCAACCGTGGCGACATCTATATCATCGACCTCAAGGAGACCATGTACGGTCTCGACGCTGCTTACACTGCAGTTTCCCGCTGCGCTGAAAAGGGCGGCACGATCCTGTTCGTAGGCACCAAGAAGCAGGCTCAGGAATCCATCGCCGACGCTGCTAACCGCTGCGGCATGCCTTACGTAAACGCTCGTTGGCTCGGCGGTATGCTCACCAACTTCACCACCATCCGCTCCCGCGTTCAGCGCATGGAAGAGCTCGAGGCAATGGAATCCGACGGCCGCATGGAGCTTCTGCCCAAGAAGGAGCAGATCCTGCTGAAGAAGGAACTCGCTAAGCTGCAGACCAACCTCAACGGCATCCGCAACATGAAGAAGATCCCCGACATGATCTTCATCATTGACACCAACCGTGAGCAGATCGCCATCCACGAGTCCCATCGCCTCAACATCCCCGTTGTTGGCACCCTCGACACCAACTGCGATCCCGACGACGTTGATTTCGGTATCCCCGCAAACGACGACGCAATCCGTTCCGTACGTCTGCTCGCAGACTTCGTTGCTGATGCGGTAATCGCTGGTACTGGCGCTCCTGTCACCGTAGAGGACATGACCGCAGAGCCCGCAGCTGAAGCTGCTGCAGAGGCAACCCCTGCTGAATAAGCACCAATCGAATCCCTTGCAATTTCTCCCTCGCCCTAACCTTTGGGCGAGGGTTCTATCTGAAAGGAATTACCATGGCTGAAATCACCGCAGCTCTCGTTAAGGAACTCCGCGAGATGACCGGCGCTGGCATGATGGAATGCAAGAAGGCTCTCGTAGAGGCTGAAGGCGAACTCGAAAAGGCCGTAGACGTACTGCGTACTCGCGGTCTTGCCGCTGTAGCCAAGAAGGCTGGCCGTGCAACCAACGAAGGCACCGTACTGGCTCTCGTTTCCGAGTGCGGCCATGCAGGCGCTCTCGTTGAGCTCAACTGCGAGACCGACTTCGTAGGCATGAACGAGAAGTTCCATGCTTATGCAGAGAAGATCGCTCAGGCAGTTCTCGCCAACAAGCCCGCCGACCTCGATGCCCTCAAGGCTTCCGAAATCGAAGGCGAAACCGTTGAGGCTGTTGTAACCGACGCTATCCACACGCTCGGCGAAAACATCCAGCTCTCCCGCTTCGCTCTGGCAGAGCAGCCCGAAGGCGCTGTTTCCTCCTACGTTCATGGCGGCGGCAAGATCGGCGTTCTCGTAGAGTTCAAGCTCGGCGATGCATCCTTCGCATCCAACGACGACTTCAAGAAGTACGGCCGTGACGTTGCAATGCAGGTTGCTGCTGCAAGCCCCGTTGCTGCTACGCGCGACTCCGTTGATCCTGCTGTTGTAGAGCACGAGATGGGCATCTACAAGGCTCAGGCTGCTGAATCCGGCAAGCCCGAGAACATCCAGGAAAAGATCGCTACCGGTCGTATGGAAAAGTTCTACAAGGAAAACTGCCTTACCGAGCAGGCTTTCGTAAAGAACCCCGACCAGTCCGTGAACGAGTACACGGCAGAGGTTGCCAAGGCTCTCGGCACCACCATCGAGATCGTTTCCTTCACTCGCTTCATGCTGGGCGAATAAGCGAACTCAACATCTGCTTTTTCTGCAAGCCCTTCCAGAGATTTGGGGTAAAACCCTTCTCTGGGAGGGCTTGCCTGCATAATAGGGCTATAAATGAAATACGTGCGCTTTGCATTCGCCGGGCGCTCATATGAAGAAACCGCATCAAGTAGATTGGGTGCATACGATATGTCAGAAGAAGTAATTATCGCGCGCGAAACCAAGAACGTTTCGGGCACTATTCAGGTCAGCGGTGCGAAGAATTCCGCATTGAAGCTCATCGCGGCAACTATGTTGGGACAGGGCAAGAGCACGCTGCACAACATTCCCCATATTTCCGATATCGAGATCATGAATGATGTTCTTCGCAGCCTTGGGGCTACCGTAGAATGGGAGGGCCATACCCTTACCATTGATACCGAACATGCAGAAGGCCGCGACACGCCGTATGAGTTGGTGTCGAAGATGCGCGCCAGCATTTCGGTGCTGGGTCCGTTGGTGGGGCGTTTCGGCTGCGCACGTGTTGCCATGCCGGGCGGCTGCAAAATTGGCGCCCGCAAAATCGATATGCACCTGAAGGTTCTCGAAGCCATGGGCGTCGAGTTTGAAAACAATCACGGCTATCTGTACGCATCTACCCCCAACGGTATTCACGCCGCTGATGTTCTGCTGGAGTTCCCCAGCGTCGGCGCAACGGAGAACATGCTCATGGCTGCCGTTGCAGTGCCGGGCACTTCGGTTATCGACAACGCGGCACGCGAGCCCGAAATCGTCGACCTTGCAAATATGCTGAACGCAATGGGCGCTCACGTGGAAGGCGCGGGCACTCCCACCATCACCGTAAAGGGCGTTGAGCTTTCCGAATTGCATCCCTGCGAGCACACAACGGTAGGCGACCGCATCGAAGCGGGTACCTTCCTTACCGCAGGCGCGCTTTTGGGCGGCCCGGTAACAGTAAAGGGAATCGACCCTTCGTTTTTACGTATGGCCCTGATGAAGCTTGAGCATATGGGTTGCGTTGTGGAAACCTCCGACGACTCCATTACGGTGTCTCGTACCCAGCCCCTTCAGGCAACCGACATTCAAACGCTGCCCCACCCCGGCTTCCCGACCGACTTGCAGGCTCAGTTCATGCTTCTTGCTTCTTTCGCGGAAGGCAACTCGGTTATCTCCGAAAACATTTTCGAGAATCGTTTCATGTTTGCCAGCGAGCTTAACCGAATGGGCTCTCGTATTACGGTTGAAGGCCACCATGCTTTGGTTCAGGGCGTGAAGGAGCTTCAGGGCGCTCCGGTATCCTCGCCCGATTTGCGCGGCGGCGCCGCTTTGGTGATTGCCGGCCTCGCTGCTGAGGGTGAAACGGTGGTTCACGACATTCACCACATCGACCGTGGTTATGAAGACTACGTAGGCAAACTGCGCTCTATCGGCGCCAACGTTGAGCGTGTGACGCTGTAGGACGACGCAATGGCAACCAGAAACAACAGAGGAATGCATGGTGGCAACGGCCGTCGTCCGTCTCGCAGGAGAGACGATTGGTCTTCTTCGGTTATCGGCTCGCATGCAACGGGTTCGCGCAGGCCTCAGCCTCAGCGTCGGGCCGCATCGCGCCCTCGTGTAACGGCACCATCGGAGCGTCGCACGGGCGAAGTGCGTCAAATCAATATTCAGTCCCGCTCGGTTGATGAGCGTACGCAGCGTAGGCAAATGGGCAAATCCCGAACGGAAAGCTTCATGCGCCACCGTGATTACATGAGCCGCGCCACGCTTATTATTGGCATCATTATCGTGGTGGTTATTGCGCTGAGCCTGGGCACGTGCGCCTATCGAAACTCGCTCTCTTCTTCCATGGCGTTGAACGACGATAGCGTGTCGTCGAATCTTGTCTCGGCGGGCTCGAATGCTCCCACGTACACTCTTTTGGCTGGTCTTACTGGCAGTGGCGATGAGGAATGCGCCAGTTACTTGGCGGTTCTGCGCGTTGACGCACAGAACAATACCGTCTCGATGCTCAACATCCCCAGCAATATCACGGCAAGCTATTCGAACGACACTTCGAAGGGCACGATGCTGCGAGATGCGCCGCATATCAAAGATGAAGGCGAGCTGGTAAAGCAGGTTTCTTCCCTCATCGGGCAGGACATCAACCACTATGTTCGCATCACAGGAGATGACTTCGCGTCCTTGGTTGATTCGCTGGGTGGATTGAACGTGAATGTTGAGCAATATGTCGATGACCCCACGGTGGGCACCGCAGTGCTTGACCCAGGCCAGCAAACGCTCAACGGCAAACAGGCGCTGGTGTACGTAAGCGCAAAGAACTACACCAACGGCTACGGTCAGCGTGCCGATGCTCAGAACCAAGTGTTTACGGCATTCGTTCAAGCCCTTGAAGACAAGGGCGGCTTAGACTTCGCCATGAGTGCCGACGACATTGCCGGCAAGATCAAAACCGATATGAGTTATGACGAAATCGGCAAGATCGCCTCGTTGTTCCCGAACGCGACCTATTATTCGAGCACGGTGCCCGGCAGCCAGTCCACTTCTGGCGGTAAGGCCTCATGGTCGGTTGCCTCTTCATCGTTCTCGATGATTTGCGATCAGTTCAAAAACGGTCAGAACATGGACGCCTCGGTTGATACAAGTGGCGTCGACAAGGGCGCGGTAACCGTTACGGTGCTGAACGGCGCTGGCACCGATGGCTACAGCGCGCAGGCTGCTTCGGTGCTCTCCAACGCAGGCTACACCATCAAGGACACCGGTAATGCCGAATCGTTCGTTTACGACGAAACGCTGGTTATCTACCGTTCCGATGACGATAAGCTGGCAGCTGAGGCCATCGTAAAAGACCTGGGTACAGGACGTGCGGTATCTGCTGGCGTGTACTATAACCTCTCAACCAATATCCAGGTTGTGGTCGGCAAAGATTGGACGAGCCATGTTTGATCCGGTTGCATATATCAATGAGCCTCGTTGGCGCACCATGAGCCTGGGGCTTGAGCGCATCGAAGAGCTTTTGGAAAAGTTGGGAAACCCACAAAACAAGCTTCGATTCGTCCATGTAGCCGGTACAAACGGCAAGGGGTCAACCTGTTCGTTTATAGCCCGTATCCTGCAAGAAGCGGGCTATAAAACGGGACTGTTCACCAGCCCTTACATCGAAACGTTCGAAGAGCGTATTCGCATCAATGGGAACAACATTCCCAAAGAGCGTCTGACTCAAGTGACGCTGAAGGTGAAGGATGCTGCCGAATCGATGGCGAGCCATCCCACCGAATTCGAACTTATGACCGCAGTCGCATTCACGTATTTTGCGGAAGAGCAGTGCGATATCGTGGTGGCAGAAGTCGGCCTTGGTGGGCGTCTTGATTCCACCAACGTCATCCGCGCGGCTGAAGTATGCGTGTTCGCTCCTATTTCGTACGACCATTGCGCTCTGCTGGGCAATACGTTGTACGAGATTGCAGGCGAAAAGGCGGGCATCCTGAAGAAGGGCGTCCCTGCAGTCAGTGCTCCGCAGGAACCAGAAGCGCAGAAGAGGATCAACGAAGCAGCATCTGCTTACGCCACTTCGGTTCGCTACGTGGATGCTGCTGCCCTCAGCGGCTCTACGACCGATTTTTCCTATGGGCAGCTCCAGCACCTTTCGGTGCAGCTCCAGGGGGCATTTCAGTGCACTAACGCAGCGGTTGCCATCGAGGCTTGTGCTGTTCTGCAGCAGCGGGGGTGGAACATCAGCGAAGATGCAATAAGGAAGGGCCTCGCTGCCACCGAATGGGCGGGAAGATTCGAGTTTCTCCGCCATAGTCCTGATGCCATCATCGATGGCGCTCACAACATCCATGCAGTACGGGCCCTCAGCAAAGAGCTTGCGACGCGTTACGAAGAGGGGAGCGTGGTCTTCTGCTTGGGTGTTATGGCGGATAAAGACTATGCGCATATGCTCAAGCTGCTCGTTCCGCTTGCCAAAGCCTTCATCTGCTACAAGCCCGACAACCCCCGTGCTTTGAACGAAAGCGATCTGGCGGATGCGGTTCAGCTTGCCGCAGGGGATAGCCCGGTGGAAGTTGAAGCCGCATCTTCGGCGCATGAGGCCGTTGCCCGCGCTTTGGAGCTTTCGGCAGGAGCGGCCCCCATATGCTTCTGCGGCAGCCTTTACGGCATTGCTGCTATCAAGAAGGCATGGCGCCATTTCCAAAAGGAGAGCGTTCAACAGTAACCTGTGCGTATTTGGTGGTCAAGGAGGCTTTTGCGCTCTTCGGGCCGCCGATGGGCTATACTAACCACCATTGAAGTATCCCGAAAGGGCTTGGGCGGCGCCAAGTTCTGAACCTGGTCAGGTCCGGGAGGAAGCAGCCATAAGGGGCCTCTGACGAGCGCCCAGGCCTTTTCGGGATACTTGGTTTCGCCGGTCAGTTTGATCGGCGAAACGTGTATTTGGGCATGTTTTTACATCCGTTTAACACTCGAAGGATCATATGGAAATCATCAACTTCATTCTGGGTCTGCTGCACGACCCGCGTGGCGCAATTGCTGGTTGGATCGTGACATTGGGTGCGGTATGGGTTTACACGCCGCTGTTCATCATCGTTTTCATCGAGACCGGCTTGGTGTTCTTCCCGTTCCTTCCGGGCGACTCCCTCCTGTTCGCGGCAGGCGTGTTCTCTGCTGATGGCGGTGGCTTGAACCTTGCGGCAACGCTTCTGGTGTTCTATGCGGCGGCAATTCTGGGCAATACCTCCAACTATTGGATTGCCCGTTTCTTTGGCACGCGTATTATCGACTCGGGCAAAATCAAGGCCCTTACCCCCGAGCGCATGGCCAAGCTCGACCATTTCTTCGAGAAATACGGCGGACTTACTATCGTCATTACGCGATTCATGCCCTTTTTCCGCACCTTTGCGCCGTTCATCGCAGGCACGGGTCATATGAATTTCGCCAAGTTCACCCTGTTCAATTGCATTGGCGGCATTTCGTGGGTCTCTCTGTTCGTGCTGGTTGGCTTCTTCTTCGGTGGCGTTCCGTTCGTGCAAGACCACTTCGAGGTAATCGTGCTGGGCATCGTGAGCGTTTCGGTTGCCCCGGCAGTTATCGGCGCAGTTAAGGCGGCGCTTTCCTCCCGTAAGAATGGCACCCGCGATTTCGAGGTCGAGGCTGCCGCCGATGCGGAACGCCTGGCCCGTGCAAAACATGCACGCACCGATGAAAATGCCCGCTAAAATCAATAAGGCAACTAATCGTTTTGCGTGCCGCTCGGCGCGCTGTACCCATCCGTTCTTGCGGATATAATGCGGTGCCTGCGGGCATCCGCGAAGGAGGCTCTGCATGGAGGCGCTGTACCGTAAATACCGTCCATCCACCTTTGCCGATGTGGTTGGGCAGGAACATATCGAGCGCACGCTGAAGAATGCTATCGAGCAAGACAAGGTTTCGCATGCCTACCTGTTCTGCGGTCCACGCGGCACTGGCAAAACCACCACTGCTCGCATCCTTGCCAAGGCGCTGATGTGCGAAAAGGGTCCCACTATCGAACCCGATGGCACCTGTCCTGAGTGCCAGGCCATTGCCCAAGGCACGCATCCCGATGTTTACGAGCTCGACGCAGCAAGCCGAACGGGCGTGGAAAACGTGCGTGAGGAAATCATCAGCCGCGTTAGCTATGCTCCTACGCGCGGGGCGTGGAAGGTCTACATCATCGACGAGGTTCATATGCTCTCGACGGCGGCCTTCAATGCGCTTCTCAAAACAATCGAAGAACCCCCGAGCCACGTGGTGTTTATCCTCTGCACCACCGATCCGCAGAAGGTTCCCGACACCATCCTTTCCCGTTGCCAGCGTTTCGACTTTCATCGCATTTCCATTGAGTCCATCGTTGCGCGCCTTGGGGCCGTATGCGCAAAGGAGGGTGTTGAGTTCGAAGCGGAAGCGCTTGAGCTTATCGCTCATCGCGCAGAGGGCGGAATGCGCAATGCCCTTACTTCGCTTGAACAGCTCATTGCCTATTGCGGAGGCAAAGCCACTCTTGAAGGCGCGCAGAGCCTTCTTGGATCGCTCGATAATGCCGACTTGTCGGAAATTGTTGAAGCTATTGGCCGCAGGGATGCGGTAGCGTGCTTCAACTGGGTTGCCCGCTATGTTGAAACCGGTGCCGATCTGGCTCAGTTCGTTCAAGACCTGTCTGAGCATGTGCGCACGCTGTATTTGCTCTCTATGGCTGGTCTCGATGTCGAGCTCGAAATCAGCGAGTCAACGCGCACGGTGATGATCGAGGAACTGAAACTTTTCGGGCAAGACCGCTTGAGCCGTATGCTTATTGTGCTGGGCGACGTGGCGAAGGAGCTGCGTATTTCCAGCAATCCTCGCCTTAGTTTTGAAATCGCCCTTACTCGCATGGTTCGTCCTGAATCCGACTTGACGTTGGAAGCGTTGGCGGAGCGTGTGGAAGAGCTGGAACGCCGACTCGACGGCATGTCCAGCAGTGCCGCCCAACCCGCTTCCAGGGCGGAGCCTCAAGCTGCTGCGTCAACGCCTCAGCAACCTTCGGCGCCTGTTCCAGTGGCATCCCGGCAATCGGGTAGCTCAGTGCCGCCTGTTGTGTCATCCCCGATCGCAGCGGCCGCTATGTCGCCTCATCCCCCTGTGGCAGGAAGTTCGCAGCCGCAGGCTCATCAAGTTTCCGCTGCAGCGGTCCAAGTGCCACCGGCTTCTGCCCCTGCGCCTTCGGCTCTTGCGGTGTCGGCTCCTGCGGCTTCCGCTCAGGCTCCTTCTCAGGCGCCAATGCCTGCGGGTAGGTCGGCAGTCTCGATCTCTGCGCCTCAAGCGGCAGCCCAACCTGCCCAAGTGTCTTCTGTTCCCGCACCGCAGGCTCAATCGGCTTTGCTCACTGCCCAGATCGATCTGACGAATCCCGCCGCCGTGCAGCGTCTTTGGCATTCGGTAACGGCATCCCTCAGGAAAGTGAACCCCGCCCGTGGCGTCCTGTTCATGAACGCGAAGGTTTCCGCTGAAGCGAATGGCCAGGGTATCGTGGTCGAATTCGGCAAAGACAGCGCGTTTGCCTTCAATGCTGCACAGAAAACCGAAGTTCAGGAATTGCTCGCAAAAACCATCCAGACGGTGGCGGGCGGCACCGTCCCTTACCGGTTGGCTTTGGCCGGCGGCGCGCAAACACCTGCTGCGGCCCAGTCGGCATCTGCTCAGCAGTCTGCTCCGGCGTCCCCTTCGCCACAAATCAAAAACCCCTATGCCGCAAAGGCGGTTGCCGCGGTACGTGCTGCTCAAGCCGCTTCGCACAGTGCGGCAAATCAGGGAGCGGGGGTACCTCAGCAGAACGTTGCGTCCTCTCCCGCATGGGGCCAGCCGCAGCAACCCCAAGCACCTGCAGCGCAACCTGCTGGAGCATCTACGGCTACCGGGGCTGACTATGCTCAGCGCACTCCAGCCTACACAGCTCCCTCGCAAATGCCAACGCCCAGTCAACCAACCGAGCCTCCTGCGCCTTATGACGATCAGGTTCCCCTCGATGTGTATGGGGCAAGCGTTCCCGCTGAATACGACGAAGATCCTTACGCTCAGCCTGCGGGCCAGCCCGTTATGGCGGCTGGGCTTGGACAACGTGGGCAATCAGCACCCGCACCTCGTGGCCCTGCCGCAACTTCGCCCGCTCCCAATGCCGCCGCTCCTTCCGCAGCCGGGTCGGCATCGTTTGCCTCGGGTTCCCCAGCGGTATCCCAGGCAAGGCCCGCAGCAGCTTCGGGCCAAAACGAAGCCGAGCAGATAAAAAGCATCCTTACCAAAAGCTTTGGCGAAGGCATAAAGTTCGAGGAGCTTTCAGACTAGGTGCATGCCATTAGGTACAATGCAAAAGCATGTGGCTCATTGAGCCGAATTCGATCGATTGCCCAACCCTAACAAAGGAGAACCATGGGAATGAATATGCAGCAGATGATGCGCCAGGCGCAGAAGATGCAGAAGGAATTGCAGAAGGCTCAGCAGGAAATTGCCGAGATGACGTTCGAAGGCACCGCTGGCGGTGGAATGGTTAGCGCAACCGCCCGTGGCGATATGAGCATCCAGTCCATCACTATCAACCCCGATGCCGTCGATCCCGAAGATGTGGAAATGCTGCAGGACATGGTATGCGCTGCCGTAAACGAGGCTCTGCGCGGCGTTGACCAGATGAGCAACGCCCGGATGAGCTCGGTAACGGGCGGTATGAACATTCCTGGTATGAGGTAGTTCCGCTCTGTGAATGCAACTTCCGCAATACAAGTATTGCTTGATGAGCTTGAGCGTTTGCCCGGGGTTGGCCCTAAGTCCGCTCAGCGCATCGCGTATTGGATTCTCAACCAGGAAAAGGCTGATGCCCTTCGTCTTGCCAATGCGATCGTCGAAGTGAAAGACACAGTGCATTTTTGCTCCCAGTGCTTCAATTACGCCCAGGGCGACCTATGCGATATCTGCGCATCTGAAAAGCGCGACCACACCGTTATCTGCGTGGTCTCCGAGCCGCGCGATATCCCTCCTATTGAACGTACCGGTTCCTTTTCAGGGGTGTATCACGTTCTTGGCGGTGCCCTTTCGCCCCTTGAAGGCATTGGACCGGAAAAGCTTCACATTGCAGAGCTTATGGCCAGGCTTACCGATAGTTCCATCAAGGAAGTTATCCTGGCAACAAACCCCAATATTGAAGGCGAGACAACAGCAAGCTATCTTGCCCGGCTGATAAAGCCTTTAGGTGTAGCAGTTTCTCGCCTCGCTAGCGGGCTGCCCGTAGGGGGAGACCTTGAATTTGCCGACGAGGTAACTTTGGGAAGGGCTATAGAATCGCGCTTGCCGCTGTAGCGAGCACGCGTTGTCCATGGGGCATATCGCAAAATTCCAAGTACGTTCCAATACATGCTTTGCCTACAAGAAGGGCTCGGCACCATCGATAGGTGCCGAGCCCTTCTTCATTATGGTCCGGTGTGCCGCGATTTCCTTTGCTAAAGGTAATCAGCGAAAGGTGCTGGCGAAGCTATCCCGCATGCTCTTCATGGTGGGCAAGGTAGTTTTCGACAAAAGAAGGCACCTCGTCGATGTCCATGCTCAATACGATGGAAAGCTCGCCATAGATGCGACGCTGTGCGTCTTCAAGGAGCTTTTTGTATGTCAAAGAAGCGCTGTGCTTCTTGTTTTCCTGCTCCCGTATACGAACATGCATCGACTTGCATACCAGCAAAAGGGAAACAAAGTTGTTGGAGCGAATAAGCTCGCGAAAATGGTCTTGAACAAGGTGCGAGTTGGTGTCCTGATAATCGTCGGGCTCTAAATCAGCCGCTTCATCCAAGGCATGAAGAGCGTCTTCCTTCTTAAGAGTGTGGCGAAGTTCGGAACTTCTAGAATAGGGGACGTACGCTTTTCCAAGTCGTTTTTCGATTGGCGCAAGGATGTAGTAAAGCTCATCTTCATCCCCAGCAAGTGAAACATGGGCATCGTTCTCAACAACCTGACAGATACCCAACGAGGAATAGATGACGTATTCGCCTACTTCATAGGGCATAAAGCCGCCTTCTTTCTAAGCTATCTCATAACAATGATATACCCAAGCAAAACGATATGTGTAGATAAATTCACAATTTAAGGTAAACGGCAACGCTCTGACCTGGGCTTATGCGAATCAGCGAGGACGAGCCCCGGAAAATCCCGGAAACCCCCTTGCAATCGGCCCGATGCGG
>CAUASB010000002.1 GCA_958431815.1 uncultured Eggerthella sp. | reverse complement strand
CTCATGAAGATGCACAGTCTGCTCTGTCTGGCGAAATGGACGACCATTGATGATTTCGATCTGGATGAAATATTCGGTAATAGTTTCGATTAGGCAGGGTGATTGCGTTGAACGGTAAAACGGTAATGTGCATCGATTCCGAATCGTTGCGGCATCCTAATTGTATTGGCTTGGATGATGAGGACATTGCTTCTCAAACTTGGCTAGAGACTTTCTGCAACGCCGAAGATGCTAGAAATGCGATTAGTAAGCTCGATTCCCTAGAGCAGGTATGGGTTGTTTCCTCGGATGACATGGAAGGGATTAACCTTGCAGCTGCATTAAAACGTGATGATGCAAACAATGACGTTAAATTGATTTCTTTTTCTGGGACGGGATCTGAGATAAGCCGTTGTCAGGCTGCGGGAATCGAGCTTGTTAGGGGAAAAGCGGAGTTTTGTAAACGCTACCTTCAACGCAAAGGAGAGAAAAATGCCGTCCGGTTGCCGGTTAGTCATAACGGTAGAGCGGAACTTGACTTTCAGGATTTTGAGTCGCTTCAGATAGAAGAGCCTCCTTGTTTTACGCAAAATGCTTCCGAAAATCGCAATACTAAGGCAGTCAATCCGACGATGCATAAACGGCAACGTGTACAGCCACGCAGGCAGATGCCGAAATCGTCGACCGTGCAAGAGAGAAGAGCTGGGCACATCATTTCCGTGGTAAGCGGAAACGGTGGGGTTGGGAAAAGCACGGTTGCATCTTGTCTTGCTGTTTTGCTTCAGGAAAGAGGCCTGAAAACTGTCCTGCTCGATCTTGATCTTCAATTCGGTGATGCAGGATTTCTTTTAGGCATTGATGAAGCCCTCAGTATTGACGAAGTCATTGCTCAACCGGAAAGAATCGCGCGCCTTCACCCAGAAAAGGGCTTGCCTGCGGTCATCGGCGCGCCACATGATTTGGAGCGATCGGAGATCGTCGTAAAGCACATCAGTGAAATCTTAGACCTCCTAAGCTCTTCCTTTGATGCTGTAGTCGTAAACACCGGTTCATTCTGGTCCGAGTTACATATTCAGGTTATAGAAGCATCTGAACAGGTTCTGTTCATTCTTGATCAGCGGCCTTCATCGGTGAGGTCCTGCTCTCGTGCTCTTGACTTATGTATGAGGTGCGGAATTCCCATTCAGCCTTTTCGCTTCATGCTCAATCTTTGCTCTAGACATGCTCTTTTAACGCCTCTTGATGTTTCTTGCGCCCTTCATGGGGTTCATGTTGGCGAATTGAAAGATGGCGGAAGGGAAGTAGGCGAACTTCTTGGTGCAGGTTTGCCCTTAGAACTCATGGAATCGAAGAACCCTTTCGTTGAAAGTATGAGGGAACTCGTTGATTCATTGTCTAACGCCCGGGCTGGCCTGGAAACATTGAAGGGCGAGCCTGTCCATAGTGAGAAGAAGCCGTTGTTCTCTGGCCTAAGAAAAAGGAGGGCATCATGACGCTAATGGACCGTGCTTTCATAAAGGGGAGTATTCCGAAGCTTTCCAATGTCAATTCTTCAGACCTGGATGCCCTGAAATTCAAGGTTTCCCGGATTCTTCCTCCTATGGAAATTGCCAGGCTCATTGCCAGGAATCCTAACCAAGTTCGTAATGAGATCAGGCTTACTTGCGAAAAGGTTCTAGACGAGGAACCTTGGCTTGCGCCAGAAGCGCTGAGCAAAAGTGAGGCGATAGAAAGCTATCTCGACGAAGTATTTGGGTTTGGGCCATTGGAGACGATGCTTGCGGATGAGAGCATCACTGAGATTATGGTCAATGGCTCTAATTCACTTTATTACGAAAAAGAGGGGCGTCTGTTCGAGTCGGAGAGCTGCTTCGACAATGATGCCCAGGTTTATGCGTTGATCGACAAGATCGTTGGACCGCTGGGGCGCAGGGTCGACGAAAGCTCGCCTATGGTAAATGCTCGGCTTAAGCAGGGCCATCGAGTGAATGCTGTTATTCCTCCTCTTGCCCTTGATGGACCTGTCGTGACGATTAGAAAGTTTCGTTCACATATTTTTTCCTTGGATGAAATGAGGGAGCTCGGATCATTCGATGACCAGGTAGCGGTATTGATGAAATGGGCTGTGTTGAGAAGGTGCAACATTGCGGTATCGGGAGGCACGGGAAGCGGCAAGACGACATTGCTGAACGCTCTTTCATCTCTTATTCCTCCTGGTGAAAGAATAGTCACTATTGAAGATTCGGCCGAGCTGAGGTTTACCGAGCATCCTCATGTCGTTCGCCTTGAGGCAAGGCAGCGTAATGCCGAAGGCGTTGGTGAGGTCACTATTCGAGATCTGGTCATCAACTCTCTGCGTATGCGGCCTGATCGAATCGTGGTTGGCGAATGTCGAGGAGCCGAGGCCCTCGACATGCTCCAGGCGATGAGCACAGGACATGACGGATCTCTGACCACCCTGCATGCAAACTCGCCAGAAGAAGCGGTATCGCGCTTGACAACGATGGTGCGCTACGGTGCAGAGCTTCCTGTCGAGATAATCGAGGCGCAGATTGCAAACGCAATCGACTTGGTTGTCCAAACTACGCGTTACCCCAATGGAAGAAGGGGAGTGTGCGAAGTTTCTGGATACGAGTGGGATAAGACGACCTCGGAATGCGCAGTGAAATGTTATTTCCGAAAAGATGCTATTACCGGTGAAGTTGGTTGGCTTTCGTTTCCCGCATGGCTTGACGACCTTCCCTATTTGAGGATTGCGACCAAAGGGGAGGTGGCGGAATGGAAGCATCGAGCATCTTGCTGTTGATGGCGTTCTTCCTTGCCGCGCTATCTGGTTGCGTACTGTTCATTTGGCTCGCAGGAAAGCTGTTGGGTGGCTTGAGGGCTTGGTCTGCGGCAACTAGGACAGGTGACAGGGGGATTGTGTCTTATCTTTTGAGAAACGGGTTGAAGCCGTTTAACCGATTCGCTCAAGCCTTGCTCTCTGTCTCTGTCGTATCGAAGTTTACGGAAAAGGTCTCAATGGAAATTAGAAAGGCTGGCTTTGAGACAAACGCAATCTCCGTAACAAGCCTCCTTGTCGGTGTTTCTTTGGGGGCTGGTGCGGCAATGTTCGCTCTATCGCTTTCGTTTCTGGCGGCGTTTGCCTCTGTTGTCTGCTTATTTGTTTTCGTCAATGCGTGGGCTGTGCGGAAGGCCGAACAGAGGAAATCGGCAACCAGGGAAGAAATACCTGAGGCACTGCAGTCGATGAAAGCATGCTTCCAAGTAGGGTATTCGCTTCCTCAAACGGTTCACGAGGTTGCGACAAGCACTAAAGGGCCTTTAAGCGCCTTGTTCCTGGAAGCGGAAGGAGTGCTTGAAACAGGAGGAGGGCTCAATCGTGCTCTATCAGTGCTCAAAGCTGACGGTAATGAGTCTGAGCTGGTTTTCTTAGCGACTGCTTTGGAGATTCAGCATAGAACTGGTGGCAGTATGCAGCGAATACTTGAGGCTGCTCGCCAATCCGTTTCCGATGAGCTCGAATTGAAGAGGACTTTGAGAACGCAGACTGCTCAGGCGAAGCTGTCCGCACAGATTGTCACGGTAATGCCCTTTGCTCTGCTGGCGGTTTTTTCGTTGCTCTCGCCGGGGTTTTTAACCCCATTCTTTGAAAGCCCGATGGGAATTGTCCTTTTGGCGGCGGCCTTAGGAATGCAGGCGATTGGCGTTTCCATTGTTCGGAAGCTGTTGAAGGTTGGGCAAACATGATAGAACGTTGCTTGCTTTTTGCTGCTTTGGTATTTGCTTTGGTGTTTGGGACGACGGCTGGCTATGTTTGCGGCAGCAGATATCGAGATGATGCAAGACGGAAGAAAGCGAAGGGCGCTTTGGGTGCCGGTTCTGCATCTGAAATGGCCTCAGTATCTTTGGAATCGACGGGGCTTAGTGCTCAGATTATTGAAAGGGCGATTCTGCTTTCGCTTTTGGAAAAGGAGCAGTTCCCGTTTTCAAGAATCGCTTCACTTGACTATGAAATGCGCGTGGATTTGATCGAAAAAGCGGGATTGGCAAATGCACTCAACAAGAACGGCTATGCCCGTTGCCGTGTTTTTGTTGCTTTCTTTGGTGCGGCTGGTGGTGCATTGGTCGGTTCCGTTTTCTCTTCCGTCCTTATGGGCATTGGGGCAATTGCAGGTCTTGCATGGGGATGGAATGCCTTGGTGCGTGCGGTAAGGGAAGAATCTCGCTGTCGGGCTCTTTCGGCAGAGCGGCAACTATCCCAGATGATCGAAGTTCTTGTTCTTGGCCTAAAAAGCGGAATGTCGTTCGATAGGTCGCTCGCGCTGTATTGCGAATCGTTCAGGGGCTCATTGAGCGCAACGGTCAGGCTGGCACAAAGTCAATGGTCTCACAGTCTGATCGATCGAAATGAAGGTCTCAGACAAATTGCTCGATCGTATGACTCTCCGTTATTCGAGAGATTCTCGGAAAGCGTTATCAGGTCTTTGAGATTCGGTACTTCGTTGGCAGACAATCTGGGCCTTCTTGCCGTTGAGGCGCGGGCAATTAGAAAAGCGAAGCTGGAAGAGCAGGTTGCAAAGGCGCCTGTAAAGATGCTGCTTCCTGTCGGAACGCTCATCCTTCCTGCGATGCTTATTTTCGTTATGGGTCCGATCATGCTTGATCTGATGAATGGATTTTGAAGGGAGTACATCATGAAGGAAAAGGAAAGCAGATTATGCCATTCCGCTTTGGGACGTCATGTAGCGAAGGCGTACGGTACGGCAAAAGATGATTGCAAGAACGTGATCGGCTTTGGCCGTATTCTCTGGAGCCAGAGAAACACCCGAGCTTTATCGGGGCAAGGAACAACGGAATACGCAATATTGGTCGGGGTTTTGGTTGTGATTGCGATTCTTGCCATAACGGTGTTCCGTCCGAAGATTCAAGAGCTTTGGGATGCGATTTCCTCAGGTATCAACGGTTTGTGAGTTGGCGTGCTTATGAGGATGGGGGTGTCTGAATTGCGCCGAGGGATACGGTGGCACGCTCAATCGAGCGTGGAGTACGCTATCGTGTTTGCCGCTTTCCTCGCTATGGTGCTTGGGCTGGGATCTATTTCCCATTTGCTCGAAACGGGATTGGTTTTGGAGCATGCCCTTCAGTCCGCATCTCATCATCTGAAGGATGTTGTTTCTGCAGCTTGGCCGGATATTTTTCTGTACTGAGGAGGTGAAGGGATGGGTTGGGGCGCTCGATTTCTTGCAAGTGAGGGGGCCGCTGCTTCGCGTGCTTGCTCTTGCTGGCGTTTCGCTCGGGTCTTTGTCCGTAGGGGGCAAGCAACGGTCGAGGGAGCGTTTCTCATTCCTGTGATTCTTCTTATGCTGATGATGCTTGTTCAGCCAGGCATTCTGCTTTACGACCGAATGGTTATGAATGCGGCGGCATCGGAGGGGTGTCGCCTCATCGCCACCTGTCCAGCAGGTGAGGCCCCTGATGTATATGAAGGTTACGTTCGCAGGAGGCTGGGGTCGATACCTCAGCAAGATAACTTTCACGTGCATGGAAGTGGATGCACATGGGATATCTCCTTAGAGGGAGGCGAGGAAACCGACAGGGTAAGCGTGACTATTGGGAATCAGGTAAAACCGCTGCCCTTTTTCGATTTTGGTGCCCGTGCCTTAGGGGTAGTCAACGATAAAGGTAACTTCGAGATGACGGTGCGTTTTTCGATTCCAGCAAAAAGCAGTTGGGTGGTTGAAAACGACCAGGGGCTAGATCCGGAAGCGTGGGTCGCCAGCGAAGGCTCGACGGCGGGAAGGGGCACCTCATGAAAAGACGATGCAATTGTTCCTTGTTTTGGGCTGATGAGGGTTTTTCGACTGTCGGCATGGTTCTTGCCTTGATTATCTCGATGGCGCTCATTTTTACGGCTGCGCGTGTGTATGAGATAAACTCTGCTTCCTCTCGTGTGCAAGAAGTTGCAGATGCAGCTGCTCTTGCTGCGGAGAACACGGTTGGTGAGTTTTACCTTGCGGCCAGCATATGCGATGCGGTTGTCCTTTCTCTTTCCCTTACATCGGTTGGATGCTTGGGACTGAGCGTTGTGTGCGCATGCGTTCCTCCAGCATCTGCATTGTCAAAATCACTTCTTGAGTTTGCTCAAAAAACAAAGGATTCACGTGATAAGTTTTACGATTCAGCCAATGAGTCGCTTCATCGATATGCTGCAGCGCTACCATTCGTGGCTGCCGTGAAGGCTCAAGAAGTTTATTCCTCCAATTCGTCGGTGTTGTCGGGGGCTTTTTATCAGGGAGCGGTTATTTTATGCCCCTGGGAAACGGAAGATGGGGAGAGGCTGTCATTCAGTGAAAGCGATGATGCCTTTGAAGAAGTTGGAGAATCAAGGGGTAACCTTGAAGAGATTTCGGCAAAGGCGGAAGAGGCAACGGAGCGAGCCAACGAATGGAAGCGGCATGCTTACGAGCATGATTCGATAAGCAAGGATTCGTATTGCATGTACGAACGTGCGGCAAGACTTGCCAACATGCCAGAGGGGTCCAATCCGTTTTTCTCGTCTGTTGATACATGGAATTTCGGGTCCTCGTTGGAACGTGCGAAAACGTACTATCGTCTTAGGTATCAAAATGAGGCGCCGAAGAACCAATCGATCGATGAGCTGTCCAATTCGGCGCTGAGAAAGCGGTTCTACAACTATGCTCAGGAGACGATTGGCAGGGGATATGTGAACGAGACGGAAGACTCGTTTGATGCATGGTTTCCTTTATTGCCGAAAAATACCGATGAGATGCGCTCCTGCGAGCTCTATACCGAAGCCGCGTATCCTAAGTCGGTAGATGCACAGGGTGCAACAGTGTTTCATGCGTGGGACGGTTGTCCTGGCTTGGCGGAAGGCTCTGCTGCCGGTTTGGGGTCGATTCAGGAGTTAGATTCAATCTCCGCCTATAATCCTTGCCCATTTTGCAAGTTCGTTCCCAGCAGTATGGGCAAGGTTGCAGCAGCATCTTCGTCGATTGCCAATGGCTTCGAATTTCACTATAACGAGGTAGCCAAGGCGGCGGAAGAGTACCGTAAGGCGATTGAGGAGGCAAGCCCTTTAAAACAAGAGGCGAAGCAGTTAGCGGGCAGCCTGCTTGATTCGATAGGAAAGGCATTTGCCCAAGCGTGCTCCCAACGTATAGATATGACACCTCCAGGACACTATGGTGCAGTTGCCCTTGTTTCCGATGTGGGGAAGAGGACCACCCGGTTCCCTTCGGCGCTCGTTGCTTCCAATGGGGTTGGGGATTTGAGCACGTGCGTTGCCTTGTCTTCGGCAACGTTGGTAAAGGAGCGTTCGGATGAAGGAAAGAATGTTGTTTCTTCTTTTCTTGATGGGATATCCGATAAGGGGTCGGTGTCGCTTGGCGGCGCAAAGTTAGCTTTAGGGCTTTGGTCGGGATTTCTCAATGTATACACCAATGGGCACGATGCTCTATTGGAGACCGTTGAATCGGCTTTAAACGACATTCCTCTTATGAGCGCAAGTGGTTTAGGGTCTTGGGCTTCATCTGCGATGCGAGAAGCAATCAACGCTGTTGGTTTTTCGCCTGTTGATCTTTCGGCTCGTAAGGCCGTGCTTGTTAACTCGGAGCATGTGCTTAGAGCTGACGGATCAACGTTTTCAGCGCGTTTACTCTCTGCGAAAGAGATGGCTCTTTCTTCTGGAGGAAACAGCGGACTGAGCGGCGTCCTTTCTGGCGTTGAGGCTTCCGCTTCCAGCGCGATAGGCGATCTGTCCTCTGAGTTCACCGTTGCAACGATTGCCCTGTTTGATGGTGCGATTGAAGTGCCCATAACGATTTCGCTTCCGCGCGGTGTGGCCGATGGCCTTTCTCGGGCATTGCAGTCCGGAATAGCTGCCCTGAAAGAGGTTGTATCCAGCGTAACGGGGGTAAGGCAATGGGAGTAAAAGAAGTAAGGTTCTCTGGTCAGATGACCGTTGAGTTTGTGGTTGCCTTTCCAGCGATGATAGCTATTGCCCTGATTGCCGTGAACGCTGGTTTGTTTTTCTCCGACTGCGCTTCGTTTGACCGGTTGTTTCGCAGTTCAGTTTGCACCTACGCTGCATCTCCTGCTTATGAGCAGGGGTTGGAGCAAAGCTGCTCGTTGGTCGAAGGAGCGATCGGTGATGCTATGGGGAGGGAAAACCTGCAATTCACCGTTGATTCATCGGGCTCAGGGGAGGGGACGGTCACTTTCACTGGCGTGATGCGTTTTCAGCCAACGTTGTTTGGGAAAGGCAACTTATCAGGTGCATTCGGGGTTTCCTTTCCCGCTCTTTCCCATGAAGAGAAAATCTCAGTTTGCGTTTACAAGCCTGGATTGGTGGTTTGAGATGCAAATTTTTCGACATAAAGCACGTTTTGATGATCTGCTGTATCCAAGAGCGTACTTTGCCATGATTTTGATCGCGGGGGCGCTTCTTGCTGCAGTATTCGGCCCGGTTTTGTTCCCGTCTGAGCCTGCGGTTGATTCAACTGCCGTTCATGATGCAGTAGCTCTGCCGGATATTTTTCCCGCTTCTGATCCAGTCGACATCCCTTCCTGCCTTGATGAAAAGATAGGAGGTTTCGATGACGAGGCTCCTTCTTTCTTTGCAGATGAAGTATTTGAAGGGCAGAACGGCAGGTATTCGGTCGATGGAGACGGGGCAATTGCTGGGTTTCTCTTTTCCTGCAACGTCGATGCTTCGATGGAGATGATTCTTGAGTGCATGACCAAGAAAGGGTGGCATGTCGTGTCCAGTGGGCATGGCGCAATTGCGACATTGGTGAAGGATTGTGGGGAATACCGTTGGGCGATGCTTTCTTGTGAAGCGGTAGGCCAAGATACTTCGGCGGTTCTGAATGTGAGGAAAAGGTATGAGCGAAGCCAATAAAGAGCCAACCGTTGATTTGGCTGTTTGCTTTGTCGATCGATTGCGCGGCTTGTTTTCCCGACGGGTAAAGGAGGACGTTTTGCTGATTGTTCCCTGCTATTCCATTCATACCTTTGGCATGAAGTACTCAATCGATGTTGCTTTTGTCGATAAGCGGGGAATTGTCATCGATTCCATTGAGGCGCTTCCTCCATTCCGGTTGAGGAAGTGTCGTGGAGCATACGGTGTTCTTGAGAGAAGAACACCGGGGGAAATTCGGCATGCTGAGATGCCTTGGTTCGAAAAAGGAGAGGAAGTCAAACTATGCATCAGAAAATGAGCTTTGGGGAATTGCCGCAAGAAGAGGCATCGCGACGAAATGACGCTGCTTTGGAAAGCACGGAACGTATTAGCAATGCCCCTTCGTCAGAAGCGGCCAATGGGGCAAAAGAGCTCCATTCGACGGGTCAGAGGATAAAGGAATGTCCTGTTTGCCATGCTCGCTGCTTTGCCGATATGGACGTTTGCTACAACTGTTTGCATTCGTTCAGACAGGAGGAACAACAAGGTTTTGATGCCGCAGCACCACGTGGCAGGAAGGAGTTTGCAGCCCCCATAGACTCTCGGCGATTAGTTGATAAGAACGAAATTGCGGGGGAAGGGCTTTCTGGAAGCCTTCGACCCGATTTGTCGCCCGAGGGTTTTGAGGAAGGTGGTTTGGGAGAGCCTAGCCCAGCTGCCGATTCATGCTCAGGAGCTGAAAGCGATGAAGTAGGGAAGGTACCGTTGGAATCAGGGAAGGTGCTCGAGATCGTAGTGAGCATTTCGTTGTCACAAGATGCTTGTTTGCGTCATGGCGTGACACCCGTGGTTAAAGTTGAGACGAGATAGAGAAAGACCTGCCGCAAGGCGGGTCTTTCTCTATCTTTTTGAGCATCGGCTAATCGAGGAAGTCGATAACCGCTTTTTCGATTGCAGGAGTAGTTCCCTCGATAACGTCCTTGAAGCGAATGGGCAGGGAGTCGAGCTCTGCCAAACCTTGCGGAATGTTATGGCTGTTTGCCTCGTCGGCAATAAGCTCGTTGAGCGCGCATCCGCTGAGTTCTGCGACAGATTCGGGAAGCTCGGCGCCGGGTTTGATGTCGTGAAGGGCACGATACACGTTTTCGCCGAATTTCGCCCAATGTGCAGTAGAGGCAATGAGCACGGGGTTCTTGCCGCGCAGACGCTCGGCAACCTTGTAGGCAACGGCGGTGTGCGGGTCGATGAGATAGTGATGCTTGCCGAGAACCTCCTTGATGGTTTCAAGGCAAGTTTCGCTGTCGACGGAGTCGGATTTGAAATCAGCTTGAAGCTTTGCAAGCGTTTCACTGTCGACGGTGAAGGATTTGTTCTGCTTCAGCTCATCCATCCAGGTTGCAATGGCTTGCGCGTTGCGACCAGTGAGCTCGAAGAGCTGGCGTTCCACATTAGAGGAAACCAAGATGTCCATCGAAGGAGATGGCGTGAGGACGAACTCGCGGTTGGAGATGTCATAGCTGCCGGTGTTGATGAAGTCGGTCAGCACGCGGTTTTCGTTGCTTGCGCAGAACAACGTGCCAAGAGGAGTGCCGATTTGCTTGGCGTACCATGCTGCCAGGATATTGCCGAAATTGCCGGTGGGAACGCAAACGTCGAGCGGCTTGCCTGCTTCAAGCTTGCCCTGCGCGACCAATTCAGCATAGCTTGATACGTAGTACACGACCTGGGGAAGTAAACGGCCCCAGTTGATGGAGTTTGCGCTGGAGAGGGCGACATGGTCGTTGTTCATGAGCTTTTCGGCAAAAGACTCATCGCCGAAAACGTTCTTGGCGCCCGTCTGGCAGTCGTCGAAGTTGCCTTTGACGGCCCAGACCATAACATTCGAACCGGCTTGAGTTGCCATCTGCTTGTATTGGATGTCGCTTACTCCGCCATCGGGGTACATTACGGCAATCTGGACGCCGTCCTTATCGCGGAACCCTTCCAATGCTGCCTTGCCGGTGTCGCCGGAGGTCGCCACCAAGATAAGGAATGTGTTGTTCAGCTTGCCTTGCTCGCGAAGTTGGGCTGCGCTTGCGCTGAAGAAATGCGGCAGACATTGAAGGGCCATGTCCTTGAAGGCGCTTGTCGGGCCATGCCAGAGCTCAAGCACGTGGGTGTTCGCATCGAGCGAGGTGATAGGGCAAATAGCCTCATCGTCGAACCTGTTGCCATACGTTGCTTCCATGAGCTCATCGATTTTGGCATCGGGCAGATCGATGCCAAACGAACGATAAATGAAGGCTGCGCGCTTGGCGTAGGGGAGCTTCGCCAGGGAAAGAATGCTGTCCAAGCTAAGCTGGGGAAGCGATTCCGGGACGAAAAGACCGCCGCCTTCGGCGAGCCCTTTAACGACGGCTTCGGTAAAGGTGACCGGAGCCGCACACCTTCCGCGCGTGTCAATATAGCGATTGGTAGCCATGAATCCGTCTTTCGTGAGGGGTAATCTATGCGGGACAAGTATACTATGTAGCTAATAGTACGCGCCGTTTTTGAAACGGGCATTTTATGCAAATGGATGCCGCATCTTCCTTAGATCGCACCCTCTCTCGCTTGCAGAGGTAGTGGCTTGGGCGACATTTGCTTCAAGCCGGTTTTTTCCGGAGAGGGGGAAGTATGGAAAAGGTTTCCATGTCTCATGAAGACTATCTTGAGGCTATTGTTATGTTGGGCGGCTCCGATACACAGGCGGTTCGTTCGGTGGATATTGCCTCTAAGCTGGGCGTATCGAAGGCATCGGTTTCCAAGGCGGTTGCCAGTCTAAAGGCGTCGGGTATGCTCGATCAGCCCTACTATGGTGATATCACCCTTACCGAAGATGGGTATAACTACGGCAAATCGGTCCTCGAGCGCCATGAGAAATTGACCCGCTTTCTGCATGAGAAGGTCGGTTTGTCGCTGGAAGTGGCCGAAGAAGAAGCATGCCAGATGGAGCATGCCATCAGTGACGATTCGTTCGGTAAGTGGCTCGACTACTTCAAGTCCATCGGGCTGTAGCCAAACGAAAAACGGGAATTCGAAAGAAGCGGCGGCATCGTGGCGCCGTTTCTTTTTTATGGTATTATACGAACAAATGTTTGTTTGAAAGGATGGTATGGCGAATTCGCGCTTCGTATTAGGCATCGACCCAGGGTTGGCCCATACGGGTTGGGGGGTCATCCAGCAAAGAGGCTCTTCCCTGGCTTGCGTGGCATATGGATGCATCGCCACCGATGCTCAAACGCCCTTGCATCTGCGCTTAGGGAAAATCTACACCCAAATGACCGCGGTGGTTGGTAAGTACGAGCCTGATTGCGTGGCCATCGAAACGGTGTGGTTCGGATCGAATGCCCAGAGCGCTTTTGCCACAGGGCAGGCACGAGGCGCTGCTTTGGTTGCCTGCGGTCAACGCGACATGGAGTTGGGCGAGTATTCTCCCAGTCAGATAAAGCTGGCGGTTGTGGGGGCGGGGTCGGCTGACAAGCATCAGGTTCAGTACATGGTGCAACAGCTTCTGGCGCTGGAAAAGGTTCCATCGCCCGATCATGCGGCAGATGCTTTGGCTGCCGCTATCTGCCATACGACACATTCGATTTCCTGGGATAAAGGAGGCGCTCGATGATTTCGTTTCTTCGTGGCGTAATTGCCGCAAAGTTCATCGATTCCGCTGTGATAGAAGTTGGCGGCATCGGGTACCGTGTTTCCCTGTCGGGGAAAAGCCTTTCTCGCTTGGGGCACGTTGGTGAAGAGGTAAAGGTATTGACGCGTTTACAGGTTCGCGACGATGCGTTGGTCTTGTACGGATTCCTGAGCCACGATGAGGAACGGCTCTTCACGAAACTCACCTCGGTTTCGAGCGTTGGCCCCAAAGTCGCTCTTTCCGCTCTTTCCACGTATGAACCGGAGGCCTTGGTGTCCGCCATTGTTTCCCAGGACGTTGGCGCTATCCAGCAGATTCCGGGAGTAGGTAAGAAGATGGCTTCGCGCATTGTGCTTGAGCTGAAGGAATCTTTTGGCGAAGAGACGCAGGTTGCCCTGCCTGGCATTTCGACTCAGGCAGCACATGCACGAAAGGGGGCAGTGGAAGCACTGCTGTCTATGGGCTTTACTTCCGAAGAAACCGATCTTGCACTTAAGGGGGCTCCCGAGGAAGCGAACGAAACGATACTATTGCAGTATGCGCTGAAGCGCTTGGGCAAGTAACCAATAAAGGTGGATTCTTTTTTGTCTGACGATTTTGAAATAGAAAGTGCGCTTTTCGAGGCTCCGCTGGAAGCGTTGAAAAACGATAATGCGCGCAATGAGGAAGACGCCTCTTCGCGCGCCTGTTCGGTTTCTTTGACGGAAGACGATCTTGCGCTTGATCGGAGCTTGAGGCCAACCTGCCTTAACGATTATTTGGGCCAGACCAAGGTAAAGGAAAGCTTATCGATTCTTATCGAGGCTGCCCGTGCTCGTAAAGATGTGGTTGACCATATTCTGTTTTCAGGCCCTCCAGGTTTGGGCAAAACAACGTTGGCAACCGTTGTTGCCAACGAGCTTGGTGTGCACATCAAAACAACCAGCGGCCCGGCGATTGAGAGGACAGGGGATCTGGCGGCGATTCTTACCAATCTTGAGGAAGGGGATGTTCTCTTCATCGACGAGATTCATCGCTTGAATCGCATGGTGGAAGAAGTCCTGTATCCCGCATTGGAAGACTTTGCTCTGGATATTGTGGTGGGTAAGGGGCCCGCTGCCCGATCGATCAGGCTCGACCTGCCGCGTTTTACGCTTATTGGTGCTACAACCAGAACAGGGCTGCTCACTGGTCCGCTGCGCGACCGCTTCGGCATCGCTTTCCGTCTTAACTACTATGCACCAGAGGAATTGGCCTTGATCGTCCGACGCTCCGCCCGGATTTTGGGGGTAGACATAACGGAGGACGGTGCACTTGAGATTGCCCGACGCAGTCGTGGTACCCCTCGTTTGGCGAACAGGCTGCTGAAGCGCGTACGCGATTGGGCGCAGGTTAAGGGCGTTTTCCCCATCGATGAGGATTGCGCAGCTCAGGCTTTGGCATTTTTCGAGGTTGATTCTCTTGGCCTTGATCCGGTGGACAACAGGATTCTTGAGCTTTTGTGCGTTCAATTCTCGGGGCGCCCCGTCGGCCTTTCCACGCTGGCTTCCGCTTTATCGGAAGAGCCTGATACCTTGGAAGACGTATACGAGCCCTACTTGCTGCAGCAGGGTTTGCTTGTCCGGACGCCTAAGGGCCGCCAGGCTACCGAGCGCGCCTATGATCATTTGGGCATTCGATACCCGGAAAGAAGATAATGTGTTTACGCAAGATTATTTGATGCGCATGTTCATGCAGCTTGCTGCGGCAATGAAGGACAGCCTGTTACGTGCTAGGGGTCAAAACGATCCGCGGGCGGCAGCTGAGCTGCTTGATACTGCGGTCTCGGATGCGACCGAAATGGATGGGGACCTTCTTTTGCGCATGGCTCCGGAGTCGATGGCCGCGATGCTGCAGCTATCGCAGCCAGACCCCCAGCTGATGGAATACGTCTCGCGTTCGCTGCTGCTTTCTTCGCAGTATTTGCGTGAGGCGGGCGATTCGGATGCCTCTGAATTGCGCCAGAACCAAGCGTATGCGGTTGCGCGCGCTTTTGGGATTGACCTTGGGGAAGGCAGTATAAGTCAAAGCGAGCTGGATTCCCTGTTCGAAAGAAGCGGGCTCGATCTGTAGTCTTTTCGACCTACTCGTTTGTCGAAGGTCGCTTGCGGTTTTGATAAGCCCCGGCAGCATCGCGGAAACGCGACGCTGCCGGGGCTTTGTGCTGCCGGGGCTTTGCGGGGTGATGCTGGAAGAGAAAAGTTTTTGAAAATAACCCTTGGTAAACATTGACGCATTAGTTTGACGGGGTTAACATCTTTCTGTTAGTTAACCCTGGCTTACTGGGGTCGCAAACTGCCCTAGAGGCATAGCAAGCGGAAGGAAGCATCATGGTTTTGTCTGAAATCAAAAAGAATGGCATTTACCACGTAAAGCAACTTCATGATGGTGCTGGCGACATTCATCGTCATCTTGAGAACTTGGGATTCGTCCCTGGGGAAGAGATTTCGGTTGTTTCTCGCATTGGCGGAAACCTCATCGTGAACGTGAAAGGTTCGCGCGTGGCCCTTTCCTCTGAGCTTGCCAAGCACATCACGGTGTAGCGGTTTGCCAAAAACGATTCAGCATGCAATTGGGAAAGGAGGCACAGTGAAAACACTTCGTGAAGCTAAGAACGGTGAAACGGTTACCGTTGTGAAGCTCAATGGCACGGGCGCAGTCAAGCGCCGCATCATGGACATGGGCATCACGAAAGGATGCTCGGTGTACATTCGCAAGGTTGCACCTTTGGGCGATCCGGTTGAAGTTACTGTTCGCGGTTACGAGCTCTCTCTGCGTAAAGAAGACGCGCAGATGATCGAGGTTGAATAAGCGTAGCTATGTCCATCAAAGGGTCAGGCATGAGCATCCTTTGATTGGCATAGTGCGCTCTTTGATCGCCTAGTGCGGTCATTTTTTAAATCCTGTAGTTAGCCCCATCTAACACTGAATGGAGGAATGAATGAGAGTTGCACTTGCAGGCAACCCGAACAGTGGTAAAACCACCCTGTTCAACGCTCTGACCGGCTCAAACCAGTATGTCGGTAACTGGCCAGGCGTTACGGTAGAAAAGAAAGGCGGAAAGCTCAAGGAAGATAAATCCATCGAGATCACCGACCTTCCTGGTATCTACTCCCTTTCCCCGTATACCCTTGAAGAGGTTGTTGCCCGTAACTTCCTGATCCAGGAGAAGCCCGATGCGATTTTGAACATCGTTGACGGCAGCAACCTTGAACGCAACCTGTACCTGACCACCCAGCTTCTTGAAATGGGCGTGCCGGTTGTCGTTGCCGTGAACATGATGGACGTTGTCCGCAAGCGCGGCGACGAAATCCATGCCGATCAGCTTGCCAAGGAACTGGGCTGCAACGTTGTTGAGATTTCGGCACTGAAGAACGAAGGCATCGACCAGGTAGTCAACTGTCTGAAGACCATCGGTTCCGCGGCGGCGCCTACCCCCATCACGTTTTCCGCGGTAGTCGAGGAAGCGCTTTCGACCATTGAAGACCGTCTGCCTTCTTCCGTGCCTGCGAACCTCAAGCGCTTCTATGCAATCAAGCTTCTTGAGAAGGACGGAAAGATCTCTGCCTCCCTTGAGGGCGCACCGGATGTAAGCGATGTTATTGCCAAGGTGGAGAAAGAAAGCGACGATGACACCGAAAGCGTGATCATCAACGACCGCTATACCCACATCTCCAACATCATCGATCACTGCCGCAGTAAAAACTCTGCCAACGAGTTAACCACGTCTGACAAAATTGACCGCGTGGTTACCAACCGAATCTTGGCGTTGCCGATTTTCGTGCTGGTCATGTTCCTTGTGTACTACATTTCCGTTTCCACTGTCGGCAGTGTTGCCACTGACTGGGCCAACGATGGCGTGTTCGGCGACGGTTGGTTCTTCGGCCCTGGCCAGGAGCAGTACGACGAGGCAACATCGGAATACGACGATGCGAAGAGCAGCGTCGATGCCTTTGAAGAGGCTGCGGAAGATGCCGGTCTTGATCCCAAGTCCGATACGTTCGTTGAAGATGCTGCAGCTGCAGGCCTGACTGCTTCGTTCGATTCCTATGACGACGAAACCGGCGAAAACGAGACCACTGAAGTCGATGCGGACTCGTACCAGGAAGCGCTCGATACCCTGGCTCCTTACCAGGGTGATCAGCAAGCCATCGCCGCATTCGAGGGTGCTGCGATCGAAGCTGGCCTTGACCCTGAATCAGACGACTTCTCCGAAGAAGCGGCCGATGCCGGCATTACGGCAACGTATGTTGACGCGGATGGCGCTGAACAGGAAGTGGACGCGGACAAGTACGCCGAGGAACTGGAAGGCTCAGAGCCCGACCCGACCCAGTACGGCATGTGGGTTCCTGGCATTCCTCCGCTGGTTGAACAGGGCTTGGATTCCATCGGTTGTGCCGATTGGCTGAAGGCTTTGATTCTTGACGGCATCATCGCTGGTGTTGGTGCAGTACTCGGCTTCGTTCCCCAGATGCTCGTACTGTTCTTGCTGCTGGGCTTCCTTGAGTCGTGCGGCTACATGGCGCGTATCGCCTTCATTTTGGACCGTGTGTTCCGCCGTTTCGGCCTTTCCGGCAAATCGTTCGTGCCGATTCTCATCGGCACCGGTTGCGGTGTTCCTGGCATCATGTCTTCGCGCACCATCGAGAACCAGAACGACCGTCGCATGACGGTAATGACCACGACGTTCATTCCTTGTGGTGCTAAGCTCCCGATTATCGCCCTGTTCGCCGGCGCGGTATTCGGTGGCGAATGGTGGGTTGCCCCGAGCGCCTACTTCCTGGGCATCATTGCGATTCTGTGCTCGGGCGTTATCTTGAAGAAGACGCGCTTCTTCGCAGGCGACCCTGCTCCGTTCGTTATGGAGCTCCCGGCTTACCATCTGCCCACCATCGGCGCGGTTCTTCGCAGCATGTGGGAACGCGCTTGGTCGTTCATCAAGAAGGCCGGCACGATCATCTTGGTAGCGGCAATCCTTATCTGGTTCATTTCCTCCTATGGATTCGTCGACGGCGTATTCCAGGCGGTTGAGGATCAGAATGATTCGATCTTGGCTGTTATCGGTAGCGCTATCTGCTGGATCTTCTCGCCTCAGGGCTTCGGCGATTGGCAGGCTGCTTCAGCAACCATTACCGGCCTTATTGCGAAGGAAAACGTTGTTTCCACCTTCGGCATTCTGTACGACGGCGATGCCGGCTGGTACGCAAACGTTCAGGCGGCCTTCACCTACGCATCCGGTTATGCCTTCCTGGCATTCAACCTGCTGTGCGCTCCCTGCTTTGCGGCTATGGGCGCCATCAAACGCGAGATGAACAACATCAAGTGGTTCTTCGCAGCGATTGGCTATCAGTGCGGTATTGCTTGGGTTGTGTCCCTGTGGATCTACCAGTTCGCTGGCTTGGCCTTGGGCGAGGTAACCTTCAACGTGTTCACCGTTGTTGCGATCGCCTTCTTCATCGCCTTCCTGTGGCTGCTGTTCCGCCCCAACAAGTGGCAGGGCAAAGCTGCTGTTCGCTCGGTTGACGAAGCGTAAAGGGCGGATGCGTTAAAGCGTTTTGTCGCAGGCTTGTCGATACGTTCGCAGGCCTGCGACTTTCATTGCGGCTTCCTAAGGGGAGCCTAAGGAAAAGAGGTGGGCTTCGATGAATCTTGGCACGTTTGCGGTGTTAGCCGTATTGGTGGTAATCGTTGGCGCGATTATTGCCAGTTGGGTACGTGCGCACAAGCAAGGCAAGCACATTTCGTGCGATGAGTGCGGAGGCTGCAGTGCCCATAACCCTGACAAATGCCCTTGCGCAGAAGATATGGTGAAAGACATCGACAGGGCTATGAAGAATGCTGACAAGGAAAAGCATTCGTAGCATTTCGATTCTGCTTCGATGGGCGGTGCGGTCGTCGGTTTGATGGCTGCACCGCTTTTTTATTGCACCGTAGGCGCGCGGGATTGGCTATTTGGCACGCAAGATACGAGGGTGGTCATGTGAGGAGGATGCTTGTCCTATGGGGCAAGAGTAAGACGGGGCTGCCTGTTCTGAATGCTCTGGCACATGTTATGAGCTGAGGACAAAACCCTGTTTGGCCTCTTACTTTGTACGGTGCTGCGTCTCGTTCGACATCTGGGCACATAAGAAAGCCTCCCTTTTCCGACAACAGAAAAGGGAGGCTTTGCTGTTTTAGCGGGGCCTTGCGGCTTTATGCAGGAGGCTGTTCCTTACAGGGAAAGGAACAGCTCGTGGATGCGATTGTCGTCGTCAAGCTCAGGATGGAATGCCATGCCCAGCTGCTTGCCGTACTGCACGGCTACGATGTTGCCTTCGCACGTTGCCAGCACCTTGCATCCATCACGTACCTCGGTGATGAAGGGGGCGCGAATGAACGTCATGGGCACGTTCTCGAGTTTGCCGAATGTGCCGAAGGCATGAAAACTGCCCAGCTGACGACCGTAGGCATTGCGACGTACCGTGATAGGCAACGTGCCGAAGCCTTTAACCTGCAGGCGTTTTTCTGCGGCAGCAGGGTCGAGGTTGTTCAAGTCCCCCGTGCCATCTACCGTTTCGGCTAGCAGGATAAGGCCGGCGCATGTTGCCAGCACCGGCATGCCTTCCTCGATACGCTTGCGCAGCGGTTCAAGCAGCCCCAATTCGCGAAGGAGCTTCGCCTGCGTGGTGCTTTCGCCGCCAGGCAGAACCAGCCTGTCGAACGGACGCTCCAGGTCGGATGCCTGACGAATTTCGAAGCATTCCGCTCCCAGCGCTTCAAGCTTCTTCTTGTGCTCGATGAAGGCTCCCTGAAGGGCCAGAATAGCAACCGTCATTAGCGACCGCGCTCTTCCATGATGAGCTCGATTTCATCGGCGTTGATGCCAACCATTGCCTCGCCCAAGTCTTCGGAAAGCTCTGCGATGAGCTTTGCATCGGTGTAGTTGGTAACGGCCTTCACGATTGCTTGGGCGCGCTTAGCGGGGTTGCCCGACTTGAAGATGCCGGAGCCTACGAACACGCCTTCAGCGCCAAGCTGCATCATCAGTGCGGCATCGGCAGGAGTTGCCACGCCGCCGGCTGCGAAGTTCACGACGGGGAGCTTGCCGTTGTCGTGAACGTACTTAACCAGCTCAACGGGAACGGCCAGCTGCTTTGCCTCTTCGAACAGCTCGTCTTCGCGCAGGGAAACCACATGGCGGATCTGGTTGTTCATCTTGCGCATGTGGCGTACTGCTTGGATAACGTCGCCGGTGCCGGGCTCGCCCTTGGTGCGGATCATGGTTGCGCCTTCAGCGATGCGGCGGAGTGCTTCGCCCAGGTCGCGTGCGCCGCAAACGAAGGGTACGGAGAACTTGGTCTTGTCGATGTGGTAGGTGTCGTCAGCGGGGGAAAGAACCTCGGATTCGTCGATGTAGTCGATTTCGATAGCCTCGAGGATCTGGGCCTCAACGAAGTGGCCGATGCGGCACTTTGCCATAACGGGAATGGATACTGCCTCCTGAATGCCCTTGATCATCTTGGGGTCGCTCATGCGGGAAACGCCGCCAGCAGCGCGGATGTCGGCAGGAATGCGCTCGAGTGCCATAACGGCGCAGGCGCCAGTTTCCTCGGCGATGCGTGCCTGCTCTGGCGTGGTTACGTCCATGATCACGCCGCCCTTGAGCATCTGTGCCAGTTGACGGTTGAGCTTTACCTGCTCTTCAGGGGTGTTTGCTTCTGCCATTGTGAACTCCTTGGTTATGGGGCGCCGGGAGGGCGCCTTTTCGTTGCGCTTATGCACTTGGTTAATGGATACACAGTAAAAGCCTTGTGGCATTGTTTGTATAACCAATAATGGTAATAATGATATAACCAGTATATATCCAGATTGCATAAGACCAGATGTTTGAAGAATGAGAAGAGGAAGGGGAGCGCGATGCTCACCTATTCGTTTGCGAACCGCGGGGAAACAAGCCTCTACGAGTATCTTTACCAGTGCATACGCGCCGATATCGAAAGCGGGGCCATCGCGCCTGGTGAAAAGCTCCCTTCGAAGCGAAGCTTTGCGCGTCATTTGGGTGTGAGTTTGATAACCGTTGAAGGCGCTTACTCTCAGTTGGTTGCGGAAGGGTACCTTCGTGCGGAACCACGACGCGGCTACTATGCCTGCGATTTAAGGACGGAGGGGATTGCCCCCGACCATCCGGTACGTCGAAAGCGAAACACGGTCCCACCGCCCGCTGAAACGAGTGATGCCGGGGAGTTGGTACCCGAAGAGGGTCTTGCCCAGGCATATGCATCGCTTGCTTTGGCCGGGCAGCATGATGACACCTCCGCAAGCGCAGGAGGAGCACTGTCGCGTGCACGGGGCGAAGTCGAAGCCCCTTCGGTTTCCGTCGCCGACTTCACGGGCGCTTCGGTTCCGCTGGGCTTGTTCCCCTATTCCGCTTGGGCGAAGTCAGTGCGTGATGCGCTGACGCGCGAGTCGGAGCATGCTTTGGTGGGGGAAACGGGGTTCGCTGGAACACGGCGCCTGCGCGAGGCCATTGCCGCCCATTTGAGAGGGTTTCGCGGCATGGAGGTTGACCCTGAGTGCATTGTGGTGGGAGCTGGCTCGCAGGTTCTGTACAACTTGCTGGTGCAGCTTTTGGGCCGAACGCTTCGCTACGGTGTCGAAGACCCGGGGTATGTGCGCCTCACGCGCATTTACGAGGCGAACGATGTTCCCCTTTCGCATATTCCGCTCGATGCGCAGGGCGTCAGTATGGCGTCGGTCAACGCGTCGAAAGTCGATGTCCTGCATCTGATGCCCTCGCATCAGTTCCCGACCGGCATCGTAACCTCTATCAGCAGGCGCTATGAGCTTTTGGGGTGGGCTTCTGCTGTGGGGGACCGCTACGTGATAGAGGACGATTACGACTGCGAATTCCGTTTAACAGGGCGGCCGATTCCTGCGCTTCGCAGCATCGATGCTTCCGGGAAGGTGATTTACACCAATACGTTCACGAAAAGCCTTGGTCCGGCATTTCGTGTCGGCTATATGGTGCTGCCGCCTTTGCTTGCGGAGCAATTCAAGCGTGAACTGGGATTTTATTCTTGCACGGTAAGCGCTATCGATCAGCTTGCCCTGGCTCGCTTCATAGAAAGCGGCGATTACGAGCGCCATGTGAACCGTTTGCGCACCCATTACCGCACGGTGCGCGATGAGCTTATTGCGGCACTGCAGCAAAGTGCGTTTGCAGAGCGGATATGCATTGAAGAACAGGACGCGGGCATCCATTTCCTGTTGGGGATAGATACGGGCAGGGCAAATGAGCTCGGCGGTTCGGACATGCCTCGACGGGCATCTGGCCCAGCACGCAGGTACCGTTTCGATGATGCTGAAGCAGTACCTGCGGCGGCTAGGGAAGGGGATGCCCCCCTGCGTTGGGAGACGCGACTCGTTGATGCTGCGGAAGAGGCGGGCGTGCACATTGTCCCGCTTTCCTCGTTCTACTACGGAAGCGCCGCAGCAGAACAGGGTCCGCTGCGGCGCTTCTTGGTGAGCTACGGGGGTATCGAGCTCGAGGCGATCGATCCTGCTGTTTCGGCTCTTGAGCAGGCAGTGCGTGCTGCCGATGAAGCGGTTCGGTAGCGCCTACTCTTCGATAAGGCGGAAATAGATGGTTTTCACGCCGGAGTTCTCCGATTCCTTCACGCTTTTGCTTTCGAAGAAGCCGAGCGATTCGATGAAGGGAACGAACTTCTTGAAGCCGAAGTTGCGGGTGTCGAAATCGGGCAGGCGGCGTGCCAGGCGTGCGCCCAGGCTCGATGAGAGCATCCAGCCGTCGTCTCCACTGAACTCTTCAGCGATTTCGCGGAGGGCGTTTTCAACGGTGATGATGTCCAACCCGTTGAAGTCGTCATCGGCTGCTTCGGGCTCATGGGCATCATGCTCTTGCTTGGCGTTGTGCTTTTGCTCGATGTGGGCGGGGCGCTGATGCAGTTTCTCTTCGCTAACGTGCGTGGGAACAGCACGCTTGCTGTTTGCCTTGGTTGCGGTGGTGTCAGCGGACAGCGCCTTGGTGCTGTTGGACTGATCTGCGGGTTTTTTCTTGCTGCGCCCCTTTGCCTTTTTCCCGTTGGCGGCATCGGCATTGGCCTTATGCAGCAGGTCGAGGTAGACGAACTTGTTGCAGGCGCTGATGAAGGCGCGGGGCGTTTTCTGCTCGCCCATGCCCAGCACGAACATCTCCGATTCGCGCAGACGCGAAGCCAGACGAGTGAAATCGCTGTCGGAGGAAACGATGCAGAAGGCATCGAGGTGTTTTTGGTACAGAAGGTCCATGGCATCGATGATCAACGCCGAGTCGGAGGAATTCTTGCCCACCGTGTTGCTGTACTGCTGAATAGGTTGAATGGCGTTGTCGAGCAGCTCCTTTTTCCACGAGTTAAGCGCTGTGGTGGTCCAATTGCCGTAGATGCGCTTGTAAATCAGGTTGCCCAAGCTGGAAGCTTCCTGAAGGATGATGCTGGCATATTTGCTGGAGATGTTCTCGGCGTCGATCAAGACGGCGATTTTCATTTCACTTTCCATGTAGAGTCCGTTCAGTAAAGGGACAAGTCCCAGGTTGGCGTAGTAAGTCAGCGAGTGGAGCCCCAACAAGTGCAGATGGCGGGAGAGGCAAGCGTAGCGTGCGGGTGCACGTGAGCGAACCTTGGAGCGCCAGCCGTGCCGTTGGGGCTCCACGCAACGTTGGCCGGTTCTGTCGTTTGTAGGATGACGGAACTACTCGATGAACATCGCATCGCCAAAGGAAAGCATGCGGTACTTGTGCTTGATGGCGTGGCGGTAGGCCTTCATGATGTTGTCGCGGTTCGAGAACGCGCTTACCAGCATCATCAGGGTGGAGCGCGGCACATGGAAGTTGGTGATCAGTGCATCTACCACGTGGAACTCGTACCCTGGCAAGATGAACAGGCTGGTTGCCTCGCGATTACGCGGCAACACCTCGCCCGCTTCAGCGTCCCAAGCCGATTCCAGGCTGCGTACGCTGGTAGTGCCCACGGCGATAACACGCCCGCCGTTTGCCTTGGTGCGTTTGATGGCCTCTACCGTTTTCTCGGGCACGGTATAGCGCTCGGTGTGAATCTGGTGGTCTTTCGGGAATTCCTCGTCAACAATGCGGAATGTGTCGAGGCCCACTTCCAAATGGACCGTTTCCCAATCGACGCCCTTAGCCTTGATGCGCTCGATCAACTCGGGTGTGAAGTGCAAGCCCGCCGTGGGCGCAGCGGCGCTGCGCTCTTCGCGGGAGAACACCGTTTGGTACAGCTCTTCATCGCCGGCGTAGTTCTTGATGTAGGGCGGCAGGGGCGTGTGGCCTGCACGGTGCAGCGCTTCGTCAAGCGAGGGCAGGGGCGTGGTAAGGCGCGCCAGGCGTTCGCCCTTTTCGGCGTTTTCCACCCAGTCGATGATTTCGGCGGAAAGCACCACGGTGCCTTCTTTGTCGGTGAAGTCGACTAGGGCGCCGGTACCGGGTTTCAGGCGCTTGCCGGGGCGTACCAACACCTCCCAAATGGCAGAGGAGTCGCGCTTGGGCTCAACGTCGAAGCGCTCGCGCAGCAAGAACACCTCGGCCTGGCCGCCGGTGTTGCGCTTGGTGCCCAAGAGGCGGGCGGGCATAACGCGCGTCTCGTTTGCGACGATCAGATCGCCTGGGTTCAGGTGGTTGATAATGTCGCGGAAGATCTCATCGTGCAAGGCGCCGTTGTTGCGCTTCATCACCAGCATGCGGCAGCCATCGCGTTCAGCTGCCGGCTCTTGGGCGATGAGCTCTTCGGGCAAGTCGTAGTCGAAATCGTCGGTGCGCATGTTCATCAGTTTTTCTCGTTTCTCTTTCGCCTTGGCGGCCTTTCGCGCGGCCTTGCGCTCGGCGCGTTCGGCGGCAGCCTCGGCATCGGAATAGGCGCAGCCGCAGTAGTTTTGGCGGTACATGCCAAGTTCGCGGCTGCGAATGGTTGCTTGAGGGTAGAACTCGCGGAAATCCTGGAACACGGGCACAAGCCCTTCGTAAGGCGCAGCGGCGCGTTCCAACTCTTCGGCGATAGTGTCTATATATTGGTAAGGGCTTACGGTAAGGGTGGTGCCGATTCCCTCGAACCCGTGCTCGTGGGCATAGCGGGCAAGCTCTTCAAGCCTGATGCGGTAGCAGGCACGGCAGCGGTCGTGCCGGTTTTCCTGCGTGCCGTCCCACGCGCGGCGCACAGCTTCTTGCCAGGCGTGCGGCTCGTAAGGGCCTTCGATCACCGGAATGTTCTGGCTTTGCGCCCAGGTAAGCAGCGTTTGCAGGCGGTGCTCGTATTCGGATGCGGCCGCAATGTTGGAATTGAGGTAGGCGATGGTTATGTCGTGACCTGCTTCAGCGAGTATTCGCACCGGTTCCAAGGAACAGGGCCCGCAGCAGGCGTGAAGTAGTAATTTCATAGGTTCGTCGTATGCTCCTTCCAGCGTCACCTATACTAGCACCTGATTGATTTCGAGCGCCTTTAAGAAAGGATTGCCCATAATGCCCCAACGCAGCTACAAAGCCGTGTTCTTCGATTTGGATGGAACGCTTCTTCCTATCGACATGGACACGTTCCTGGAAAACTATTTCAACGACATTGCCGCCTTCGCCCAATCGCGCGGCTACGAGCCCAAGCAGTTCATAAGCGCCTTGAACGCCGGCGTGAAGAGCATGATCGCGGAAACGGGTGGTTTGAACTCGGAGCGTTTCTGGAATACGTTCGCTTCGCGCATGGACGCCGGCGAGCTCGATGAATACCAGCGCGTCATGGACGAGTACTATGCCGAGCACTTCGACAGCCTTGGCGCCTTGGCCACCAACATCGACCCGAATGCGGCTTACGTGGTGAAAACGCTGAAGGAAAAGGGCTACCCGCTGTACCTCACTACCATGCCCCTGTTCCCGCGTATCGCGGTGGAAAAGCGCTTGGCGTGGGCCAATGTTCCGGCTGAATCGTTTGACCGTATTACCACGTACGACAATTCCACCAGCACCAAGCCCCATAGCGCTTACTTTGCCGAAAACGTCAAGGCCATCGGCTTGAAGCCCGAAGAGATTCTTATGGTGGGCAACAACACCCGCGAAGATCTTGCCGCCTTGAAGGTGGGGCTTGATGCGTACCTGGTAACCGATTGGCTGCTTGACCCTGATGGGTTCGACATCGAATCGGTAAAGCACGGCACGCTTGCCGATTTCGCCCATTTTGTCGATGAGCTTCCGGAGTGTGAGTAATGGCTTTGTTTGAATATACGGTTGAGGCGCAGTCGGGGCATGCTCGTGCCGGCTCGTTTGAAACGGCACATGGAACGGTTAAAACCCCGCTGTTCATGCCCGTGGGCACTAGCGCCACTGTTAAGGGCATTCGTCCGCAAACGTTGAAGGAAATCGGCGCGCAGATCGTGCTTTCCAACACGTATCACTTGGCTATGCGTCCTGGTGCCGACCTGGTGGCAGAGGCGGGTGGCTTGCACAAGTTCTGCGCCTACGACGGTCCGATGCTCACCGATTCCGGCGGGTTTCAGATTTTCTCGCTGGAAGACACCCGCAAGCTCGACGACGATGGCGTGACGTTCACGTCCATCTACGATGGCGACAAGATCCGTTGGACGCCCGAAGACAACATGGACATTCAGCAGAAGCTGGGTGCCGACATCGTCATGCAGCTCGACCAATGCCCGCCGTATCCGGCCACGCGCGAATTCGTGCAGCGTGCGGTTGACCTTTCCGCCAACTGGGCGCGTCGTTGCCTTGCGGCGCACACCCGCGAAGACCAGGCGCTGTTCGGCATTTGCCAGGGCGGCATGCATCTTGACCTGCGCATGGAGTCCATTGCTCGCTTGAAGCAGATTGGCCAGGAAAGCGTTGCGGCGGGCCATAAAGACTTTGCTGGTTTCGGCATCGGCGGTTATTCGGTGGGTGAAGACCACGAAACCATGTTCGAAACGCTGGGTGACGTTGCCCGCGCCCTGCCCGAGAACAAACCCCGTTACCTGATGGGGGTTGGCAATCCCACGACGTTGGTTCGCGCGGTGCATGAAGGCGTCGATATGTTCGACTGCGTTTTGCCCACGCGCACGGCACGCATGGGCACAGCGTTTTCCTCGCAAGGCCGCATGAACATGCGCAACGCCAAGTACAAGCATGATTTCGGCCCGCTTGACGCAACGTGCGATTGCCCCACCTGCAAGACGCACACCCGTTCTTACATCCGCCACCTGGTGAAGCAAAACGAAATGCTGGGTAGCGTGCTTTTGAGCATCCACAACCTGTATTTCCTGCTGCATCTGATGGACCGTGCGCGCGAGGCGATTCTTGCCGGCGCCTACGAAGAGTTCTATCAGGATTGGATGAACTCACCGGCTGCGAAGGACTATTAAATAGGCTTTGTCGAAACCGCCTCGAAAGGGGCGGTTTTTGCTTGCTGGGCGGAAAACGGGGCTGTTGCGTTTCCTTGCGGCAGGTTGCGCAACGCGCGCCGTTTCCCTTTCGGCGTGTGCTTTTGTGCAGTAAAGTAGCTAATTTGAAGAAATAACATCAGGTTAACGTGTGCGCCGCTATCATAGTTCCGATACGCACATGCACGTTAACGTGCTGTTCAGTAGGTAATCAGAAGGAATACTATGGCCGACCAACCCAAGGAAGAAGCATTGGACGAGGAAAAAGAAGCCACGGCAACTTCTCAGGAAAAGAAGAAGCTCACCGCCGAGGAGAAGAAACGGGCAAAGGAGCGCGAAAAGCGCCGCAAGACCCGCGCTAAGGAAGCAGAGAAGAAGAACGCCAAGCGCCAGAAAGAGCGCAACAAGCGCACGGGCGGCAACAAGAATCGCCGCAACGTGTGGTTGCTTATCGTTGCCACGCTTTTGGTGATTGGCTCGGTGTTCATGTTCACGCCTCCGAACGAGAAGATCAACCAGGGCCTCGACATTCAGGGCGGCCTTTCGGTAGTTCTTTCCGCGCAGAGCACTGATGGCCAGGACATCACCAAGGAAGACATGGAGAAGTCCCGCGCCATCATCGAGTCGCGCGTTAACGCCTTGGGCGCATCCGAGGCAACGGTGCAGGTTCAGGGCAACGACCAGATCCTGGTTCAGATCCCCGGCCTTTCCGACCCGGAAAAGGCACTTTCCACCATTGGCAAGACGGGCAAGCTGGAATTCGCCCGTGCCGATTCGTTTACCGACTCCGACGACCAGGCGGCCATCAAAAACGGCACGTACATGCAGCAGAGCACGGTGAAGGACGACTTCGGCAATTCCTTCAAGACGGGTAAAACCACCTACCGCAGCGTGGATCCGGGTACCTATACGCCCCTTATCACGGGTGAGAACATCACCCGTGTCACGGTTGACAAGGCATCCGAGACCAGCCAGTACTACGCCGTGAACATTTCGCTCGATTCCGCCGGCACGCAGGCCTTCGCCGATGCAACGCGCGACCTGGCTCCCACGAACGGCCAGATCGTTATCATCCTCGACGGCCAGATTCAGTCTGCGCCGGCGGTTCAGTCTGAGATCACCGGCGGTCAGGTTTCCATTACCGGCAACTACACGCTTGAGGAAGCGCAGTCGCTGCAGACGGTGCTGGAAAGCGGTTCCTTGCCGGTTAGCTTCCAGTACGAGCAGAGCCAGGTCGTAGGACCTACGCTTGGTCAGGATGCGCTTACTAGCGGCCTGATCGTAGCAATCCTGGGCCTTGCGCTGGTTATGCTGTACCTGCTGTGCTTCTACCGTGGCCTGGGCCTGCTCACGGCAGCTGCTATGGGCGTGTTCGCCGTTTTGTACTTGGGTCTCTTGGCAACGCTTTCGGCGTTCGGTTTGTTCTCGCTTTCTTTGGCGGGCATCGCCGGCATCGTGCTTACCATCGGCATGGCAGCCGACTCTTCCATTCTGGTATTGGAACGCTTCCGCGAGGAAATCCGCATGGGCAGAAGCGTCCGCGCGGCTTCCATCACCGGTGTTCGCCACGGCATCGAAACCTCCATCGACGCCGACTTGGTTTCGCTGGTTTCGGCCCTTACCCTGTTCTTCCTGGCTTCGGCAAGCGTTAAGGGCTTCGGCCTTACGCTTGCCCTGGGCATTGCCTGCGACATCGTGATGATGCTGTTGCTGAAGGCTCCGCTTATTCGCCTGCTTGCTCCGCATGTCATTGCCAAGCACCCCGGCTTCTGGGGCATCCGCGATTGCCAGGAAGCCGCACCGGTGTACGCCGACTTGCGCGCCGAGCAGACGGGCACGGTTGCCCATCCTTCTGCTGAGGCGGCCGAGGAAAAGAAGTCCATCGCCCATAAGACGATCGACGAGTTGAAGGGCCGCTTCATCAAACGCGACATCAACTTCCTGGGCGTTCGCAAGGTGTTCCTCACGCTTTCTGCGGTGCTGGTTGTCCTGTCGTTTGTGGTTGTGGGCGCCAAGGGCCTGCAGTTCGGCATCGAATTCGTGGGCGGCACCTCGATCACCTTCCACGGCACGGGCGATACGTCCATCGAGGATATGCGCGCTGCCTTCGCTGACGCCGGCGAGCCCGACGCGGTTGTTCAGACCACCAACTCCGATGGCTCCGAGGGCTTCCTGGTACGCACTACCACCACTTCGGCTGAAACTGCTGCCGCTACGGCAACCAAGGTGGCAAGCGAGCTGAACCTGAGCACCAACAGCTACGAGGTGAATACGGTTGGACCTGACTGGGGTCAGAGCGTTATTCGGTCGTCGCTCATCGCATTCGTGGTTTCACTGCTGTTGATCATTGCCTACATTGCTATTCGCTTCGAGTACAAGATGGGCATCATGGCGGTTGTGGCCCTGCTCCACGACCTCATCATCGTGGTGGGCGTTTATGCCTTGGTCGGACGCGAGGTTACGCCTAATACGGTGGCGGCGTTGCTCACCATTTTGGGCTACTCGCTCTACGACACCGTGGTAGTGTTCCACCGCATCAACGACAACATGAAGGACTCCGACGTCAAGTGCACCTTCATGTCGATGGCGAACCATTCGCTGAACCAGGTGTTCATCCGCTCGGTCAACACCACGCTCACTTCGTTTGTTCCGGTTCTGGGCATGCTGCTGTTCGGTGGTGAAACGTTGAAGGACTTCGCCTTCGCCATGTCGGTTGGCCTTATCGCTGGTTCGTACTCTTCCATCGCAGTGGCTACGCCTCTGTTCGCCATGTGGAAGTCGCGCGAGGAAAAGAATGCCAAGCTGGTTAAGAAGTACGGCACCGACATCACCCGCTTCACCTTTGCTTCCACTCCGGTTCTGCCTGCCGGTGCAGTAGCCGAGCAGCCCGTTGCGGTTGCCGCCTCCGCTGATGCGCCTGCTGGCGAGGAAGCGAAGAAGGCCAACGCCAAGAAGAAGAAAGCCAAGAAGGCTAGCAATTCCGAGCCGATCCGTTACAGGAGGAAGAAATAATGAGAGAAGGAAGCGCACCCAACTTCGCCCCGCCCGTTGAAGAGGGCACCGTTTTCACGTTCCAAGACGAATCGGGCGACACGGTGAACCTTGAGTTCTTGGGGCTCATCATTCACGAGGGCCGTCGCTACGGTTTCTTCTACGCCATCGGCGATGGGGAAGAGGCCGGCGGCTCGGGTGAGGTAACCATTCTGGAAGTTACCGAGCTCGACGAAGAGGGTCAACCTGCTGCCTTCGAGCTTGTTTTAGACGATGCCATCGCCGCCGAGGTATACGAGGACTTCAAGGTGGCAACGAAGGATCTTTACGATTTCCAGTAATGCTGCTTAAAGAGAAAAAGAACCGCCTTCAGGCGGTTCTTTTTTTTTATGCGTGCTTGGATGCATGCGAGTAAGAAGGCGGGAGGGGCGGGTGCTGTCATTTTCGGACGGCTATTTTTTGAGCGCTCGCCAGGGGTTGTCGCAACGTTCGTTCCAGCCAGGGCGCCATATCATGTCCGTTGACCTGTTCTGCTTTTGTCGGACCGAATCTGCAAAAAGTTTTCAAAACTTCATAGGTAAAACATACTTGAAGAAATTTTTCCTTGACGGTGCATAGTGTTCGAAGTATTTTATTAAATTGTGTCTTTTTGCAAAACAACCGGTTGCAACGAAGGAGGAAATGACTCGTGGTTCAGTCTAAAAACCCCGATTCCACCAGCCGTTATAGGACTCGCCGGAGCTTCGCGAAGATCCCAGCCGTCATGGACGTGCCGAATCTGATCGCAATCCAAACGGAAAGCTTCAAGAAGTTCATGGAAGATGGCCTGACGAACGCTTTCGCGGACATCAGCCCCATCGAATCCAACACCAAAGATATGTGTGTTGAATTCGGCAAGCATGAATTTGGTGAGCCCAAGTATAGCGTAGACGAATGCAAGAAGCGTGACGTGTCGTACCAGGCACCGCTCTTTGCAGAAATCCGCTTCATCAATCGCGAAACAGGCGAGATCAAAGAGCAGGACGTCTTCATGGGCGACTTCCCGCTGATGACGCCCCGTGGCACCTTCATCATCAACGGCACCGAGCGTGTTGTTGTTTCTCAGTTGGTGCGCAGCCCTGGCGTGTACTTCTCTGCCGAGCGCGACAAAACATCCGACAAGACCATCTACAACGCGAAGATCATCCCTTCCCGCGGTGCATGGCTCGAGTTCGAAACCGACAAGCGCGACATCCTTTCCGTGCGTATCGACCGCAAGCGCAAGCAGCCTGCTACGCTTTTGCTCCGTGCGCTGGGCATTGCTGAGACGCGCGAAGAGATCATCGACATCCTCGGCGATTCCGAGATGGTGATCCGTACCCTCGATCGCGATCCTGCCACCACCAAGGAAGAGTCTCTGATCGAGTTGTACCGTCGTTTCCGTCCGGGCGAGCCCCCGACGATCGACTCTGCTCGCACGCTGCTTGACGGCCTGTTTTTCAACCCCCAGCGCTACGACCTGGCGAAGGTTGGCCGTTACAAGATCAACAAGAAGCTCGGCTTCGACCCTGAAAACGCTGCCTCCACGCTTACGCAGGAAGACATCATCGCAACCATGCGCTACATCGTGGGCCTCCACGACGGCGCTGAGGGCGTTCAGGTAGACGACATCGACCACTTCGGCAACCGCCGTATCCGCACGGTTGGCGAACTGATCCAGAACCAGTTCCGCATCGGCCTTTCCCGTATGGAACGCGTTGTGCGCGAGCGCATGAGCATGCAGGAGCCTGACGACATCACGCCGCAGTCCCTGGTGAACATTCGCCCCATCGTGGCAGCCATCAAGGAGTTCTTCGGTTCATCCCAGCTGTCTCAGTTCATGGACCAGTCCAACATCGCTGCAGGCGTTACGCATAAGCGCCGTCTGTCCGCACTGGGCCCTGGCGGTCTGTCCCGTGAGCGTGCAGGCTTCGAAGTTCGCGACGTTCACAACTCCCACTACAGCCGCATGTGCCCGATTGAGACGCCTGAAGGTCCTAACATCGGTCTTATCGGTTCGTTGGCAACGTATGCCCGCGTAAACGACTACGGCTTCATCGAGGCACCGTATCGCCGCGTTGAAGATGGCAAGGTAACCGACATCGTCGACTACCTCACCGCCGATGAAGAGGAAAAGCACACCATCGCTCAGGCAAACGAGCAGTTCGACCCCGAGACGCGTATCTTCGGCCACACCGACGAAAACGGCGTGTTCGTTCCCTCCGAACGTCTGCTGTGCCGTACCCGCGACTCCAAGGGCGTATTCGGTGAGCCTGAGGAAGTTACCGTCGACCGCGTTGACTACATGGACGTATCTCCTCGTCAGATGACCTCGGTTGCTACGTCGCTGATTCCGTTCCTCGAGCACGACGACGCTAACCGCGCACTGATGGGCTCCAACATGCAGCGTCAGGCTGTGCCGCTGCTGCGTCCGAGCGCACCTTTGGTTGGTACCGGCATCGAGCACCGCATCGCGGTTGACTCCGGCGAGGTTCTGGTTGCCCAGAACGCTGGCGTTGTCGACTACGTTGACGGCCAGACCGTTATCATCGAGCGCGAAGACGGCGAGTACGACGAGTACCTCATCCCGAAGTTCCAGCGTTCCAACCAGTCCGGCTGCATGAACCACAAGCCTATCGTTCGCAAGGGCGACAAGGTATATGCAGGCGATGTGCTGGCCGATGGTCCTTCGTGCGACGGTGCAGAGCTTTCGCTTGGCCAGAACCTCATGGTTGCCTACATGCCATGGGAAGGCTACAACTACGAGGACGCTATCATCGTGTCCGAGCGCGTTGTTGCTGAAGACCTGCTCACGTCTATCCACATCTCCGAATACGAGATCGACGCACGTGATACCAAGCTTGGACCCGAGGAAATCACCCGTGAGGTTCCCAACATCTCCGAAGACATGGTTTCCGACCTTGATGCCGACGGTATCATCCGCGTTGGCGCCGAGGTGTTCCCCGGCGACGTTCTGGTTGGCAAGGTAACCCCGAAGGGCGAAACCGAGCTCACTGCAGAAGAGCGCCTGCTGCGCGCCATCTTCGGCGAGAAGGCTCGCGAGGTTCGCGACACCTCTTTGAAGGTGCCTCATGGTTCCGGTGGCCGCGTAATCAACGTGGTTCGCTCTTCCCGTGCAAACGGCGACGAACTGGCTCCTGGCGTAAACGAGCTCGTTCGCGTGTTCGTTGCTCAGAAGCGTAAGATCCAGCAGGGCGACAAGCTTTCCGGCCGTCACGGTAACAAGGGTGTTATCTCCCGTGTTCTGCCGGTAGAGGATATGCCTTACCTGGCAGACGGCACGCCGATCGACGTTATGTTGAACCCCCTGGGTGTTCCTTCCCGTATGAACGTTGGTCAGCTGCTTGAGAACCACCTTGGCTGGGCTGCTAAGTGGGGTTGGTCCGATGATCCTGAGTCCACCGAGCCGGTAGAGGGTCCTCAGTACGTTGCAACGCCGGTATTCGACGGCGCAACCGAGGAAGAGATCTCCAACGCCATCGAAGCTGCCAACCGCAACCTCATCAACATCAACCATGCCAAGTACGGCGACAAGGCTCGCGACGAGTTCGTGCCCCAGCTTTCCCGTACCGGCAAGACCTGGCTGTACGACGGCCGCACCGGCGAGCGTTTCCGCGAGCCTATCACCTGCGGTCAGACCTACATCCTTAAACTGGGCCACATGGTCGACGACAAGATCCATGCCCGTTCGACCGGTCCTTACAGCTTGATTACCCAGCAGCCTCTCGGCGGCAAGGCCCAGTTCGGCGGCCAGCGCTTCGGCGAGATGGAAGTTTGGGCACTGTACTCCTACGGTGCTTCCAACGTTCTGCAGGAAATCCTGACCATCAAGTCCGACGATACCTCCGGCCGTGTCAAGTCCTACGAGGCTATCGTCAAGGGCGAGAGCATTCCTGCTCCTGAGGTACCTGAATCCTTCAAGGTACTCATCAAGGAAATGCGCTCTCTGTGCCTGAATGTTGAACTTGAAGGCCACCAGCATCAGACCATCGACGTCACCCACGACCCCGATGATGACGAGCTTTTGGGCGCCGCTTTGAACGAGGACGAAAAGTCCGAGAAGGACAGCGACGACCTTTTGGGTTCCATCACTGCCGAGCTTGGCAACCTGATGGGCGAAAAGAATGACACTGACGACCTTATCGGTAAGGGAGAGGAGAACTAAATGAGCGAATTTGACGTTAACAATTTCGACGCCATCCGCATCTCTCTTGCAAGCGCTGAAGATATTCGTGGTTGGTCTCGCGGCGAAGTAAAGAAGCCCGAAACCATTAACTACCGTACGCTCAAGCCCGAAAAGGACGGCTTGTTCTGCGAGAAGATCTTCGGCCCCACGAAGGACTGGGAGTGCGCCTGCGGTAAGTACAAGCGCATTCGCTTCAAGGGCATCGTCTGCGAACGCTGCGGTGTTGAGGTTACGCGCTCCAAGGTTCGCCGTGAGCGCATGGGCCACATCGAGCTCGCTGCTCCGGTAAGCCATATCTGGTATTTCAAGGGTTCCCCTTCGCGTCTGGGCTACCTGCTCGACATTCCGCCGAAGGAGCTTGAGAAGGTTCTCTACTTCGCATCTTCCATCATCACCGAGGTTGACAAGGAAGCACGCGACGAGGACGTAGAAGAGCTGCGTGACGAGCTTTCCGCAGACTTGGAAGAATTGGACGCCGAGCGCGATCGCCTTATCGAGGCTACGCGCCGTCTGTCCGTTGACTACGTTCCCGAAGAGGACGAATTCGTCGACGACATCGACGAAGACGAGCGCATGACGCCCGAAGAGGTTGAAGAAGAGATCGCCGACATCTACGAGGAGTTCAACGAGCGCAAGACCCTGCGTTCCGAGGCTCTGGAGGCCTTCCTGAAGATCGAGCCCAAGCAGCTCGTATCCGACGAGGCTCTGTATCGTGAGATGCGCCTGAACTACTCCGACTACTTCAAGGGTGGCATGGGTGCTGAGGCTATCCGCGACCTGCTGGACAGCATCGATCTGGCTGCTACGGCTGAAGAGCTCACCGAAACCGTTGCCACGGGCAAGGGCCAGAAGCGCACCAAGGCTATTAAGCGTCTGAAGGTTGTGGACTCCTTCCTTCATTCCTCCAACAAGCCTTCCGACATGATCCTGGATGTAATCCCGGTTATCCCGCCGGATCTTCGTCCTATGGTTCAGCTCGACGGCGGCCGTTTCGCAACGTCCGACCTGAACGATCTGTATCGTCGCGTCATCAACCGTAACAACCGCTTGAAGCGTCTGCTCGACCTGGGTGCTCCTGAGATCATCGTCAACAACGAGAAGCGTATGCTTCAGGAAGCCGTTGACTCCCTGTTCGACAACGGTCGTCGCGGCCGTCCGGTAACGGGTCCTGGCAACCGTCCGCTGAAGTCGCTCTCCGACATGCTGAAGGGCAAGCAGGGCCGCTTCCGTCAGAACCTGCTGGGCAAGCGCGTTGACTACTCCGGCCGTTCCGTAATCGTCGTCGGTCCTAGCCTGAAGCTGCATCAGTGCGGCCTGCCTCAGCAGATGGCACTCGAACTGTTCAAGCCCTTCGTAATGAAGCGCCTGGTAGAGCTCGAGTATGCTGCTAACATCAAGGCGGCAAAGCGTGCGGTAGACCGTGGCGCAAGCTATGTATGGGACGTTCTGGAAGAGGTTATCGTCGAGCATCCTGTGCTGCTGAACCGCGCACCTACGCTGCACCGCTTGGGCATTCAGGCATTCGAGCCGGTACTGGTAGAAGGCAAGGCAATCAAGCTGCACCCGTTGGTATGCACCGCATTCAACGCTGACTTCGACGGTGACCAGATGGCAGTCCATCTGCCGCTGGGCGCCGAGGCTCAGGCCGAGGCTCGCGTGCTGATGCTGTCCGCGAACAACATCAAGTCGCCTGCTCATGGCCGTCCGCTGACCGTTCCTACTCAGGATATGATCATCGGCATGTACTACCTCACCGCTGCCCGCGATGGCTTCCCCGGCGAGGGTCGTGCCTTCATCGATTTTGCTGACGCACGCAACGCCTACGATGCTCGCGCTGAAGTTGACCTGCAGGCCAAGATCTGGGTTCGCCTTACCAAGGACACCCAGGTTGCAACCTCGTTCGGCACCTTCGAAGAGCACAAGGCCGGCACGCGCCTGCAGACCACCATTGGCCGCATCATCTTCAACAACGTGTTCCCGGACGATTACCCGTTCCTGAACTACCAGATGAACAAGAAGGAAATCGGCCGCATCGTAGAGGATGTTTGCAACCGCTACACCCTTTCCGAGGTTGAGCCTATCCTTGACGGCTTGAAGGACACCGGCTTCCATTACGCCACTATCGCAGGCATCACCGTTTCCGTTTACGACGCAACGGTACCTCCTGCCAAGGGCGAGATCCTGGCCGATGCCGACAACAAGGTTGCCGCCATCGAGGAAGACTACGAGATGGGCCTGATGAGCGCTGAAGAGCGTCACAAGCAGGTAGTCGACATCTGGACCGAGGCGAACGAAGAAGTCGGCGATGCCATGGCAGCCAACTTCGACAAGTTCAACCCGATCTTCATGATGGCCGACTCCGGTGCTCGAGGTAACATCAAGCAGATTCGTCAGCTTGCTGGTATGCGTGGCCTGATGGCAGACACCAAGGGCGGCACGATCGATATTCCGGTTAAGTCGAACTTCCGTGAGGGCCTTTCCGTTCTGGAATACTTCATTTCCACGCACGGCACTCGAAAGGGCATGGCCGACACTGCACTGCGTACCGCTGACTCCGGTTACCTTACCCGTCGTCTGGTTGACGTTGCTCAGGACGTTATCGTTCGCGAGATCGACTGCGGTACGTCCGATGGCGTTCCCTACCCGATCCACAACGACAAGGGCGAGCTCGACGAGAACCTGGTAGGCCGCTGCGTTCTGGAAGACGTTCAGGACGCCGAGGGCAACACGATCGTTGCAGCTGGCGACTTCATCAGCTCGATGGATCAGGTTGCTGCGATGGATGCTGCCGGTATCGACACCATCAACATCCGCACGGTTATGACCTGCCATGCAGAGCACGGCGTTTGCCAGAAGTGCTACGGTTGGGACCTTGCCACCGCTCGTCCGGTCAACATCGGCACGGCAGTCGGCATTATCGCGGCTCAGTCCATTGGCGAGCCTGGTACGCAGCTTACGATGCGTACCTTCCACGCCGGCGGTGTTGCAGGTGAAGACATTACGCACGGTCTGCCTCGTGTTACCGAGCTTTTCGAGGCTCGCAAGCCTAAGGGCCAGGCTGTTCTTGCGGAAATCTCCGGTACCTTGCAGGTAACTGCCGACAAGCAGAACAAGACCCTGACCGTTCACGATCAGGAAGGCAACATCCGCGAGTACGTGGTATCTGCTCGTGCAACGCTCTTGCCGGGCGTTACCGACGGGTGTGAGGTAGAGGTTGGCCAGCAGCTCACCAAGGGCTCCGTAAACCCCCACGACCTGCTTCGCCTTACCGACCCGAACACCACGCTTCGCTACATCGTTGCTCAGGTTCAGGACGTGTACGTGTCCCAGGGCGTAGACATCAACGACAAGCACATCGAGGTTATTGCCCGTCAGATGCTGCGTAAGGTTGCTGTCCTTGATCCTGGCGATTCCGACTACCTGCCGGGCCGTCAGGTCAACCGCTTCGAGTTCGAGGACACGGCTAACGCTCTGGTTCTGGAAGGCAAGAATCCTCCGGTGGGTCAGCCTTTGCTGCTGGGCATCACCAAGGCTTCGCTGGCAACCGATTCGTTCCTGTCCGCTGCATCGTTCCAGGAAACCACCAAGGTTCTTACCGATGCTGCAATCGAGGGCAAGGTCGATACCCTGCAGGGCCTGAAGGAAAACGTTATCATCGGTAAGCCTATTCCGGCTGGTACCGGCCTTAAGCGTTATCACGACGTGGGCCTTACCTACCGTGGCGTTCCGGTTGACAAGGTTGACTCCGACCGTCTGCCCGATTCCGCCCCTGAGGCGCTTCGCGAAATTGAAGAGCTTTTGCCTCAGCCGCAGGATTGGTCGCTTGATGGCGATGGCTACCTTGGCTCCGGTTCCGACTATGCAAGCTACTTTGCTTCCATCACGTCGGGTTACCGCGGCAGCAAGCTCTCCGATGAAGATGCTCGTCTGTACATCTACGACGACCTGGGCGTTTCGCAGCGTTGGGCTAACAAGTTCTCCGAGGCTGGCATCGAAACGGTGGCCGACCTGGTGGGTCACACCGAAGACGACCTGCTGCGCATCGAGGGCATTGGCACCAAGGCTATCGAAGAGCTGAAGGAAGGCCTGGAAAAGCACGGCCTGTCCCATGTGATCGAAGATGACTTGTCTGCATCGCGTGACGACATGAGCCAGCTTCTTGACATGGTGTTCTCTCCTGACGACACCGTGCTCATCGGTGGCGACCAGCCCGCAACCTTCAACACTGAAGGCGAGGACATGCTGGGTGAGGCTCTGCCTCCGCGCTCTTACCAGCGCAACCTTGAAGAGCTTGATGCCCTTCTGGGTTCCAACGATCTGGGTCTGCACACCACGGACGCCGATCAGGAAAAGAAGTCTGACGAAGAGTAGGCTTCACAGCTGATTTACTTAAAGCGCGTTCCCTTCGGGGAGCGCGCTTTTTTGCGTTTCGGGGCAAGAAAGTTCACCGTTTGGTAACGCCCGTTTGAGCATATGGGGTTGTTTGATGGGTTTTCTTGTCTATACAATGTGATAAAAAGCAAAACAGCGGTTTATCAGGAAAAATGGTAAGCCTTTTATTCGTTGAAAGTATGTCAGTGCAACAGTCCAGCCATCGCCCAACACAGCGGCCAAGGGCACAAGCTCCTGCCGCAAAACGTCAAAAGCCCCGTCAGAAAAAAGACAAGGGGAGGATTAAAGCACTCGACGGGTTGCGAGCCGTAGCGATTATCGGTGTGGTCTTGTTCCATATGAGGCCGTCCGCGTTAGAGGGTGGTTTTTTAGGCGTAACCCTGTTCTTCGTGCTGACGGGATACTTCATTACCAGAAGTATTTTGCGGGGCTTGGACAGAACGGGCGAGTTCTCGTATGCGGACTATCTTAAGAAGCGTGTTCGCCGTTTGCTTCCACCTATCATCGTTGCCATTGCCTTCGCGGCAATCTTGATCTTCGCGATGAGCCCGGCATTGCTTCCGAAGGTGCAGGCGGATGCCTTACCCTCGGTGCTGTTCTTCAGCAATTGGTCGTACATATTCCGCAACGTTTCCTATTTTGCAGCTGCAGGCCTACCGTCACCCCTGACCCATCTGTGGTTCACGGGCGTTACAATGCAGTTCTACGTGCTGTGGCCCATTCTTTTGATGCTGCTGACATGCCTGTTCAGAACACGGAAGGGACTGTTGGCAGGCGTTGGTGCGCTGATGGCGGCCTCGACGCTTGCGATGGCGCTTCTGTTCGACCCCAACGCCGACACGGCGCGTGTGTATTACGGCACCGATGCTCGTGCAGCCGAGCTTCTGTCGGGCGCTTTTCTGGCCATTGCGTTCGATTCCTTGGAGCATTTCATCTTGGGCGGCAACAAGCAAGCCGCCGTTGCCAAGGCGAATGTCATCTCGGCAGTGTGCCTGATTCTTTTGGTTGTTGGTTTTGTTTTTGCCAACGGTCAGGATGCGTGGCTGTACCGTGGCGGGTATCTTGCGGTTGCCGTTATGTGCTGTTTGCTGGTGCTGACGGTGCAACAGCCGGGGTGCATCGTTTCGAAGATCCTCTCATGCAAGCCGTTGGTGTATTTGGGCGGCCGCTCGTTTTCGATTTACCTGATCCATTACCCTATTCTTACGGTGATGAATCCGGCAACGCGCACCACGCCGCTTGAGTGGTGGGAATGGGCTTTGGGCTTCGTGGTGATCCTTCTTCTTTCCGAGGTGTTCTATCGGTTCGTCGAACAGCCCTTTACGCGAAAAGCCCCGAAAAAGTGTGCAGCGGCAAAGGCGGGGGAGGGGCGTCCTGTCTCACGTTCGCAGGCGTCTGGCCAGGCAATACGGCAAAGCAAAAAGGAAACCATCCCTGCGCGCTGCATTGCACTTGTACGCTCCCTTTCCGACACCCGTGCCGCAAACGTTGCCACGGTGGTAAGCACGGTGCTGGTTTTTCTGCTGATCGTATTGCCCCTTGATTGGCAGGCGATATCGCAGGCACGTGCCCAAGAGCTGCGCCCTGAGCTTGCCCAAAGCGCGTCGTCTGGTCAGGAAAGCCAACAAGAATCCGATTCGTCCGAAGCTGCTGCTCAGTCTGGAACAGAGGGACAATCTGGTGCGTTGAGCCCGCAGGCAGAAAAGGTGCCCGATAACCTGAACGCAAGCGCATGGACTTACGATGCGGAAAAGGGAACCTGCAATGCCGACGTGCTGATAATCGGCGACTCGGTGGGGGACGGTGCCTCTGCGCAGATAAAGAAGTACCTGCCCGATGCATGGTTGGACGCAAAGGTAAGCCGCCAGCTTTCCGTAGGACCCGACGTGTACCGCGATGCGGTAAGCGAGGGTTGGAACGGCAGTGCCGTTATCGTCGAATTGGGCGGCAACAGTCTTATCCGTGACAAGTCGATTGTCCAGAAGATGATCGACGCGGTTGGCGGCAAGCCGATGTACTTCGTTACCATTCGTTGCCCCTATCCCTTGCAGGATGCGAACAATCAGATTCTGCGCGACTACGCTGATCAAAACAGCAATGTCGGGATCATCGATTGGTACGGTGAAAGCGAAGGCCATAGCGAATACTTGGTCGACGACGGCCAGCATCTGACCGATGATGGCTGCGAAGCCTTCGCAAAGCTGTTCAGGAAGGCGCTGTGCGGCCAGTAACGGAGCTCCGCTTCGCCCTGGCACCGTTTAGCGTGCTATCCTGAAACCCGCACAACACATGAAAGGGAATGTACCATGCCCAACACCAAAACGTATCTTTCCGACGATCGCACGCCCCCGCAAAGCCAAATTGGTGCTTCGCTTGAATCGCTCGCTCGCACTATTCACGAGCGTCGCAATGCGGGCGATGAGAGCTATACCCATCGCTTGCTTACGGGGGATATCGACACGTTGCTGAAGAAGGTTGCCGAAGAGGCGCACGAGACAACGCTTGCCGCGAAAGACGTGGTGTACAACGAGGGCGACGATGCCCAGGTAAACCATCTTCGCTACGAGGCTGCCGATGTGGTGTACCACCTTATGGTGCTGCTTGAACGGTGCGGCATCGGCTTGGATGAATTTGCCGCCGAGCTGAACACACGCATGACCAAGGAGGAAATCGCCGAACGCGGTGGGGTGGTACTCCTGAAGCCCGAGCACGTAAACCGCGGCAACCATGTAGAAAAATAACAAAAAGGGGACAGTCCCCATTTTGCTATCCAGAAGGAGCCTTCGCATGAGGGCTCCTTTTGTTTTTCGCGGGAGTGCCGGCTTTGATGCTTGGGTCGGCGCAAGGTTTGGGGAAGGTTCTGCCGGGCATGGGGAGGGCAAGAAGGCCTTCTACAGTGTTTCGAGTGCATTTCAAATGTGGCAATTTGTCCTCTTCGAGAGGGTATCTTCTTCAAAAAGTACTGTTTACCTGGTGTTATTCGGTATCAACTATATCTATACCCAAACATATAAACCCCCAATAGCCTAGAGGGTTGCGGGATATTCTGCTCGGTGGTTTCATAATGCACCGCAGTCAGCAAAGGCTGCAAACAGTGCACTACGTTGAAACAGGAAGAAAGCACCAATCAAGGAGCAGTAACAAGCAATGGCGAAAAAGAACATCCCCTACGACCAGAAATACTACGACCCAGAGATTGAGTGCATGCCGCGTCCCGAGATCGAGAAGCTGCAGCTTGGCCGCCTGAAGACGATGCTCCAGTACGCATACGACAACACCGTATGGTACAAACGCGCATTCGACGAAGCGGGCGTGAAGCCCAGCGACCTGCACACGCTTGCCGATCTTGCGAAGTTCCCCTTCTGCGACAAGAAGACCGAACGTCAAACGCAGCATGTCGGTTCTTTCTTCGGCGAGATGTGCTCGGTTCCCGAAGAGGACGTGATTTTCATGGCTACCTCTTCCGGTTCCACGGGTGTTCCCACGGTAAGCCCTTTCACTCAGGAAGACTTTGACTTGTGGCAGGACACCGAGGCCCGTCTGTTCTGGCAGGCCGGCATGCGCCCCAACGATCGTTATGTGCACGGTTTGAACTTCGCGCTGTACGTTGGCGGTCCTGACGTTATCGGTGCTCAGCGCCTTGGCGCTTTGGCCATCTGGGTGGGCGCCGTTCCCTCCGATCGTCTGATCTTCGTTTTGAAGCAGTATCAGCCCACGGTTATCTGGACTTCTCCTTCTTACGCTTGGACGCTTGGCCAGAAGATCAAGGAAAAGGGCCTTGATCCTAAGAACGACTTCAACATCAAGACCATCATCGTTGCCGGTGAGCCGGGCGGTTCCATCAAATCGACCCGCGAGGCAATCGAGGATCTGTGGGGCGCAGACGTACGCGACTTCTTCGGCCTTTCCGACATCTACGGCGCCTGTGCGGCAATGTGCGAAGTGAAGGACGGCCTGCACATCGTTGAAGACCAGATCCTGGTTGAAACGGTCGACCCGAACACCGGCGAGGTCCTGGAGCCTGGCAGCACCGGCGAGCTTACCTACACCACGCTGTGCAAGAAGGCCCGCCCGATGATCCGCTTCCGTTCTGGCGACATCGGATACGTTTCCACCGAAAAGTGCGAATGCGGCCGCACCCATGCGCGCATCCACGTTACGGGTCGCAAAGACGAAATGTTCATCGTCGGTGCGGTAAACGTGTTCCCGAGCGATGTTGAGTATGTGGTTCGTGCCGAACCGGGCGTAACGGGCGAATACCTGATTCGCGTGTACGATGAGAACTACTCCACGCGCTATGAGGTTTCCGTTGAGCGCGCAGCGGGTAGTGACGAATCGTTCGATGAAGTTGCCAAGCGCGTTGAGGCGGCGCTGAAGGCCCATACTGGCGTTCGTCCCGCTAAGGTGATTGTGTACGATACGGATAAACTCGGCGTATCGTCTGAACATAAGGCATCCCGCTTCATCGACGAGCGCGATAGCAACAAATAAGCGAAACTGAAAGCAGCAGGGGCAAAGCCGGGCAGTATGCCTGGCTTTGCCTGTCTGTTCTTGACATTATGGTGCAGAGCGCAAGAAGCTGTGCTGTTGCGATTAGAGACAAGGACAAAGCGTGAAAGAGATACTGTGGCACGGCCGCGGCGGCCAGGGGGCATTCACGGCGGCGCGCCTTCTGGGGGCGGCCGGTGCATTTCCCGAAGGTTGCTACGCGTTGGCGTTCCCATCGTTCGGGCCCGAACGACGCGGCGCCCCGATGAGGGCTTTTACCAAGATAGACACCAAGCCAATAGGCGACCGCAGTGCTATTGTCAAAGCCGATTACGTGGTGTATCTCGATGACACGCTGATTGGCGAAGGCTGGGAATCGGAGTTGAAGCCCGGCGGTGTGGTTCTGGCGAACAGCCTGCAAGATTTCAAAGATCCGCGCATCATTTCAATCGATGCAGACGGCATTTCGCAGGAAATCCTTGGCAGACCCATTCCCAACACGGTGTTCTTGGGGGCGATTACCGCGCTTGACGATGCCGTTTCCAAGGAAAACATCGAACGTTCCGTCCGCGAGTACATGCCTGCAAAGCTGCACGACAAGAACATCGCGATCATCGAAGCGGTGCTTGCAGAGTTCTCTTCCTTCACAAGGGGAGAGGCAGCTGCACACATCATCGGTGTACCCGAAGCGTTTGACAAGGTGCTTGAGAGGAATTGAACGTGAGCTCGTCAAATACGAATCTTGTTCCCGCAGGATATGGTGCACCTGGGGCGCAAAGCAGCAACGAATTGCGCCAGGGATATGCGGGGCGCCGTCCTGCACGCATTCCCATTTTGCAATCTGGCGACCTGGACCCGCGTGAATACGCGCGCAGTACGTGTTTTGCTGCGGGCTATCTTACGGTGAAAAACGCCGGGTGGCGCAACGAGCGTCCCGTGTTCGACCCATCGAAGTGCACAGGCTGCCTGAAATGCTATATGTACTGCCCTGATGGTGCGGTATTCAAGACCGACAACGACCGCGCGGCGTGTCCGGCGAATCGCACCGACACATCGGTTGCTCTTGACCTGGACTTTTGCAAGGGCTGCGGCATTTGCGCCCGCGCATGTGCGGCGGGTGCGATAACCATGGTGCCCGAAGGCCAGGCGCGCAAAGAAGAAGCGGCGAAGTTGGCAGCCGAAGCTGCGCAGGAAAGCGAAGAAGGAAAGGGGCAGCGCTGATGAAGAAGTTCCTATCAGGCGACGAGGCGTTTGCCGAAGGCGTTCGCCTTGCCCGCCCTCAGGTGATTTCCGCTTATCCCATCACACCGCAGACGGTTGTTGTGGAGCGCCTGAGCGAAATGGTGGAAGCGGGAAGGCTTCATGCCGAGTACATGCATGTTGAATCGGAGCATACCGCGCTTTCTGCGTGCATCGGCGCTGCGGCAACGGGCGCGCGAACCTTCACGGCAACGTCCAGTCAGGGCTTGCTCTACATGGCCGAATGCCTTACCTATGCGGCAGGCGGGCGCTTTCCCATTGTGATGATGAACGCAAACCGCGCCACGGCCCTTCCGTGGAACATTTACGGCGACCAGCGCGATTCGCTTGCCCTGCTCGACCATGGCTGGATCCAGGCGTATGCCGACACCAACCAGGAAGCGCTCGATATGGCCCTGATGGCCTATGCGATTGCCGAGGATCCTGCCGTCATGACGCCTTTCATGGTGAACATCGATGGTTTCGCCCTTACCCACACCTATGAAATGGTTGATATTCCCGATGCGGAACAAGCGGATGCCTTCCTGCCTCCGTATAAAACCACGAACCGTTTCGACTTCGAAAACCCGGTGAACATCGGGTATTCGGCGGGGCCCGAATACAACCGCTACTTCAAGTATTACGCCCATCACGATATGGAAGATGCCGTCGATGTGGTGGAAAAGGTCGAGGCTCGCTTCGCTGAAATTATGGGTCGATCGTATCCGGGGATGGTCGAAGCGTACCAATGCGACGATGCCGATATCGTGTTGGTAACGTTGGGCTCGATCGCCGGGCTGGCTCGTAGCACGGTCGACACTCTTCGTGCCCAGGGCGTGAAGGCGGGCATGCTGCGCATTCGCTATGTGCGTCCCATGCCCTATAAACAGATTGCACAGGCACTTGAAGGCGCGAAAGCGATTGCCGTTTTGGAGAAAGACGTGTCTTTCGGCGCAGAGGGCACGGTGTTCACCAATGTGAATTCCGCCTTGCAGCAAGCAGGCATCTTGGTGCCGGCGCTCAACTTCGTTGGAGGTTTGGGCGGCGACGACATCTCCGTTGCTCAGATGAACGGAATGTATCGATGCCTGGCAAAGCTTGCCGTCGGGGAATACTCCGGCCCACGCGTGTCGTTTCTTGGCGTCGACTCTCCCGCCGATGAGCTGGGCAAGGAAGGGGTTGCGTAATGGCTATCAATGCAAAGAACATTACCGACGACGAATTCTTCTTCGGGCATAAGGCATGCGCCGGCTGCGGTGGTTCGCTGGTTGTGCGCCATGCCTTGAAAGTGCTGGGTCCTAACGCGGTTGCGGCGCTTCCGGCTGGCTGCATGAGCGCAACCGGCTTCAACTTCCCTCAGCTGAGCTTTTCGAACAATGCGATGATCACGCCGTTCGCGGCAACCTCATCGGTTATTTCCGGTATCGAGGTTGGCTTGAAAGCGCAAGGCAAAGATCCAAGCGAATACACGGTTGTCGGTTTCGCAGGCGATGGCGGCACGGCGGACATCGGCTTGCAGGCGCTTTCCGGCACCATCGACCGCAACGACAACGTGATTTACATCTGCTACGACAACGAGGCGTACATGAACACGGGCATCCAGAAAAGCTCGCTTACCCCGTTCGGCGCCAAAACCACCACCACGCCGGTAGCAGGCACCACGCGTGGCTGCCTTACACAGAAGAAGAACATGTTCGAAATCGTGGCGGCTCACGGCATTCCCTATGCGGCCACGGCATCGGTCGGCTATCTGAACGATTTCATCCGCAAGGTGGAAAAAGCCGCCAGCATCAAGGGCACCAAGTACATCCACGTTATTGCCCCGTGCCCAACCGGATGGGGCTGCGGCGTCGACGAGACGATCGAGGTGGCGAAGGATATCGTCGATTGCGGCCTGTGGTATTTGGCGGAATACGAGGACGGCGCGTTCAGGTTGAACCGCAACCCGAAGGAATTCACTTCAGTGCACGATTATTTGAAGCACCAAGGTCGATTCAAAGCGCTTACCGATGAGGATATTGCCCAAATCGAAGCGGAGCGCGACAAGAAGTGGGCTTATATGCGCGAGCACTGGGTATAGGTTCAAGGCACTCTGCGGGAAGAGGTTGCTGCAGAGTGCGGTTTTGCGATTCGGCGCCCAGTGGATACTGCGGTATTCGGTAGATCCTGCCGCAAAAACAGAAAACGAGAGGACGGGATTTACCCGTCCTCTCGTTTTATACCCTGCTTTTACAGGTACTGTCCACGCACTTCCCAGAAGGCTACGGCGCTGGCTGCGGCAACGTTGAGGGAATCGACATGGTGTGCCATGGGGATTTTCACGGTGTAGTTGCAATTGGCGATGGTTGCGGGTGCCAGGCCGTCGCCTTCGGTGCCCAATACCAAGGCAAGCTTTTCCGCTTGTGAGATTAGAGGGTTTTGCAGGGTTACGGAATCGTCTTCCAGCGCCAGCGCGGCAACGGTGAAGCCGAGCTTGTTCAGCAGCGGAACGCCTTCAGCTGCCCAATCGCGTTCGGCGCCGATGCGCGTCCAGGGCACCTGGAACACCGTGCCCATGGAAACGCGGTTAGCGCGACGGTAGAACGGGTCGTGGCAACCGGGGGTAACCAGCACGGCATCCATGCCCAGTGCGGCCGCGCTGCGGAAGATGGCCCCGATGTTGGTGAAGTTCGTCACGTCTTCCAGGATGGCAACGCGCGTTGCGCCTGCCAACAGGCTCTCCACGCTCGGAAGGGCGGGGCGGTGAAACGCCGCCAAAGGCCCGCGCGTGCGTTCGTAGCCGGTAAGCTGCTGCACTTGTTGGCGCGTGCCCACGAAGAGGGGAGTGTCGGGGCTGGCGCATTCGATGCGCTCGAAAAGCTCCGCGCTCGGTTCGGCCCAGCGCCTATCGGTAAGCAAGGCGAAGGGAGTAAGCCCTGCATCCATGGCCCGGTCGATCACGTTGCGCGACTCAGCAATGAACAGCCCCTCGTCCGATATCTCGGTTCCGCACGCAAGGCGCAAGCCAACCAGCTGCTTTGGGTCGCGCAGCTCGGAATCGGTCATGCGGGAAAACACCTGAAGGCGTGCATCTTCCAAGGTTTCAAGTTCGATGAGGGCCATGGGATTCCTTTGCATTCGGGGGTCGGATTCTTCGATTATACGTTGAAAAGGAGCAGGGCGATTTGGCTTGTCAAGCACCATTTTGGCAAGTGTGCTAAAATATCGGGTCGGATTATCACCCACGGAAAGGTATACATATGTCAGGGCATTCTAAATGGGCAACCACCAAGCATCGCAAGGCAGCTCAGGACGCTAAGCGCTCCGCACTGTTCTCCAAGCTTTCCCGTAACATCACTGTTGCGGCTAAGGAAGGCGGCGACCCGAACCCTGAAAACAACGCTTCCCTGGCAGCTGCTATCGACAAGGCGAAGAGCTACTCTCTGCCTAAGGACAAGATCAAGACCGCTATCGACAAGGCATTTGGCTCTGGCAAAGATGCCGCCAACTACGAAACGGTTGTATACGAGGGCTACGGCCCCTGCGGCGTTGCCATCTACTGCGACGCTCTGACCGACAACCGCAACCGCACCGCTGCCGATGTTCGCGCTGCCTTCAACCATCACGGCGGCAACCTGGGCACCTCCGGTTCTGTTGCCTTCCAGTTCGAGAAGAAGGGCCAGATTCTGGTAGAGAAGGTTATCAAGTCTGACCAGAAGAAGGTAGCCGACAAGGAAAACGCCGTTGACGAAGATGAATTCATGATGGCGGTTGCCGAAGCAGGCGGCTCCGACTACGAAGATGCCGGCGACGAGTGGATCGTTTACACCGCTCCTTCCGATCTTATGACGGTTAAGAAGGGCCTGGAAGAGCAGGGCATCGAGGTTAAGGGCGCTGAGTTCATCATGGAGCCCACCACGCCTACCCAGGTAACCGTTGCCGATGCAAAGAAGGTTATGCGCCTGGTCGACCGCCTGGAAGAGCTCGAAGACCTTCAGAACGTATATCACACCATGGATATCACCGAGGAAATCGCCGCTGCACTCGAGGAAGAGGAATAGGCTTTCCACAAGGTTTCCAAATAGGGACCTCTATAGTTTCATTTTCGTTGCTGAACTGGGATTTTCCTGTTGCGCAACGGTTACGGGAAAGGCTGCATTATGCAGCCTTTCTTTCTTTTAATCAACCCTCCTTTTGAAGCATTTTGCTGTGGTATAGTGGTTGAGCTTCAAAGCATTACTCGCACTACTCAATCACACTACGATGCTTAAAGGGGTCTTCTTTTCGTGACGCAACAAGCGAACATTCTTTCGTTCGACGAGGTAAAAGCCTGCGAGGGTTCTTTGCCGCGTACTGTTGCGCCCTCATCGGCTTCCCGCAGGGCTTATGCTGCCCACAGCAAAGAGCGCCAGGAAGGCGCACCGCAGCATGCTCCTCGGTCGAATACGCCACGCGTTTCCAGCGCTCGCGCTTATCGCAGCGCCTCTGCTTCCCGTTTTGCGGAAGAAAACTATGCGTACCTGCATGGTTCCCTTCAGGAGCAGAGTCCCTCTAGTCGTTCCGCTCGCACTTATCGCAGCGATGCTCCGCGAGCAGGAAGAGGGTATACTTCATCTGTTTCTGCAGGTGAAAGGCGCTATTCTGATGCACGTGCGCAGGCGCGTCGTGGATATGCCGCGCAAAGCGATGCCCCCTATCGAGCCAGACGCTCCCAGGCAGAGCAAACCTCCAGCCGCCGCCGTTTCGACGATGTGCCGGAAGGCGAAGAAGAGCAGGCATCGCGCCGCCAAGCTCAGCGCAAGCAAAGCGAAAGCCTCTCGAACGAAATTCGCAAGCGTTTCCGCACCGCTAAGGCCGACAGGGAATTCGATCGCACCATCGGCGCACGCGAACGTGCCCGCGCCCGCATGGAGGAGCAAGAGCGAGGCAGCCGTGCCGCGGTGTACGACATGCGCATGGGCGCAAGCCAGCGCAAGTCGGTACGTGCCATGGCCGAAGGCGACAAGAAGCGCAGCAAGGGCTTTTCGCTGCCCTTTGCGCTGCCGTTCAACGGATCGCTTTCCGCTTGGGCGACGCGCACTGTTGTTGCTTTCGTTGCCGTTGCCTTTGCTGTGGTGATGCTGTACCCCTCGTGTCAGAACTATTACAACGAAACGCGTCAGCTGCAGCAGCTTCAGGCTGAATACGATGCGCTGCAGGAATACAACACGCAGATGCAAAACCAGGTAGATTACCTGAATACCGATGCGGGCATTGAAGATTATGCTCGTTCCGAGCTTGGGTGGATACGTCCCGGAGAGCATGTTGTTTCGGTCGAGGGGGTTACCTCTTCAACCGACAGTACCCGTTCCAATAGTCGTGTGTATTCCATTCCTGCAGGAAGCGTAGCTGCCCCTGACACGTGGTATTCAGGCATATTGGATGTGATTTTCGGCTATGGCCACTAAGGCACAACGTATTGCAGCTTTCGACATCGGCACGGTTACGTGCCGATTGTTGTTGGCAGAGGTTCGAAACGGCGCACTGGTTGAACTGGAGCGCCGTTGCGCTATCACCAACCTTGGTGTCGGCGTGGATAAAACCGGCATTTTGCAGGAAGACGCCATCGAACGTGTGGTGGTGAAAATCGGCGAGTACATCGATATCGTCAACGGCTATAAAACCGACGAACATCCCACCATCCCCATCGTTGCGGTGGCAACCAGCGCTTCGCGCGATGCAAGCAATTCGGCGGAGTTGGTGGGAAAGCTGCGCGAGTTGGGCGTGGAGCTTTCGGTTATCGAGGGCAACAGGGAAGCAGCGCTTTCGTTTCGCGGCGCTGCCCGCGGCTACGAAGGGGAAAACCTTCTGGTTGCCGACATCGGCGGCGGTTCCACGGAAGTGGTGATGGGCGTTGGCGGTAAGGAGCCTGCCCGTTCCCATTCCTTTAACATTGGGTGTCGTCGCGTAACCGAGCGCTTTTACGTTTCCGATCCGCCTTCGGAAGAGGAATGCGCTGCTGCCCGGGCTTGGGCACGTGAGCAATTTGCCCCCTATTTCGAAGGTGCGCGCAACAGCGGCATTGCCATCGATCGCATCGTTGCCGTTGCCGGTACCGCAACCAGTGTGGTTTCCATGCACAAGAAGATGAAGGTGTACGACTCTTCTGAGGTTGATGGCTCTACTGTTTCGCTTGAAACCCTGCAGGAGCTCTACGATCGTCTTCGTGCGTTGCCTTTGGCCGAGCGCAAGCAGGTGGTTGGTTTACAGCCCGAGCGCGCTTCGGTGATTGTTGCCGGTTTGGGCATTTTGCTGGAGGTTTTAACAGCTGCCGGGTGCAAAAGCTTCACGGTCAGCGAATCCGACATTTTGCAGGGGCTGATTCTTGATGCCTATGAGCAGGGGATATAGCACAAAACGGTAACATGGGCATGCGCCCTTTGAAAAGACTTTTCTGGTGAACAACCCTCAACCGTGCGTTGGGGGTTATTTTTGCTATGATGGTAGCGCTTGCCCTTAGGGGTACCATGGGAGCGTGGTGGAATTGGCATACACAGCGGACTTAAAATCCGCCACCTTCGGGTTTGTGGGTTCGAGTCCCACCGCTCCTACCAGTTCTGAATTACTTGTCCTTGGCTTGTGCCAAGGCGTTGCATAGAAAGCGTCAAGCGGAAAGCGTTGAAGATGACTGACATCGCACCTTACATGCAGGATCCCCAAATTGTGAAAGACATTGAGGATTTCGAGGCTTACTGCAAAACAGAAGACGCTTCTGTCGAGCCAGGCTCTCCTGCTCTGTTCGAGTCGTACTTGAACCGCTATGCGGGCAAAGTCGGAACCATCATCAATACGTTCATTCCTACGGGTAGCCATCCCGATATGGACAAGTACCTGTACACTCCGCTTACCAAGTACAGCGAAAACGGCGGCAAGCGCCATCGTCCGCTTATCTGCGTGGCGGCGTGTGCGGCTGTGGGAGGCGATATCCGCCAGGCGTTTTCCGCATCGGCGGCAATTGAGCATTTCCATACAGCCGCCCTTATCCATGACGACATTGCCGACGAGGCAAGCCTGCGCCGCGGCGAGCCCTGCATGCACCTTACCCAGGGCGAAGGTTTGGCCATCAATGCTGGCGACTTGGCGCTTTCCATCGTCAACGGTATCGTTATGCGCGATCCGCTGCTTTCCGATTCCATGAAAGTTCGTGTTGCAATAGAGCTGGTTTCCATGGCGCAGAGCACGGTGGAAGGCCAGGCGCTCGACATCGGTTGGGCACGTGATGGCCGCTATGACATCACGCCTGAAGACTATCTGGTTATGGCAACGCACAAAACCGCCCATTATTCCGGCGCGGTACCTCTGGCTGTTGGCGCCATGGTTGGCGGCGGCACTGAAGAGCAGATCGAAGGTCTTCGCGCCTACGGTTTGGATACCGGCCTTGCATTCCAGATTCAGGACGACCTGCTTAACCTGGTTGGTACCAAGGAAGCAAAAGAAAAAGACTATCGCAGTGACATCACCGAAGGCAAGCGCACGCTTGTGGTGGTTCACGCGCTGCAGAACACCCCGAAGCGGGACCGCTTGGTAGAGATTCTTTCCTCGAAGGAAACGGATCCGGCGGTTTTGGAGGAAGCAGTTTCCATCATGCGCGAAGCAGGCAGCATCGATTATGCCCGTGCTTATGCGGAAAAGCTTACCGCCAACGCTGAAGAGCGCCTTGCGAAGATCCTGCCCGAATCGAAGATGCGCGACCTTTTGGTGTCGATGGCAGATTGGTTCGTTGACCGACTTAAGTAGTGAAGCATATGAATCCCATTAAGAAAAACGACACCGGTGCTGCCGTTGAAGACGTGCAGCGCAGGCTCGTAAAAGCTGGATACCTTTCTGAAAATCAAGTAACGGGCACCTTCGATGACGCAACGGTGGCTGCCGTTGCCGCGCTGTGCCATGCGTGCGATATCGAAGTGCGCGAAGAAGTGGACGAATCCGTTTGGACGAAGCTCGTCGATGCATCGTTCGAGCTGGGCGACCGCAACCTGTTTTTGCGCGTTCCGTTTTTCCACGGTGCCGATGTGCGCACGCTGCAAGAAGCCCTTTCGGCTTTGGGCTTTGCCTGCGGTGTATGCGATGGCATTTTCGGCGTGCACACCGAAGACGCTCTGCGCCGTTTCCAGGTGAACATGGGCCTGCCCAACGACGGCATTGCCGGCGCTTTCACGTTCCGTGCCCTGATGCACTTGCAGCATTCGTGGAAGGGCAAGGATTCCTTCAGCCCGGTACCGCGCTTGGGCTTTGCCCGCGCCGCCCAGGTTCTGGAATCGAACCTCATCTGCCTGTTCGGCACTTCCGAGTTCACGCGTTCCGTTGCTGCCCGTATGTCGAACCTGGCGCTTGCCACCACGCCGGCCTCGAAGGTTACCAGCGCCGATTCGCTGCTGGTTGCTCCCGATGAGAGCATGTATTTCGTGCAGATTCTTGTTGGCGACGAAAAGCCTTCTTCCACGGTTCCCACGGTAGATTTCGTCGACGAGGAAAGCCTGCCCGACCGCATTGGTCAGGCCTTCATGGCAACGAAGGGCCATCAGCGCCGCATTGCCGTTCGCCTGCCTGAAGAGGGTTGGGAAGATGCCGGCGAAGACCGTTCCGCACAACATTACGCAATTGTGTTGCTTGACGCCCTTTGTTCTGGGCTGGTTATGGCGGAACAGCGATAGCATTGGCTGGCTTTGCTATACTGAGGACGCATTAGGCAATTGAGCAGAAAGGCGTCCATGGAAGCATCAGCTCTTATTCTTGCTGCGGGTGCAGGTACCCGCATGAAATCATCTAAACCCAAGGTGGCTCACGAAATCTTCGGCAAGCCCCTTGTTCGTTGGGTCGTCGATGCCGCACATGCTGCAGGCATCGATTCCGTTGTTGGCGTTGTCGGCCATGGACGCGAGCAGGTTGAGCCGCTCCTGACCGACGTAACCACGGTTGTTCAGGAAGAACAGTTGGGAACGGCCCATGCTGTATTGGCTGCGCGCAAAGCGCTTGAAGGCCGTACGGGTTCCCTTGTGGTTCTTACGGGCGATTCGCCCCTGGTTCGCGCTGAAACCATCGCCGAGCTTGTTCGCACGCGCGAAGAGGCAAACGCTGCTGTGGTTGTGCTTACCATGGAAGCGGAAGATCCCACTGGCTATGGTCGCATCATTCGCGATGCTGCGGGCGATGTTCAGGAAATCGTCGAGCAGAAGGACTGCACGCCCGAGCAGGCTGCGGTTACCGAATGCAATTCCGGTTTCTACTGCTTCGATATCGAAACCCTGTTTGCCGCGTTGGAAGAAGTTTCCACCGATAACGCGCAGGGCGAGTACTACCTTACCGACGTTTTGGGCATTGCCCGCAATCAGGGCAAGCGCGTTCTTGGCCTGAAGGCTGAAGACGCATCCGAGTGCCTGGGCGTCAATTCCCGCCGTCAGCTGGCAGAGGCCACCAAGGTGCTGCAGCAGCGCATCAACGGCATGCATATGGACAACGGCGTTGCCATCATGGACCCTGCCACCACGTGGATCGGTCCCGATGTAACCATCGAAGCTGATGCCGAGATCCTTCCCATGACCTTCCTCATGGGCAACACCTCTATTGCCACGGGCAGTGTTATCGGTCCCAATTCCCGCCTTACCGACACCACGGTTGGCACGGGCTGCACGGTAGAGGAAACCGTTGCCATCGAAACCGTGCTCGACGCCGACGTAACTTGTGGTCCGCGCGCGTACCTGCGCCCCGGCACGCATATGTGCGACGGCTCTAAAGCAGGCACGCATGTAGAAATCAAGAAATCCACCATCGGTAAGGGCAGCAAGGTGCCGCACCTGAGCTATATCGGCGACACCACCATGGGCGAAGGCGTCAACATCGGTGCTGGCAGCATTACCTGCAACTACGATGGCGAAAAGAAATGGCCCACCACCATTGGCGACAACTGCTTTGTGGGCAGCGACGTAATGATGGTTGCTCCGGTAACGCTGGGGGAGAACTCCCTTATCGGTGCCGGTTCTGTTATCACTAAAGACGTTTCAGCGGGGGCCCTTGGCTTGGGTCGTGCCCGTCAGACGGAAATCGAGCATTGGAACGAGAGGAAGAAGAACTAATGAGCAACATGACCAAGACCATGGCGATTTTCGCCGGGTCAACCTGCCCTAAACTGGCAGAGGATATCGCTACGGCGCTGGGCACTTCGCTCGGTAACGTGAAGCTCGAGAAGTTCTCGAACGGCGAAATCTACGCACGTTACCTGGAAAGCGTTCGCGGCGCTGATGTGTTCATCGTGCAGTCCACCTCTACGCCCAATGTTAACGAAGCGGTTATGGAACTGCTGATCATGGCCGATGCTGCTAAGCGTGCTTCTGCCCGCACTATCAACGCCGTTGTTCCGTGCTATGGCTATGCTCGTCAGGATCGCAAGGCTGCAGCTCGTGAGCCTATTACAGCAAAGCTGGTTGCCAACCTCATGACGGCTGCCGGCATCGACCGCACCATCACCATCGATTTGCACCAGGGCCAGATCCAGGGCTTCTTCGACACCCCGGTTGATCACCTTACGGCGCTGCCCATCTTCGCCGATTACTTCCGCAAGAAGAATATCGACACTGAAAAGCTGTGTGTGGTAAGCCCCGACGTTGGTCGTGCAAAGGCAGCCAAGAAGCTTTCCGACATGCTTCATTCCGACCTGGCCATCATGCACAAGGGCCGCCCGGGTCACAACAAGGCCGAGATCACGGCGCTTATCGGCGATGTTAAGGGCAAGATCTGCATCGTAAACGACGACATGATCGACACGGCAGGCACCTTGTGCGCTGCGGTTGCAACCCTGAAGGAAAAGGGCGCTGAAAAGGTATATGTGTGCGCAACGCATCCTATCTTCAGCGGTCCGGCTTACGAGCGTATCGAGAATTCCCAGATCGACGAGCTGGTAGTATGCAACACCGTTGCGGTTCCTGCTGAAAAGCAGACGGGCAAGATCAACGTTATTTCCGTTGCTCCGCTTCTGGCAAGCGCCATCAACAATGTATACGACAACAAGTCGGTTGCTGCACTGTTCGACCCCGAGTTCGCTCTGTAAGGCATGCGTGTAGTTGTTGGCCTGGGTAACCCAGGGGAAGAATACGCGCACACGCGTCACAATGCCGGGTTCGAGGTAATCGATATCCTGGCAAACGAGTGGGGCGTTACGTATTGGAAGAACACCTGCGGCGCGCTGGTGGGCGAAGGTAAGATGCGCCATGGCAATGGCGACGTTGAAAAGGTGATTTTGGCGAAGCCCCAAAGTTACATGAACCTTTCCGGCGGGCCTGCTTCGAAGCTGTGCCGTGAATACGATTGCCCGGTTGAAGAGCTTATCGTGGTGCACGACGAGCTTGATATCGACCCTGGCACCGTGAAGGTGAAGAAGGGCGGCGGGCATGCGGGCCACAACGGCCTGAAGTCCATCATCGAGAAGTGCGGCTCGCGCGATTTCCTGCGCGTACGCACGGGCATCGGCCGCCCGCCCGGAAGGATGAGCGTGGTCGACTTCGTGCTTGGGACCCCGAAGAAGGAGGCCAAGGAAGACTTCGACCAAGCCTGCCAAAGGGCCGCAGAAGCGGTGGAGTCGCTCCTGGAAAAGGGTCTGGCCCGAACGCAGGACGTGTTCAACCAGCATTAACAGCAAAGGCTGTCCGCTTTCGCGGACAGCCTTTTTCTTTTCGTAAAGATGGTATGGGGATGCTGCTTCTGGTCGGATTGCTTTTGTTGGGATGCGGGTGAAGAAAGTCTGACAGAGTGCATTAGCACATATCAAGTTTCTGCGTGGGTACTTTCTTGGACACATAAAACGTAACAAAGGAATACGCTGACTTCAAACTTGCAAAACCGCAGATTAATGGGCTGATTCATTGGAATTGGAAAACCGTTCAGCGGAAAGGCATTTGCATTGGCCTGCCTTAGCTCACAGCTAAGGCGCATTGCGCAACAGGCGAGTTAGTATATGAGAAACAAAAAAAGAGCCTCCAATGAGGCTCTTTATCAAGTCAAAAGATTTGTCCCCTACGGGACGTCACTCATAAGAGAGACATTTTTGGCTAGGCCGTATTTTGACTCGCAGTGTCGTCCTGACTGGTAATCATCGGGACAAGCTCACTGTAACACACCGCAAGGGGGATTCAAGTGGCTAATTTAAGGAACTACAAAGGTGAATACAATATCGGCCTGGACATGGGCACTGGGTCGGTCGGCTGGGCAGTAACCGATGAAGATGGGCAATTGCTCCATTTCAAGAAGCAGCCTACGTGGGGCAGTCGATTGTTCGATACAGCAGAAACAGCTGCTTCTGCTCGGATTCCCCGTGGGCAGCGCAGGCGGTATGTTCGTCGTCGTTGGCGCCTGGATTTACTGCAAGGCCTCTTCGATGAAGAGGTTTCGAAGGTCGATCCTGAATTCTTTATCAGGCTTCGTCAGGCGCGGTTGCTGAAGGAAGACAGGGAAGAGGATCATCGTGAATACGGTCATCCCTTGTTCAATGATTCGGATTTCGCGGAAGCGGATTACTACAAGAAATTTCCTACCATTTACCACCTTCGTAAGTGGCTTATGGAAACGAATGAAAAGGCCGATATCCGTCTTATCTATCTGGCGGCGCATAACATCGTGAAGCATCGTGGCAATTTCCTTCGCCAGGAAAGCACGAACCTGAGTGCTAAGAATGCTCAGCCCCTTGATGCGCTGAGGTCGTTGTGGTCGGCGTTGGCGGATTGGTGTGCCGAGCTTGGTTACGAATTTGATCCTGGCGCACAAGATGAAAGGCCGAAAAAGATCCTTTCGATTCTTGAGGAAGAGCACACTGCCAATTCCGATAAAAAGAAGCGAATTGCGTCTCTTATTGGAGTTGCTATGAACGACGGCGCGAAGGAAAGCAAAGCATGCAACGATGCTTTGGCGGGAGCCATGGTTGGCTTGAAAGCCGAGTTCAAGAATGTGTTTGGCGAAATGACGGCAGAGCAAACCTCCATCTACCTTTCTAACGATGAAGCGGTAGATGCTTTGCGCGAAGCGATTCCCGATGAGGGGGGCAGAACTGTTCAACGCGCTTTGCGGGGTGTACTCGGCTTATGTGCTGTAGGGGCTTTTGTCGTATGCGCCGGGCGAAACCATTTCGTCGAATATGGTTGCTAAATACTGCAAGTACGCCGAAGACCTTAAAACGCTCAAGGCGCTTGTTCGCGAATACGTTCCAAGCGAATACGATTCTTTTTTCAGAGGCGAATTCTACCGTGATGCAGATGGGCGTGTGCTGAACATCTACAACGCTTCAAAAGCTAAGGGCTACACAAAGTACAACTTAGGCACTTCCAAGATGGCGTACGAGGACTTCGAAAAAGCAGTGAAAAAGCTGTTTGCGGGAAGTGCGGCAGAAGAAGATCCGCGCTACCAGCGTATGATGGCTGATTTTGGAGAGCAACGGTTCTTGCGTAGGCTGAAGACCAGCGACAATGGGAGTATTTACTATCAGCTGCATCTCGAAGAGCTGAGTGCCATTATCGAAAACCAGGGCAAGCACTATCCTTTCCTTGTGGAAAACGCGAGCAAAATCAAATCTCTTGTATCGTTCCGTATTCCCTACTATGTTGGCCCGCTTACCAGCAAGAATGCGCGTAAAGATAAGCATGGCCAGAATCGTTTTGCTTGGTCTGCGCGCAAGCCTGGCATGGAAGGTGTTGCTATTACCCCATGGAATTGGGACGAGGTTATCGACAAGGGCAAAAGTGCCGAAGCATTTATCACGCGCATGACGGGCATGTGCTCATACCTTCAAGGCGAAGACGTGCTGCCGAAGTGTTCTTTGCTATACGAAGAGTACTGCGTGCTCAATGAACTCAATGGTTCTAAGTGGAGCATGGATGGTGATAGGGAATACCGATTCGATGCTGCCGATAGGGAAGCCATTATCGAAGAGCTGTTCAAGAAAAAGAAGACCATTAAGTACAAAGACGTCGCGAACTTTCTTGAGCGTGAGCTTGGTCATATGAACGTTCATGTTCGTGGCGGCCAAGGTGAAAGCGGCTACGAGTCGAAGCTCTCATCGTATTTCTTCTTCCGAAAGGATATCTTCGACGTTGATGTAATTGACCCTGCCGATTACCCAATGATTGAGCAGATTATCCTGTGGAATACGTTGTTCGAGGATAGGAAGATCCTTAAGGAAAAGCTCGAGGAAACCTATGGCCCCAAAGGGAATGGTCGCTTGAATAACGAGCAGATCAGGAAGATTTGCCGTAAGCGTTTCACTGGGTGGGGCAGACTCTCCCAGAGGTTCCTGACCGGTATCAAGGTAGATACTGATTGTGGACCCCGTTCTATCATGGATGTGCTCCGTGAAGGTGATCCAAATGCAGGCAGCAAGGGTCGCACCATGGTGATGATGGAAATCCTTCGCGATGAAGATCTGGGCTTCCAAAAGAAGATCGATGAATTCAACCAGAATTACTTCGGCAAAAAGGGAAAATCCCTTGAAGTGAACGAACTGCCTGGCTCTCCCGCTATCCGCAGGAACTTGAACCAAACCATCCGCATTGTGGACGAGATTGCTAAGATTGCCGGCAAAGATCCTAAAAACGTATTTATCGAGGTTACTCGTGATGATGAACTGGATAAGCGAGGGAAAAGAACCAAGCGTCGCTACGATGCGCTGAAAGAGGCGCTGACGGTATTCAAAAAAGAATATCCAGAGTATTGCAAGGGAGGGAATGAAACCTTAGGGGAGCTGAAAGGCATTTCGCCTGTAGAACTCGATGAGAGGTTGACATTGTATTTCATGCAATGCGGCAAATGCCTGTATTCCGGTGAGCCTATCGACATCAATAGGTTATCAAGCGGCGATTACGAGGTGGACCACATCATCCCCCGTTCGTACATCAAAGACGATAGCTTGGAAAATAAGGCTTTGGTGCTAAGAGAATTCAACCAAAGCAAAACCGATGCAATGCTTCTCCCTCAGGGAATTCGTCACAAGATGAAGCCGTATTGGAATGCGCTTCTTGACGCGAAGCTAATCGGCCCGAAGAAACATCGCAATTTGTTGCGCGACCGTATTGATGAAAAGGCGATGAAAGGTTTTGTTGCTCGTCAGCTAGTAGAAACCAGCCAAAGCGTTAAGCTTGCCGGGTCATTGCTTTCTGTTCGCTACCCTGAAACGCAAATCGTTCCTGTGAAGGCGAGCATGTCTCATGATTTGCGTGAGGCTGCTGGTTTCGTAAAGTGCCGTGAGGCGAACGATTTCCATCATGCGCACGATGCTTATTTGGCGTGTCGCATGGGCCTGTTTATTCAGATGCGCCATCCGAAGGTATACGAGAATCCCATCGCCATGACTCGTGCGATGGAAAAATATGTTCGTCAACAGTCGAAGTTGTTCAATCGCGACCATCATGCGCCAGGCACGAGCGGCTTTATCGTGAACAGCTTTATGAGCTCGGGCTTCGATAAGGAAACGGGCGAGATATTCAAGGATGCTTGGGATGCCGAAGCTGAGGTTGAGGGTATTCGCAAAGCGCTGAATTGTAGGCAGTGCTATATCTCTCGTATGCCTGTTGAGGATACGGGAACATTCTGGAAGGCGACGATTTATTCTCCGCGAGATCCAAAAATGGGCCCGAAGCTTGCCCTTCCTTTGAAGAAGGGTCTTGATCCGAAGAAATACGGTGGTTTCTCAAGCCAGCAGTTTGCCTACTTCTTCGTATATGAAGCACGAGACAAGAAGGATAAACGGGTGTTCCGTTTTGCAGAAGTCCCTGTATGGTTGGCGTCTCAAATAGAGGGGGATAAGAGCGCCTTAGAGCGCTATGCGATGGAGCTTGCTGAAGCCGAGAAGCTCAAGTTTGTTCGCATCGAAAGGGCGAAGATCCTCAAGAAGCAACTGATTGAGATTGATGGGGATAGATTTTCAGTTACCGGAAAGAGCGAGATGAGAAATGCTCGCCAACTCTCCTTTTCGCAAGATGAGGTTAAATGCCTGTCTAACATGCTCGATGAGAGTGCTCCTCTAAATGAGAGGGTTGGGTCTGCTGAAGCGGTATTCCTCTCAATATCAAAGCAAGGCAAGCTGATTGGAGTAAAGCACTACGATATTCTTCATATCGACGATGTTAAGGAGGCTTTTGCTAGCGTTGACTCTGTTTCTAAAATAAGCGCCGTAAGGTCTCTAATCTCTTCGATCAATGCCGTGATGAACAAAGTTGATCTTTCGATGGTCGGCGGGAGCAAGTTCGCTGGGGCACTGCAGCCGAATTATTCAAAGCTTATCTCTGATCCGGAGGTCGATTTTGTAATCGTTGATCAGTCCGTAACGGGTATGTTCGAGAGACGGACTCGAATTGGGCTTTAGAAACGTCATAATCGAGAGCCCCTGCAAGTGCACCTATAAGGGCGGGTATATGGTTATCCGGAAGGAAGACGATACCGCAAAGGTTCATCTTGACGATCTTTCCTCGGTGGTTTTGCAGACCAACCAGGCGTTTATAAGCGCCTACCTTTTATCGGAGCTTGCGAAGAAGAAGGTGCCGCTTGTGATTTCCGATGAGAAGCGAAATCCGATTGGTCAGTATTTGCCTTTATATGGTGCGCACAACACTAGCAAAAGGATTGGTGAACAGCTTGAATGGGGTGAGCCAATCAAGAAACGGGTATGGCAGCGCGTGGTTCAGGACAAAATTACCCATCAAGCAGCCGTGCTCGAAGCTCGTGCCGAAGAAGGGTGGGGCGCTCGTTTGCGGGAGCTCGTTCCCGAGGTTCGCTCGGGTGACCCAACCCAAAGGGAAGCCCATGCGGCCCGGATTTATTTCCAAGCCTTGTTTGGCAATGAATTCTCTCGAGAGCAAGACACTCCAACGAATGCCGCACTCAATTACGGATACTCAATCTTGCTTTCTTCGGTTAACAGGGAGATTGTGGCAAGGGGCTATTTGACCCAAATCGGCATCTGCCACAGAAACGAATACAATCAATACAATTTAAGCTGTGACCTTATGGAGCCGTTTCGCCCCATTGTCGACAAATTGGTTTACGACAATGTCGAGGGTGAGTTTTCTAAGAGCATCAGGCGGTTATTGGTTGATATGCTGAATACCGCAATTCCTTATCGTGGTGGCTCTTACCGTTTGAGCTCGGTGATTTCCCTGTACGTCCAAGATTGTTTAAGCGCCCTTGGAAGAAAGCTCTCCTTGAGCGAAATCGAGCCTTTTGAGGTCGCATGAGTGGTTCAGATCGGATTCGCTACATGAGGTTAATGGTATTTTTCGATTTGCCGGTAAAAACTGCTAAGCAGCGAAAAGATTATCGGCTTTTTCGTAAGTTCTTGTTGAAGGATGGGTACCTTCAACTGCAGGAATCCGTTTACGCAAAGCTCGTGGTTAATGAAGGTGCGGCGGGTGCGGCTATAGGAAGATTGAGGAAGAACAAACCTCCTGCTGGTCTTGTTCAAGTTTTGAAGGTTTCCGAAGCAGCATATGCCACTATGGAGTTCATCACGGGAAGTCGCCCTGCATATGACGAGGTTGACACTATGGAAGAATTACTGATCCTATGAAGCTCGTATTTGAAGGGCTAGAACAGGCTCTAGAGATTGATTCTGGTTTCCCTTCTGTTTTTCAGGTTGAAAACCAGGCTTTGTTTTCTAGATTAGTGGGTTCTCTCGTTTCCCAAGAGGGGAGATATGCCAAAGAGGCATATTCTCTCTGGGAAAATGAGGAAGAAGTATCGCCGAAAGGTTCTTTCCTTTTTGTCCCTGATGTTTTCAATCTGCCGTGGGATGATCGATCTCTTTTGGGTGAGGTCGTTAAGCGTATCGAAAAGGACCTTATCGACGATGAAGATACGAGGATGGGCCTTGAAAAGGTAGAGCAAGTTTTTGCTTCCAGGTTGATGGAACTGAGCGGTGGACTATCTGCTGACTATGCTTTTGGAATAGAATGGAATTTGCCCAAGTGCTTGAAAATGCTGGGTTTCGGGGTCGATGCGATGCCCGAAGAAAAGCTCATTGATAGCCTGATATCGTTTCTTTCTTTAGCTCTTGACGCAAAGTGTAGTAAGGTCTTGTTGTTTGTGAATCTCAAAACTTTTTTGACGAAAAACGAGCTAAAAAGGCTTTACGAGCACATTTTTTATACGAAAACCAAGGTGCTTATGCTGGAAAATAAGCACGATGCTGAATCTTATCAGTATGAGAGAAAACAAGTAATTGACCTGGACTTTCTTGAATATTGATAAGTTTGCCAGTCTAGTTTGGCCGTCCCTATGCAGAAGGGATTTTGCCCCAACGGTTTTGGAGCAGTGTCGAACTGACTGGTAATCAAACGTCGATCGGCGCGAACGGGATCCTCTCGGCGTTTTGGAGCAGTGTCGAACTGACTGGTAATCAAACTTGCCTACGAGCAAAGACGTATGCAGAAGCGTTTTGGAGCAGTGTCGAACTGACTGGTAATCAAACGCGACGGCTTTAATCTGTCAAACGGCATGAGTTTTGGAGCAGTGTCGAACTGACTGGTAATCAAACTACTTTATGAAATTCGGCTATGCCATTCGGTTTTGGAGCAGTGTCGAACTGACTGGTAATCAAACCTGCCGATAAAATGGATTGAATCGGTGTCGTTTTGGAGCAGTGTCGAACTGACTGGTAATCAAACAGGCTACTGGGATTTAGAAGCTGCATTCGAGTTTTGGAGCAGTGTCGAACTGACTGGTAATCAAACGGAAAGCTCCTTCCGCCTTCCCGTTGCTAGTTTTGGAGCAGTGTCGAACTGACTGGTAATCAAACCTAGCGCCGATGGTTCAAACCGCCTTCACAGTTTTGGAGCAGTGTCGAACTGACTGGTAATCAAACCTGCTCTGCCGCTTGCCCGTTGGTTTGATATAAGTCTAGAAGGGGTTTTTCTAGGCTAGCTCACAGATGAAGGAAGCTTCCCATCTTCTGATTCTCCTAATGGTTCCGTCTTTTTGAACGGTAAATAATTCTTCGATTTCCATAAAATCGCCGCTATCGGACGCCTTCCGAGCGAAGGGAAATGCTTTCTTGACGTTAGCTTCATTGGCAACGTCGAAAAGAGGTTTTCCCGAGCTAGACGAGGGACTGGACGAAGAAGATGGCGAACCCGCCTATTTCAAAGTCCGTAACGAAAGAAGAGGAAAGAAACAAAAAGAGGAATCATGGCTACTTTGAAAGATGCGGTTTACGGGGCTGCGGTTGGTGACGCGCTCGGCGTTCCTTACGAGTTCATGGGTCGAGGCTCATTTCATGCAACGGAAATGGTCGGCCATGGCTCGCACGACCAGCCGGCGGGTACGTGCTGGATACGTTGGGCGCTGCCTTTTGGTGCTTAGAAAAGACGGACAGTTACAAGGATTGTGTGCTTCTTGCTGTTAACCTGGGCTCCGATACCGACACCACTGCTTGCGTGGCCGGTGGCTTGGCGGGCATCAAATATGGATACGGTGCGATACCAAAAGAGTGGATTGAGCAGCTAAGGGGTAGGGGCATCATCGAAAGCTGTCTTTTTTAAGAGCGCCGAACACCCTCCAAGAACGGATGGATTTCTTTGCCTTTTGCGAAGCGCCAAATTGAGCGACGGTCGAATCTGCGCAAACTCAGGAATCATTCCTCAAAAGCAATGAAGCGGATGCCTAAACCATCTAATCCGCTGGTCAATAAAACGTTAGTATACGAATTGCTGATAGGAAAATCTTTAAGCCGTAGGGCTTTGGTTTTGGGAGGAAATATGGTTCAGGCGCTTGATATTAAAGGGGTAAAACTTGGTGAAGGCCGCCCAAAAACGATTATTTCTCTTATGGGCGCTCACGTTGCTGAAAACATTGAGCTAATCGAAAAGGGCATCGCCTCTGGCGTTGAGTGCTTCGAGTGGCGTGGTGATTTTGCGGCAGATGTGCACGATCCGCAAAAGATGGCAGAGCATTCCATGGAAATTGGCAAGGCGCTTCCCAATAGCCCCCTTCTTTTCACGTTCCGTTCAACGAGTCAGGGCGGTCGTCTTACCATCCCGGTGAAAGAATACGGCGCGCTTAACAAGTCGATTATCGAAGCCGAAGCGGTAGATCTTGTTGATATCGAAACCTGGATCGGCGATGCAGCTGTTCTTGAGCTTGTTGCGTGCGCAAAAGAGCACAACGTCAAAACGGTGGTTTCTTATCACAACTTCGCAGGAACGCCTTCCGTTGAATGGATGGTAAACCTCCTTACTCATATGGTTGATCTGGGCGCCGATATTCCCAAAATCGCAACTATGGCGCATGGTGCCCAAGACGCACTGAAGCTTTTGGCCGCAACTGAGGAAGTGTCTCGCATTCATAGCGACAAACCTTTGCTGACCATGGCAATGGGCCGCGAGGGAAGCATCACTCGTCTTGCAGGCGAACTTTTCGGTTCCGCGCTTACGTTCTGCTCGTTGGAAGAAGCCTCTGCGCCTGGTCAGGTCCAGGTGAAGCAGGCTATTCGCATCATGGATGGATTGCACGAGGTGTTTGCATAGATAAAGCGAGTTTCTGTGCCTTAGCTTAAGCAAGGCGCAGAGGGGAAAGAGGGAGTAATTATGTCAGAGAAAACCAAAATCAGCGGACACACTCACCTTATTAGCCTGTTGGGCAGCCCGATTCGTCATTCGATGTCGCCGGCTACTCACAACCTTTCCTTCGAAAAGCTGGGAGTCGACTCGGTTTACGTCGTGTTCGATGTGCAACGGGACGATCTGCCCAGCATCATTGCTGCTATGAAGCGCATGGATGGCTGGGACGGGAGCAACGTTACCATGCCGTGCAAGCAGGCGATTATCCCTTTGCTTGATGGGCTTTCCGACAGCGCAGAGCTTATGGGCGCCGTAAATGTTTTAAAGAAGGAAGAGGACGGCAGGATTATCGGCCATAATACCGACGGCACGGGCATGATGCAGAACATTCGCAACCATGGCGAGAAAATAGAGGATAAAACCATCACGGTGGTCGGCCCTGGTGGCGCGGGTTCTGCGGTTCTTGTTCAGGCTGCGCTGGATGGCGCCAAGAGGGTACATGTGTTTGCGCGTGAAGGTGGTCCTTCTTATATGCGTTCGACCATCCTTCTTCCTCGTGTTCAGGAAAAGACGGGTGCCGAGATGATTCTTCATGCGTTTGAGAACAAGGAAGAAATGAAGGAGGCCATTGCTGAGTCTGACATCCTTATCAACGCCACTCCTGTTGGTATGGGGGATAGCGCCGGCCAGACTTCTGTGCCTGCCGAGCTGATTAAAGAGGGCATGGTTGTGGCCGATACCGTCTATCATCCGCGCACGACCCAGATTCTCAAAGATGCTAAGGCGAAGGGCTGCAAGGTTATTGGCGGCATTGGCATGATGATCGAGCAAGCTGCGAGCGGCGAGGAGATTTGGTATGGCGCTAAGATGCCGACGCAAGAGATTCTAGACGAGCTGTTCCCAGAGGAATAGCCGTTAGTCAGCTGACGTTTAAACATGAAGCAAAGCCATGCCACGAAGCCGCAGCGCACGTTTTATAGGTAGGTTTTCTTCTGATATAATCTTCAGCAGAAGATGACGTCCCGCCAGGCCGGGCGGCATCGTTGCTTAAAGGAGCCAGGTTACTTTTCTAGGGTGAGCCTGGCTCGCTTTATGTTCCGACACCGTTCTCCTTATTTCCGGGTTAGTTCGACGATTCCAATAACAACGGTAAAAATCGCGCAGAGCGCAATTACGGTTTCTTGGTCCATCGCATGCACCTCCTTTTCGAAGATGCCGCCCGGAAAGGCGAAACGCCATAGGTGGATTCTATCCTATCTGCTGATATGATTGTTTGCATAACCCCATATCAGACCGCAAAAATGCGTCGAGTGCATGGAAAGGCGGGATCTTCATGGCTCAATATCGCATTCCGCTCTTAATCTGGCTGATTTTTGAGGCTGTTGCTGTTGGCTTGTGGCTGGGCCTTGGCAATATCTTCTATCTGTTCAACTTCAGCTACATCGGTACTTGCATCGCTGTTGGTCTTGCGCTGTATTCGGCAAAGTGGAAGCATGCGCGGCGTTTCGTCCAATTCGCCGTGGGCCTTTACCTGCTTGGCTTTCTTGGCCTCTACGAAGGCGAAAACATGCAGATAGAAGGTTTTTGGTGTTACCTTGCCCTGGGCGTGTTTTCGGGGCCAACCATTCACTACCTTGTTGCGAAGATTGCCGGGCCGGTACTGTTCGGCCGTGGTTTTTGCGGGTACGCCTGCTGGACAGCAATGGTGCTGGACCTTCTGCCGTTCAAAGCAAGGCAGAAGAAGCGTCCGAAATGGGAATGGATGAGGTTCGTTTTCCTTGCTGCTTCGATAGCAATAGCCGCGCTGATTTTGTTGTTTGCCGAAAACAGGGAGCAAACGCTTTTTGCGGCCTTCGTTATCGGAAATGTTCTGTACTACATGGTGGGCATTTCGCTTGCCTTCGCGCTTTGGGATAATCGGGCGTTCTGCAAGTATCTTTGCCCTGTGGGCCTACTCATGAAGCCTGCCGCACACGTTTCGCTTCTAAGGATCAAATGCGATCACAGCCTTTGCGTTAAGTGCGGCGCTTGCAAGCGTGCGTGTCCTATGGATGTGGATATGACCAACAACGCGCGAAACCGTGAACGGGGCACCGAATGCATCCTGTGCCTGAGCTGCGTTGATGCGTGCCCGAAGCATGCGCTGAAGCTTTGAGCGCAGCTGCCTTGAGGCTGAGTCTCCGAATAATTTACAGCAGTTCAAGATGGTGAAGCGGCTGCAGAGTTCGGCATCGTATTGAGGCTCAGCGTTTAGCTGCTGACGCTTCCTGCCGCTAATGAATCAACCGATGCGCTAAGTGCAAAGGTTATTCGAAGCAACTGGGAACTTTCTTGTACACCGAAAGCGTTTCAATTCCGTATGGTGTGCATTGTCCAAACAATGCATAAACACACTACGGAAGGGGACGGTTGCGGTGGGATTTCTTTTGATTCTTGGCTTGGTGGTATTTGGGCTGTTTCAGCTTGCCAAATACCTGATGGGAAGTACGGTGAGCGATGCCAAGTCGCGCGTTGTTGGCAATTGGTATGCCGATAGCCATAACCGTGAAACGAATCGGGACTTAATCACTTTCACCAAGTGTGTTTCCGCTTTCGTTTTTGCGTTGCTGTTGTATACGGTGCTTTACGCGTAGGGCTTCTTTGCGGCGAACGGTTGGAAGGCGTTTGTCGTTCTTATCCTATCCTTCATTTGGCGTAGGGCCCTATTCGATGGAGCGCCTCTGCTATACTTGCAAGCAGAAGATGACGTCCCGCCAGGCCGGGCGGCATCGTTGTTCTAAGGAGCCGGGTTACTGTAGAGGGTTTGCCCGGCTCTTCTTATACTCCAATACCGTTCTCCTATTTCCGGGTAAGCTCGATGATCCCAATCATCACGGTGAATATCGCGCAAAGCACAATCACGGTTTCTTGGTCCATAAGCCGCACCTCTCTTCGAAGATGCCGCCCGGAAAGGCGAAACGCCATAGGGGGATTCTACGCTACAAATTGAGCTGCAACTGGGCATAACGCCATATCAAGCCGCAAAAATGCTTCGAGTGAATTCGCGCTTCAGGAATATGCAGGCGTAGAATGGACCCATGAAGCTTTTAAGCGAACATATTGATGATTTGGACGTAAAGCATCACGGCATTCACCTTGCGGGGATGCGTGCGCGCTCGGCCGAACGTGCCGCCGAACGCGCTTTGGCGCACAACCCCTTGCTGGTGATTTCAGCCCTGGCGGCGTTGGTGACCATGTTCTTCGTGCCGCCTTCTGCGGAGTACCTAAGCTACTTCAATTGGCATACGCTTGCCTGCCTGTTCAGCATCTTGGCGGTTATTGCCGCCATCGATTCTTCCGGTTTGCTTGAATATGTGGCGCATTCCCTGGTGGAACATGTGAACAGCACACGGGCGTTGGTAATTGCATTGGTGTTGGTAACGCTGTGCTGTTCCATGGTTCTTTCGAACGATATGACGCTGGTTACGGTGCTTCCTTTGGCCGTGGTGCTGCTGAAATCGGTGAATAGGGAAGCGGAGATTCCGTTTGCATTTATCGTCATCACTCTCACCGCGAACTTGGGTGGCATGCTGCTGCCCTTCGGCAATCCGCACAATCTGTATCTGTACTCGGTGTTCGGCGTTGATTTCGGTGATTTCGTGGCCACCATGGCGCCGCCGCTCATCCTTTCGGTTGCGCTTATCCTTGTGCGTTGCTGCTTCGTGAAGAAAGCCGAATTCCACTACAAGAAACCGGAAAGCATCCGCCTTTCCAAGCCTCGTGTTGCCATCTATACGGTGCTGTTTGCGCTGTGCATTGCCATGACGGTTGATGCGGTGCCGTACCTTATGGGCATGGTTGCCATTGTGGTGGTGCTTGCCATAACGGACCGGCGCGTGTTTGCTAAAACAGACTACGCCCTGGTGCTGACGTTCGTGTGCTTCTTTATTTTCGGCGGCAACATTGCCCAGATTCCCGCTATTTCCCAACTGTTTTCCGATGTGTTAGCTACGTGCGGTGCATTCGTCACTTCGCTTATCAGCAGCCAGGTTATCAGCAACGTTCCCAGCGCTATCCTGATCAGCCATTTTTCCAACGACTGGGCGGGTATTGCCCTGGGCACCAATGTAGGCGCAGTTGGTACGCCCATTTCTTCGTTGGCCACGCTTATCACGCTGCGCCAGTATCAGAAGTCGGGCTTGGGCAACAACGGCAAGTTCATAGCGCGTTTCGAGGTGTACAACTTCGCGTTCCTCATCATCGTTTCCCTGTTCGAGATTTTCGTTATGCAAATACGGTAGGGCTGCGATGCAAAACAAAAGCAGGTGGCGAAATACCAGGCGGTAATTCGAGAGGCTTGCCCCAGAGCTTCGTATAATACGGGCATGAACAATTATCTTTCACGCTATAAAAACGCATCGTTCGGCACGCTCGATAAGGCATGTTTCATCGAGCTGTTCTTCGATTTGGTGTTCGTGTTCTGTATGCGCACTATCATTCCGGTTTCTATCAGCGGCGCCGAAGACGAGGTTTCGTGGTACTCGTATTACACGTTTGTGTTCACGTATGTGGTAATGCTGCAGGTGTGGTACAAAACCACCACGCTTATGAATCGTTTCGGTACGGGCGGCGCACTTGATATCGCTTGCCTGGTGGTAAACATGTTCTTGCTTATGAACATGGCCTATGCCATCAGCACTGGGTGGGAACAGTTCACCCTGTACAACGTTTCGTGGATTTTAATCGATGTGAACCTTATCGTGCATTGGTGCTTGCGCTTGTACCTGACCCGAGGCGAAAATCCCGCTTTGGAAAAGTTCGGCAAGCGTGTGGTGGTGTTTCTTGCCGTGCAAGCGGCGTTGGTGCTGTTCTCGTTCGCGTTCTCCAGCGTACCGGCTCAGGTGTTATGCCTGGTGGCAGTGCTGGTTGGCTTCGCCTCGTTTACCAGCAGGCTTGAAAAACAAATCGGCAAAAGCCATCGCAGCCATTTGGTGGAGCGTTGCGCCCTTCTTATCGTGCTGGCGTTCGGCGAGGTTGTTATCGGCATCGGCAATTCCCATGAAGAGGGCTATTCCTTGCTTGATGCCGCATTTTTACTGCTCTTGGCGCTGGGCTTGTTCTTGGTGTACTTGAACCAGATAGAGAACATTGTTGATGAAGACAAATTGGGAAACGGGTTTGCCTACATTGCGGTGAATGCTTGGCTTACCTTCTGTATTGGCAATATGACGGCGGCGTTTGAGATTACGAACGAAGGGCTTTCCATCGGGCCTTTGTCGGGGCAGGCGTTCATGGCTATTTGGGTGTCTGTTTTCCTGTTGAGTTTGTTCCTATTCCTCCCGTTTTCGAGGGAATTCGGTGATGTACGCAAACGATGGATTGCTGTGCGCACCGCGGCTTGTGTGGGCGTTGCCCTTGTTACCTTGATCGTTGGAAACACTCCCTTGGCGGCAATATACGAAACAGAAAACAGCGACGGTATGGCGGATATGCCCCTGTATGTGCTTTTCTACTTGGTAATGCTGCTGGGGCTTTTGCTGATATATCTGGTTTTGTTCATCGACAAGAAAATGCTGGGTGGGCATTCGCAGCAAAAGCCCAATCCGTAGCGTGAAGCAACAGGCCGCCTCCCCGATGCCAGTAAACGTTGCGTCGCAATAGCGGTCTGTGGTGCGCGGTAGGCTTTCCTCTATTGAGTGTGCAGGCATTTTGCCCCGCTTTTTATCCGAAAGGACGTTTCCATGAACAATTTCGAGTTCTTTTCCCCGACCAAATTCGTGTTCGGCCGTGGCGTGACCGATGAAGTAGGGCGCTATGCCGTCGAGCGTGGCTACAAGCGCGCGTTGTTAGTATACGGTGGCGGTTCGGTGGTGCGTTTGGGCACGTTGGACCGCGTGAAGAAGTCGCTTGCAGCGGCGGGCGTCGAAACCTGCGAGCTTGGCGGGGTGCGTCCGAACCCGGAAGTTGCCTCGGTGCGCGAAGGCATTGCGGCAGCGCGCGAAAACAAGGTTGATCTGGTGCTGCCTGTTGGCGGCGGTAGCGTCATCGACTGTGCGAAAGCCATTGCCTTTGGCGCATCCTACGAAGGCGACGTATGGGATTTCTTCGCCAAGAAGCTGCCCATCGCCGAAGCGCTGCCTCTTATGTGCGTGCTCACCATTCCGGCAGCTGGTTCGGAGGGTTCCAGTTCGTGTGTTATTTCCAACGACGAATTCAATGCGAAGTTCGGCGTGAATTCCGATCTTATTCGCCCGCAGGTTTCCTTCCTTGATCCGGAACTGACGTTCACGCTGCCTGCGTATCAAACGACTGCAGGCGTAACGGACATGATTGCGCACATTTGCGAGCGCTTTTTCAGCGGCACAGGGTCTTCGGTGGTTACCGACAACATTGCCACGGGGCTTATCCGCGCGCTTATGGAAGAAGCGCCGGTGGCAATCGCCGAGCCTGCGAATTACGAGGCGCGTGCCAACATCATGTGGGCAGGCACCCTTGCTCACAACGATTTGGCTGGTTGTGGGCTTGCGGCCCAGCCCACCAAGCGTGCTGGCGGGTGGGAAAGCCACGCGCTGGAACACCAGCTTTCCGCTTTTGACGCGTCCATTACCCACGGTGCGGGCCTTGCGGTTATGATGCCGGCTTGGATGCGCTACGTGTGGCGCGAAGACCCCGCCCGCTTCCTTGCGTTCGCCGATGCGGTGTTCGGCATCGAGCCTATCGACGAAACCGACGAAGCGGTGGAAGATGCGGTAACGGCTGCCATCGACGAGCTGCAAGCGTTCTTCGTTCGCATCGGCATGCCTGCCAAGCTCGGCGAATTCGGCTTGAAGCCCGAAGATGTGGAAGCATTTCTGGTAACGCTCAAGGCCAACAAGGGCGATGAGTTCGGTGGCTTCAAGAAGATCACCCTGGAAGATGCCCGCGCCATCTATCGTTCTGCTTTTTAACCCGCCCTGGCACGAAGGGGCCTTCTGGCGTGATGTGCCGTTATCCCCATGGGCGCTAAAGCTACGCAAAACGCTGTTTGCTGTGGTGAAATGCCCAGGGCAGGCGGGGCGAAAACCTGGTTGCCCAACCTTTCGTCAACGCGCTGGCACCAAAGGCGCGCTTCCTGCACAGGGGGCGCGCCTTTCTTATACAATGCCTTGTGAGAAGAAAAAAGTTAGTAGGTATTGCTATGAGTGCGCGCATCAATCTTGCTGCGGCTGATCCAGTCGTAGCCTCACGCCTTGCATCCGAGTTGGACCTGCCTCAATTCATCGCAACCACATTGGTTGCACGCGGGTTCGATACGGTTGAAAAGGCCCAGGAATTCCTTAATCCCTCGCTTGAGCGGGATTGGGCCAACCCCTATGAAATAGAAAACATGGAAGCGGCGGTGAACCGCATCGAAGACGCCATCAAGAACGATGAGCACATCTTGGTGTTCGGCGACTTCGACCTTGATGGCGTTTCCGCCACCACACTTACGACGCGTGGCCTGCGCGAATGCGGGGCCCGCGTTACACCGTTCATCCCGTTGCGTTTTGAAGAGGGCTACGGTCTTTCGCAGGCGGCAATCGACAGGGCTTCCGCCTGCAACCCGAATTTGGTGGTTACCGTAGACAACGGCATTGCCGCCAAAAACGAAGTGGAAATCCTTAAAGAACGCGGCATCGATGTGGTTATCACCGACCATCACGAACCAGCCGATCTGGTGCCGGTTGGTGTGCCGGTGGTTGATCCGAAATGCGATGGCAATCCCAGCTCCATTTTGGCCGGCGCCGGTGTTGCGCTGAAGGTGGTGCAGGCGGTTGGCTCGCGTTTCGGCAAGCCGAACCTGTGGCGTGAGCTTATCGACTTGGCAACGCTTGGCACGGTGGCCGACCTTATGCCCATGCGCAGCCAGAATCGCGCCTTGGTGGGCACGGGTGTGCGCATGATAAACGAAAACCCCCGACCGTGCATCGCGGCGCTGTTGAATGCTTCGGGTTCCGCCGACAGCCCCGTTTCCTCTTCCAGCTTAAGCTTCACCATTATTCCCCGTTTGAACGCAGCAGGTCGTATGGGCAATGCTCAGCTTGCGCTTGACCTGCTGCTTTGCGACGATTTTGCCGAAGCTACGCATCTTTCCACCGAACTGGAAAACGTGAACACCCAGCGCCGTACCATCGAAGCTGAGCTTGCCGAAGTTGCCTCCGAGCAGGCAGAGAAAACCTTCAAGGGCCAGCGCGCTTTGGTGGTAGCGGGCGAAGGCTGGCACGAAGGCGTGAAGGGCATCGTGGCATCGCGTCTTACCAACCGCTACGGGGTGCCTTCCATCCTGTTCACCATCGAAGGCGACGAAGCGCACGGGTCGGGCCGCAGCGTGGGCGATGTGAACCTCTTCGATGCGGTTTCCTCGTGCCAGGATATCCTTACGCGTTTCGGCGGCCATCACGCTGCCGTGGGCGTAACGCTTCCCGCCAGCAAGCTGCCCGAATTCTCGGAGCGTTTGTGCGCCTACATGGACAAGCTTCCGCCCGAGGAATTCATCCCGCGCATTGAGGTGGATGCCAGCGTCGACCTTTCCGAGCTCACGCTTGAAAACGTTGCCAAGCTCGATTTGCTGGCGCCGTTCGGGCAGGAAAACCCCAGCCCTCACTTCTTGGCGCATGGCGTGGTTATTTCCGGTGGTAGAGCAGTGGGTGCCGACAAAACGCACCTTTCCTGCACGCTTACCGATGGCGTGAATTCCCTGGCAAGCATCATGTTCCATTGCCCTGATATCTCGGGGCTGCTGGGCTGCGGGTGTGCGCTCGACGCCGTGTTCGAGCTGCAGATAGACACGTGGCGCGGGCGCCGTTCGGTGAAAGCGGTAATCTCTTCGCTGAAACCCTTGGCTCCCTGCAAATGCCTTGAAACGTGCTTAGGCGAAGACAAGGAATTCGTATCGGGCCTGGTGGCCGAAGAAGACGACGAAACCCCCGGCGAAGACAACGAAAGCCTTATTGCCTCGGAAGCCGACCGTGCTATGTGGCAGCAATATGCCAAAGCCGATCCGGCGGGGTTCCGCTCTGCTCTGGTTGGCGCGTTTTTGGGCGAAGCCCAGCTTCATGAATCGCAGCAGCAGGCGCTTAGCGTGCTCGATGCGGGCAAGTCTGCGCTTGCCATTATGGGCACGGGGCGTGGCAAATCGCTCATCTTCCATATTCATGCAGTGGAGCAAGCCCTTGCCAACGGCAAGTCCAGCTTGTTCGTGTACCCACTGCGCGCACTCGTTGCCGACCAGGCCTTTCACCTTGATCGCACGCTTGGTTCGTTCGGCATTCGCTCGGAAGTGCTTACCGGCGCTTCTACGGCAGAAGAGCGCGCGGCAGTTATGGCGGGCTTGGCCGAGCGCAAGGTAGATATCGTGCTTACCACGCCGGAATATTTGGCGTTCCATGCTGCCGATTTCGCGGCAACGGAATCAATCGGCTTTGTGGTGGTAGACGAAGCCCACCATGTGGGCACTTCGAAAGCGGGGTTCCGCCCGTTCTATGCTCAGCTGGGCAAGTCGGTTGCCGCATTGGGATCGCCCCAGGTTCTGGCTGTTACCGCAACGGCGAACAGCCAGGTAGAGCAGTGCATTTGCGAGTCGTTCAGCATCGCGCCCGATTGCGTGGTGGTAGACGAACACGAGCGTACCAACCTTGCCGTGGTCGACCAGCGCAACATGAAGAAGCGCGAACGCTACCTGGTTAACCTGGTAGCTCAGGGCGAAAAAACGCTTATCTACGTGAACTCGCGCATGGAAACCATTGCCCTGACCCGAAGCCTGCGCAAGCAGGAGCCCCATATTGCCTCGCTCATCGGCTTCTACAATGCCGGCCTTTCGCGCTCCGAACGCGAACGGGTGGAATCGCTGTTCCGCGAAGGCGGGTTGCAGGTTCTGGTGGCAACGTCTGCGTTCGGCGAAGGCGTCGACATTCCCGGCGTGCGCCATGTGGTTCTGTACCACTTGCCCTTCAGTGAAGTCGAGTTCAACCAGATGGCGGGCCGCGCGGGTCGCGATGGGCAGCCGGCGCAGATTCACTTGCTGTTCGGCAGAGCCGATGCGCAGTTGAACGCGGGCATCTTAGACGACGCTGCTCCCACGCATGACGGCATGGCGCAGATCTACCGCGGGCTTCGCGCCCTGCAGCGGGCGAACGGCCAGGGCTTCTTCCCGCTCGATGCCGAAAGCGCAGCGAAAAGCTCTTCACGCTTGCTGGGAGCCGCCATTACCGCTTCACAGGTTCGTTGCGGCGTTTCGGTGTTCGAAGAGCTGGGCCTTATTAAATCTCAGGGTTGCGCTGGGGTTCCGGGCAAGGAACAAAGCATCAATGTCGTAGACTATAAGGGCAAGGTCGAGCTGGACGATAGCGTGCGCTATCGCGAAGGCATGGACGAGCGCGAATCGTTTGCGACCTTCAAAGACTGGGTGCTTTCCGGTTCGGCTGAAGAGCTGCAAAACCGCATCAGGCGCCCTTTGCTTCCCATCACTGAATATCAGGAGGAACGATAGCCATGTCTGACACCAACGAATTCCATCCAGTTGGCTTGGTGGCTTCTTCCGTTGACCCCACCATCAAATCAGCCACCTCGGCGCCGGTTGGCTCCGACCCGCAAGAGCGTTTCAAGGCGCTTGAAGGGCTGGCTTCCACCTATCTGGACAAAGACGAGCTGGCCTTGCTGGAAAAGGCCTTCCACTTTGCGGAAAAGATGCATGCCGGCCAAAAGCGCAAGTCGGGCGAGGCCTTCGTTATCCATCCGGTAGAGGTTGCCATCATCTTGGCCGACCTTCACATGGACGTTGAAACGCTCATCGCTGCGCTTTTGCACGACACCGTGGAAGACACCACGGCAACTAAGCAGCAGGTGGCAGAGCTGTTCGGCGATTCGGTAGCCGATTTGGTCGATGGCGTTACCAAGATCACGAAGATCGAGGTTGAAACGCTTTCCGACGAACAGGCGCAGACGTTCCGCAAGATGCTCATTGCCATGAGCAAAGACATTCGCGTTATTGTTATCAAGCTTGCCGACCGCCTGCATAACATGCGCACGCTTTCCGCGCTGCGCGAAGACCGCCGCATCTTCAAGGCACGCGAAACGCTGGAAATCTATGCTCCCATTGCGCACCGCTTGGGCATCAGCTCCATCAAATGGGAATTGGAAGACTTGGCGTTCTTTTACCTGGAGCCTACCAAGTTCAAGCAGGTTTCCCGCATGGTTGCCGAAACACGCCACGACCGCGAGGAGTACCTGCAAAAGGTAATTTCCATCCTTCGCGGCGAAATGAGCAAAATCGGCGTGGAATCCCAAATCATGGGCCGCCCGAAGCACTTGTATTCCATCTATCAGAAGATGTCGAAGAAGGGCAAGGGCTTTTCTGAGATCTACGACCTTATCGCCGTGCGCATTATCACCACATCGGTGAAGGATTGCTATTCGGCGTTGGGCGCGGTGCACAGCCTGTGGCACCCGATGCCCGGGCGTTTCAAAGATTACATCGCCATGCCGAAGTTCAACATGTACCAGAGCTTGCATACCACGGTCATCGGCCCAGCAGGCCGCCCGCTTGAAGTGCAGATCCGCACCGAGGAAATGCACCGCATGAGCGAATACGGCGTTGCGGCGCATTGGCGCTACAAGGAAAAGGGCGGCAAGGGTGCCGAATCGGCGTTCGACAAGCAGATTGCCTGGCTGCGCGAAATGGTTGATTGGCAGGACGAAACCAAGGATTCGCGCGAGTTCTTGAAATCGCTCAAAACCGACCTCGATCCGAAGGAAGTCTACGTGTTCACGCCGAAGGGCAAGGCCATGAGCCTGCGCTTCGGTTCCACTCCGGTTGATTTCGCCTTCGCCATCCATACGGAAGTGGGTTACCACTGCGTGGGCGCCAAGGTGAACGGTTCCATCGTGCCCCTGTCCTACAAGCTGCAGATGGGCGACCGCGTAGAGATCCTTACCCAGAAAAGCGCCACGCCTTCGCGCGACTGGCTGAACATCGTGAAAACGCCTTCGGCCCGTTCGAAGATCCGCTCATATTTCGCCAAGATCAGCCGTTCCGACGATTTGCAGGAAGGCCGCGACATCTTGATGCGCGAAATGCGCAAGCATGGGTTCGGCATTTCCAGTGCCCAGAGTATGCGCGCCATGCGCGAGGTGTCCGAGGCCATGGGCTACAAGGATGCCGACGATATGCTGGTGAACATCGGCACCGGCAAGGAAGCGCCGATGCATGTTGCCAACCGCATGCTGAAGATCTTGGTGGACAACGGCACCGAAGAGGCGTCGAAGCCCCTGATGGGCACCTCGGCATCTTCGACGGGTAAGATGCCGCCTATGCTCACCAGCGTGAAGCGTCCCAAGAAGCACGAAACGCATTCTTCGAATGGCGTGGTGGTGCGAGGCATCGACGATGTTCTGGTGCGTCTTTCCCGTTGCTGCAACCCAGTACCGGGCGATAAAATCGTGGGCTTCGTTACCCGCGGCCGCGGCGTTTCGGTCCATCGCGACGACTGCCCGAATGCAGCAGAGTTGAAGAAGCATCCCGAGCGCATTATCGAGGTGTTCTGGGAGGAGGACGGCCCTTCAGGCGGCACTTCGTTCAACGTCGAGATCTTCGTGGAAGCGCTCGATCGCTTGAACCTGCTTATCGATGTGGCGTCGGTTCTTTCCGATCATGGCGCCAACGTGCTTTCGGTTAACACGAACACACATCGCGATGGCATGGTTGAAATGCGCTTCTTGTTCCAGGTTTCGGACACGGCAGTTATCGATCGCATCTTGTCGAAGCTTCGTACCGTCGATGGTGTATTCGACGCGCGTCGTATGATGCCGGGAACCACTTCCTCCAAATAACAGCACCGGAAAGGTATTGCATATGAAGGTTTCAGTGAAAAGGGACGGGCGCACGTACAAAGTCACGGGTGCTGCAGTAGACATCAGCTTCTTGGTGCTTGGCCCTATCGAGAACAACACCTACATCATTTCAGACGATGCGGCCACTTTCGTGGTCGATCCGTCCGACAACGCCGATGCCATCATCAAAGCACTGGGCGGTAAGAAGATCGATGCCATCGTGGTTACGCACCATCATGCCGACCATACCAGCGCCCTTGCTGCGCTGAAGGCGAAGACGAATGCTCCGGTGTACGCTTCGGCGGTGGATGCGCGCATTATCGAGAACCAGCCGGCAGGGCAGTTCCCGCCCACGAAATCGTGCAAGGTCGACCACCTTCTGAAGGATGGCGACAAGGTACGTTTGGGCAACATGGTGTGGCGCGTTATCGCAACGCCCGGCCATACGCCCGGCGGAATTTGCCTGTTCCTGGAATCGGATGCGGGGAAGTACCTTGACGGTGCTAACGTTCTGATTTCCGGAGATACGTTGTTCTGCGGCTCTATCGGCAGGACCGATTTCGAAGGCGGCTGCGACAAGCAGATGCGCGCTTCGTTGCGCAAGCTTTCCCAGCTGCCCAACGACACCTTGGTGCTGCCGGGACATAACTCTTTGACAACAATTGGCGACGAGCAAAGGCGTGTGTTCGCCTACTACTGTTAAACTTGCGTTGCGCTTGTTGGCGTTCGGCAAACGCAAAAGCGGATGGGACCGCTGTGGGCTTCCGCAGCACTGGACCTTGGAGGGGTCATGGCTGGAATCGGCAAGAAAAAGAAGAAAAAGAAGTTCGACTACTACGACGCGTTCGAGGCGCAAGCTGCGCTGTGCGTCAAGGAAGCCAAGCTTCTGAAGGAAATCGTGCACGATTTCGAGTCGGCTGCTGAATTGGAAAAGGAGCTGCCCCGTGCGCATGCCATCGAGCGTGAGGCCGATGGGGTATGCCATAGCGTGTTTGAGGCGCTGCTCCCTGACTTCGTAACTCCGCTCGACCGCGAAGACATCATCGCCATGACGGAAAGCCTTGACGAGATCATCGACATGACTGAGGAAGTTATCCAGAACTTCTATATGCTCGACATTCACTTCATGCACGAAGATGCCAAGAAGTTTGCGAAGTTCATCGTTCGTGCCTGCGAAGCATTAAGCGAAGCTATGGCCGACTTCCGCAACTGCAAGAAGTCCGACAAGCTGAATGCCCTGCTGGTGCGCGTAAACGACATCGAAGATGAAGCGGATACCTTGTACCTGAACATCATCCGCGAGCTGTACACCAAGGAATGCGACAACCCCTTGCGCGTAACGGTATGGACGCGCCTGTTCGGTGCCATGGAAGACTGCGTTGACCAGTGCGAAGCCGTTGCCAACAAGATGGGTATGATTATGGTGAAGTACGCATAAAAAATGGGGCAGTCCTCGTTATTTATTTTGGCCCGCTTGCCTTACGTTGGCAGGTGGGCTTTTCTTATTGTTTCGCCTTTGTTTCGCGGGGAAATCCGTTTACCTGCCCAAAGGTGCGCAGGGTGTTGCTTTTGGTAAGATGTAGTGAGTTGTCTCATACGAGGAAAGAAGACGATGGCACTTATAGTTTCCAAGTTCGGCGGCACTTCGGTTGCCTCCCCAGAACGAATCAAGAACGTGGCAAAGCGTCTTATTGCCATGAAGCAGGAAGGCAACGACGTTGTTGCCGTAGTTTCCGCCATGGGCAAAACCACCGATGAACTGGTCGGTCTTGCTGCCGCGTTGAACGACCACCCCTCCAAACGCGAAATGGATATGTTGCTTTCCACTGGTGAGCAGGTAAGCATGTCGCTTTTGGCAATGGCTATCCAGGCGCTGGGTTACAGCTCAATCAGCTTTACCGGCTGGCAGGCAGGCATCACCACCGACGATGCATTCTCCAGCGCGAAGATCGAAAACATCAATGCCGAGCGCATCCGCGGTGCCCTTGATACGGGCGCTATCGTGGTTGTCGCCGGCTTCCAGGGCATTTCGTCCGACGGTGATATCACCACGCTCGGCCGCGGCGGTTCTGACACCACGGCTGTGGCTCTTGCCTGCGGCATCGGCGCCGATGTGTGCGAAATCTACTCTGACGTAGAAGGCATTTACACGGCCGACCCGCGCGTATGCCCCCGCGCCAAGAAGCTCGACCGCATTTCCTATGACGATATGCTCGAGCTTTCCAGTGGCGGCGCTGGCGTTCTTCAGTCACGTGCGGTGGAATTCGCTCGCAAGTACAATGTTGTAATTCATTCCCGTTCCGCTTTCTCCGATGCGGAGGGTACGCTTATCGAGGAGGTTGTTCCTTCCATGGAGCAGGCAGTAATTTCCGGTATCGCACACGACACGTCCGAAATGAAGATCACGCTGCGTGGCCTTCCCGACGAAGTTGGCATGGCAGCCCAGCTGTTTTCTATTCTTGCCGGCAACAACGTTTCGGTTGACATGATCATCCAGAACACTACGACCGACGGCAAGGCGAACATTTCCTTCACGTTCCCTGGCTCTCAGAAAGAACAGGCACTTGAAGCGGTCGATACGTTGGTGAAGAAGTACGGCGTTACCGTTTTGATGGACGAGAACATTGCCAAGGTTTCCCTGGTGGGCACGGGCATGAAGTCTGCTCCCGGCGTTGCGGCAAAGGCGTTTGGCGCACTGGCTGAAAACCACATCAATATCCTTATGATTTCCACCAGCCCCATCCGCATTTCCATTGTGGTTGAAGGCAGCCAGGTAGACGCTGCGGTGCGTTGCCTGCATACGGCATTCGGCCTTGACTCCGATACCATCTTTGAGGAAACGCAGCTTTCTCCCGAGGAAATTGCCGCGAAGATGGCAAAGGGCAGGTAGTTACGACGTTCTACGAACGTCGTAACGTTCACAAGAGACGCGATGACGCTGCGGCCAAGCCGGGCACCCCACCTTCGCACGATTTCGCGAGCTCACGTAGCGCAAGTACGCTACGTTCGCGAAATCTCACGAATCTGGGGCACCGGGCTTGGCCTCGCTGATTTACTGGCGCATGCCCGGAGGTTCTGGGGTCGTCGTAGATGCTTGTTGCCTTGAGTGAAATGTTCTTGAATAAAAAAGCTCGTTCATCTGAACGAGCTTTTTGTTTTTTGACTCCAGATAAGTTGCTCTGCCGCACAAGGGCTTTGGGCCTACATCGGGTGAATCGTCTGGAAGTTTCCTATGCAGCGTCAATACGCTTCGAGTGAGTTTGCGCTTTTCGGCGGAGCAACGTAGCCATTACTTGTCTTTGTTGGAAACCAGCAGCAGGATGCCGCCGATTACGTCTACGAAGATAAGGGTGCATACGCCGAAAGCGGTGGTGTTGGGCTTGGTTCCCTTGTAGATGCCCCAGCTGTGAACCGTCATGGGGATCATCCATGCCAGGGGAATAACCGCCCAACATACGACAACGCAGCTGATGACGCAGAGGATGAAGTTGATCAAACGCAAGGTTTCGTCTTGGCTGGTCATGGGATAGGTAGTTTCTGCGGGAGCATATTGGGGAGCCTGCGGTTGCTCGGGCGTGTAGGGTGCTTGGTAAGTTGCCTGCGGCTGCTCAGGTGTGTAAGCCGTTTGTTGCTGGGACTGCTGCTGCCCGGGTGCCGGTGGTGGAACGGGGGTCCCGGCGGTTTGCTGTTGCGGTTGGGGCTCGGCCGATTGGGGCTCGATGCGCTTTCCGCACTGGACGCAGAATTGGGCGCCTTCAACATTTTCTTTTCCGCAATGGATGCAGAACATGGTTGATCCTTTCGTTGGGGAAGGTTCTTTTGCTGGATTCATTGTAGTGTACCTGCGCCTATGCCAGTGCGCCGCCGATGCGAATTCGACAGGCTGAAAGCTGAAAGTAAGGTTCACGTTAGGTTCGGGGCGGCGGCGTTGCGGCGAGCAGGGCAGGGCGGCAGTGACATGCGGACGCGCATCCAGTGCCAGTGGAAACGGTGAAGGCTTCCGCTCGAACGTCCAATTTGCACCGAAGTGTTAAGTTTGCGCAGCACTTCCAAGCTTGCGTAGTATCATGAGCTACCAAGTACACGATGCAAAGGAGCTTCAATGTCCTGGACGAAGGAAATTCCCGCAAATCCGGTAGTTGCCGTAGCGGGCGCCACGGGCGCCGTCGGCAACGAATTCCTCGAGGTTCTTCACGATCTCGATTTCCCTGCAAGTGAGATTCGCGCACTTGCCTCAAAGCGTTCTGCCGGTAAGAAGCTTCCTTTCAAGGGCTGCGGTCAGGTTCCCGCCGGCGATTTGGTCGTCGAGGAAATGACGCCTGAGTCCTTCAAGGGCGTTGACATTGCGCTGTTCAGCGCCGGTGCCAGCGTTTCCAAGGAAATGCGCCAGGCAGTGGTAGACGCCGGTGCTGTTATGATCGACAATTCCAGCGCGTTCCGCATGGATGAAGATGTGCCGCTGGTGGTGCCTGAGGTTAACCCTCAGGATGTTGCCTGGCACAACGGCGTTATCGCAAACCCCAACTGCTCTACCATTCAGATGGTTGCCGCTTTGAAGCCACTCTATGATATTTCGCCCATCAAGCGCGTGGTTGTTTCCACCTACCAGGCAGCTTCGGGCGCTGGTGCCAAGGCCATGCAGGAGTTGTACGCTCAAACTCAGCAGTTCTTGAACGGTGAAGAGCTCACCATCGATGCCTTCTCCCATCAAATCGCCTTCAACTGCATTCCTCATATCGACAAGTTCTTAGAAGACGATTCCACCAAGGAAGAGTGGAAGATGGTCGTCGAAACCAAGAAGATCATGGGCGACGAGAACATCCAGGTTGCTGCTACGTGCGTGCGCGTACCGGTTCTTCGCTGTCATGGCGAATCCATCAACGTCGAATTCGAGGGCCCGGTAACGGTAGAAGAGGCACGTGCCGCGCTGGAAGCCGCCCCTGGCATCACGATGATGGACGACGTTGCGAACAACGTCTATCCCATGCCTGGCCTGCTTGCCGGTACCGATGGCGCGTACATCGGCCGCCTTCGCAAGGATCCGTCGGTTGAAAACGGCCTTGCATTCTGGGATGTTGCCGACCAGATCCGTAAGGGTGCTGCCCTCAACGCCGTTCAGATTGCCCAGCTGCTGCTTCCGTAACAGCGCGTTAAACTGCCTTTATGTGTAGACGGGAGGGAGAATGCAAGCTCCCTCCCGTCTTTTTTCGTGATTCTGCAATCCTGAGGTATCCTAGATTGGATTGTTTGTTGAGCCTCGCCCATGGCGGGGATTTTTTATGTAAGGCGCCTGAACCTTTCGCAGATGTGTGGCGCCGAAGATTAGGAAATGTGATCTATGACTGCAAAGGTATCGCACGAATCAAACGATGCTGCCCAAGATGCCCAGGGGTTTGCCTCCCTTGGATTGAATCAGGAAATCATGAAAGCGGTGGAAGAGTTGGGATACACAGCTCCTACCCCCGTGCAGGCGGGAGCAATTCCCGAGGTTCTGGCAGGCCGGGATGTTCTGGCCGCCGCACAGACCGGCACAGGCAAAACGGCGGCATTCCTTTTGCCCACCATGAACAACCTTGCTCACGGTGAAAAGCGCCGTGGCCATGGCAAAAGCTTGGGAAGCGGACCATACCTGCTGGTGGTAACGCCCACACGCGAACTTGCCCAGCAAATCGAATCGGTGTGCCGCACGGTATGCAAGCACACCCGTCATTCTTCGATTACCGTGGTGGGCGGCGTGAGCTACAACCCGCAGCGCAATGCCCTGAAGCGCGGCTGCGACATTCTTATTGCCACCCCTGGTCGTTTGATCGACTTGATGGAACAGGGTGCCTGCTCGCTTGATCAGGTGCAGGTTCTGGTCCTTGATGAAGCAGACCGCATGCTCGACATGGGCTTTCTGCCTGCCATCCGGACCATCGTCAACGCCACGCCCGAACAGCGTCAGACACTGCTGTTCTCGGCAACGCTCGACGAAGGAAAAGTTGGCTCTATCATCGATTTGGTGAAGGATCCTGCGCGCATCGAGATTGCGCCCGTTACCTCCACTGCTGAAACGGTAGAGCAGTACGCACTGCCCGTTTCCTTGGAAACGAAGAACGCGCTTCTGCCTCAGGTGCTGAAGAAGGCTGGCTCCAAGCGCGTTATCGTGTTCACGCGCACGAAGCACCGTGCCGATGCGTGTCGTCGCCGTTTGGTGAAGGCGGGCATCAGCTGCGCCGTTATTCATGGCGATCGAACCCAGAACCAGCGTGAGCGTGCTCTTCGTTCGTTCAGCGCCGGTGAATGCGATGTGCTGGTTGCCACCGATGTGCTTGCACGCGGTATCGACATTGCCGATGTAAGCTACGTCATCAACTTTGATGTTCCCGAAGATCCGGTTGATTACATCCATCGTATTGGCCGCACGGGCCGTGGCGGCGATGTGGGTTGGTCGCTCACCATCGTTACCGAGCAGGATATCGATGAGTTCAACGACATTGAAACCCTGATGGGCAAGACCATCGATCTTTACGACACCGAGGGCCTTGAGCTGGGCGAAGACCCCGTGTACATTGATCCCGACCGTGTGCCCGCTTCGAAGCTCCCAGGCAAGAAGGCCAAGAAGAAGCGCCGCAAGGTACGCGATAAGAAGATGGCGGCAAAAGGGCAGGCCTCTTCCGATTCGGAGAACAAGAAGTCTTCTTCGAACGACGAAGACGCACTGAGCGAAAAGCCTTCCCGAAAGCAGTCGAGCAAGCGCACCCAGGGCAAGAAGGGCGCACAAGGCAAGAAGCAGCAGTCCAAGCCTTCGCGCAAGAACGCGGTTCATTCCGCCGACGCAAAGCGTTCGAGTGGGCGCAGAGGCAAAGGGCGCTCCGACAAGCGCAGCACCGAAGAAGTGCCTGCGGCATTCAGGCCTGGCGTTCATTCTTCCGGTGTGCGCCAGGCTGCTAAGCCGGGCAAGCATAAGCGCTCCCAGGGTGGCAAGAACCACCGCGGTAGGCGCAACGGCCAGCAGCGATAGTCGGCAAAACCAGTGAGCTTGAAGTATGCCCCTGCTTTGAACAAAAGCAGGGGCATACTGCTTTTAGGGGCCATTGCCCAAACCTAGGATTGCGTTTATGCCAGTTGGCGATTATTCGAACGGTTCAGCCGTTGGTTAGAGGCGATAAGCGCCGACGTGTTAGACGCGCTCAGATTGACGGCTAGATCAAAAGTGCTGGTCAATGGTGCCGGGGTGCGCTATTGGTGCGCTTTTCATGGTTAACTTGCTGTAGGTAAAAATGGGAAAATCGGCTGTTCAGCATGATGCTGAAATGCAGAAGAGGGGGAGTTATGTTCAAGGATTTAAGTCCTAACCGCAAGGGCCTGTTTCTGTTCGGAATCTTGAATATCATCATTTCCGCAATGTGGATAGCGATTGGTGTCGGGTGTCTTGCCAATGCTGAGTTCGCAATTGGTGTCGGCGATATGATTGGCACTTCTTTGGTACTGGGGATGAGCACCGGCACGTTAGGCATGGTCGTTGTTGTTGCGGCAATTATCGGCATCGTTCCTGCGGTGCTTACCATACGTGCTGCAAAAAAGCCCGGAAAGCCTATGTTTCCTTTGGTTTTGTACGCCCTTATCACGCTTGCCAGTTTAGCGGGGGCGTTTCAGGCGGAAGACCCAATTAGCTTCATTGCCATGTTTATAACGGCTTATTTTACCTTGCTTTGGTGTGGTTTGGTGTATGACGAGGCAAGGAAGAAAGCTTAGCTTGCTGTCTGAAGTGATTAAGCGGTGTTCCGGGAGAGGTTGTTCCTCCTGAACGTTTAAGTTTGCACCTGGTAAAGCAAAACAGCCGCAACTCTGTTCGAGTTGCGGCTGTTTCTTTATCGGTGCCTAAGGGGCTTTTTCCTGTTGGACGCTGCAGAAGCGAATGGTTCGTTAATCCAGACGACCTGTGAACAGGAACTTGATACGCTGCCACAGGCTGGGCTTCTTGGGAACCAGTTGGATGGCTGCCTTGCTTGCCGCCTGCTCTACCTTTTCGTCCATGGAAGGCGAAAGGGGAATGGGCTCTGTGCCCTTTGCGGGCGTGGCATTGGCGGGCTTGGTGGCAGGTCCTGCAACGCCAGGCTCGGTTTCCTCAAGGCCAAGCAGGGAATCGGAAGACGCGTGCGCTGGTACCTTTACCTCAGGCGCGTTGGCTGCCGCTTCTTTTTCGGCTGCCTCCTTGGTTGCATTTGCCTTCTTCAAGGCTTCCAGTTCGGCTTCTGCCTCGGCCTTTGCCTTGGCTTCTGCCTGTGCTTCGGCCTTCAGCTTTACCGTTTCCTCGGCTGCTTTCTTTGCGGCTTCTTCGGTGGCCTTCTTCGCCTCTGCGGCAAGCTTTTCCTGCAGCTCCCTTTCTGCCGCTTCGGCTTCTTCGCGAGCCCTGCGTTCTTCTTCCTCCGCTGCCTTCATACGCTCGATACGGGCAAGCTCTGCCTGGCGGGCTGCCTCTTCTTCACGCAGCTCGCTGGCACGACGGTAGTCGTCGCGCGCCTTCTGAATAAGGAATGCCTGCGAATCGAACGATTCGGTATTGCCCTCGGCATCTTCGCTGCTGAAGAACTCGAGCGGTGTGTAGCTCAAATCGCTCTTCAGCATACGCAGCTTCGCCGTGTCGGAAAGCGAAACGTCCAGGTAGCCGTTTACGCGTTCCTTCAGCTCAGGGTCGTAGATGGGCCAGGCGATCTCGACGCGCTTTTCCATGTTGCGGGTCATAAGGTCGGCGCTGGAAAGGTACAGCTCGCGGTTGTCGCGCGGGCCGAAGCCGTAGATGCGGCTGTGCTCAAGCAAACGGCCCACGATGGAAACCACCTCGACGTTTTCGGTGTAGCCTTCCACGCCGGGAACCAAGCAGGAAATGCCGCGTACGAACAGGGTGGTTTTGACTCCCGCCTGCGATGCTTCGGCAATTTTGTCGATGATGTCTTTATCAGTAACGGAATTGGTTTTGAACACCAAGCCGTTGGGCTCGCCCTTTTTGGCAAGCGCAATCTGCTCGTCGATCTTGTGCAGGATCATGGGCTTGATCTGCAGCGGTGCCACCACCAGCTTCTGATAGCTGTCGGAAGCGTTTTCCAGGCTCATGTTGCGGAAGAACTCAGCGGCGTCTTTGCCGATGCCCTCATCGGTGGTGATGTAGCTGAAGTCGGTGTAGAGGCGCGAGGTCTTCTCGTTGTAGTTGCCGGTGCCCAGCTGCGTGATGTACTGAATGCCGTTTTCGGTGTGGCGGGCAATGGTGCAGATCTTCGAATGCACCTTGAAGTCATGGAAGCCGTAAATGACGTTGGCGCCTGCCTGCTCGAAGCGCTGCGACCATTCGATGTTGTTCGATTCATCGAAGCGTGCGCGCAGCTCGAACAGCGCCGTTACTTCCTTGCCGTTTTCGGCGGCGGCAACCAAGGCTTCGGCCAGATGCGACTGGCTTGCCAGACGGTACAACGTGATCTTGATGGAGAACACCGAAGGGTCGCTTGCGGCTTCGCGCAGCAAGCTGATGAACGGATCCATGCTTTCGTACGGGTACATAAGCAGGGCATCGCGCTCGGCAACCTGTTCCATGATGGGGCGCTTCTTGTCGAAGCATGCCGGCCACTGCGGGTTGAAAGGCTCGTTGGTGATCTCGCGGGCAAGGTCGGAATCTATCATGCCCGAAAGCCCCCATGCGTAGCCCATGTCAAGCGGGACGCTGGTGATGAAGCTCTGGTAAGGCTTCAGGTTCAAACGCTTCAGCAGGAACTTTTCCGTTGCCGAGGAAAGGGGTGTGTCGGATTCCAGGCGTACTGGGGCCAGGCGGGCGCGCTTCTTCAGCATGCGCTTCATGTGCTCGCGGTAGTCGTAATCCAAATCTTCTTCGGTGCCGTCGTTCGGGTCGATGTCGGCGTTGCGCGTTACGCAGATGACGCTGGCGCGCTTAGTGGTGTACATGGAGAACACCTCATCGACGATGGTCTTGATGGCGTTTTCCAAAAGGATGTACTGCGTGCCTTCGCCCGGCAGCTTGATAACGCGTTTTGCCTGGTGAGGAAGGGGAATAAGGCCGAACGTTGCATCGTCGGCTCCGATGTTCTTGCCCTTCTTCTTGCCTTTGCCCTCGGCGGACTTTTGCTTTTCGGCGGCAGGTTCGTCGTTCATCAAACGCGTCAGCACGTACAGTGCGCCGTTTTCCAAGTGGGGGAACGGGTGGCGCGAATTGATGATCTGCGGCGAAAGATACGGGATGACGCGCTCCTGCAAGTAGGCGTAGAGGTACTCGGCCTGTTCCTTGGAAAGGTCCTCCGGCATCAGCTGGCGAATGCCGGAATCGGCAAGCTGCCCCATGATCTTGTTGTAGATGCGCTCTTCCTCGGGGTATAGCTCGTGGCAGCGCTGATAGATGGCCAACAGCTGTTCGCTTGGCGTCATCTGGGTTTTGTTGTCGCGCATGTCCTTGTCGACCAGGGAAAGGTCGGTGAGGCTGCCCACGCGCACCATGAAGAATTCCTGCAGGTTGCTGCAGAAGATGGACACGAACGTAAGTCGTTCGAGCAGTGGCACGTTGTGGTCTTCGCCCTGGTCTAAAACGCGCTTGTTGAACGTGAGCCAGGAAAGCTCGCGGTTTTGCATGTAGGGCAGAACATGGCGCCCTTTGTGCGTAGCGGATTTTTCCGGTACGGCGGTAGAGCCGGGTTCGGGATTCTTTTTCGCTTCCATTGGTTTCCCCTCTATTCTATTCCCCAAGTAAATGGCATATAAGCCAGTATTCCCTAGGGTCTATTGTATACGTTACGAGCCTTTTTCGCAGGTAAGATGCGGTTTTTGTAGGCAACGAAGCGGTGTATTCTGTTGCATTTCCGCTTGCGTTTGCGCCCGCACTTCGCTACGCGCAGCTTACCGGTTTCACCAAAACGCGGTCGGCAAGGTAGCCTTCGCGCACCCCGTATTTGCAGATGTCCAGGCGCTTGCCGCCGCAGAGCTTGAACGCCTCGCGGATGATGATGCACCCGGGAATGATGGTGTGTATGCGGTCGGGAACGGTGCGCAGCGCCTTATGGGCGAATGCGTCGGGATCTTCATCGTACAGGCTCAGGATGGCATCAAGGTGATCGGGCAGAAGATAGTTTAAGCGGTTGCCTTCGTTGCACAAATCGCCGTAGAGCTTTGCCGCCGAGCGGATGGAACCGCCGATGCCATAGAGCTGTTCGGAACGATACACCTCGGTTTCCTCTTTCGCGGCAAGGGTGCCAAACGCTTCTGCGATGGCGGCCATTTCCTTGTGGGTGGGCATAAGCCCCTTCACGTACGTGGCGAACGAGGAAAGCGAGCCCTGCGGGATGCTGGTTTTCGCCAGGTCGAAGCCGTTGCTGATGCTGGTGAGCTCGGTTGACCCGCCACCGATATCGACCATGGTGCCCGCTTCAAGGTCCTGGTCAAGGCGTGCGCCCAAGTAGCCCAAGTGCGCTTCCTCTTCGTTCGAGAGAATGGTGATGCGCTGCCCGATGCCCTCTTCGATGGTGGCCGTTGCCTTGTGCGAATTGGAGCAGTTGCGCAGCACCGCCGTGGCGAATATGTCGATGCGGCAACAGTTGAAATGCGAGGCGCGGCGCAGGTGTGCGTTGATGGTTTTGATGGCGCGCTTGATGCCGTCTTCGGTCATGGCGCCGTCTTTCACGTGCGAGGCAAGGCCTGCCATGACCTTGTAGTTCAAAAGGGTGTCGATGTCCTTTTTCCGCAGCGGTTCATGCGCGGCGCATTCCACTTCGTAGATGCACAGGCGAATGGTGTTCGAACCTAAATCGATGATGCCGTAGCGGGACATTGTGTTTGCTCCTTGTTGAAAAACGGGTACTTTCTCGCACTTCATTTGATTTAACTATATTCGGTCTTTTGGAAGTGGGGTAGCATCCCTTGTAACGTGTTATTTAACATATTTCTGTCATTTGCCAGGTGCAACGCTTTCCAGACAAGCGCGCTGCATTCTGGAACGTATGGCATGGCTATGCGCTAAGGGGAGGGGAACGCGATGCTCGACACCGTTCGTTTGGGATCTCAGAAAGTATCCAAGAAAGAATACAAGGCTCGGTTCAAGGAGCTTATCAACAAGCTGGTGGTGCTTCAGCAAGAGGCGAAGCGCCAGGAGCTGGGTGTGGTGGTTTTGTTCGAGGGATGGAAAGGCGCCGGCAAAGGCAGCCGCATTTCCGATTTGATGTACCACCTCGATGCACGTGACACCTCGGTGCATGTGACCGAGGATTTCGACGAGGAAGAAGCCGAGAACGTGCTGAGCGGCGAATTCGGCGCAACAGGCTATTTCCCCGCTATGCAGCAGTTCTGGAAGGCGCTCGGGCAGCGCGGCAGCATGACGTTTTACGACCGCGGCTGGTACTCGGTCGGTGCGCAGCACGTTATCAACATGCTGCCCAAGAAGGGCAAGCTTTCCAAGAAGGACCGTGCAGTGGTGGAACGCCACACGGCGCGCGTGCTTCCCGCCATTGAAGATTTCGAGACACAGCTTCGAAACGACGGGTACCTGGTAATCAAGTTCTTCCTGCACATCTCCGAGCAGACCCAGCGTGAGCGTTTGGTGGGCCTGTACAGCGACCCAGCAACCAAATGGCGCGTGACCCAGACCGACTTGCGCCAGCTTGACCATTACAAGCAGGCGTACCGCGTGTACGACGAGATGCTGAAGCGCTCGAACTTCAAGGTGGCGCCCTGGATTCTGCTCGATGCAACCGACCATAGGCGCGTGAACCTGAGCGTTGCCCAGACGCTGGTAACTGCTCTTGAGCGTGAGCTTTCCAAGCCGAAGAACTCCGCTGCCCTTGAAGCGGAAAAGAAGGCGAAGGAAAACTCTGCCGCTGCAGTGACGGGTGCTGTTGTGGGGGACGAGCGCGAGCGCACCGAAGAGCAGAACCGCCTTCTGCGCTTGGAAGCGGAACGCCAGGCGGCGCAGGCAAGCGCCCATGCGCCCACGATGACGCGCTTTGCCCCGAGCGAGCGCATTCCCTCGCTTGACGAGGTGGACCATACGCTTGCGCTTTCGCGGGAAGACTACAAGCTGCAGCTGAAGGCCGAGCAGGAACGCCTGCGTCGCATCGAGCTTGAGATGTACATCAAGCGCGTGCCCATGATGATCATGTATGAAGGGTGGGACGCGGCAGGCAAGGGCGGCAGCATCAAGCGCGTGGCGCAAGCGCTCGATGCGCGTTCGTACACCATTTTCCCCAGCCCGGCTCCCACCAAGCCCGAGCTTCTGCACCCGCACCTGTGGCGTTACTGGACGCGCTTGCCCAAGGCGGGCCATGTGGGCATCTACGATCGCAGCTGGTACGGGCGCGTTTTGGTGGAACGCGTGGAGGGCTTTGCCAGCACCGAGCAGTGGAGCCGTGCCTACGAGGAAATAAACGAGTTCGAGCGCGACATGGTAGATTGGGGCGCCATCTTGCTGAAGTTCTGGGTTGACGTTTCGCCGGAAACGCAGCTGCAGCGCTTCGAGGCCCGCGAGAACAATCCCGCGAAAAGCTGGAAGATAACGGCGGAAGACTGGCGCAACCGCGACAAGTACCCGCAGTACCATGCTGCCGTGGAAGATATGTTCCGCCTGACCTCGACGCACAATGCGCCGTGGATCATCCTGGAAAGCGACGACAAGTACTATGCTCGTGTGAAGGCGCTGCGTATCATCAACGAGGCAATAGAGAAAAGGCTGGGGATGTTTTAGGCGCGACGGCCTGTCGGCTACCGCAACGAACTGATGCCGCGCGGGCATCTGGCGGCACGGTGCCGTTCCAGGTGGGCTTGACGGGCAAAGAGGGCATCTGCGTGCTTGAGCAGGCTTTGCCTTTGAGCGCCTGGGGCATTTCATGCGCTAAGGCGTCCTTCGAAACCCGTTCGCTTGCGCTTGTGCGCCTGTAATCAAAACCTGTGAATCCCTTTTGCGAATATGCGCAGAAGGGATTTCTTTTTTTGCTACTATTGTTTGGTTGTCTCGCGCACATGCCCGCGCAGCGGCGTGGCGCGCCCAACGGTTTAGAAGAGCCAAACTGCAAAGGTGGTTCATGCCAAAAGGCGTACATAACGGTGGTTCGAAGCATGGGTCCCATGCTGCCCAGCAGCGCTCGCAAGGCGTAGCTCCAGCATCGTATCGCCCCGATTCTTCGAACCGTTACGGTTCCCATACGGGGAGCCACTCATCCCATATGGCGTCGCAGTCGTTTTCCGACGCCTCCCAGTACAGCCGCGATTCATACGGCTCCGCAGCCCGTGCCAAGCAGGGCAAGAAGGGCGGCGGCGTGTGGCGCGTGGTGTTCATCCTTGCCATGGTGGTATTCGTGGGCGCCCTGGCGGCGCTTGGCGCCATCGGCTATCAGTATTGGTCGCAGCAGAACGCTTACAACAACCTTGAGCAGTACGCCGAGGTTGATGCTTCCGACAATGCCAACCTCGCCCTTTCCGACCTGAAGGTGGACTGGGATGGGCTTCGTGCCATTAATCCCGACATCGTTGCATGGATATACGTCCCCGACACCCCCATCAACTACCCGGTGGTGAAGGGCCACGACAACGAGGAGTACCTGCACAAGGCCTTCGACGGCTCTACCGGCTGGCTTGCCTCGGCGGGTACCATTTTCCTGGATGCCTCCAATTCCGCTAACCTGACCGACCAGAATAGCGCACTGTACGGCCACCATATGAACGACGGCTCCATGTTCGCTTCCCTGGCCGGCTTCGAAGACCAGAGTACCTTCGATTCCCATCGCGACATCTACGTGCTTACCCCGCAGGGCAATTACCGTCTTAAGACATTCGCCTTGGTGAAGACAACGGGAACCGACGCCATCGTTCAGACGTCGTTTTCCAGCAATGCCTCCTACCAGGCCTACGTGCAGGACAAGCTCAATCGCAGCGTGGTAAGCCAGAAGGGGGACAAGCTCACGGCTGCCGACATCAAGCAGTCGATGCTGTTCTCTACCTGTGAATATTCCCAAAACGATGGCCGAGCGGTTCTGTTTGCCGCCGTGGTGGAAACCACCGCATCAAACGATCCGTACCTGAGCGCAACCACCTCGGGAACAACCGGCCTTTCGGCAAGTCAGGACGCGGTCATGGATCGCAAGTATGAGGAGGCTGCATAGCATGAGCATGTCGGTGTTTCCCGGAGAGCGCCCCGACAGGATGGAAGAGGAGTGCGGTGTTTTCGGCATCTACGCTCCTGGTGAAGATGTAGCGCGTATGACGTGCTTCGGTCTGCAGGCGCTGCAGCACCGCGGCCAAGAATCTGCCGGCATTGCCGTTGGCGACGGCGACACCATCATGGCCTCGAAGGACTTGGGGCTGGTTACCCAGGCATTCACCGAAAGCGATCTTTCTGCGCTGAAGGGCAACCTGGCAATTGGCCACGTTCGCTACTCTACCAGCGGCGGCGTCGATTCGTGGGAGGCGGCACAGCCCCATATCTCCGCCATCGACGATGTGCTCATTGCCCTTGCTCACAACGGCACGTTGGTGAACACCAACTACCTGAAGGCGAAGATCATCGACTATGGCGTGCACCTGCGCGCGGGCACCGATTCGGAGGCTGCTGCCAAGATCATCGGCGAGGTTACCAAGACCACGCATTCGCTGCGCGCCGGCATCCGCACCGCCATGAAGATGATCAAGGGCGCCTATGCCATGCTGTTGGCAAGCCCCGACTACCTGTATGCGTTCCGCGACCCGAACGGCATTCGTCCGCTGGTCGTTGGCAAGCTGCCCAACGGCCGCGGCTGGGTTGTTTCCTCGGAAACCTGCGGCCTCGATATCGTGGGTGCCGAATTCATGCGCGAAGTTGCTCCAGGCGAGATTATCCGCTTCGGCAAGGACGGCATGATCTCCGAGACGGGCGTTGAGCCCGGCAAGCGCGCTAGCTGCATTTTCGAGTACGTGTACTTCGCTCGCCCCGATTCCGTTATGGACGGCCAGAGCGTCTACGTTGCCCGCCGTGAAATGGGCCGCATCCTGGCGCGCGAGGCGCCGGTGGAAGCCGACTTGGTTGTGGGTGTTCCCGATTCCGGCCTGCCTTCCGCCATGGGCTATGCTCTGGAAAGCGGCATTCCCTACAGCAACGGCATCGTGAAGAACCGCTATGTGGGCCGTACCTTCATCCAGCCCACCGACGAAATGCGCCAGCTGGGCATTCGCCTGAAGCTGAACCCACTTCCCTCGGTTATCTCCGGTCAGCGCCTGGTGGTTATCGACGACTCCATCGTGCGTGGCAACACCTCCAAGAAGTTGGTGGACATGCTGCGCGGCGCGGGCGCCAAGGAAGTGCATCTGCGCATCGTTTCGCCTGAAACCCGCTGGCCCTGCTTCTACGGCATCGATACCGATACGCAGGATCAGCTCATCGCTGCCAACATGACCAATCAGCAGATGTGCGATTTCATCGGCTGCGATTCGCTGGCGTTCATTTCCGTTGAAGGCCTGCACCAGGCGGTGCAGTGCGACCACCCAGGTTTCTGCGACGCTTGCTTCACGGGCGACTACCCGGTGGATATTCCTGATACCATGAAGGCGAAGAGCTTCCTTCCGGAAGGGAAGGCCGTGCTCGACTAGGTGGGCAGGTGCGCCATGGCGCCGAAACCCATGGCATGAAACATGTTTGTAAGCCCCCGAACAGGGGATTTGAGTTCCAGGAGATGCTATGACTGATCGCGTTAAGGTCAACGCTTTGGATAACAAGGAAACCAAGTGGCCCAGCTGGACTGCCCAGGGCGCAACCACCTATGCCGAAGCCGGCGTAGACACGGCCGAGGGCGCTCGTGCCGTTGACGCCATCAAGGATGCGGTTCATCGCACCTACCGCGACGAGGTTCGCGGCGACATCGGCGGTTTCGGCGGTTTGTTCTCCATCAATGTTGCCAAGAACATGGCCGACCCCATCCTTGTTTCCGGCACCGATGGCGTTGGCACCAAGATTCAGCTGGCGAAGATGGCCGGCAAACACGACACCGTGGGCATCGACTTGGTTGCCATGTGCGTGAACGACATCTTGGCCACGGGCGCCGAGCCCCTGTTCTTCCTTGATTACATTGCCATTGGCAAGCTGAAGAGCGAAGCGGTTGCCGAAATCGTTTCCGGCATTGCCGACGGTTGCCAGATGGCGGGCGCTGCGCTTATCGGCGGCGAAATGGCAGAGCACCCTGGCGTTATGGATCCGCACGAATACGACCTGTCCGGTTTCTGCGTAGGCGTGGTAGACCGCCCCGAGATGCTCGATCCTGCCAAGGTGCAGGAAGGCGATGTGCTCATCGGCCTGGCGTCTTCCGGCATTCACTCCAACGGTTATTCGCTGGTTCGCAAGGTGGTTACCGACGGCAAGACCCTCTACGAACTGCGTATGCCCCAGGAATCCTTGGGCGGCCAGAGCGTTCTGGACGCGCTGCTTGAGCCTACGCGCATCTATGTGAAGCCCGTCCGCAGCGTTTTGCGCCAGCTTCCCGGTGCGGTGCGCTCGCTTGCCCATATCACGGGCGGCGGCATCACCGAGAACCTGAATCGTGCTTTGCCCGTGAACATGAACGCAGAGGTCAACGTGGGCACGTGGAGCATGCCTCCCATCATCCCATTTGTATGCAATGCGGCGCACTTGGACGAGCACGAGGCCCTGAAGACGTTCAACATGGGCCTTGGCATGGTGCTGGTCGTTGATCCTGCGAAGGCCGACCAGGTTATGGAAATCCTGGAAGCGGAAGGCGAGCAGCCTACCGTGGTTGGCCGCATTGTTCCCGGCACGGGCGAAGTAGCCTACGTCAACCAAGACAAGCTGTTTGGATAAATGAGAAAATGGGGACTGTCCCCATTTTCTCATTTACGGAAGGAAGGACAGGGCTTCTGTGAAAAAGCCTTTGAACATCGGCGTTCTGATCAGCGGAAGCGGTTCGAACCTGCAGTCTCTTATCGACCACATCGAAGAAGGCACGCTCGACGCTGAAATCAGTCTGGTTGTGTCTTCGCGCCCCGATGCGTATGGCATCGAGCGTGCGAAGAAAGCGGGCATCCCCGTTTTGGTTATGAACCGCGAGGCCTATGCCGATGCGGCTGCGGCCAACCAGCGCATTGCTGATGCCTTGAAAGATGCAGGCGCGGAATACGTGATCATGGCCGGTTACATGCGCATGGTCACTTCAGAAATCCTTGATGCGTACCCCGACAGGGTAGTGAACCTTCACCCGGCGCTGCTCCCTTCGTTCAAGGGCGCGCATGCCATCGAAGATGCATACAACTTCGGCGTGAAGGTAACGGGTGTTACCGTGCACTTTGCCAACGCGGATTACGACAAGGGTCCCATCATTGCCCAGCGTGCCGTGGAAGTGCGCGAAGGTGAGAGCATCGAAGCGCTTGAGGCGCGCATCCATGCTGCCGAGCATGAGCTGTACCCGCATGTGGTGCAGCTTCTTGCCGAAGGGCGCGTGAGCGTATGCCCTGAAACCAGGAAGGTGCGCATAACCGAATAGCGCAGCGCATGCCGCTTCAGCGGGCATTTTCATTTTCGGAAACCTAGGCATGCCGGCATGTTGGTATGCTGGGAAATAGCAAAGAACAGATACAAGAACCAGGCAAATTGGAAAGGCGGTACCAGGTGGCAGATCCAAAGGTAAAGCGTGTTCTTATGTCGGTAACGGACAAGACGGGCGTGGTCGAGTTCGCGCGCGCATTGTCCGAGGAATTCGGGGCGCAGATCATCTCGACGGGTGGCACGGCTCGCGTTATCGCAGAGGCAGGTGTTCCCGTAACCCCTATCGACGAGGTAACCAAGTTCCCCGAGATGATGGACGGTCGCGTTAAGACCCTGCATCCTGCGGTACATGGCGGCTTGCTTGCCAAGCGCGACAACCCCGAGCATATGGCCCAGGCTGCCGAGCATGGCATCGAAATGATCGACATGGTGGTTGTCAACCTCTATGCGTTCGAGAAGACGGTGGAATCCGGTGCTGATTTCGGTACCTGCATCGAGAACATCGACATCGGCGGCCCTTCCATGCTGCGTTCCGCCGCGAAGAACTTCGCCAGCGTTGCTGTGGTAACCGACCCGGCAAGCTACGGCGCCATCCTTTCCGAGATGCGCGCGAACGACGGTGCCACCACGTTGGCAACCCGTACCCAGCTTGCCCTGCGCGTGTTCCAGACCACCAACGCCTACGACGGCGCCATTGCCCAGTGGCTTGGCTCGCAGCTTGAAAAGCCCGAGGAATTCCCCGAGCAGCGCGATATCCACCTGGTAAAGCAGCAGGGTCTTCGCTATGGCGAAAACCCGCATCAGAACGCTGCGTTCTATCGCGTGCCCGAATTTGCCACCGAGCATTCCTTGGTAAACGCCAAGCAGCTCAATGGCAAGGAGCTTTCGTACAACAACATCCTTGACACCGATGCGTGTTGGACGCTGGTTCGCGAATTCGACGAGCCTGCCGTTGTGGTGCTGAAGCATCAGAACCCCTGCGGTTCTGCTACGGCGGCCGATGTGGTAACCGCTTTCGACAAGGCATTCGCCTGCGACCCCAAGAGCGCTTACGGCGGAATTATTGCCGCAAACGTTGAGGTGAACAAGGAGTTCGTTGAGCATATCAATGCCAACCACCTGTTCGTGGAAGTGCTTATCGCGCCTTCGTTCGCGCCCGATGCCCTTGAGCTTCTGCAGCAGAAGAAGAACCTGCGCGTGCTTGCAACGGGTGGGGTAGATGCTCCTGCCGCCCTTGAGTTCCGCTCGGTTGACGGCGGCATGCTTGCCCAGGAAGTTGACCGCGTGGACGAAGATCCTGTCGAGTTCACCGTTCCCACCAAGAAGAAGCCGACCGATGAAGAACTGCACGAAATGCTGTTCGCCTGGAAGGTGTGCAAGGGCGTGAAGTCCAACGCAATCCTGGTTTCCAAGGATCATGCCGGCATTGGCATGGGACCTGGCCAGCCCAACCGCGTTGATTCCGCCAAGCTTGCGTGCGAGCGTGCCCATGAGGCATGCGAGCGCATGGGTGTTCCCGCTGAAGGCCTGGTATGCGCATCCGATGCGTTCTTCCCGTTCCGTGACAATATCGACACGCTGGCCGAGTACGGCGTCAAGGCCATTATTCAGCCTGGCGGTTCCATCCGTGACGAAGAGGTTATCGAAGCTTGTGACGAACACGGCATTGCCATGGTGTTCACGGGCCATCGTCACTTCCGTCACTAATTAAGTTGCGCAGTTCGGCTGAGCGGCGCAAAACATACGAGATGCTATGACGCTACGCGAGCCTCTGATGGCACAGCTGGCGGCTAAAGCGGGCTTGACGTGCAAAACACGCCAAGCGCCCGCTTTCCCGCCACCTGTGCTCATCAGAGGCTCACTCTCTTTTATGCATAATTATGCTAAAGTTATGCACAAAAGAGAGCTAATAAGGAGTAGGGCGATGTCAATTTGCGTGCCAATCAAAGACCTTCGTGATACCGCTGCTTTCATGGAGTTGGTTGAAACTGCTCCTGGTCCTATAACTGTTACCAAAAATGGGTACGACCAGTTCGTTGTCATGCGAAGCTCCGACTACGATAAGTTGCAGCAGCTTGCCGCAGAGAACAAGTTGATGGAGCGCATGATCGTCGCCGAGCGCGAGAAGGCAGAGGGGCGTTCCGTGGATGCCGATTCGGCCATTAGCGGTTTAAGGGAACGCTATGGCCTTCAATAAACGTTTTCTGGAAAGTGCTTTAGAGGAAGTCGATGCGATAGTTGCCGGACTGACCCTGCGCAGTCCGAAGGCCGCCAAGAATTTTCTCGATTCCCTTGATGATCAACTTGAAAGGCTTTCGTCAGGCACCCTGACGTATGGGCTGTGTCGAGTAGGCAAGCTTGCGCGCTTGGGATATCGATCTGCCCTGTTTGATAAGTACCTGTTTCTCTATTACCTTGACGGCGATGATCTTGTGGTTGCCCACGTGTTTCACCAAAGGCAAGACTACGCCCGCCTCGTGGCGCCACGACCGATTGACGGCAAATAGGTAAACAGCTGCGGTGCAAGTGGGCTTTCTTGCTGGCTATTGCAAGTGGCTTGATGCTGGTTCAGCCAAAGTTGTTTCAGCGCACAGGATGACGAGGCTGGGTAGCGAGAGTTGTTGGGAGGCAATGCGATGAAAAAGGAATTTGATTTTGAGAACAGCAAGCCGAATCCCATCCTTATGCGGAGCGCTTGCGTAAACCGATTACGATGAACATGGATGTGAAAGTCATCGACTACTTCAAGAGGGAATCGGAGAGAACGGGTATTCCTTGTCAGAACATCATCAACATGCATCTGCTTCAATGCGTCGAAGAGCAGAAGCATGTCAAATTAGTATTAGGTAGCTGCATGGTTTGGGAAGCCGGGCTCTTTAGGGCTCGGCTTTCTGGCTTTTCGATCTTTTAATTGCTTGCAGCGTTCAATCCCGCATTGCCAGATGCGCGTTCCCGCTGGTTTTATGGGGGTTCGGGCGTAGAGCTGGGGGTCTGATATACTCAAATACTGTCTTCCTACTGATATACAGAAAAAAGGTCCTCCCAGCAGTGAAGTTCAATATTCGAAATCTTATGGGCGGTTTGGTCATCATCATTGTGCTGGCCTTCGTCTTTTTACGCGGCGATCAAATCAACGAACTGGCGTCTACCATGGCCCAGGGCGCTATGATCCCCTTGGTTATCGCTATCCTCACGCAGCTTTGCAAGTACATTTCTCAGAGTTTCGCTTACAGCTTTTCCTTCAAGGCAGTAAACGAAACCATGCATCCGAAAAACACGTTGCCGCTGGTGTTCGGCACGTTTTTCCTGAATACCGTGGTTCCTTCGCTGAACCTTGCCGGCACCACGCTGGTGGTTGACGATGCGCGCAGGCGTGGCATTGCGCCGGGCAAGGCCACATCGGCAGCGTTGTTGATGCAGATCACCGTTGATTCCGCCTTTGCCACCATCATGATCATAGGTTTTGCCATCCTGGCGCTTACCGTTGGCTTGTCGCCTATCTGGTTCCTGTTCGGCTTGGTGGTTATTGTTTTGGTGGGCGCCATGATTTCGGTCATGGTGCTGGGGCATAAAAACCCCCAACTGGTTATCCGCATCCTTACGCCCATCGCGCGCTTCATCAACAAGGTGCTGGTGCGCTTCCACAAAGACCCGATGGCTCCGTGGGTTGAAAAGACAGTCCATTCCTTTTCAAGCGCGGCAAAGCTCATTGTCCAAAACCCGAAAACCACGTTGAAGGCCTGGGGTTGTTCGCTTATTGCAAGCTGCTGTGAGCTTTCGGCGTTCTGCCTGGTAGGCTATGCGTTCGGCGTTACGGTGCCCGAATCGCTGGTATGCGGGTATGTGGTTGCCACGTTGTTCGCCATGGTTTCCTTCACGCCGCAGGGCGTTGGCGTGGTAGAGGCTGCGGTTACCGTTGCCTTCACGGCATTCGGCGCATCGGCTACGGCTGGCATGGCCATTGGTCTGGTATATCGCGGCATCGTGTTCTGGATGCCGTTCCTCATCGGTGCCATCCTCATCCAAACCACAAAAACCTTCCGTCCCCAGAAAAAGGAAAAGAAGAAGGTCGAAGACGGCAACTTCAACCGCCAGCGCAAGAAAGAAGAGCTTGCCCTGGAAGCTGCGCAGCACAAGGCGCAGCGCGATGCTTTGCGCCCTCAGGCCGTGAAGAAGGAGAGCGGGGAAGACCCCATGGCGGCAGAGCGCGAATCCGAGCAACTTGCCGTTGAAGAAGAGTAATTACGTGCACGGGTAACACCGTTGCCATTCCACTATCGGTTTCCACAAGAAAGGAATCTTGATGCCAAGTTTCATCGAACATCTTTCGCATACTACTCGCAGCTATCGCCGTTTCCGCAGCAACTATCGCGTGCCCGAAAGCCTGATGCGCAAGTGGGTAGACAATACCCGCTACACGGCAAGCGCGAAGAACCTGCAGCCCCTGCGCTACCATATCGTTTCCGACCGTGAGATGTGCGCAAAGGTGTACGACACCCTGGCATGGGCCGGCTACCTTACCGACTGGGACGGCCCCGAGGAAAAGGAACGCCCCACGGGCTACATCATCATGGCGGTTGACACCACCGTTTCCTCCCCGAAGGCAGCCCAGGTAGACATGGGCATCTGCGCTCAGACCATCATGCTGGCTTCCACCGAAGAGGGCTTTGGCGGCTGCATGGTGGAATCGTTCAAGAAGAAAGAACTGAAGGAAATCCTTGATATGCCCGAAAACCTTGAGCCAGTTATGGTGCTGGCTTTGGGCAAGCCGTGCGAAGAGGTGCGCGTGGTTGATATGGAAAACGACGATGTGAAGTACTATCGCGACGAGAACGGCGTGCATTTCGTGCCTAAGCGTTCTCTTGACAGCATCTTGTTCTAGCTATGAAGAAGTCAGAAGCACTCAAAACCCTGGGCTTGCAGGAAGGCGCCACCGAAGACGATATCAAGAAGGCGCATCGCAAGCTCATCATTGCCAACCATCCCGACAAATTCGGTCAGGACGAGGCGGCGCGTGCCAAAGCTGAAGAGAAGACGAAGCTCATCAACGAGGCGCGCGATGTGCTTTTGAACCATTCGTGGGACCCTGAGTACACCACTTCGGGAACGCCGTATGGCGCGCCGTTTTCATACAACCCCTATACGGCAACCAGGCCGCAGGGCGGGCAAACGGGGCAGGGCGTTCCTTTCGAAGGGTGGCCTTTCTCTGAAACGTTCGTGTGGACCACATGGGATGAAAACGGCAACAAAACCACGTATACCAGTACGAGTGGCAATCCCTTTGCAGGAAGCCCCTTTGGCGCCAACCCGTTTTCGTGGGCCGACCCATTTCGCACATCGGGTTCTGCCGGTTCTTCGGCAGGCAATCCCTTTGCTGGCTCCGCCGAAGGCGGCAACACCGGAGCTTCAAATGGCTCGCAATCGCGCTACCGCTCGCAGAACCCGTATGCAGGGCAAAATCCCTTTGCCGGTACGGTATTCGATTTCAGCTCATTCTTCCCAAACGAGCCTACGAAGGAAGAGCTGCTGCATGAAGCCAAGGCCGACTTGCGGCTTGATGGTGAGCTTATTGCGGCGAAGTTGGTCGTTTTAGCGCTTTCTTTCCTGCTTAGCGCACCGGCAACGGGTTTGTACTTGTACACCATCATTTCCATCGGACAGGGGATATGGAAACGTTTGAATTTCCTTTCGCTGATTCTGCTGGTTCCCTTTGCCATGCTGGCGCTTATCTTCACGCCAGGCGGGGATGCGGCAATCGGCATCGTTGCGCTTCTGCTGTTCGTGTGCGCGGTTGGCTTCGACATATCGAATGTGTACCGACACCTTAAAACGATTAGGGAATTGAAGAAGGACTGAGGTCCCCATCTCCTTCTGGAAGCTTTATCCGCAAAATCCGATGGCCACTGCTATGTCGGAAATTTTAACAGAACGTTTGTTCGATATTTGAGCAAACGTTCTGTTGTTGTTTGGGTGCTATAATTAGTGCGTTTAACGCAAAGCACTGAAGAAGGAGAGCGTATGCCACGTCCTATGACCATGGCAGAGAAGATCCTTGCAGCCCATGCAGGGCTCGAGGAAGTGGTTCCCGGCCAGTTGATCGAGTGTAACCTTGACCTCGTTCTTTCCAACGACGTTACTTCACCTATCGCCATCAAGGAATTCAAGAAGATCGGTGTTGATAAGGTTTTCGATCCCACGAAGATCGCTCTGGTTCCCGATCACTATGTTCCCAACAAGGACATCAAAAGCGCCGAGCAGGCGAAGATGACCCGCGATTTCGCACGCGAGCAGGGCATTACCCACTACTACGAAGTGGGCTGCATGGGCGTTGAGCATGCGCTTCTTCCCGAGCAGGGCGTTGTGGGCGCTGGCGACCTTATCATCGGTGCCGACAGCCATACCTGCACCTATGGTGCACTTGGCGCATTTTCCACCGGCGTTGGTTCCACCGATGCTGCTGTGGGCTATGCGACGGGCAAGGCATGGTTCAAGGTTCCTGAAAGCCTGCTTTTCAACATCGAAGGCGAGCTTCGTCCTGGCGTAACGGGCAAGGACATCATCCTGCACATCATCGGCATGATCGGCGTTGACGGCGCCCTGTATCAGGCAATGGAGTTCCGTGGCAGCGCTATTGAGGGCCTTACCATGGACGAGCGCCTTTCCATTTCCAACATGGCAATCGAGGCAGGCGGCAAGGCCGGCCTTATTCCGGTGGACGATGTAACCCGCAAGTACATGGATGGTCGCACCGAGCGCCCCTACACTGAATATCATTCTGATCCTGACGCTGTGTACGCGAAGGTGTACAACATCGACGCGCAGGACATTGTTCCCACGGTTGCGTTCCCGCATTTGCCTTCCAACACACGTCCTGCTGCCGATGCGCGCGATATCGTTATCCAGCAGTCGGTTATCGGATCGTGCACCAATGGCCGCATCGAAGACATGCGTCAGGCTGCTGCCGTGCTGAAGGGTCACAAGGTTCATCGTGACGTTCGCTGCATTGTTATTCCTGCCACGCAGCAGGTATATCGTCAGTGCATCGACGAGGGCCTTATGGATATCTTCCTGGACGCCAACTGCGCAATTTCCACGCCCACCTGCGGTCCTTGCCTGGGCGGCTACATGGGCATTCTTGCTGCCGGCGAGCGTTCCATTGCAACCACGAACCGCAACTTCGTCGGCCGCATGGGCGACCCCACCAGCGAGGTGTACCTTTCCTCGCCGGCCGTTGCCGCTGCAAGCGCCGTACTCGGTCACATCGGCCTTCCCGAAGATCTTGACTAATTAGGAGAGCGAACATGCATTTCAAAGGAACTGTTCATCGCTACGGCCGCGACATCGACACCGACGTTATCATTCCGGCCCGTTACCTCACCACTTCCGAGCCTTCCGAGCTTGCCAAGCACTGCCTGGAAGACTTGGACGTTGAATTCGTCAACAAGGTAAAACCCGGCGACATCATCGTTGCTGAAGAGAACTTCGGCTGCGGTTCTTCGCGCGAGCATGCGCCTATCGCCATCAAGGCAGCAGGCGTGGATGCCGTTATTGCCAAGAGCTTTGCGCGCATCTTCTACCGCAACTCCATTAACACGGGCCTTGCCATTCTGGAGTGCCCCGAAGCGGTGGACGCCATCAAAAACGGCGATGTGGTAAGCGTTGATACCGAGTCTGGCACCATCACTGACGAAACCACGGGTGAAAGCTTTACGGCTCAGCCTTTCCCGCCCTTCATTGCCGATATCATCGAGCAGGGTGGCTTGCTGAACCGCACGCGTCACGTACTTGGTCTTGACTAACGAGCGTTTTGCCGAATGCACGTTGGGCTATTCGTAAAGGCTCTCTTGATCCCAGAGATCAAGAGAGCCTTTTTCTTTGCGGCCAAGGAAGAAGAGCGTTTTCCCGATGGCTATGCCGGGTTGGGCATGGTTTGTTGGTGCAGCATGAAGCTCGGCGCTACTCCCAGAACAGCTTCGTTAAACCGGCGCGCGATTGCGTGTCGGTTTTCTTGTATATCGAGGTCAGGTGCTTCTGCAACGTGCGGAGCGAAACGCCCATAGCCTCGGCGAGCTGTTTGAGTGCATCTTCGCTGCAAACGACCAAAGCGACGGCATCGCATTCGCGCGGGGTGAGGTCGTAGCGCTGGGCGAACGCGGAAAGGCGATCTTCGAAGCTGTGTTCCTTGTTGCTTTCCGGTGCTTGCTCTATGCGTGTCTGTTGTTCTGCTTTTGGCTCGGACTGGTGTTCTGTTTTTGTTGGAGAGCCGGTAACGGTGCTTTCTGCGGGGGAGCGGTCTTCTGTGCGTAGCGTTTGCCCCTTGTGGAACGCGCTGCATTGGAGCGTTTCTTCGCACTGTTGGGCCTTGTCGCAATGCTGCGCCTGCATTGGTGCGGCATCGCGTGCGGGTTGTTTGGCTTGGACGTTGTCATCGTTCAACGATGAAGTGCCAGGTGTGCGCAAATCGAGCATGCCCAAAACGAAGAGCAGGGCGTTAATGCCTATGAGCAACGGCAGCATTGCCGCCGTGATGGCAACGGGGTTGCTTGACTGGATAACCAGCAGCGCGGGCGCGCCGATGGCGATGGCGGTGATGTTGCTGATGGCGCGTCCCATGCTCGACCAAAGCGCCGGCGCCTTTAGATAAGGCGCAATCCAGATAAAGGTCGAGGTGTAGAACGTGATGAACATGCCCGACCCAAAGAAGAACACGGCTTCGCCTGCGTATTCAGGCATTCCCGCCTGCATGCCGAAAATGGCAGCGATGGAGAGGATGGCTACCCAAAACATGGTGACGCCGGCAAAGCGTGCTCGTTGGGCATCGAACAAGATGCCTGCTACCAGGCCTCCCAGGGAGATTATGATGCGGGGAACAACTTCGGAGTATTGGCTGGTCCAAGGCTGTCCAGGTTCGACCAGGCAGTACAGCGTGTTGAAAAGGGTGGCGAACAGCAGCACGAGTGCTACCAGTGCTGCCGCGGCGGCGCGCGGTGAAAGATGGTCGAGCTTCCAGCCAAGCTTGGGGTAGGGGACGATGCGTCCGTTTTGCGACCCTGCTTGCCACGCGGCCATTCGCCGTGCTGTGGTTGGCTCGGGCCATACCTTCGCAACAACGATGCCCAAGGTCACGATACTTGCCGAAAGTAGCAGCGCTTCCCCAAAGCGATTGGTGGTAAGACTGAAGAACGGGATTTGGGCAACAATGCCCAAGGCATGACTTGCTCCAATGTATGTTGCGAAGTGCGCGCTTGTTCGCAAGTGATTGCATGCTGCCCAATATACGGCACCACCGGCAAGACCGATAAGGAAAAACGCAACGCAGCCAGCGCCTACCAATAAGGCTTGCGAGGTTCCACCTGCCGCACAGGCAAGGCTTGCAATGCCAAGCAGGGTCAGGAATCCGACTGCGGTAGAGCGGATGCGTGGCGCCGTGATGCGATTCAACGCGGAAAACAGCAGAAGGCCCAAGGCGCTTGCACCTTGTATGGGAAATTGCAGAAGGCTTCCTGCTGCGGAGCCGACGATCATGCCTAGGGACGTTTGAAAGAATAACGTGGATTCCAGGAACACGAAGAAAAACAGTGCCATTGCCCCAAATACCAGGCGTTTGTCGTTCGGGGTTTTCATGGCGGCCTCCCTTCGCGGCGCGTGCTTTTTGCGCGTCTACCTTGTTTTATAGCATCAAGGATTTGCGCCGAAAGGGTTAAATTGGCATATGTACCAAATTTATTACATTTCGGTTGAGCCGCCTTGCATGCCTGTCTTGGCGAGTTTTTCTGCAGGGCAATTCCTTCGTGCGGTAATATCGTTTCGAACTGTTTTTAGCTGAAAGAGGATTTCACTATGACCAAGACGTATAAGATCTGCACGTTGCCCGGTGACGGCATCGGCCCCGAAATCATGGCCGAAGGCGTAAAGGTGCTGAATGCCGTAGGCAAGAAGTACGATGTCGACTTCGCGTGCGAAGATGCCCTTATCGGCGGTTGCGCCATCGATGCAACGGGCGAAGCGCTGCCTCAGGCAACGCTCGATGCCGCCAACGCATCGGATGCGGTTCTGCTTGCTGCGGTAGGTGGCCCGAAGTGGGACACCACCGACCCGAACGCTCCGCGCCCTGAACAGGGCCTGTTGGGCATTCGCAAGGCTCTGGGCCTGTACACCAACCTGCGTCCGGTTCAGATCTTCAACGCCTTGGCAGATGCCTCCACATTGAAGCCCGAGGTTATCGACGGCGTTGACATGATGATCGTTCGCGAGCTTACCGGTGGCTTGTACTTCGGCAAGCGTGAGCGCTTCTACGACGAAGAGGGCGCAGGCGCAAACGGCGGCAAGGGTCAGCGCGCTTACGACATGCTGGAGTACCGCGAGTACGAGGTTGAGCGTATTGCACGCCAGGCTTTTGAGGCGGCTCGCAAGCGCAAGAACAAGGTAACGAGCGTTGACAAGCGCAATGTTCTGGAAACGTCCCGCATGTGGCGTGAGATCGTGCATCGCGTACACGACGAGGAGTACCCTGAGGTTGAGCTTGAGGACTTGCTGGTAGATAACACGGCTATGCAGCTGATCAACCGTCCCGCCGATTTCGACGTGGTGGTTACCGAGAATATGTTCGGCGACATCCTTTCCGATGAAGCGGCACAGATCACCGGTTCTTTGGGCATGCTTGCCAGCGCTTCCTTGGGCGACGGCGTTGCGCTGTACGAGCCTAGCCACGGCAGCGCCCCTGATATTGCCGGCCAGGGCATTGCGAACCCGCTTGCCCAGATCATGTCGGTTGGCATGATGCTGCGCTACAGCTTCGACATGGGTGAGGCAGCCGACGACATCCAGCGCGCCATTACCGAAGTGCTCGACGAGGGCTGGCGCACGGGCGACCTGAAGGATGCAACCACTCCTGCCGACAAGGTAGTGGGCACGGTTGCTATGGGCGATCTGGTAGTTGCTCATCTGTAACGTATTGCGACGTTTGGCCGAACGGCGCTGATTTGCAAGAGACGCTATGACGCTGCGGCCCAGCTGGGAACCCCATCTTCGCGCGATTTCGCGAGCTTACGTAGCGCAGTGTGCTACGCCCGTGAACCTTGTGAGCTTGGGACACCGGGCTGGGCCTCGCTGACGCACTGGCAGATGCGCGGAGTTCGTATTTCATTTGGGAGGCGCATAACGGTGTTTGTTCCGCTATGCGCCTTTTTTGTATGCGGATGCAGCGCTATAATAGGGCGGTTACAGGCACAGGAGTGCTTTGGCGAGTTTGAAAGAGAGCAACACAGAGCATATGGCAGTGAAAGCACCTGAGGGAACCTTCGATCTTCTCCCTGATGATGTGCGGTTTTGGGACTACTTCCGCCAAACCGCGTTTGAGATTTTCGGTCGTTGCGGCTATCAGCCGGTAGAAACCCCGCTGTTCGAGCAGACCGACTTGTTCGTGCGCGGCATCGGGCAGTCTACCGATGTTGTTTCCAAGGAAATGTTCACCGTTGTTTCGGGCGGCAACATGGAAAAGCTGCTTGCGGGTGAATCGTTGAAGTCTAAGAGCCGTCTTTCGCTGCGTCCTGAAGGCACTGCTGGCGTAGTGCGCGCCGTGGTTCAGCACGACTTGGTTCCGCAAGGCGGTGCTCCGGCAAAGCTCATGTACGCTGGTCCGATGTTTCGTGCGGAGCGGCCGCAGAAGGGCCGTTTGCGCCAGTTCCGCCAGGTAGGTGTGGAATGCTTGGGTGCCGATGCGCCGACGGTAGACGCTGAGGCCATCATCATGCTGATGCGTTTCTACGAGGCCATTGGCATTCCGGCAGCGGAAACCCGTCTGCTCCTGAATTCCATGGGCTGCGAGAAATGCCGTCCGGCATACCGTGAACTGGTGCGCGAGTTCATCCACCAGCACTCCGAAGAGCTGTGCGACGAATGCAACCATCGTGCTGACCTGAACCCGCTTCGCGCGTTCGACTGCAAGAACGAGCACTGCCATGAGGTGATGGAGGATGCTCCAAAGATCACCGATTACCTGTGCGACGATTGCCGCGCCCATTACGAGGCCGTGAAGGGCTATCTTGACGCAGCTGGCATTGCCTACGTAGAGGACCCGCGCCTTGTTCGCGGCCTTGACTACTACACGCGTACCGTGTTCGAGATTCAGGTTGACACTGGCATGGGCAGCCAGAACGCTATCGGCGGCGGCGGTCGTTATGACAAGCTTGCCAAAGAGGTTGGCGGTCGCGATACTCCGGGCCTGGGCTTTGCATTGGGCTACGAGCGCTGCGTGCTGGCTTTGGAGGCGCTGGGTGCCAAGGCGGAGAGCGAGAACGTGCCCGATGCGTTCATCGCCTGTGTTGATGATTCCACGCGCACCATTGCGTTCAACGTGGCGCAGGATCTGCGCAACCGTGGTCTTTACATCGAGATCGACCATCAGAAGCGCAGCTTGAAGAGCCAGTTCAAGCTTGCCGACAAGCTGTCTGCTTCCAAGGTGGTTGTTTTGGGCCCTGATGAGGTTGCAGAAGGCGTTGCCAAGGTTCGCAACATGGCAACCCATGAAGAGCAAACCGTGAAATTGGACGGTTTGGCAGAGGCGCTGGGCTGCTAGCGTAATTCGAAAAGCACTTTATTGCACTGGGCTGCGTAGGCAGCCTGCGTGAGAATACCGAAGTAAACAATGGCTGCTTTGCAGGGCAGCTGGTAGCGATAGGAAAGAGGAGCAAGCACTACCATGACCGATTATCTGAACGAATACTGCATGCACTCCCACACCTGTGGGCAGTTGCGTCGCAGCGACGTTGACGCAGAGGTTACCCTGACCGGTTGGGTATGGCACAACCGCGACCATGGCGGCCTGATCTTCGTCGACCTGCGCGATCGCGAGGGCTACACCCAGGTTGTTGTAGACCCCGATTGCGTAAGCGAAGAAGACTTCCATGTGGCTGAGCACCTGGGCCGCGAATATGCGATCGAGGTTACCGGCAAGGTTCGCGCCCGTTTGGACGAGGCGGTAAACCCCAACATGGCAACGGGCGAAATCGAGGTTCTGGCAAGCTCCGTTACGGTGCTGAACACCTCCGTTACGCCTCCGTTCTCCATCGAAGACGGTATCGAAACCGACGAGACCACCCGTATGAAGTGGCGCTACCTTGACCTTCGTCGTCCCGAGATGTACGCAAACCTGAAGCTTCGTCATGTGGTTGCCCAGGCAATGCGCACGGCGCTGAACAAGCGTGGCTTCCTTGAGGTTGAAACGCCTATTTTGGCAAACTCCACCCCTGAAGGTGCTCGCGACTACATCGTTCCTTCCCGTCCGAACCCGGGCAAGTTCTACGCTCTGCCCCAGAGCCCTCAGCAGTTCAAGCAGATGCTGATGGTGGGTGGCATCGAGCGCTACTACCAGATCGCCCGCTGCTTCCGCGATGAAGACCTGCGTGCTGACCGCCAGCCTGAGTTCACCCAGGTTGATATCGAGATGTCGTTCGTTAAGGAAAACGACGTTATCGACATGATGGAAGGTGTGTTCCAGGAAGTTCTGGAAGCTGCTGGCGTAGAACATGAGTTCCCGCTGCAGCGCATGCCCTGGAAAGAGGCTATGGATCGCTTTGGTTGCGACCGTCCCGATATCCGCTTCGGCATGGAGCTTGTTGAGCTTACCGACATCGTTCGCGGCTGCGGCTTCGGCGTGTTCGCCAAGGCCGTAGAAGCCGGCAACATCGTCAAGGCCATCAACTGCAAGGGTGCAGGCGACTGGAGCCGTGGCGAAATCGAGAAGCTGGGCAACATTGCCGCTGAAAACGGCGCAAAGGGCATGGCTTGGATTGCCTACACCACCGACGGCAAGGAAAAGAGCCCCATCATCAAGTTCTTGGGCGACGATGTTCATGCCAAGATCAAGGAAGCAATGAACGTTGAGCCGGGCGACCTGGTTCTGTTCGCGGCTGACACCTTTGACATCGCAAATGCCGTTCTTTCCGCACTGCGTCTGCATATGGCTGACGCCCTGAACATCCCTCGCGAAGGCCACAAGCTTCTGTGGGTTGTTGACTTCCCGATGTTCCGTTACGACGACGAGCAGAAGAAGTATGCTGCCGAGCATCATCCGTTCACGATGATCCCTGAAAAGGACTGGGACAAGATCGAGTCCGATCCGCTGGCATGTGGCAGCTACAGCTACGACATCGTTATGGACGGCTTCGAGGCAGGCGGCGGTTCCATCCGTATCCACAATGCCGAGCTTCAGAAGCGCGTTCTGGCTCGCTGCGGTGTAGATGAAGAGGATATGGAAGTGAAGTTCGGTCACCTTATCCATGCTCTTGAGCTGGGTGCACCCCCGCACGGCGGCATTGCCATCGGCCTTGACCGTTTGGTTATGCTCCTGGCAGGCAAGCAGTCCATCCGCGACGTTATCGCCTTCCCGAAGACCAGCTCCGCATCCGACCCGATGACGGGTGCTCCGAATGCGGTTACTGCAAAGCAGCTGAAGGAAGTAGCTCTTAGGACGCTTTAATTCTAATTGCGCCGTTCTGTCGAACGGTGCAAGACGCACGAAACGTGATGACGCTGCGCGAGCCCCTGACGGCACAGCTGACGGTTCAAGCGGGTTGGACGTGCGAAGCACGCCTGGCGCCTGCTTTCCCGCCATCTGCACTCGTCAGGGGCTCGCTCGCTGTTTCATCCAAAAATGTGAGCTCAGATAAATTATTTGTCCCTAATTGCGCCTGTGGGGTACGATTGCGAATGGTGCTTAAAAGGAAAGGATGCGCAATGGGGGATAGGAAATACTTCTTCTTCGATTACGATGGCACGTTAGCAGTGCCGCGAACGCGCACTATTCCGCAAAGCACGCTTGATGCGCTCGATGAGCTTCGTGCGCAGGGGCATTTCATCGCCTTGGCTACGGGTCGCTTGCAGGTGAACGCGGTTGATTACATCGACTCTGCCGGTATCACGAACATCGTGGCGGACGGCGGCTATTCGGTAACGCTTAACGGCGAACTGAAGTGGATGGAAGGCTTGCCGTTGGAGCCTGTGAAGCATAGCTTGCATATTCTTGAGGAAAACGGCATTCCGTGGGCGGTAAGCACCACTAACGAGCTGGTTCGTTACTCGGCCCGCAAGGACTTCGCCGAAATAGCAGGCGACTACTACGTTCCTACCGAGTATGACCCTACTTTGCGCATAGATGATCTGACCTGCATATATAAGGCGTATATTCCCTGCTCGGCAGAGGACGAGCCGGAGGTGCAGGCTACGGGGGCGTTGGATGGCGTGCCGCATGTTCGCTATGACTCTGACACCATCTTCATTGAACCCATGGACAAGCAGCGTGGCATCAAACGTATGATGGACATGCTGGGAGCCCCTTATGAAGATGTAGTGGTGTTCGGCGATGGATTCAACGATGTTTCCATGTTCATTCCCGAATGGACTTCTATTGCCATGGGCAACGCCCGTGAAGTGCTGAAGCAGCGTGCCAACTACGTTACGACGAACTGCGACGATGACGGCATCATGAATGCCTGCAAGCATTTCGGCTGGATTCGAGGTTGACATGAAGCTGAGCAACGCATGGAAGCATTTCCGCACCATCACGCATCATAAGGTGCTGGTATGCCAGCATTGTTTCAAGGTGGGGCTGTATCGTCAGGGCATCATGCACGACCTGTCGAAATACTCACCGACCGAATTCAGAGTTGGCGTCAACTACTATCAGGGCGATCGAAGCCCTAACACGGCGGAGCGTGCCGCCTTGGGCTATTCCACAGCCTGGTTGCACCATAAGGGCCGTAACCGTCATCACTATGAGTATTGGATCGATATGAAGGGCAATCGAGACGCCACGTTCGAAGGCAAGCCCATGCCAACGCGCTATGTGGTGGAAATGTTCTGCGACCGCATGGCGGCCAGCAAGGTGTATCAGGGCAGTGCCTATACCGATGCCAGTGCGCTTGAGTACTTCAAGCTCGAACAGAGTGCCAAGGGCGAAATTCTGATGCATCCCGATACAAAGGCGCTGCTTGAGCGAATGCTCACGTGGCTTGCCGAAGACGGTGAGGAAATAGCACTTCGCCGTGTGCGCAACGAAATCGTAAAGCCCAAATACCGCGAACCGAATACCCCGAAGTTTTAGGGTGGGGTAGATGTAAAAGCCGCTTGATTAGGTGATGATCAAGCGGCTTTTTGATTTCAAAATAAAAAGTTGGGAATTCACTAGTAAGTCAGTGAGCGGAAGGCCGATGAGTGCAGCTGGGCTGAAAGAGGAAAGGGCTGCCCTTCGTGCCGCCCTAACCGATTGAAGCTCAGATGTGCCATCAGGCTTCCGCGCAACGGCATTGCGTTTATTCCATGTCCTCAGGCTTTTTCTTGGGCTGGCGCACGTTTACCTTCTGGCTGGCAAGGCTGACGCGCGAATGGGCGGGAATGGATTCGGTTACGAAGGCGCTGCCTGCGATAACGGTGTCTTCGCCCACTACGGTTTCGCCGCCAAGAACGCTGGCGTTCGAGTAGATGGTGACGTTGTCTTCGATGGTGGGGTGGCGCTTCACGCCAGCAAGCTTCTGGCCTGCGCGGGTGGAAAGGGCACCCAGGGTTACGCCCTGATAGATCTTCACATGGTTGCCGATGATGGTGGTTTCGCCGATTACCACGCCGGTGGCATGGTCGATGAAAAAGTACTCGCCAATCTGCGCGCCCGCGTTGATGTCAACGCCGGTGCCGCTGTGGGCGTATTCGGTCATGATGCGGGGAATCAGCGGCACCTTCTGCATATACAGCTCGTGGGCGATGCGGTACACGAAGATGGCGAAGAAGCCCGGGTAGGAGAAGATGATCTCTTCCTTGCTCTGGGCGGCAGGGTCGCCGTCGAAGGCTGCCTGAACATCGGTGAGCAAGATGCGCTGGATTTCAGGCAGCTTTTCGAAGAAGTGCTTGCAAATCTCGTCGACACGCGTTTCCACTTCTTCTTCGCTGATGCCTTCGGCACCCTTGAACAGCAGCGCTTCCTTCAGCTGGCGGCGCAGCGAATCTTCGATGCGGATAAGCGTTTCGCCGATGAAGTACTCGGGATTGGTGCCCGTGGGAGTTTCGTCGCCGAAGTAGCGAGGGAACATCACGCGGCGCACATCTTTGATGATGTTGATAATGGCCTTCTTGTTGGGGAAGTGCCTGTCGGGGTCGGTGAAGAAAATTTCGGTGGCGCTGTAGTTCTTAGCGATGCCGGCGACAATGGCGTCGAGGTTTTCGTTGAACATGCGGTCCTCTTTCTTTGGTGGTGCGCCTCTTCGGGTGGCGCCTCTTTTGTTTTCCCTATCGTAACGTTAACCGAAGCGCGCTCCAATACACGAACCGCTAATTCCGACCATTTTTGTAGGTTTTTAATTCCGCAGATGCTTGTACCGATATCCCCTAATCACAATGGGAATTATAGGAAAATGAGGTACCGGTAAATAAAGCCTTTGGGCTAAAGGGGAAGTGCTGCAGAGCTTCCTGCTGTTCAGTCGTCTAATTGGGCTGTGTGCCTTGCGCGTGATGGCGATATGGAGATTGCATTGCCGATATGTGGCGAATTAGTTAGATAAACTAACTAATTCCCGAAGTGCGCTAGAGTTACCTTCTGCATTTATTGGACAAAGTGCACTGATTTGAAGAGAACTAAGCGCATCGGCTGTATAAGCCAGCGATGCGGTATTGCCGCAAAAGGCGGCTGCTAAGGAGATTGTCGTGATTCGCATCATCGTAGATTCTGGCTCAGATCTTTTGCCCGATGTGGCTGCACGGCAAGGCATAGAAGTGCTACCGCTTTTGGCGAGCGTCGACGGTGTTGAGTATCGCGACGGCATCGACCTGGAGCGCAACGCATTCTATGAGCTGCTGGAAAAAACGGGTAGCTTCCCTAAAACCTCTCAGGTTTCGCCCCATGTGTTCGCCGAGGCGTTCAGAGCGGCTCGTGAAGCAGGGGACGAAGTAATTGCCCTCACACTTTCTTCGGCTTTGAGCGGCACGTACCAGAGCGCGAAATTGGCGCAGGCTATGGTGGGTGAAGAAGGCATTTATGTTATTGACTCCCTTTCAGCGACGTATGTTATTGCCCTGGTGGCCGAATATGCCTGCGCTTTGCGCGACGAGGGGCTTTCCGCCAAGGAGACCGTTGCCGAAGTGGAGCGGTTCAAGCCTCGCGTGAAGCTGGTTGCCGTGCTTGATACCTTGGAGTACCTGCAGCGTGGCGGGCGCTTGCCCAAGGCGGCAGCACGGTTGGGTGAAGCGGCGAAGCTGAAGCCCGTGGTGGTGCTTACGAAAGAGGGCACCGTTGGCCTTAGTACAGCTGTGTTAGGGCGCAAGCGCGCCCTGGATGCGCTCATGAAGGCAATTGCGAAGCAGCCCGCTGACAAGGCGTTTCCCGCCATTCCCATTTACTCGTATGGCACGAAGAGCTGCGAGAAGATGGAAGAGCGCTTGGCCGCTGCTGGCATGAACCTGTCCGATAAACGGCAAATCGGCTTCGTGATCGGGTCCCATATTGGGCCCGGTGCCTATGGTGTGGTATACGTGGCGCAGGAATAGCTCCTTTGCATCGTGAACTTGCTAGCGGGTTCGGCGGTTTCGCCGCGCGCATGCGCAACACTGTTCCATGTAATAAAAGTTTACCAAGGCTAATTCTTCACGGATGCTGCACGGCAAGCGGGTATTATGGTGCCGATATATGAAGCGCCTCCCGAAAAGAGGCATGTACCGAATGGGGTATATATGGCACGGTTCCAAGACGCACATACTACGGTGCTTGCAGGGCATGGGTTCGATGATGCGGGCCCTTACCTTCTGATGAACGACATAGACAATGCGACGCAGCATCGGTTCAGCGTGAGGGGCAAGACGTTCACGCTGAAACAGTTGCCGGCACGCTTTTGCGTGGGGCGATTCGATTTGCTCACACATCAAAAAAGCGTGTGTCCCTTGAAGATCGAGTTGCTTCCCACGGAAAAGGACGATATGTGCCCTGCCTGCAAGGAGGCAACGGGATTCAACCCCTCGTTCTATTACGCGGAAACCATTTCGCCTCAGCAGCGTGCTTACAACGAAACGCCCCACTACGTGTATTTGGCGTACTTTTCGCCCCAACACATAAAGGCTGGCATTTCTTCGGAAACACGTGGAATAGAGCGTTTGTTGGAACAGGGTGCCAGGGCCGCACGCATTGTGGGACATTTCGGCAACGCCGACGAGGCGCGAAAGCTGGAAGCGGCATTGTGCGCGCAGCCCAACGTGTTTGAAACCATGCGTGCAGCGGTGAAGGCGCGCTTGCTTGCCGAGGAACCTTATGATCCTGCTGCCGCATGTTCGGCGCTTGATATACGAGCCAACGAGCTTGCCCAGGTGCCGGCGGTGCATGAGGCTGGCTTTTCGCTTGCTGAAAAGCCACAGGATCTTTCCTATTTCTACTTCGGTGGGCCTTCGCCTGATGCAAGCGAGCTCCAAATGCCTGTTGGGCACGAAACGGAATGCGCGGGTACCTGCATTGGCATGGTGGGCGACAAACTTGTTATGAAGCAGGATAACTTCGGCTACGTGGTTTCGCTGAAAAGCTGGAAGGGGCATGCGGTTGATCTGCTGGAAGGTGAAGTGACCTTTCGCTACGAATCGGCACCGCAGCAGATTTCCTTGTTCTAGGGCGGTGCTGTAGGGTTCGTTTTTGCGTTTCGTGGATGTGGGCACTAGCAGCCGCAGGGTGCGGCTTCTGTGCTCTATCGGATATAGCTGGCGATTCCCATGCGCTTTACACGTGACGCGGCGTTGCTTATAGTTAAGGATAAATAAGTAACGCTGTGTCGCTAAACCAGCATGCTGGGAAAGGAGCCAAAGGCGCTATGACAATAAACGAAACGCCGGAAAACAAAGCGGTGGTTGCCGAACAAGTGCTGGAAGGCGAGCGCGCCGGTTTTGCCAGCAGAGGCATTCAGTTCAAGAACTGCGTGTTCTCAAACGGGGAATCGCCCTTGAAAGAAAGCTCCAACATTGCCCTTGATCGCTGCAATTTCGAGTGGAAGTACCCGCTGTGGTATTGCGAGCATGTTCAGGTGAACAACTCCTTCTGGCTGGAAATGGCACGTTCGGGCGTGTGGTACACCAACCATATTGTCGTAAGCGATTCGGTGCTGCAGGCCCCTAAGAACTTCAGGCGCTGCCAGGATGTAACGCTGGAAAACGTCACGTTTACCGATGCCGCAGAAACACTGTGGATGTGCCAGGACGTGCATCTTTCCTGCGTTCAGGCACGGGGCGATTACTTCGCTATGAACAGCTCTGATGTTGCCATCGACGGCTTGGCCCTTACCGGCAACTATTGCTTTGATGGCGCCCGCAATGTCGAGGTGGCGAATTCGAAGCTCATTTCAAAAGATGCCTTCTGGAATACGGAAAACGTGGTGGTGCGCGACAGCGTTATCGTGGGCGAGTATCTGGGATGGAACTCGAAGAACCTTACGTTTATCAACTGCACCATCGAGAGCCTGCAGGGTCTGTGCTATATCGAGAATCTGAAAATGGTGAACTGCAAACTGTTGAACACCACGCTCGCTTTCGAATACTCCACAGTGGAAGCCGAGATCGACTCGCGTATTGAAAGTGTGCTGAATCCAAAGGGCGGCTCCATCGCATGCGAGAGCATTGGCGAATTGGTGATTGAGCCCGATCAGGTCGATCCTGCAAAAACGTGCATTTCTTGCAAGGCGGCAGCCCCACAGGCGAAAACAAAGGTATCCTGGCGAAAGTAAGCCAAAAGGGACAGTCCCTTTTGGTTGCCTTTTGGCTGAACCGGTGCTCTAACATTTTCGTGCACGCAGCTTCGATGGAGGGCGAACAGTGACTGACTTTGATTTCGATACGGTGCCGAATCGGCGCAATACCAATTCTTTCAAGTGGAATGTAGGCGAAAACGAGCTACCGCTTTGGGTCGCTGACATGGATTTCCCGACAGCCCCAGCGGTGCGTCGTGCCATAGAGCGCAGGGCGGCGCATGGTGTGTTCGGCTATGCTGATGTGCCGAAAGAATGGTATGAGGCGTATTGCAGCTGGTGGGAGCGCAGACATGGCTTCGCGCTGCAGCCTGAATGGCTGAATTTCACCTCGGGTGCGGTTCCGGCGCTTTCAAGCATTGTGCGCAGGCTTACGCTTCCGGCGGAAAAGGTGCTGCTGCAAACGCCGGTGTACAACATCTTCTTTAATTCCGTGGCGAACAACGGACGTGTGGTGGAAGAAGCTCCTCTAGTATATGAGGACGGTGCGTACTCGATTGATTTCGACGAGCTTGAGCAGCATATGGCGGACCCTCAGGTAACGATGATGGTGCTGTGCAACCCCCACAACCCCGTAGGGCGTATTTGGAGCGCCGAAGAACTGGCGAAGATTGGCGAATTGGGCGCTCGGTACGGCGTAGTGGTGGTCTCCGACGAAGTGCACTGCGATATAACGGCGCCGGGAAGCGCTTATGTTCCGTTTGCCTCTGTTTCGGCGGTGTGCCGCGACAACAGCGTTTCTCTTGTTGCTCCTAGCAAGTCGTTCAATTTGGCGGGCATCCAAACGTCGGCGGTGTGCATTCCCAGCGAACAGCTGCGCACGCGTGTGGTGCGGGGTTTTAACAACGATGAAGTGGCCGAGCCTAACGTCTTTGCGGTAGATGCGGCAATCGCTGCGTTCAACGAAGGCGGGGAATGGTTGGATGCCCTGTGCGCTTACGTGTGGGACAACCGCGCATATGCCCGTGAGCGGTTAGACGAGGTGCCCGGTGTCTTTGCGGTGCGGGGAGAAGCCACCTATTTGCTGTGGGTGGATTGCCGCGGGCTTGCCAGTGGGACAAAGGGCCTTTGTCGTGAAATCCGCGAGGAAGCAGGAGTTGTGCTGAGCAACGGGCGTAGTTACGGCGCATCGGGCGAAGGCTTTTTGCGCATCAATTTGGCATGTCCTCGAAGCACCCTTGTCGAAGCGCTGGACAGGATGATTCCTGTGCTTCAACGAAGGAATTAAACGGTATTAACCGGTGATTGTTTTATGCCGTCCTGCTTGCGAGTCTGTATCTTCGGGTTTGCAGGCAGGACGGCTTTTTGTTGTGAGCTTTACCTGCGAAGGGATTCTTCGCCGGAAACCAAGCTTTGGGAAAGCTCGGCGAGGCGTTTGGCGGAAAGGTGCTTGCCCTCGCTGACCCATTGCTGGTAAAGGGTGATTGCCGTGTTGGTGACGAACACCAACGCTAGCGATATTTCGGCAGCAGAAAGACGGCCGAATTTGCGGGTGTTGATGCGCTGCAGCTCGGTAAGGCGATTGACGAGCGCATGGCACAGCTCCTCGGAGCTTGTGCCGCAAACAAGGCATTCGTAAACAGGGTTGGCATTGCCCTCGGTGCAAAGGTATGTCACCAGTTGGGGAATCAGCTCGTTGGTCTGGTCGGGCAAGCTCAGACCTTCGGTCTGAATCAAAAACGTTTCGAAGAATGCCTCAAGGTATTCGTTGGCAAGGCTGCTTAGCGAAGGAAAGTGGCGGTAGAACGTTTTCTTGCCAATGCGCGCTTCACGGCACAGCGCTGCAACAGAGATGTCGGAAAGGGGCTTCTCTGCAGCCAGCTTTTCGAAAGAAGCGTGAATGGCTTCAAGCGTTTTCACGATGCGCAAGTCGGTTTCTGCTGCCATGGTGTTCCTTTCGATTGGCTTGCCAGTGCGCAGTAAATAGTAGCAAGAGCTCCTAGGGTGTATGAAAAAATCTATCAATTACCTAAAGGTATCTTATGACATATAGGTGTCGAAATAGAACTATAGCACCTGGTCATATTGATGAATAGTGTGGAAACAGCGAGGTCTGTAACTCTAGTCGTGTGACGGCAATGTTGGCATGGGTGCATAGGAGAGGTATGTCGGGTCTTGAGATATAGCGGGCTTGAACCCCTTTGAGCAACCGATGGGAGTCCGTTTGCTTTCCGCTTGCTTACTTGGCTGGGCCCCGCGTTGATCTTCTTGGCAAAAAAAGAAGGGCCCCGCATTGCAAGACCCTTCAGGTTCTGGTTTCTAGATAGCGCTACTTCGTTGCCTTTTCCAATGCTGCAGCAAGTAGAGCATCCGCATCGGCGCCGATGATATCCAAGCCTGCGGCGCTCACGCATTCGCATTCGCCGATGCCGTATGCACGGGCAAGCATGGCAATGTTCTGGTAGCCGCAATCCGCTTCGTCGGGCAGCATGCCGCCGCGGGTGGTTGCGTACACCAGTTTGTCGGCGTTGCACAGGCCAACGGGGCCGCGTTCGCCATAGCGGTACAGAATGCCCACTACGTCGATGTCCTCGATGTACGCCTTCAGCGATGCGGGGTAGCTGGACGCCCAAAACGGTGCGGCGATCACAATACGGTCGGCATCGCGGAACTGGCGGGCGCGCGCGAAGGCGGCATCGTCGAGTTTGCCTTCCTGCGCCAGCGCTTGGCGAGCGTTAAGCGTTTCGGAGGTAAGGGGAGCAATCTGCTCTTCTTCAAGCACCACTTCGGTTACTTCGAAGGGCTCTTCCTTTTGCATGGCTTCGATGACGCCGTGGGCAAGCTTCAGGGAACGAGAGGTTTCGCGGTTGACGCAGGCGTTCACGAACAGCAGTTTTTTCATAGACCCAGCTTTCTTTCGAATTTGGAAATGGGGTTGCTTGGTTTCCAGGCAACAAAAACGCCCCTTCAGCGTAGTGTTGAAGGGGCGGGAAGTAACGTCTTGATTTCGGCTCCGAAATGGCTTCAGCGCTATGCCTGACGGTAATGGTGCAGGAAGTCGTCCAAGTTCGTCATGCACTCGGTAAGCACTTCGATGCGGGGCAAGTACACCACGCGGAAATGGTCGGGCTGCTGCCAGTTGAAGCCTTTGCCAGGAACGAGCAGGATCTTCTTTTCGTGCAGAAGGTCAAGCGCAAACTGCTCGTCGTTGGTGATGTTGAACTTCTTGGTGTCAATCTTCGGGAAGATGTAGAAGCCGCCCTTGGGCTTTACGGCGGTGATGCCGTCGATGCTGTTGAGCGCGTTGTACACGTACTCGCGCTGTTCGTATACGCGCCCACCGGGAACCAGATAGCTCTCTACGCTTTGGTGCCCCCACAGGGCCGTTTGCACGATGCTCTGCGCCGGCACATTCGAGCACAGGCGCATGTTGGAGAGCATGTCCAGGCCCAAGATGAAGTCGCGGGCGCAGGCGCGGTTGCCGGAAAGCACCATCCAGCCGATGCGGTAGCCGGCGATCATGTGGCTTTTCGAAAGACCGCTGAAGGTGATGCAGAACAAATCGGGTGCCAGGCTGGCAATGGAAACGTGCTCTTCACCATCCATTACCAAGCGATCGTAGATTTCGTCCGAGAAGATCATCAGCTGGTGCTTGCGGGCAACTTCCACGATTTCCTGCAATACTTCGCGGGGGTACAGCGCGCCAGTGGGGTTGTTGGGGTTGATGATGACGATAGCCTTGGTGCGCGGGGTGATTTTGCGCTCGATGTCCTGGATGTCGGGGTACCATTCGGCCTGCTCGTCACACACGTAATGGACGGGGTTGCCGCCGGCAAGCGTGGCGCAGGCCGTCCACAGCGGGTAATCGGGGCTAGGAATCAGAATCTCGTCGCCGTTGTCCAAGAGAGCCTGCATGCACAGGTTGATGAGTTCGCTTACGCCGTTGCCGGTGTAGATGCAGTCCATGTCAACGTTGGGTAGACCTTTGATCTGCGAGTACTGCATGATTGCCTTGCGGGCGCTGAAAAGGCCCTTGGAATCGCTGTAGCCTTCGCAGTCGGGCAGCTGATGGCGCATGTCTTGAATCACTTCATCGGGCGTGCGGAAGCCGAAGGGGGCTGGGTTGCCGATGTTCAGCTTTAGGATGCGGGTGCCCTGACGCTCCATACGAGCCGCCTCGTCGACAACGGGGCCGCGAACGTCGTACAAAACGTTGTCGAGTTTGGAAGATTTCTTGAACTGGCGCATGGGGGTGCTCCCTTCGATGGGGGTTTCGGCGGTGGGGTGGGTGTTTGCTTGGCTTACGGGTGCGTTGTCGGCGCTGGGCTCAGCCTCATTGGTGCGTTCGGCAGGTTTGTTAGCGCCCTGCTCGCTGCTGCCTTCGGCAAGCCATTCGGGGGAAACGCCAAGGGTAACGGCGAGCTCCGCCATGGTGTCGGGACGGGGTATGGTTTTGCCGCTCACGTACTGGCTGACTTGGCTTTTGCCCAGTTTGAAGCCAGAAGCTTCGGCGGTGTGGATCAAATCCGCCTGCTTCATGCCGGCTTTTTCCATTGCCTCTTTCAAACGATCGGAAAAGGAGCTTTGTGCCATGGTGTTCCTTTCGGTTCAAAATAATTTGAACTAAGGGAAATAAACGTCCAAAAGTTCAATTTATTGGAGCTTAGCACGCTTTGAAATTGAACTAAAGAACTTTTCGGCAAAGAAAATTGAACTTCTGCCGTATTTTGGCAACAAAAAAAGCGGATGGCTTTGAACCATCCGCTCAAAATAACAAAATGGGTACAGTCCCCATTTTGTTACCGTCCAAAAGGGACTGTCCCTTTTGGACGGTTATGCCTGCAGGCCTTCGATGTAGTTGATCAGGTCGCCTACGGTTTCGAGGTTTTCGGGCTCGCCGAACTCGATGCCGCATTCGTCTTCCAGGTCGCAGATGAGCTCGACCATGTCCAGAGAATCAATGCCCAAGGAATCGAAAGTGGAATCCTCGGTTACCTGCTCGGGGTCGATGTCGAGGTTGTCGTGCAGAAGCGTGGTAATGGTTTTCATGATATCCATGAGATATGTCCTTTCGTAGGTGCGATAAAACGCGAGGACATTGTACCCGATTTCACCGCCGAGACCAGCGCTGCACGCGATATGTGAAGAAAGGCTGCGCAAAGGCACGGCGTCTTTTTGGATATGATGAATGCGAAAGAATAAGCAGGGAAGTGCGGGCACATGATTTATTTCGACAATGCGGCAACCACAATGCGGAAGCCTCCCGAGGTTACCGAGGCTGTGGTTTCCGCCTTGGGTTCATTCGGCGGGGCGGGTCGCGGCGTTCATCCTGCTTCGCTTGCGGCAGGCAGGGCGGTGCTCGATGCGCGCACAAAGGCTGCCCGGTTGTTTGGCACCCCTTCTGCATCATGCGTTTCCTTCACGCTGAATGCCACCATGGCCTTGAACATTTCCTTGCAGGGCTTGGCTGCGCCGGGTTCAACTTTGGTCACCACGGCTGCTTCGCACAATTCGGTGCTCCGTCCGCTGTTTCGCCTGCGCGATGAGAAGAACTGCACGGTTAAGATTGCGCCGATAAATCCGGATGGCAGTCTTGATTTCGCCGCATATGAAAGGCTTCTTGCCGAAGGGGGTGTGCGCTATGTGGCGGCAACGCATGCCTCGAACCTTACCGGCGACGTATACGATGCAGCGCGTATGGCTGCGTTGGCGCACGAGCATGGTGCGTTGTTTGTTCTGGATGCCGCCCAAACCGCTGGTGCCCTTCCCGTGCTACAGCAGGAAATCGGGGCCGATGTGGTGTGCTTCACCGGGCATAAAGGCTTGTTCGGCCCACAGGGCACCGGCGGCTTGTGCGTTCTTCCCTCTATTGAGATTCCGCCGCTTGTGGAAGGCGGGTCGGGAACCCATACGTTCGACGAACGGCATCCGCGCCTCATGCCCGAGGCCCTTGAGGCTGGCACGGTGAACGCGCATGGGTTGGCTGGTTTGGCGGCGGGTATAGGTTTCATCGAACAGGTGGGCATCGACAGCATTCACGCTAAAGCGCGCGGCCTTGCTTTGAAGTTCGAGGAAGGCGCACGTGCCATAAAGGGCGTTCGTGTCCTGGGCGGCAGCGGCGGAATCGACCGGTGCGGTATCGTTGCCCTTGGCGTTATGGGTGTGGATTCCGCCACGTTGGCCAATTCCTTGGCGTCTGAATACGGCATATGCACCCGCGCAGGCGCCCATTGCGCACCGCTGATGCATCGCGCTTTGGGAACCGAAGAGTCCGGGGCTGTGCGATTCAGTTTTTCGTATTTCAATACCGAAGAAGAAATCGATCGGGGGATTTCTGCCCTTCGGGAGTGCGTGAGATCTTTGCGATAATGGGATGCGCCGGTGCGCTACGAAAGGAATGCCTCTATGAAAGAACTTGATGCGCGTGGGCTGCAGTGTCCGCAGCCTTTGATGATGGCAAAGAAGGAACTTGATGCTGGCTGCGTTGACCTTGTGGTCAAGGTGAGCAACGAAGCGGCGGTTTCCAATCTTTCCCACCTTGCAAAGCGCTTTGGCCGCCCTTTTTCCGTTGAGCAGAAGCAGGGCTGTTGGGACGTCGTTATCGGCGGTTTGCCCGAAGGCGCTGCATCCGAGGAAGCTGCGCCTTGCGATTGTTCGGTTAAGGAGCCCTACGCCGTGTTCGTGGGCAAGGATCATGTGGGCGAAGGCGACGAGACGTTGGGCAAAAGCCTGATGAAGATGGCGCTGTACACCCTTTCGGAATCGGGAAACCCGCCCGCCCATTTACTGTTTATGAACGGTGGCGTAAAGCTGGTTGCGGGCGGCGAACAGGCGGCGGTCGACAGCGTGAGCTCTTTGGTAGCTCAGGGCACTGAGGTTTTGGTGTGCGGGACATGCCTCGACTACTATGGCCTTACCGATCAGCTGGCAGTTGGTGAAGTTTCCAACATGTACGACATCCTGGGTCGTATGCAGGAATCTTCCAAAACCATCACGCTATAGCTATGGCGGAGTATCTGGCAGCGTTCGGGTCGACCCATGCGGCGCTTTCGTTCGAGGCCGCATTCGGCGAGCGGGGTTCGCTCGTTCCTGTGCCGCCAAAGGTGCGCGCGGGTTGCGGCATGGGCCTGAGGTTTTTCGCAAACGAAGATGCTGAGGCGCGGCATCGCGTGGAAACGCTGTCTTCCGAGCTTGGCGTTGAGCAGCAGATAGATGGCGTGTTCCGAAAAGAGGGAAGCGAGTATTGCCCGTTGGGCACTACCTGATTGCTCCGGTGCGAATTGGTAATCGCCCCGATATCACGTCGATATTGGGGCGATTTGCGCTTCGGGTTCAGTTTGCGTCGGTAAAGGAGATGTGCCCAGTGCTTCCCTCGGTAATGCGCCCGATGCATACAGGGGCGCGCCCTGCCAAATGCTCGAATTCCTGTTCGAACATTGCGGTGTTTTCGGACGGAATTGCCGCCAAGATGCCGCCAGAGGTTTGCGGGTCGCAGATGATGCCCAGCCGGTTATCGAACTCGGTGTCGTTCAGGTTTCCCTGGTCAATGAGCCCATTCAGGTAATCGATGGTGGAAAACGTGCGTCCAGGGCGGCAGTAATCGCAGGAAAGCTGCCATGCCTGCTCGAACAGGGGCAGCGCCGCGAAGTCGATAACTGCTGAGCATGCGCTTGCCTCGAGCATTTCATGCAAGTGGCCTGCCAAACCGAAACCTGTTACATCGGTTGCGGCGTGGGCGCCTGATGCAACCATGGCTTTGCTGCCTGCCAGGTTCAGCTCCATCATCGAATCGATCACGGGACGCATATCCTTTTGACTGATGCAGTCGATTCGGGCGGCGGCGCTCATGATGCCGACGCCGAGTGGTTTTGTGAGGTAGAGCGCATCACCCGGCTGTGCGCCTGCGTTGCGCACTACGGCGTTGGCAGCAGCGGTGCCGAATACCGACAGGCCGTATTTCGGCTCGTTGTCATCGATGGTGTGGCCTCCGGAAACGAAAGCGCCTGCCTGGGCCACGGCGTCGGCGCCACCTTGCAAGATGGCCGCTGCCACTTCGGTTCCCAGCGACGAATCAAGAGCTAGTAGATTGAGGGCAATGTGAGGCTGGGCACCCATGGCGAATACGTCGGAAAGCGCATTGGCGGCTGCCACGCGCCCGAACTCGTAAGGGTCATCAACCACGGGGGTGAAGAAGTCCACGGTGAACACGCCCACGGTATTGTCGCTTAGTTGCCAGAGCGCGCAGTCGTCGCTGGTTTCGTATCCCAGTAGCATGCGCGCATCGGGGGCTGGGGCGGTGGCGGGACGGAGGGAGGCAAGGATCTTCTTCAGATCGCCCGGACTCCACTTTGCTGCGCAGCCACCTTTCGTGGAAAGCTGCGTGAGTTTGATTTGCGGTGCTTCGTTGGCCATGCTTGCCCCTTTCGGTGGCTGTCAGTATACCAAGCGGCATGCTGCCTTGCCGCTTAGCCTGCGGGCAAGTGGCTTTTGACAGTGATGCTTGCGCGCGCAGGTGCTTCCCTGTTTTGCTGCTGCGGTGTTGCCGTGGTGTGCAACATTGGCGTGTGTATTCGTTTGGCCCGCCTGGGCTTCACGAGCTCCTTTCTGCGGGCTTCGAAGTTTTGGGCAGACAGCACTACGGTGGCGTAAACTCGAATGAAGCTGCGCATGTCGCTTTTCGGCTTGCGAGGCTGTTGGGTTGCTTGTTCCTGGATTTGCCTAAGGTTCGTAAAGCATGAATTGATGCTCGTGATAGCAATAGAAAAACGGCTTTGTTGCACGGTGCGCAATTTTTGATAAAAAGAGAAAGCAGACTGTAAAACACCCATATATCAAAATACCCTATAGTGTTATAACTTAGTATATTACCAGGTAAAACAGCGATTTTATAAACCAGTCCCATTTGCTTCAATCAAAGCGAAAGGAATATCCATGAGCGTGAATTCGGATGAGATGTTGAGTGTGGAGGACGCTCTGGAATGCGTTCTTTCCCAGGTGCAGCCGCTTGAAGCGGAGCTTGTTCCCTTGTTGGAGGCAGTAGGTCGCGTGGCGGCTGCCGATTTGGTAAGCGATTGCAACATCATGCCATTCGACCATGCATCGATGGACGGCTTTGCCGTGCATTCGTGCGATTTGGCAACTGCGTGTGCCGACGCGCCTGTTGAATGTCGCGTCATAGCGGAAATTCCCGCGGGCGCCACCTACGACGGGCCCATCGGTACCGGTGAAGTGGTGCGTATCATGACGGGTGCTCCTGTTCCCCCTGAAGCTGATGCGGTGGTGAAATATGAGGTTGTGGACTACCTGGAAGGTGATGGCCGCACGGGAAGCATCGTTTCGTTTTCCCATCCGGCAGAAAAGGGTGAGAATATCCGTCACAAGGGCGAAGACATTGCTGAAGGGGAAGTTGCCATCCACGCCGGCGAAGTGGTGTCGGCGGCGGGCATTGGCTTTTTGGCGAGTTGTGGCGTAATGGAAGTTCCGGTGTTTCGTCGTCCGTGCGTTGCCATTATCCCCATTGGGTCTGAGCTTCTTTCGCCGTGCGAGCCGTTTCGCCCTGGCTGCATTCGTGACAGCAACTCATACACCATGGCAGCATGCGTTGCCCAGGCAGGCGGCGTTGCGGCGCAGCTTCCCATAGTTCCCGACGACGAAGAGCAGCTGGCGCGTGCTGTCGAGCGTGCCACGCACGATTACGATTTCGTTATCACCACCGGCGGCGCTTCCAATGGCGATTACGATTTCATCAAGCCCGTAGTTGAAGAGCTGGGCGAATTGCGTATGACGCTGGTGAACATGCGTCCGGGTAAAGCGCAAACGTTTGGCATCGTGAATGGCACGCCCGTGTTCGGCTTGCCCGGCAATCCGGCGGCAGCGTATTGCGGGTTCGAGATGCTTATCCGCCAAGCGCTGCGCAAGATGCAAGGTTATACGGCGTTCGTTCGGCCCACAGTGAAGGCTCGTTTGGTGGGCAGTCGCAAGAAGAAGGACCCCCGTCGCATCTACCTTCGTGCCACGCTTTCGCGCACGCCGCAGGGCGAGCTTGCGGTAACGCCGGCAAAGAATCAGAGCTCGGGTTTGTTCAGCACATTGCAGCGCGCCAATTGCTTGGCCATCTTGCCAGAGGGCAACGAGGGGAGCGCTATCTCCGATGGAACCACGCTCGATTGCGTGCTGCTTGACGTCGAGGAAGGCACGGTGCTGTAAATGGAGAAGATCAAATTCGCGGTTATCACCTGTTCTGACACCCGCAGTGAAAAGGAGGATACGGCCGGCGCTTTGCTGCAGGACCTTATCGCTTCCAAGGGTTGGGAGTGTGTGCAGTACGAAGTGGTGAAAGACGAGCGTGCCGAGATTTCCGCCGCTATCGTGCGTGCTGCTGATGAGTGCGGGGTCGATGTGGTGCTTACCTGTGGGGGCACGGGGCTTGGTCCGCGCGATGTGACGCCCGAGGCAACGCGTGATGTGTGCGAGCGCGAGGTGCCCGGCATTGCTGAGGGCATGCGTGCCTACAGCATGGCCATCACGCCGTATGCCATGCTTTCCCGCGCGCTGTGCATGCAGCGTGGCACCACGTTGGTGGTCAATTTTCCTGGCAGCAAGAAGGCCGCGCAGGAAAACTGGGATTGCGTGGCGGGCGTGCTTTCCCACGCGGTAAGCATCATGCATGGCGGTGGGCATTAGCCGATTGCGGGGGCTGTTGCCTTTTCGGCTCTATCACCTGTCCCAAATGCCGGTTTTGCCGCCTTCTTTGTGAACGAGGCGCACCGTGTCCAGTTCCATGCCGCGGTCTAGTGCCTTGCACATGTCGTACACGGTAAGGCCGGCAATGCTTACGGCGGTGAGGGCTTCCATTTCCACGCCGGTTTTGCCAACCAGGCTGCAGGTTGCCTGCAGGTGAATGCCGCAGCGACCGTCTTCGCGCTCTTCGGCATGTTGCGGAGTGCACTTCACTTCGACCTTGGTAAGCGCCAAGGGGTGGCACAGCGGAATCAGGTTGCTGGTTTGCTTGGCGGCCATGATGCCGGCGATGCGCGCTGCGGCAAGCACGTCGCCCTTCTTAGCGGTGCCGCCCTCGATCACGGCAAGTGTTTCGGGCTGCATGGCAACGAACCCTTCGGCGATGGCGGTGCGCTTGGTTTCCGCTTTGGCGGAAACGTCTACCATGCGCGCATCGCCATCGGCATCGATATGGGTAAGCTGTGAGGTCATGGAAATCTCCTTTGTTGGAAGGGGGCGGGTCCCTGATTCCCGCTTTGGCCAAAAGCAGCCAAAAGGGCCTGTCCCTATTGGCCGCCTAGCCGCCTATCTGATTCATCATACGGCGAGTTCCTGCGCATGCGCGGTGCCCGACGGGCTTATGCTCCAGCGCCGTTTCGAACACATGAAGGACGTCTATTTCGTTTCCTTCTCGCAACGCACCACGTAAATCGTATTCCGCATCGCTGAACAAGCACGGTTTTATTGTGCCGTCGGCGGTAAGACGCAAACGGTTGCAGTTTGTGCAGAAGTGCTCCGACATCGCCGAGATAACGCCGATGGTGCCTTGCGCGCCGGGCAGGCGGCAATAGCGTGCGGGGCCCCAGCCGATGGGCGCATTGCCCGCTGCTTGTTCGAGTTTTCCAAGGCCTAGGGATTCTGCTTGTGTGGCGATGTCTTCCAGAATTTCCTTCGCAGGCACTACTTCTTCAGCGTTCCAGTTGCAAGTGCTGTCGCCCACGGGCATATATTCGATGAAGCGAACATGCAGGGGCTGTTCCAGCGTTAAACGAGCAAAAGAAAAGAAGTCTTGATGCAGGCTCCGCATGGCAACGACGTTTATCTTCACGGGTGAAAGCCCCGCAGTACATGCCGCTTCGATGCCGGAGCGGGCATCGTTCACGTTGCCGCAACGGGTGATAAGGCGGTATTGCCGAGCATCAAGCGTGTCGAGCGATATGTTCACGCGGGAAAGCCCGGCGGCTTTCAAATCGGCTGCCATGCCGGGCAACAGGGTTGCGTTGGTGGTAAGGGCCACGCTTTCTATGCCAGGGGTATGCGCCGTGCGTTCCACCAGGCCAACCAGGCCTTTGCGCACCGTAGGCTCGCCGCCGGTGAAGCGGATGTGCTTGATGCCCAGCTGGGCAGCGATCCTAATGGCGCGCGAAACCTCTTCAAGGCTCAGGATGCTGCTGCGTACAGTGCTTTCCACGCCGCATTCGGGCATGCAGTATATGCAGCGCAGATTGCAACGGTCGGTGAGCGAGATGCGCAGGTAGTCGATGTTCCTGCCCAATCCGTCTTTCACGGCAGCCTCCTTTCGTGCGTCTGCCACGGCAGCCGATGGGGTCCAATGGGGACAGATCCTTTTGGTCGTGCGGCTTAATTCGGGTTTTCGGTCGAGGGACAGCCCCTTTTGGCCATTCCTTAGCGTTCAGCTTACTTCGATACCAGGTAAACCTTATCGGGCGGAATGCGAATCCACAGCTCTTCGCCCTTTTTGGGAAGGTCTTTCTCGGCGACTTTCAGCTTGTCCACACGCCAGAACAGGTGCTGTTCCAGGTAGGCCATTTCGTTTTCCGTCTGGCTTACGACGGCGTCGGCTTCAGGTGCGCGGTTTGAAAATTCCAGCAGCACGGTGCGGTCGAAGCGTGAATCGCTGGTGCGCACCACGCGTACCTGGTAGGCATTGCGGCCGGGGCCTTCGGCGCGTTCCAGGAAGAAGGCGCGAACACCCAGACAGACCGTATCGTCGGGCACCGGTGCATCGGCTTCGACCGATATGCCCCATGCGGGCAGGAACACGCTGCTATTGCCGGTTTTCTGCGCAAGGGTGGCGTTCTTGCAGCCCGAAAGCTTGATGCCCGCAGTGGAGTGCGGGTTGTTCACCAGCTCGTTGCCGGTGTCCACTTCCATTACGTGCCCCTTTTCGATCACGGCAATGCGGTCGCAGAAGCGCAACGCCTCGTCGATGTCGTGGCTCACGTAAAGCACGGTGCCTTCGAATGCTTCGAACAGGCTGGAAAGGTTTTGCTCCAACACGCCTTTCAGGTGCGCGTCCAATGCAGAAAACGGCTCGTCGAGCATAAGGATGTCGGGCTTTGCCGCCAACATGCGCGCCAGGGCCACACGCTGCTGCTGGCCGCCGGAAAGCTGTGAGGGGTAGCGCTTTCCGAACCCTTCCAGCCCGAAGCGCTTCAGCTCGGCATCAACCAGGGCGTTGCGTTCTTCTTTAGGCGTTTTGCGGCTGATGCCGGCAGCAACGTTTTCTGCCACAGTGAGGTTAGGGAACAGCATGTAGTTCTGGAACAGCAAGGCGGTTTTGCGTTCCTGGGCTGTAAGGTTCACGGTTGCGCGCTTGCCCGCCTCGCGTTCGAAGAACGTTTTGCCGTTCACCACGATCTTGCCTTCATCAGGCGTTTCGATGCCGGCGATGCAGCGCATGGTAAGGCTCTTGCCGCAACCCGATTCGCCCAACCAGCCCAAGGTTTCGTTTCCTGCCTCTATATCTACGTCAAGCGTGAAGGTGGGGAAGTGCTTCTTTATGTTCACGGAAAGGCTCATTCTGCGGCCCCTTTGCGGTATTTGGTGGTGTGGCTGCTCCACAGGTTGATGAACAGGATAACCAGGAAGCTGAACCCAATGACGATGGCGGTCCAAAACCATGCTACGCCGTCGTTGCCGTTCATCCACTCGAAGTAGATGGCGATGGGAATGGTGCGTGTGATACCTAGGTAGTTGCCCGCCAAGAACAGCGTTGCGCCGAATTCGCCCAGGGCACGGGCAAAGGCCAGCACGGTTCCGGCGGCGATGCTGCTCCAGGAAAGCGGCAGCATCAGCTTTAGGAAGATGCGCGCGTTGCTCCAACCTAAGGTGCGGGCGGCGTCAAGCATGTTCGGGTCAAGATTCTCGAACGCGCCCAAGGCGCTGCGGTACATCAGCGGGAAGGCAACCACCACAGCGGCGATTACCGTGGCGGGCCAGCTGAAGATAAGCGGGAACCCGATGTCGATGAAGAAGCTGCCGAAGGCTGTGTTGCGGCCGCACAGGTACAGCAAGATGAAGCCGCATACCGTAGGTGGCAAAACCATGGGGATGGTGAAGATGCTGTCGGCGATGTTCTTCGCCTTTTGGGAAAGGTGCAAGCACCAGTAGGCGGCAAGCAGCCCCAGCACGAAGATGATCACGATGGCAACGCCCGTGGTTTTAAGCGTTACCCACAAGGGGCTCCAATCGAGTTCGGCCAAGAATTTGCCAAAGGCGGCAATGCCGGAGGCGCCTTCATCCACTGTTACCTCGCTAGCGGGTGCCAGCTTGCAGAAATCGGCGAAGGTGGGTTTGAAGTAGTTGGGGCTCTCGGAATCGGTAAGGTCGGTGCCGTCGGTGCCGATAACGCTGGCGTACACGGCACCGTTCACATCTTGGTCGAAGCGGAAGCTGACAGCGCCGACGGTGTACGTGGTATCGCTGGTGAAATGCCATGTGCCGATGCGTGAAAGCGGCGTGGAGCCTGCAGCCGACTTGTCGTCGAGTGCGCACAGGTATGCTTTGATTTTTGCCTGGTCGGCTTCGGAATCGGGGTCGATTCCCAGTTTCTGGCATAACTCGACAGGGATGTAGGCGACGGCGTATTCGTCGCAGGCGATGAGCTGCATGTAGCTGCCAAGGCCTCCGTCTTTGGCAACCAGGTAGGAATACCCGTAGTAGGTTCCGTCGATGGCGCGGTTCGAGCCCTTCTGCGCGCGGGAGAAATCGGAAACGGCGAACGACTCGCCTTCCATGCTCGCGCTGGTGGCATCTTCCGATACGGCAACATCGCTGATTTCCGTGCCTGTCGAATTGTTGGGCGCAGGAGAGTCGCTTTGGCTATTGCCTTGCGCGGTACTGGTTTTCGGCACGTTCGGCGTGCTTGCATCGCCCAGAGCATCGTCGGCGAATGCCGCGCTTGGCATAAGGCCCAGCCCCAAAACAAGCGTCAAGACAACGCTTGCCGCGATTCGTCTTACTAGCATGAAACTACCTCCGCAAAGGTGCCGTATCGGAAAATGAGGGGACAGGTGCCAAACGGCTCCTGTCCCCTAAAGTTTGCGTGTCGATTTGGAAGCACGGCATTATGCGAGCTCGAAGCCCCATTTCTGCCAGATCTCCTTGGCCTTGTCGCTGTTCAGGCACCAGTCGAGGAATTCCTTGGTGGCGTCAACGTTCTTGCAGTCCTTGGTGATGGCACCGGGATACACGATGTTCTTATGGGTGTTGCCCGGAACGGTGCCAACAATCTCTACGCCGCCGAAGCGGTACACATCGGAGGTGTACACGAAGGCGATGTCGACGTCGCCCGACTGCGCATGCTTGCATACTTTGCCGACGGACGTGTCGGTAACAACCTTGAGGGCGGAAGAGTAGGTGCCGCCTTTGCCAGAGATGTCCTTGCCGGTTTTGCCTGCGTCATCGCCTGCGGGGGTGTACAGGCCTACCGTGGAAAGCGCCTGCGCTGCGTAGTTGCCGGCAGGAACGGAATCGTCGCCTACGCAGATGGAGTACTTGCCCGAAGCAATGTCGTCGAGCGTCACATTCGAAAGGCCGGAGCCTTCTTTTGCAACCATAACCAGGTCGTTCTTGAACATGTCGGTACGGGTGCCCTCGTCTACGTAGCCTTCCTTAACCGCGGTGTCCATAGAACCCTTGGAAGCGGAGATGAGCAGGTCGGCATAAGAACCGGCGCCCAGCATCTCGTTCAGTTCGCCGGAAGCCTTGTACTGGGTGTCGGCGAAGGAAACGTTGCTGTGGCCGTCTTCGATGTAGGCCTGCTGGACTTCCTCCATTGCCTTGGAAAGGGAATTTGCGGCGAACACCTGCAGCTGAACATCTTCTTTCTTCTGCTCTTGCTGGCAGCCGGTAAGAGCAACGGCAACCAGGGCGCAGCAGGCGAAGGCTGCAAAGGCGGCGAAGATCTTCTTCGCCTTTGAAGTGGCGGTCATGGAAATCCTTTCTATTGGAAGTGCTGTTATGTTCCTCTGCGAGAATACGGTAAAACCAGGTGTTGTTTCACAAAAAAGTGAAAACGCATTTAGCATACGTATCCGAAAGCATGCGGTAAGGAGGCGCCGGTGGCGCGAATCGTTTCCATTAATATCTCCGCCCGAAAAGGCGTCCAAAAGCACTCTGTAGGAAACGCTCCTCAGGTGGTTGTTGCGGACGGGGGCCTGGAAAACGATGCCCATGCGGGCAAGTGGCACCGTCAGCTTTCCTTTTTGGCGGAAGAGTCCATTGCCAAGGCGCGCGAACTGGGTTTGGACGTGGGTCCGGGCGATTTCGCCGAGAACTTCACCACCGAAGGCATCGATCTGCTCGATTTGCCGTTAGGCACGCAGCTGCGCTTGGGCAGCGAGGTTCTGGTGGAAGTAAGCCAGATCGGCAAAGTGTGCCATACCCGTTGCGCTATCTACCATCTGGCGGGCGACTGCATTTTCCCGCATGAGGGCATCTTCGCGGTGGTGCTGCAAGGCGGCACTGTTGCAGCGGGCGACGCTATCGAAGTGGTGAAGCGTGGAAACGGCACCTGCGCCCACACGCCGCCCGAGGCTCTGGCGGAAGTGGAAGCCGCACGCAAAGCGGGTACGCTGTGAGCGTGCGTCGGCAAATGCAGTGTTGGGAACATGGTTATGTAAGGGTGAATTCCGGAAAACCCAAACCCCAGTTACCCGCGCAAGGCTCAGGCGCAATAGTTTGCCAAGGCTGCTAATTAGAGGGCGTTCAATGTTAGCTCGTTCTTACGCTTCTTGTTGTTAACCACTGCTTACCGAATTCGGTGCTAAGGTGTGGGCAATCGCTCACGGATGTGGGCGATTCTTTTTGATGCAAACAGCGCAGAAACTCTGCGATTGGTAAGGGAAACGAAGGCGATAAGCAATGAACGATTCGTATCAAACACCCCGCATCGCGCGGGTACGTCATGTGCTTGCCATGGTGCTGGTGCTGAACTTGGCGGTGGCACTTGCCAAGTTCTTCTACGGTGCTGTTACCAGTTCGAATTCGATGCAGGCAGATGGCATCCACTCCATCTTCGATTCGCTGGGCAACGTGGTGGGCTTGGTTGGCATTACGCTTGCCCTGCGCCCCGCCGATGAGGGCCACCCCTATGGTCATTTCAAGTTCGAAACGTACGCCAGCATGGTAATCGGTGTGTTGCTGATTCTTGCTGCAGTAGAAGTGGGTTCCAGCGCAGTGTTGGCACTTATGTCGGGCGTTCACAATGCGCAGGTAACGGTTGTGTCGTATGTGGTTATGATCGGCACCCTGTGCATCAATGTAGGGGTAACCACGTTCGAGCGCAGGGAAGGCAAGCGCCTGAACAGCGATATTTTGCTGGCTGATGCAAGCCATACGCTTTCGGATGCCATGGTTTCCATCGGCGTTATCATTGGCCTGGTTCTTATCCAGCTTGGGTTCCCCATTGCCGACTCGGTTATGGCCCTTGTTGTTATGGTTGCCATTCTGTGCACGGCGTTCGATGTGTTCCGCTCGGCATTCCAGACGCTCTCCGACAAAGCGCGTATTCCCGAAGAAGAGGTGCGTGAAGTGGTGGAGAGCATTCCCGGCGTGCAGAACGCGCATCGCATTCGTACGCGCGGCACCCAGGGTGATGTGTATGCCGATTTGCACGTGCTGGTAGACCCGAACATGACGGTTGCCGTTTCCCATGAATTGGCCGACCGTATCGAATCGGAAATCGTACACAAGTTCCCTCAGGTTAAGGACATCCTGGTGCATATCGAGCCTGATGACGCTTACCATCGCGCCGAGAGCCACGACAAGTAAGCGCGTTACGCGAAAAACTTGCCTGTTGCCAGTTGACGCAAGGTTCGGTTCTGGTATCATTCATTCCTGTTGAAGTGCTCAGCGCTTCGGGCGGTTAGCTCAGGGGGAGAGCGCCACCTTGACACGGTGGAGGTCACTGGTTCGATCCCAGTATCGCCCACCACTTATTGCAGCCTGGAAGGTGTCAACTTCCAGGCTTTTCTATTTCAGGTGGGAAAATAGGGACAGTCCCCATTTTCCCACTTTTGAGAGTCGTGGATGCCCCTGCATGGTGGGGCGGGAAGGAAAGAGCCGTGCACACTAACATATCGCTTCAACAGTTGCGCTATATCATCGAGGTTGCCGAATGCGGATCGATCAATGCGGCAAGCCAGCAACTCTACGTTTCCCAACCCACACTTTCCACCACCATCAAAGACACCGAGCAGGAGTTGGGCATTTCCATCTTCAACCGCACGAACCGCGGCATCACGCTCACCAATGAAGGCACCGAGTTCATCGGCTATGCTCGCCAGATTCTGCAGCAGTTCGATTTGTTCGAGGCGCGTTACTCCAATTCGAACAGCACGGCAACGGGCCGTCTGTGCGTTTCCTCGCAGCACTACGCGTTCTGCGTGCATGCGTTCGTCGATCTGGCGGAAGAATGCGGTGAAGAGGAATACAACTTTTCCTTGCGTGAAACCCGTACCGCCGAGGTTATCGACGACGTCAAGGAATTCCGCAGCGAGATTGGCGTGCTGTACTTAAGCGACTTCAACCGCAAGGTGCTTACCAAGGCGTTTTCCGATGCGGGGCTTACCTTCACGCCGCTGTTCGAGGCCCATCCTCATGTGTTCGTGGGCGCCCATCATCCGCTTTCTTCGCGTACCAGCATCAAGCCCGAAGACTTGGAACCGTACCCGCGTTACTCGTTCGAGCAGGGGAGCAACAACTCGTTCTTCTTTTCCGAAGAACCGCTGAGCCATTTGCCCCACAGCCAGAACATTACCTACTACGACCGTGGTACGCTGACCATTTTGCTGAACCGTCACAACGGCTACACCATTTCCACCGGCGTTCTTTCCGGTGAAATGGGGCAGAGCATTTGCGCCATTCCGTTGGAAGTCGATGAAACCATGACGGTTGGCTATCTGTATCACGCCGAGCGTCCGTTTTCGCCTTTGGCGCAGCGTTACATCGAGAAGCTGCGTGCCTACATCGAGGACAACCCTACGGTTACTACGTACTATCCCGTTGACTAGCAGATAGTCGCCTTGCTCATGCCCAGCTTATTAGCTGGGCATGTTCATGATTGACATGGTTTTCAGAGCCCGCAACAGCGATTTGCGGGTTGCCCCTTGCTGCTCATCGGAGTTTCCAAAGGCTTTTTCCTGGTTGATTCTTGCTCAAAGGCGTGTAGGGGAATCGAGCTTATTCGTTTGTTTTGAGCGGGGTACTGCAAATGCCCTGCTTTGCCCCCCCCTATTTCGGGCAGTGCCGAGATGGGGGGCGTTTCAGTTGCAGAAAGAGTGTGCATGGATATGTCAGAGAAGAGCTTTGCCGTCCCCGATCATATCGAGGTGCGGGGTGCGCGTGTCCATAGCCTGAAGAACATCGACGTCGACATTCCCTTGGGGAAGTTGGTGGGCATTGCGGGCGTTTCCGGTTCAGGCAAAAGCTCGTTTGCTCTGGGCGTTCTGTATGCGGAAGGCTCACGCCGCTACTTGGAGGCGCTTTCCACTTACACACGCCGCCGCTTAACGCAGGCCGCCCATGCGCTGGTCGATGATGTCCGGTATGTTCCGGCAGCATTGGCGTTGCATCAGCGTCCGTCGGTGCCCGGCGTGCGTTCCACGTTCGGTACCTCGACGGAGCTGCTGAACAGCTTGCGCTTGTTGTTTTCCCGTGTGGGTAGCCACGCGTGCCCGAAGTGCGGGGCGCATGCGGCACCGAGCCTCAACGTTGCTGCCGACCTGCCGTTGGTTTGCCCGGAATGTGGTGAAGAATTTTTCGGCCTTTCTGCTGAGGAGTTTGCCTTCAACAGCACGGGTGCCTGTCCCACCTGCGAAGGCACGGGCGTGGTGCGTCGTGTGAACGAGGCGGCGCTGGTGCCCGATGAATCGAAAAGCATCGACGAAGGTGCGGTGCTTCCCTGGGGCACGTTGATGTGGGATCTGATGAAGCAGGTAGCGGGCGAAATGGGCGTGCGCACTAACGTCCCGTTTTCGGAGTTGACGCCCGAAGAGCGTGACATCGTGTTTCACGGCCCAGCCGAAAAGAAGCATTTCCTGTACAAAACGAAGAAGGGCGACCGTGCCACCGAGCTCGACTTCACCTACTACAACGCGGTGTACACCGTGGAAAACGCGCTAGCGAAGGCGAAGGACGAAAAGGGCCTGAAGCGCGTGGCGAAGTTCTTGACGGAGGGGCCGTGCACTGAATGCCACGGCACGCGCCTGTCGAAGCGCGTTCTTTCCACGACGGTGGGCGGGCTTTCCTTAGCGGACGTTTCAGCGTTTCCCCTGCAGGAGGCGCTTGCCTGGGTGCGCGAAGTTCCCGCAACGTTGCCTGGCGAAATGCGTCCCATGGCGGCATCTATTTGCGAAGCGTTCGAGCGCACAGCTCAGCGTTTGATGGAATTGGGGCTTGGCTACCTTTCGCTTGATCGAGCGGGTTCTACGCTTTCCACGGGCGAGCGTCAGCGTGTGCAGCTGGCACGCGCAGTGCGCAACCAAACCACAGGCGTGCTGTATGTGCTGGACGAGCCTTCAATTGGTTTGCATCCTGCCAACATCGAAGGGCTTTTGGGTGTTATGCGCGATTTGCTTGCCGATGGTAATTCGATTGTGATGGTCGATCACGACACGCGCATCTTGCGGCAGGCTGATCACTTGATAGAACTGGGGCCTGGTGCGGGCGCTGCGGGTGGCGGCATCGTTGCGCAGGGCACGGTTTCCGAGATCGAGAACAACCCCCATTCGCTTATCGGCCCCTACCTTTCGGGCAAAAAGGATGTTAGGGTGCGTGAAGCGGCGGCAGAATCAGGCATGTTCTCGCTGGGACGCATTCGTCTGGAGTCGAACGCCATTCATACCGTGAAACCGCTTTCGGTGGAGATTCCCCGTGGCAGGTTGATTGCCGTTACCGGCGTTTCCGGATCAGGTAAAACTACACTGGTGCTTGAAACGCTGGTGCCCGCATTGAAGGCTGCAGCGCAGGGCGAGGCGCTGCCTGCTCACGTTTCACGTTTGGAGGCGGATGGCATCGAGCGCGTCAACCTTATTGATGCCACGCCTATCGGAACCAATGTCCGCTCTACCGTGGCAACGTATGCGGGTGTCCATGACGATTTACGCCGTGCCTTCGCGCGTACCACGCAAGCAAAGGATTTGGGGCTGAAACCCGGGGCGTTTTCGTACAACACAGGCTCTTTGCGCTGTGCCACCTGCGACGGTACGGGGCAGATATCGCTCGATGTGCAGTTTCTGCCCGACGTGACTATTCCGTGCCCCGATTGCCGTGGTTCACGCTATGGTGCCCAGGCGGGGCGGATCCATCGTGCAGTGAAGGGGGCCGATGCCCAGGTCAACATTCCAGCAGAAGTGACGTTGCCTCAGGTGATGGCCATGAGCGTTGACGAGGCGTTGGAAGTTACCATGGATTTGAAGAAGACCCATGCCAAGTTGCAGACCTTGCACGATTTGGGCTTGGGCTATCTGACGCTCGGCGAAGCCACCCCAGCGCTTTCCGGTGGCGAAGCGCAACGCTTGAAGCTTGCCAGCGAAATGGGAAAAAGCCAGGAAAACGCGCTGTTCGTGTTCGACGAGCCCACCATTGGCCTGCACCCGGAAAACGTGCGCACCCTGCTTTCGGTGTTCCATCATTTGGTGGAACAAGGCGCTACTGTGGTGGTTATCGAACATGATTTAGACCTTATCGCCAACGCTGACTACGTGATAGACATGGGCCCCGGCGGGGGAGAAGCGGGCGGTACGGTAGTCGCCTGTGGAACACCGCAGCAAGTTGCTGGGAACCCCAACAGCATTACAGGCCGTTACTTGCGTTAGCGTTGAATGCGCTACTGCGTAAGGAATGTGAAATAAGCAACAGCACATTGTTTGTTGGGTATTTCGGGAGGAAAATCATTAACGGAAAAACTAAGCGAGAGGCATCGTAGCGTGAGCGCAGTAGCAAAGAAAACGAACAGCATCGATATGCTTAACGGCCCTTTGGCAAAGAAAATCGTCCTGTTCTCTATCCCTTTGGCCATTACCAGCATCTTGCAACAGCTGCTGAATTCCACCGACGCGGTATTCGCTGGTCAGTGGCTTGGCAGTGCGGCCCTTGCCGCTGTTGGTGGCGTGGCCCCCATTATCAGCTTGTTCGTTGCGGTGTTTGTGGGCTTGTCCGTGGGCGTTAACGTGGTTATTGCCGTGCACATTGGCCATGACGATTTGGACAAGATTCGTGGTGCGGTGCAGACGGCCGCCGTGGCCGCTGTGGTTTGCTCGGTGCTTCTTGCCGTTGTTGGTGTGCTTTCCACCGACTTCATTCTTGCCTCTGTGAACATGCCCCAAGAAGCATGGATTGAAGGCGCGCAGTACCTTCATGTGTACTTCGTCGGCATCGTGTTCCTTGTTATATACAATTTCGGTTCGGCGGTGCTGCGTGCGAAAGGCGATAGCACGCGCCCGTTGTATGCCCTGGCAGCAGCGGCGGTTTTGAACATCGTGTTCGATTACCTTGCGGTAGAGGTATTCAACGCAGGGGTTTTCGGTATTGCCGTGGGTACAGTGGTTGCCGATGCGGTGTGCGCGGTAATAATCGTGTACTTCCTGCTTACCGAAGAAGAGGAATACCGCCTGGTCCTGCATGGCATGAAGGTGGTTGGCGTCGATTTGAAGACGCTTATCCACATTGGTCTGCCGGCGGCGCTGCAAGGTGCAGTGTTCGCACTTTCCAATATCATCATCCAAGGTGAAATCAATGCATTCGGGTCTGATGCCACGGCTGGCTCTTCGGCTGCCATGAACTTCGAGTTCTACACGTACTTCTTCGTGAATGCCTTTGCTCAGGCGGTGGTTACATTTATCGGGCAGAATTATGCGGCGCAGAAGTACGATCGCTGCGACAAGGTAATGAAATTCTGCATGGGCGCATCGTTTGCCGTTTCGCTTGCGCTGAGCTTGCTGTTCACGTTGGGTGGCGACTTGTTCTTGGGGATCTTCACCACGGAAGCGGGCGCACTCACCTTTGCCTACTCGCGTCTGTGGCATACCGAGCTGTTCGAGTTCATGCCGTGCTCGTACGAGGTTACCGCTAGCGCTTTGCGTGGTATGGGCTGGTCGGTGCTGCCTACCATCGTGGTCATCGTGGGCTCGTGCTTGCTGCGTATCGTGTACGTATTCACGCTGTACCCGTTTATCGCCTCGTTCGAGAACCTGATGCTCATCTACCCGGTAACCTGGCTCATCACCGGCTCCACCATGATTGCGCTGTACTTCTTCGCAAGGAAAAGGGCTTATTCGAAGAAGTCTTTTTAAGGGGTTTGCCGGCGATGATGCGCTGTAGGCAAATTCGCACCATCACCGGAGCCTAAAAACTGGTTTCGTACCAGCTTTCGCAGGTTAAGCCGGGTATTCGCTGAAACTCTTTTATGTTGTTGGTTGCAAGAACAGCACCGTTGGCAAGGGCTGTTGCAGCAATCAGCATATCGTTTGCGCTTATTTTCATTCCGTTTCCTTCGAGGAACGAGCGCACTTTCGCATATTCGATTGCGCATCTTGAATCGAAGGGGACTATTTTGAAAGGTGCCAGAAACGATTCGGTTATATAGCGGTTCATGTAAGGTTTGCTCGATCTTTCTGCGCCAGTGCGAAGCTCAGCTTCCACGATGCTGGGGATTCCGAAGAGCCGTGGGTCGCTTTCTTTTAGCAGGTCGTAGACAGAGGGCATTTCTCCTCGCATGAAGTCAATGCAGATGCAGCTATCAAGTAGGTACATGACTGCCCCCCCCTAATCATCGAAACTTGGCAGGGGACCATCAGATTCTGTATCGATATCGTCGGGAACGGTAAAGGACGGATCGGTGACGGCGCCGTATGTTTTCCAGAATGAATCGGGCCAGGAATTATCCGTTTTAGTTAAGCGCTTGCGTGCGTATTTCGAAAGGGAAACCCCTTCGCGTTGGGATTGCTCTTTGAGGAAGCTCATTGATGCTTCATCCATGTATAGCGATAGTTGCGGCATTCGAATCACCGTCCTTTAACCAATGAACAATATACTTGTAAGTATACTTGGTTGTAGCGATGCACTATACGTGTTTAACCTGCTATTTGGAATTTGGTAGGCAGAATCGTTTTCGACAACATTGAAATTAGTTCGTGCAAACTGGAAGAAAGTGTGTATAATAATTTCTTGCGCGCGGACGTGGCTCAGCTGGTAGAGCATAACCTTGCCAAGGTTGGGGTCGCGGGTTCGAATCCCGTCGTCCGCTCCATTCAATTTCAGAAAGCCGTTGCATCTAATGCAACGGCTTTTTTGTTTTCCGCTTCGAAAGAGCATTGGCTTTCTGCGGGTACAATTTGCTTTGCAACAGCTTTGCTGGGATTGTATCGACTTCGAAAAAGGGGACGGCAATGATGGCGACAGATAAGCAGATCGAGCAAGCGGGCAATTTGATGGCAGATCGCTTTGCACCTGACCCGGGCATCAGGGCCCAGATGGAAGGCCTTGAGCACAGTGCCGACATAATAAAGCTCCAATGTCGCGGCCAGGTGAGAGCTTTCGCTTCAGCGGGTTTTCTCACCCTTCTTGATGGCGGTCCTTCGTTTTTGATTGGCTATCGCAGTGATGCTCTGCCGCCTGAATCCCTTGTTGAGGTGCTGCAGGATGCATCGCGCGAGCTTTTGGATGCCTTGTCTGCCGATGAACTTGCCCAGTTGCAAGAAAGGGTTGCGCCCGTGGCGGCCATTTCCGACGAGTTTTGGTATACCTGTCATTTCGCTGACCAGGTGGTTTACGTGTTGCAAGTGGTAGCGGTGGCATCGGAGCTCAAAGGCACAGGTGCGTTTCGCAGGCTCATTGATCCGGTAATTGCCGAATGCGATGCTTCGGGCATTCCTATGGTGCTTCAGACGCACAACCCGAACAACGTGCCCCTTTACGAGCATTTTGGGTTCAAGCTCGTTGAAAAGGTTGATTCGAAGGAATTGGAGTTGTCCTGCTACAACATGGCGCGTATGCCTGCGGAAAGCTGAGTTCTAAAGCCTGGCCTGGCTTGCCTCAACGGTGCGACATGCTGAAGGTGGCTGATGTTATGAGTCTTGCCGCGCATCGGGCAGCATGAGTGTCTACTCGTGCTTGCGTGCTCCGATTTTCAGGTTCATCAGCGCAATCGATGCGATAACCATTCCGATGCCCACGATGGCAACAAGGTTAAGATGCTCGCCGAAGAAGATCACGCTGATGACGGCGGTTGCCACCATTTCAACTGAAGCGATGATGGGCACCTTGCTGGTTTCGCGCATTTTCAGGATTCCCTTGTAGTACAGAAGGTATGCTAGCGATGTGGGTACAAGCGCCAGCAGGAACCCGTAGCCGATGGTGGCGGCGTTGTACGAATTGGGGCACGACCACGGCTGGAAAAGCACGGCGATGGTTATCAGGGCAAACAGGTAGCTGTACGTGCTCATTACATAGGTGTTGGTGCTGCTGCCTGCGATGCGCGTGATGATGGCAGCCATGCCGTACGTGAACCCCGATCCAATGCCGCAGGCAATGCCCAGCAGCGATACTGTTGCCACGTCGAACTGCCCGCCGGTGGCGGCAAGCGAGCAGCCCACCACGTTGATGGCCAGTGCTGCAACTTTCAGCAGGCTCACCCCTTCGCGGAACAGGATAACCGAGCATACCGTGGTGAAGATGGGTGCCGTGTTCAGCAGCACGGCGCTAACCGCCATGCCGGCGTTGGCGATGGCCATGGTGTAAATAACGTTGTAGATGCCGTTGGAAACGATGCCAAGAGCAGCACATGCCACAAGCGTCTTTTTGTCGACAAGAAGCGAACGTGGCCCGAATTTCGCAACGGTAAAGGCTCCCATGATAAGCAGGGCGAAGCCCATTCGGATGAAGCTGGTGCTCGCCGCGGTCGAGCCGTTGTATTCCATGAGCTTTACCAGCGGTCCCACAAGACCCCACAGCAGGCCTGCGCCGAATATCTGCAAGGCAGCTAAGGTTTCTGTGCTGGTGGTGTGCTTGCCCACAGGCTGCGTGCTCCTTTGGTTGGTTGCGTTGGGCGGCAGCGCAGTATTTCGTAGCCGCGTACTCTATTTGACTAAAGTGTAGCGGTAGAACATGTTCACTTATATGAACAAACGCAAACATAGTTTTGGGCTTTCGTTGATGCGCTAAGCGGCATCTGCGGATCGTTTGCTGGCGAATGCGCGTTGGCCCATCGTCATATGCCAGCCGTCTATAGCAATTTGCTTTATTTGACTAAAGCATCATAGGCGAACATGTTCAGTCCCGTATACTCGTTGCAAGCTTCAAAGAAAAAGCGCCAAACGGTCTTGTTGAACCGATTGGCAGAAAGAGGGACTTCGATGGAAACCCCGTCTTCCGAACCGTCCACCAACCAAGCCGAGCAAGCGTCTGTTTCTGCCCCAGTGCGGGAATTGGTTGCCGATCTGCCCTTGGCGGAAATCGACATTCCCGATAGCTTGCGTCATGATTTGGCGCTGTTCCTTCGGTTGGAGCGCAAGGTACTCGATGAGTACGACCCCGAGATTCGCACACTGTTCGACAATCTGCTGCAAAGCGTTATTGCGGCGAACGAGGGAGACCCTGGCCGCGCTGCCGCCGATGAACCGGTAGATGATCAGGGTATTCCGCTTCCCACCAGCGAAGGCAACAAGGCTTTCCGTGATGCCGTCGAATTGCTCGACGCCCTTCCCATCGAGTGTGCTCAAGTGGTGGTGCGCGCCTTCACGTCGTTTTTCCACCTGGCCAACCTTTCCGAGGAAAACTATCGCGTGAAAACGCTGCGTGAACGCGGGTGCGAACCGCTTCAAGGCTCCCAGGTTGATCAGACCAACGAGCTTACCGTGGCATATCGCCAATTGGTGGAAGAAGCGGGCGTGGGTCGCGCAACCGAGCTTCTGAACCGGCTTGAGTTCCATCCCGTGTTCACGGCGCATCCCACCGAGGCGCGTCGAAAAGCGGTTGAGGGCAAAATCCGCCGCATTGCCCTTCTTCTGGCGGAGCGTCCCTTCATGGGCGGGTCCGACCTGGCGGAAAACGAACGCCATTTGCTGCAGGAAATCGATGCTCTGGTGCGTACTTCGCCTATTTCGGTGAAGAAGCCCACTCCAGTGGAAGAAGCCGACACTATCATCGATGTGTTCGACAACACCCTGTTCCGTACTGTCCCGCGCATCTATCGCCGTTTCGATGATTGGGTGTTGGGCGAAAAGGCCGGCCGTGTGCAGCCGGTATGCCCGGCGTTTTTCCGCTTGGGAAGTTGGATTGGCTCCGACCGCGATGGCAATCCTAACGTCACCGCCAAGGTGAGCCGTCAGGTGGCTGCCAAGTTTTCTGCGCATATGGTTTCCGCGTTGGCGGAAGCATGCCGCACGGTGGGGCGCAACCTCACGTTGGAATCGGGCTATACCCAGCCTTCTCCTGAGCTTCTGAACCTATGGAACCATCAGGTGGAAATGAGCGAAGAGCTTACCGGGCGCGCCGAGGTCATATCGGCGTCCGAACCCCATCGCGCGGTGATGCTGGTGATGGCGGCGCGCCTGGACGCCACCGTAACGCGCAATGCCGACACCATGTATCGCTGCGTGGAAGATTTTTTGTCCGACCTGCGCGTGGTGCAGCGTTCCTTGGTGGATGCCGGCGCACCCCGAGCGGCGTATGGCCCTGTGCAGACTTTGATGTGGCAGGCGGAAACGTTTGGCTTCCACATGGTGGAAATGGAGTTCCGCCAGCATTCCCTGGTGCATGAGCGTGCGCTGGCCGATATTCGCGAAAACGGCATTCACGGCAATTTGCAGCCCATGACGCGCGAGGCGCTGGACACGTTCCGCGCCATTGGCTCCATTCAACGCCGCTACGGCAAGAAGATGGCGCATCGCTACATCATCTCGTTCACGAAAAGCGCTCAGCATGTGGCCGATGTGTACGAGCTTGCCCAGCTGGCGTTTGCCCACGCCGAAGACGTGCCGGAACTTGACGTTGTCCCGTTGTTCGAGCAGCTGGAAGACTTGGAAGGCTGCATCGATGTATTGGACAGGATGCTGGAGCTTCCGGCGGTACAGCGCCGCTTGGCGCAGACTAACCGCAAGATGGAAGTGATGTTGGGCTACTCCGATTCCTCGAAGGATGCCGGCCCTACCACGGCAACGCTGGCGCTGCATTCGGCGCAGGGGCGTATTGCCCAGTGGGCGGAGCGCAACCGCATCGATTTGGTCATGATGCATGGCCGCGGTGGTGCGGTTGGGCGTGGCGGCGGCCCGGCAAACCGTGCCGTGTTGGCGCAGCCGAAGGGATCGGTGAACTGCTGCTTCAAGGTTACCGAGCAGGGCGAGGTCATCTTCGCGCGCTACGGAAACCCTGTGCTTGCGCAGCGCCATGTGGAAAGCGTGGCGGCGGCAACCCTGCTGAGCTCGGCGCCTTCCATCGAGCACACGAACACGCAAACCACGCAGGAGTTTTCCGGTATTGCCCATAAGCTGGATGTGGCTGCTCATGAAAGCTACCTCGATCTTTTGAACACGGATGATTTCACTCCGTGGTTCGCCACGGTTACCCCGCTTGCCGAAGTGGGCTTGCTTCCCATTGGCAGCCGCCCGGCGAAGCGCGGTTTGGGTGCCAAGTCGCTCGATGACTTGCGCACTATTCCGTGGGTGTTCTCCTGGTCGCAGGCGCGCATCAATTTGGCGGCATGGTACGGTTTCGGCACGGCATGCGAAAAGCTGGGCAATCTCGAAGAGCTTCAGCGTGCATATCGGCAATGGCCCTTGTTCGCCACGTTCATCGACAATCTGGAAATGTCCATCGCGAAAACCGACCAACGTATTGCCAAAATGTACCTGTGCTTGGGCGACAGGCAGGATCTGTCCAAGAAAGTGTTTGAGGAAATGCAACGCACACGTAAATGGGTGCTCGCTATTACCGGCAGTGCGTGGCCGTTGGCTCAGCGGCGTGTGCTGGGGCGTGCGGTACGTGTGCGCAACCCCTATATCGACGTGCTTTCGCTTGCACAAGTTCGTGCGCTTCGCGCTATCCGCATTCGCGGCGAGGAAATGGCTGCCAAGGAAAAGGCCGATTACCTGTCGCTGATTCTTTCCACCGTTACCGGCGTTTCTGCCGGTCTGCAGAATACAGGGTAGGCGTACACTGTTTGCAGCGTTTTGCGGCAGCATCGCATTGTTTGATGCGGTGCTGCTTTTGTATTACCTGGTCAAGGAGAGCCCGATGATCAAAACCGTTTCCATTGTGGGCAAAGGCGCCTTAGGGCTTTTGTTCGGCGATTTGATTGCGCGAAACAAAGGCATTGAATGCATAGAATACGTAATGGACGATGCGCGTTACGAGCGCCATAAGGGCGAAGCCGTTACGGTGAACGGCAAGCCGTGCCAGATTCCCACGGTACGTGCGTCTGAGGCGCGCACCCCCGATTTGATCATCGTTGCCACTAAGGCGACGGGGCTTGATGCAGCTATCGAAACCATTAAGGGCTTTGCGGGCCCCGATACGCATTTCCTTTCGCTTTTGAATGGCATTTCCAGTGAGGAAAAGCTTGCGCGGGAGTTCGGTTGGGACCGTTTGCCCTTGTGCGTTGCACAGGGCATGGATGCGGTGTTCATGGAAGGTGCGCTTACGTATTCGCACGCTGGCGAGCTTCGCGTGGGGGCTGCTGAAGATACCTCTTCGGCTGCGCTGGCGAGCATTATCTCCTTTTTGGAGGAATCGGGCATACCGTGCATTTTCGAGGACGATATGCGCCGCCGCCTTTGGACGAAATACATGATGAACGTTGGCGTGAACCAAACCTGCATGGCCTACGGCGGCACGTATGGCTCGGTAAGTGCCGAAGGCGAGCAGAACCGCATGTTTGTAGCGGCCATGCGCGAAGTGCTTGCGGTTGCCAATGCGGAAGGCGTACACCTTACCGAGGCGGATTTGGCTGCTATGAGCGATCTTGCTGCATCGCTTGATCCGAACGGCTTGCCTTCCATGGCGCAGGACCGTATCAACAGGAAGCCTTCTGAGGTTGACGAGTTTTCGGGCGCGCTTATTGCCTTGGCGGAAAAGCATGGCATTCTGGTGCCTGCCAACCGTTATTTGAACAAGCGAATCCATGAAATAGAATCTGAGTATGTATAAGGCCAAAAGGCCGTGCTTTTCTGAAAGGAAGAGGTTGAAGCATGAACATCGATTTTGATTCCCTCAAGCCGGAAACTATCCAGAACTTCAAGGGAGGGGAAGGCTCGGTAACTGCTCAGGCTCACGTCGATGGTAACAACCGCATCATGCGCGCTGTCATCCACCCGCATTCGTCCATTGGCTGGCACCAGCATGCGGGCAGCTCAGAAATCGTTTACGTGCTTTCCGGCACTGGCAAAGTTGTAGTGGAAGGCGGGGAAGAACCGCTTGCCCCTGGTACGTGCCATTATTGTGCCGAAGGCGAGTACCATTCCGTGCAGAATCCCAACGAAGAGGATTTGGTGGTGTTCGCGGTAGTGCCGCAGCATGGCTCGCTGTAAAGGGAGTTCATTCTGGCAAGCGAACTTGGTCCGCAAACTTGCATTTGGGAGGCTAGCGTCTTCTGAGCTTCACGCAAATCAATTTCAAAGGCGTCCGAAGGGCGCCTTTTTATGTGCTTGCATTCGCAAGCTTAATTCGCGAGCGGGTAATGAAGCTTTGGCGTGTGCAGAGTGGCATGGCGAATCGTGAGGAAATGGGCTGCCTTTCCACCATCTATCTTGTTTGGTGTTGCACGAAAACGACGGGGCAACTGGTTCTGCCAGATGGTTGCGTAGCGGCTGCTCTGACATAGCGGATATAGCGTACGCTTCGCTGTTCGGCAGGTTTTTCTGACGAATTGCTATTTAGAGCGCGCGATGAGCTTTCGGTACACGTGTTCAATCATCCAGGGCTCGGTGGAGGCGGCAAGTGCTTCGTCGAAGGTGAGCCAGCGCACGCCGGAGTTTTCATCGGGCGCGATGCGCAGGGCGGCGCTTTCATCAGCCTCGAAGAGATAGGTGGCGTTCAGGTGCAGGTGAGATGTTACGTAAGCGCCTCGCTTCTAATGACCGTCAACGGTTAGCACCTCGCATGAAAGCAACCCCTTATGCGCAAGCTTGGCGTTTTCCAAGCCTGTTTCTTCGGCAAGTTCCTTGGCGGCAACAAGGGCAAGGTCGCGTTCGCCGTCGGCGTGGCCGCCTATCCACGACCACGATTTATATATGTTGTGGTAAATCATCAGCGTTTTAGTGCGCTCGTGGTTCACCACCCAAGCAGACGCGGTGAAGTGGGCGGGCCATTCTCTGCCGAAGGAATGTTCGCTCTGGGCGGCGCTGAGCATCAGGGCGTAGTCTGCCGCCTCTTCTTCCGTTAAGGGGGCAAATGCTTTCAAGTCCTCATATATGGCAGCCATGGGTTCGTCCTTTGTTTGGGTGGTGGTCTCGCTTAAGCGGCGGTTTTGTTCAGGCAGTGATTTCTTGCTACGTTTGATTATCGCGCTGATTGGGTGGGGTAGTATCGAACCTTACGTTGTCCGGGGGGTAGCTTTGGTTCTTGCTTATCAGGCGTTATGTCTGCTGGCAAAACGCAGTTAGGCTTTGTGGGCCCGTTAGATGCGCTTTCGAACCAACAAGCCAATTGCATCCTTTCGCCATTGAGGTAGTTTCACCATGCAACAGCACCCAACGGACCAGCATTCCAGAATCTTCTACGCAGAAAGTGATTCTAGAATACCCTCAATAAATCAATTCTTTTGCCATGAACTGCGGTTTTATTTCAATGGGGCAGCTCAGTAAACTTTTTTCAGAAAAGGGGTTGCGTAGAAAACTGGTTTCCGTATAATACTTTCTTGCGCGCGGACGTGGCTCAGCTGGTAGAGCATAACCTTGCCAAGGTTGGGGTCGCGGGTTCGAATCCCGTCGTCCGCTCCATTTGATATTAAAGCCGATTGGGTTTACTTGATCGGCTTTTTTAATCGGCGACGTGGCCAAGTGGTAAGGCAGAGGCCTGCAAAGCCTTTACCCCCGGTTCGAATCCGGGCGTCGCCTCCATTTAACTCTTAAAGAGCCGTTGTATTCGATACAGCGGCTCTTTTCATTTGCGTGAACCATGATGATGCCAAGGCAGGGCATTAGAGCTAGCTCGTTTTAAACAATTCCGCTTTCGAACCGTTGTCTTTGGCGTCTTTTACTGTGCGGCTCTTCTTGTAAGCCGTTACCTTGGATGCCCCTCTTCTGAGCCGCTCTCTTGGGTGCCCTTCTACCGTGTAGCCCGTTTTACGCTACTGCCCTGATGTCGGGTCGATCCCAGCAGGATATAGCTGTTCATTGCTTTAGAGGTGAAGATTTTCATCCTGGCCTCTTCCCCTCAAGAAGGCAGGCGAAAGCTGGCAAAAAACGCTCTGCACGTATGCTCTTTTGCAATAAAACAGACAAAAGAGGGCCTTCGTGGCAAGATTCCTTCGAAACGTATGCTTTCTGAAGAAAAATTGGCAAAACTCGCGCCAAACGCATGATTTTTCGCTTGAAAAGCTCTGTCTTGCATACGTTTGGCGCAGATTTTGCCACGAAGGCCTGTTTTTGGCGTTATTTAGCCTCGAAGCATACGTTTCGAGCGAATCTTGCCATTTGTCTTGTTCGGCTGAGCAAAAAAAAAGAAGCCGCCCGAAGGCGGCTTCCAAAGGGCTTGTAGCCCAATTTGCTCCAGAACGCTTTATGCAGCTGCTTTGGCTGCCTTGCGGGCATCTTTGCGGTCTTCCATAGCGCTTACGCATACAGCAGCGGACTGGTCGCCGGTGATGTTCACGGTGGTGCGCATCATGTCCAGAACGCGGTCTACGCCAGCTACCAGGGCAATGCCCTCAACCGGCAGGCCAACGGACTGCAGAACCATGGCAAGCATGATCATGCCGGAGCCAGGTACGCCTGCGGTGCCGATGGAGGAAAGCACGGCGGTGGCAACGATTACGCACTGCTGACCGATGGTCAGGTCAATGCCGAATACCTGCGCAATGAAGATGGCGCATACGCCCTGATAAATTGCGGTACCGTCCATGTTGATGGTGGCGCCCAGGGGAAGCACGAAGCTGGAAACCTCGCTGCGCACGCCCAGCTTCTTAGAGCATTCCATGTTGATGGGCAGGGTGCCAACCGAAGAAGCGGATGCGAAGGCGAATGCCATGGCGCGCATCTGACCCTTGAAGAAGGTGATGGGCCCCATTTTGCCGATTGCCTTTACCGTTGCCGAGTACACCAAGATCATATGCAGGATCATGGCGATGTAAGCAACCACGATAAGCTTCAGCAGCGGAAGTAGGATGTCGGGGCCGTTGGTGGCAACAACCGGAGTGATAAGGCCGAACACGCCGAAGGGAGCAACGGAGATGATCATGTGCATGATCTTGATGCACACTTCGTTCATGCCGTTGACGAAGTCGGTAACGGGCTGAGCCTTCTTGCCGGCTGCCAAGATGCCGAAGCCGAAGAACAGGGCAATAACGATGATCTGCAGCATGCTTGCGTCAGACATAGGCTGCACGATATTGCTGGGGAAGATGTTCACGATGGTGTCGATGAACGAGGGAGCTTCCTTCGCCTGGTAGGAAAGGTCGTCGGTCGAAAGCGTGTAACCGGCGCCAACGCTTAACACATTAGCGATAACCAAGCCGATCACGATGGCGCATGCCGTGGTGCATATGTAGTACACGATGGTTTTGCCGCCGATGGCGCCTACGCGCTTGATGTCAGAAAGGCTGATAATGCCGGCAATCATAGAGAAGATAACCAGCGGCACAACGATCATCTTGATGAGGTTCAGGAAGATGGTGCCCAGCGGTTTGATGTAGGTGGTTGCGATGTCGGGGTTGCTCTGAAGGGCCAAACCGACAACAACGCCCAATATCAGCGCAACGAAAATCCAGGTGGTAAGGGAAAGGCGCTTAAACCAAGGCTTGTTCGCGTTAGCCTCCTGAACCTCCTTCGCGTCAGCTTTTACCTCTTTTTCGAGGTCGGTTATTTCGGACATGGAAAACCTTTCTTACTCGATGTCCTATTAGGGCAAGGCGCGCTTAACCATGCGTACCTTGAACGTACGTAGACGTAACGAGATATTCTACCTTATGGAACAAAAGAAGGGCTTCTGGCGCATATTTGGAAACGGACACGAAACACTTGGTCGGCGGTGAGCGGTGCTGTGCGCGTTATGGGCACTTGCTATGGAGCGATGGGGCCATTTCAGGCCAGGTGGCTAAATGATAGGGGTTTGCGCGAAACGGCTAGTTTCTTGTTGCTGCTTCCAGTGCCGCATCGATAAGCGCCCATTCGGCTTTGGTCTGAATGGGCAGAAGGTCGGTTTTGCAAAGCGTCCCCGTGCCTTTTGCAAGGGCATCTTTCCGATACGAGGAAGCGAAGAGCGTAAGCGCGCCAGATTCGTCGACGCTGTTGTCGGTGTACACAAGGTAACTTCTGCCCATGCAGGGATCATCGAACGTAAGCAGTGCCTCGCATTCGGCCACGGAGCCGTCCTCTTGAACAACGGGAAAGTGCAGTGCCTCTGCTTTTGCAGTGTTCATAAGGGCGCCTCCTTAAATCCGATACCTGTTAAACAGGTAAACGAGTGCATGTTAAAGGTAGATGTCGCGGAGTGCTTCACGGACGATTTTGCGTGCATCCTCATTGAAGACGCTATGCAAGGCGCGAAGCTCGTTAAGCGTGAACGTACCAGGGTTTTTCTCTTTGCGAGCGAAGGAATCATGGGAATCTAAAAGCACCGAAGCGCATTCCTCAGGGGAAAGCCCCGCAGCTTCGCGCGCTTTCTGAAACCAGTTTTTCATGTTTACCTCCGCTTTTGATTAGTACCAGATTAACGGGTAAAAACCTGGTGTCAATCAGGGAATAGAACCTTATTTGGTAGCATGGTTCGCGCAGAGGGGGAAAGACACATGGAAAACTACATCGGGAACAACATTCACGCGATTCGAGGCAACTTCGGTTTGTCGCAAGAGCAGCTTGCTGAAATCGCAGAGGTAAGCCAAACCGCCGTTTCTTCTTGGGAGTGCGGCAACAACATTCCCCGTTTCACCAATGCGGTGAAGATCGTCGAGTCATTGCCCGATTTGAAGATGGACGATGTGTACAGCGACGTGCTGGGCTATGCGCGTAGGGTCTTGCGTCAGCCGAAGCCAGGTTCGGAATCGCTCTATGGCTATGCGCCGCTTTATGGTTCGATTGCAGCTGGCGCGCCCCTTGAAATGCTTGAGACCAATGATGTGTACCCTGTTCCCAATGTGCTTTTGGATTGTTATCCGAGGGCGTTTTTCCTGAAGGTCAAGGGCGAATCCATGAACCTGCGCCTGCCCAACGGGAGCTACGCGCTAGTGCATCCCACTACTGAAGTGGAAGATGGGCGCGTATATGCGGTGAGTGTTGGCAGGTCGGAGGCTACGGTTAAGCGTGTGCGTAAGCTTAACAACGGCATTGCGCTGGAGCCTTGTTCGACCGACCCGACGTTTAAAACGCAGATTTTCGATTACGATGAGGGCAAAAACGAAACGCTTACCGTAATCGGCAGGGTAGTGTGGTACTGCGTCCCCTACGATTTCGAGGTGTAATGCCCCTAAAAGTTTTTCAAAAAGGGGGTTGCGCGGGTTCTTGGAATCCGTATAATAAATTGCTGTCGCGCGGACGTGGCTCAGCTGGTAGAGCATAACCTTGCCAAGGTTGGGGTCGCGGGTTCGAATCCCGTCGTCCGCTCCATTACAAAGCCGAAGCCCTTGCAGTAACCCTGCAAGGGCTTCTTTCGTTTTCGGGTACAATTACGGTGTTCCAGAGGGGAAGGGGACGCGCATGGCGCACGAAGAGGGAAACGATTCCGAAAAAGAAAACTACGGCTCGCAGAGCATTTCCGAAGGTGTGGCAGCTGCCCGCGCCGAGGCTGCTCGCAGAGCCGAAATCAAGGCGGGCATTAAAAAGCCCGTTGCCAAAAAGAGCGAGAACGGCATACCGGGCGGCCAGACGCTCAAGATGTTTCTGCTGAAGCTTCTGCTAGGTTTGGTTCTGGTTGTGTTGCTGGGGTATTTCTTCCTGCAAGCGCTTGCGGGCACGCTCAACGTCGGTATCAACACCAACAACAGCAATTTGAATGGCAAGGAAGTAGCGGTTTCCATCTACAACGGCGATGTTTCCTCGCTTCTGAAGGACGACGATCCGTCGAACGATCCCGAGCCTGCTGAAACCCACAAAGCCATCGTGGGTCAGCGCACCACGTTTAACTTGCATGATTTCGGCAGCCATACGCTTATGGCAACGTTGGCGAACAGCGAAGACGGCTCTGCCACCTGCGAACCCTACGTGGTTGCCGCGTGGGGGCTCGATATGGGCACTACGCTCTACATCAATTAAGCTTCTGTTGAAAGCTGGAATAGGACATTCGAATCGAAGGGCGCCTGTGATGGCGCCCTTTTTCGTAACGTTTTCCGATCAAGCCATGCGCTTTCGGATTGGGTGCGTTTGACTGTGGCAAGTGTCTTAGGCGGTGTGCTGTCGAAGTGGTGCGTACTCGATTTGCCTTGCCGCCCATTCGTGGTGATTGTCTGTTTGCCGTAAACAAAGCATGATGCACGCCTGCTTCATGGTAAGATGGCAAAATCCTGTGAGGGAGTAGTCGGCATAACATATATGTGGCCCGTCAACATCATGGCTCGTTTATGAGTCTGGCGTGTCTTCAATAACGAGACTCACGGTGTGTATAAGCGTTCGTTCCCGCTTGTGCGCACCGTGAGTTTTTTATGGACGGGTTCGAAAAGGGCAAAGAAAGGGCAGTGCGCTTTATGGATCTTTCGGTCTTCGCCACACCTGAGGCATGGATCAGCTTGGTTACGCTGATGTTTTTGGAAATCGTGCTTGGGGTAGACAACCTGGTGTTCATCGTTCTAACCACCGATCGTCTGCCTCCGGAAAAGCAGCATATCGGACGTAGGCTGGGCCTTCTGGGCGCGCTGGTTTCGCGTTGTATCTTCCTGTGCTTCGCTTCGTTTTTGGTGCATATGACCGACAAGCTGTTCACTATCCCGGGCCTTTATATCAATGGCGCGGAATTCGGGCTTTCCGTCCGCGATCTGGTTCTGCTGCTAGGTGGTGTGTACCTTATTTACAAGGGCATCTCGGAATTGCGCGATGTGCTTAACCTTACCGAGGAAAAGGAAGGCCAAGGCGACGCCGAAAAGCCCCGTAAAACCATTGGCCTTGTGGGGGCGGTTGCCACCATCATAGTTATGGACGTGGTATTTTCCATCGACTCGGTTATCACGGCAGTTGGCCTGGCAAACCACCTGATTGTCATGATCATCGCGGTGATGCTTGCCGTTATCTTGATGATGGTGTTCATCGACACGATTTCCGACTTCATCAACGCTCATACCGAGATGAAGATCTTGGCACTGGTGTTCATTACCGTTATCGGTGCTTTGCTTGCGCTTGACGGTTTGGGTATCAATTCGGGCATTGAAGTGTTCGACATGCACGCCGAAAAGCTGATGGTGTATTTCGCCATGGTGTTTGCGGTAGTGCTCGAGGTGATTCAGATGCGCTACAACAAGAACTTCCAGGAATGGACGGCGCAGAAGAACTTGGAAATGATGCGTGCCCGTGGTTTCAATCCGCAGAACACCGACACGTTGCAGCTTGCCAATGCCCTGCTTGAAGCTCAGGAGCTGAAAGAGGACGAGAAACAGGAGAAGTAGGGGCTTCGGCGCATCGAAGGCAGCAGCCTTGCGCATACCTCTGCAAAACAAAAGCCGCTTGACCCGTGATGGGGTCAAGCGGCTTTTTAATGGTGATGCTGTATTTGGGGCATGGCCTGTTTTACGAGGTGATGCGCCCTTATTCTTCAGGGCTGAAGTGCTTGTGGCACTCGTCGGAAACCACGAAACGCACGGCGCCGGGCAGGCAGCGGGCGGTGATGGGCGTTGTTACCTCGGTGGGTTCACCGTCGTATTCCACGCGCAGGGCAGGTTCGGCATCAATGCGTATTTCCGTTCCGCGGTAGATTTCCAAGCCGCCAACCTTTTTGGCCAGTGCGCCGGTGTGGTCGAACACCTTTGCCATCAACGTGGGGATAAGCTGTATGGCGTTTTCCGTTTTCAGCACTACCACGTCGAGCTTGCCGTCACGGGGAAGGTTTTCGTCGGCCACCTGCAAGTCGAACTGGATCTTCGAGAAGTTGGCAAGGATAACGCCGATGCCGGAAACCTTCACGATTTCGCCGTCGATGGTAAGGGTGAACTCGGAAACCTGGGGCTTGGGGTTCGAAAACGCTGCCTCGAAATAGGCCATATCGCCCAAAAGGTGCTTGTGGCCGGTGGCGTTGCGCATGATCAGCTCGTCGTAGCCGCAGCCCGCCATAACGGTAAAGCCCATCTTGGTGCCGTCGGCTGCCTCGATTTCGCCCATATCGAAGTTCAGGGTAAGCGCTTCGTCAACCAACTTGCACAAGGCGTGCGACTCGTTGGGTTCGTAGAGGTTCAGCGCCAGGAGGTTTGCCGTGCCGGCGGGGTAGGGCAGGATGGGAATGTTGGTGTTTCGCAGCTCGTAGCTTACCGAAGCGATGGTGCCGTCGCCGCCGCTTGCCACCACGAAATCGTATTCGGCGGCATCTTCCAACAGCGGGGCAAGCTCGGTTCCTGGCCCCAACGAGCGGATGGTAACGGAATCGCCCTGTTCGGCATAGCTGCGCATAAAGTCGTACACTGCGCCGTTGCGCAGTCCAGAGCGTAGATTATGTATGACAAGTACTTTCACGGTACCCCCCTTTTGTTACCATGCAATGGTACATGATATGCCCGCTTGCGGCGCAAAACGCCCATGGGCTGCGCACAACCGCAGGCATTGCAAGATAAACCGACACGAAGGGTGTTCAATGCTCGTCGAAACCGACGCTGCTTTACGGGATTTCTTGGCGCGTTGCGCAGAAAGCCCCTACATGGCCATAGATACCGAGTTTTTGCGTGAGAAAACCTATTACGCGAAGCTCTGCCTGATTCAGGTTGCCATCGAAGGCGAAGTTGCCATCATCGATCCGCTGGGGATACGCGACTTGCGCGTTATGGCTCCCGTGCTTACCAACCGAAACATCGTGAAGATCTTCCACGCTTCCTCGCAGGACATCGAGATCCTGTACCACGAAACCGGCGTGGTGCCCACTCCGGTGTTCGACACGCAGGTGGCTGCCGCGCTGTTGGGCAAAACCCAGCAGGCATCGTATGCTTCGCTGGTTCATGCGTTCTGCGGGGTAACGCTGCCGAAGAAGGATTCGTACACTGATTGGTCGCGCAGGCCCTTGAGCGATTCTCAGGTGGAATACGCGGCCGACGACGTTACCTATTTGCCGAAGATCTACCACGACATGGTGGCACGCCTGGAAGAGAAGGGCCGTCTTTCCTGGCTGGACGATGCGTTCGCGGAGATCTCGAACCCGAAGAAGTATGAAATCGACCCCCGTTCCCGCTGGCGCAAACTGCGTCGCGTGAACCAGCTTTCGCCCCGTCAGATTGCCGCCGCCCGTGAGTTTGCCGCGTGGCGCGAAGAGCGTGCCCAGAAGGTGAACATTCCCCGCAAATGGATCGTCTCTGATGAGCAGATCGTGGAAGCCTGCCGTCGCGAGGCGCGTTCCCTCGACGAGTTGTACATGGTACGCGGCATGCGCGAAGCACTTCGCCCGGCAGAGGGCCGCGTGGCGCTGAAGTGCATCAAACGAGGCTTGGAGTGCCCGGAAGAAGACCTGCCCGTTATCTCGAAGCCCCATAAAAGCGAGGCGAATGTGGATATTGCAGTGGATCTGATGAACGCCATTGTGCACCTGCGCGCGCGGGAAAACCGCATTGCGGCGCAAACCCTGGCTCCGCAAGCTGAGCTTATGAAGCTGGCACGCGGTCACGAGGAAGACTGCGAACTGCTTTCCGGCTGGCGCTACCGTGTGGTGGGCAAGGAGCTTTCCGAGCTTCTGAACGGCACGTTTTCCTTACGACTCGATGACGGAAATCTGGTTATCGTGCGTGATGGGCATCAGGACGGACACCCAGCGGAGTAAATGCCGCTATTCTACTTTCAATTACCCGTTTTACCGATTGATTCTTGGAGCTTTTCATGAGCATGAGCTATCTGCTTCTTATTGTTGTAACCGTTGCCATCGGCGCGTTTGCCCAGTGGTATGTGAACCATCAAATTAAGAAGTACTCGCATGTCCCCAATTCCAGCCGCATGACGGGCTACCAGGTAGCCGTGGGCATGCTGAACTATTATGGCGTGCAGGGCGTTGAGGTTCGCATGGGCGGTCACGACCAGAACTTCTTCAACCCGAAGGACAATTCCATCACGCTTGATCCGCAGTCGTTCAATGGCAGTTCCATCACGGCTACGGCAACGGCATGCCACGAGGTGGGCCATGCCTGCCAGTACGCACAGGGCTATGCGCCCATGAAGGTGCGCGGTGCTATGGTTCCGGTGGTGAACTTCGCTACCAACGCTTGGTTCATTCTGCTGCTTATCGGCATCTTCCTGAACCTGGCGGGCCTGGTTACGCTAGCCATCATCTTCTACGCCTTTGCCGTGTTGTTCCAGATTGTTACGCTTCCCGTTGAGTTCGACGCAAGCCACCGCGCCCTTACCTACATGAAGGCAACGGGCATCCCCGGCGGCGAGCAGGCCGGTGCTTGGAGCGTTCTGCGCGCTTGCGCCTTCACCTACGTTGCTGCTGCTCTGGTTTCCGTTCTGCAGCTTCTGTACTACCTCAACATCTTCAACGAGGAATAGCGTATGGCGCGTGACGACACGCCATACATGGGCGGCTTCGGGTACTCCGAGCCTGCGCAAAGCGGCCCAACGCACGACGATGTGGTAGCGGCGGCGAAGAACGCTGCCGCCCGTGCGGCAACGTATCGTTCTATCGATGCAGGGTTTGCCGCTGGCGCGTTTCCCGAAAAGCCTTCCGCGGAAAAGAAGGATTCGAACATCCTTACCGTTTCCGAAGTAACCAACATCACCAATTCCATCCTGAAGAACCATACGTTCCATGTGATGGGCGAGGTGAGCGAGCTTTCCGACAAGCCTGGTTACAAGGCCGTGTACTTCACCGTGAAGGACGAAGGCGCCGTTATGACGTGCCTGATGTGGAAGAACCGCTATCAGGCAAGCGGCGTGAAGTTGTTCATCGGCGCTAAGGTGGAACTCACCGGCAAGTTCAGCATTTTCGCTCGCTCGGGCAAGCTTGATTTCAACGTCTACGGCGTGAAACTGGCAGGCGAAGGCGCCCTGCGTCAGCAGGTGGCCCAGCTTGCCGAAAAGCTCAAGGCCGAAGGGCTGATGGACGCTTCAAGGAAGCGCCCCATTCCGCGCATTCCGCTTACGGTGGGCATTGTTACCTCGCCAAACGGTGCGGTGGTACACGATGCACTGCGCACGTTCCGCCGCTGTTTTCCTATGGCGCGCATGGTGGTTGCCGGCGTGCCTGTGGAAGGGGCAACGGCCGCGCACGATATGACCGAGGCGCTGCAGCTGGTATGTGATGCCGGGGTAGAGGTTATCCTGCTTTTGCGCGGCGGCGGATCGTTTGAAAGCTTCATGCCCTTCAACGACGAGGGCTTGGCGCGCGCTATTGCCGCCTGCCCTGTACCGGTGGTTACCGGCATCGGGCACGAACCCGACACTACCATTGCCGATATGGTCTCCGATTACCGTGCCTCTACACCCACGCAGGCGGCGCTTGCGGTATCGCCCGATTCCGCTGAGCTTTTGGCCATGATAGACACCCTGTTCGGCCGTATGGACAAAACGCTGGTGAATCGCCTTAACCGTTCAGTTGAGTATCTGGATTCGCTGGCTTCAAGGCCCGTGTTGCGTGACCCGGCTTCGATGTACGAGGCAGATGCACGCACGCTTGATATGTTCCAAGACCGTATGGAACGGGCGGCCACGCAGCGAGTTTCGGGATGCGCGGATGCGGTTTCCCAGCTTGCCAGCCGCATCAACCGGGTGGGGCCGCACATCGCAACGTCCCAGCAGGAACGCCTGGATTCGTACGAAGCACGTTTACGTTCTGCGCTGCCACGCACCTTGCAACCTGCGCAAGGGGAGCTTTCCCGCCTCTCTTCACAGCTTAAGGCGGCAGGCGATGCACTCCTTGCAGGGCCGAACCATCAGGTTTCCCTTGCTAGCGAATCGTTGGCGCGTTTGGGCAAGACGTTGCTCGATCCGTTCTATTCGGAAGCTGCAGTGGCCACGGCGCGTCTGAACGACCTTTCTCCGTTGCATATTTTGGAGCGTGGTTGGTCGATAGCCCGTGCAGAGGACGGTTCGGTGCTTCGCAGCGTAAACGACGCGAAGCCGAACGACGTGGTGGAAGTCCAGTTGATTGACGGCGCGCTTTCCTGCCGTGTTGAAAAGGAAGCAGTATCGGAATTGTCGGAATTACTTTCGTTAGGGGACAGTGATGAGTGACGAGCAGAAGGTAGACCTTACGTTTCGAGAGGCTATTACCGAACTTGGCCAGATTGTCGAAGCGCTTGAAAGCAACAAGCTTGAGCTTGAGGAAAGCTTGGTGAAGTACGAGCGCGGCATCGTGCTCATCCGCTTCCTGCGCGGGCGCCTGGAAAACGCGCAGCAACGTGTCGACGTGCTGAAGGGCGAGCTCGGCATGCCCGTTAACGATGATGTGGTAGACACTACGCTCCAGAAAGCGTAAACCTGATATGTCCATCGCATGCGCCCGAGCGCATGCACCAATGAAAGGAACCAACCATGGCCGACTGCCTGTTCTGCAATATCGTTGAAGGCTCCATCCCTTCCACCAAGGTATACGAAGACGACGTGTGCTACGCCTTCGATGACATTGCACCTGAAGCTCCTGTTCATACGCTTATCGTTCCCAAGCAGCATTTCTCTTCTTTGAACGACGAGGTGCCGGCAGAGGTTCTGGGCCAGCTTATGGCGCGCGTACCCAAGGTTGCCAAGATCAAGGGCATCGACAAGTCCGGCTATCGCGTAGTGGTGAACACCGGTGCCGACGCTGGCCAGACCGTGTTCCATCTGCACGTGCACGTTCTGGGCGGCAAGAACCTCGGCGAGCACGTTCTGTAGTTTTTGCGCCGCAGGTTTCAGAGGCATAACAGCTGTTAAAGGTATCCGCCAGACGAACGGCGCAGGTCAGTGCCGTTCGTCTGCTTATTTGCCCCTTTCAAAGCGGTATTTCAGCCGCTCACCAGTCACCGTAAAAACGCCCGAGCAGGAATACGGGGTAGGACGTTTTTGCGTACAATGGATTGAGCATCAACCACTCTAGGAGGGATTGGTTTTGAACATTCTTGTTGTTAACGCGGGATCATCTTCGTTGAAGTACCAGCTGGTAAACATTGCCACGAACAAGGTACTGGCGAAGGGCCTATGCGAGCGCGTTGGCAGTGAACAGTCCCTTCACAAGCACGGCATCGACGAAAACGAGTTCGTGTACAAGCTGCCTTTGCCTGACCACACGGCGGCAATGCGCGTGGTTCTGGACATTTTGAGCACGGGTCCCAACGCCGTTATCAAGGATATGAGCGAGATTGCCGCGGTAGGCCATCGCATCGTTCACGGCGGCGAGTTCTTCAAGGAATCGGCCCTCATCGACGACGACGTTATTGCCAAGATCGACGACTTGGCGGAGTTGGCGCCCTTGCACAACAAAGCGGCGCTTGCGGGCATCAACGCATGCCGCGCCCTTATGCCGGAAACGCCAATGGTGGCGGTGTTCGACACCTCGTTCTTCCAGACGTTGCCCCAGTACTCCTATATGTACCCCATTCCGTACGAATACTACGAGAAGTACGGCATCCGTAAGTACGGCTTCCACGGTACGTCCCATCGTTATTTGTGCGAACGTGCTGCTGCCATCTTGGGCGAGGATTTGAGCGAAATCCGTTTGATTACCTGCCATTTAGGCAACGGCTGCTCTATCACCGCAGTAGACCATGGCGTGCCGATTGACACCACCATGGGTTTCACCCCTCTCGATGGTCTGATGATGGGCACCCGCTCCGGCTCCATCGACCCGGCTATCGTCACGTTCCTTATGGAGCACGAGGGCTATACTCCCGAAGAGATGAACACCATCCTGAACAAGGAATCAGGCCTTTTGGGCATTTCGGGTATCAGCAACGACCTTCGCAGCGTGCGGGAGGCGTCGGATGCGGGCAACAAGCGCGCTATCTTGGCGTACGAGATGTACTCGACCCGCGTGAAGAAATACATCGGCCAGTGTTTGGCGCTTATGTCGGGCACCGATGCCATTGTTCTTTCTGCCGGTGTGGGCGAAAACTGCGAGAAGATGCGTCGTATGATCTTTGCCGGCTGGCAGCCGTTGGGCATTGTGCTTGACCCGGAAAAGAACAAGCAGCGTGGCTTTGAGCGCATCATTTCATCTGACAAGTCGAAGGTTCCCATCATCGTTATCCCCACCGACGAGGAATACATGATTGCGCGCGATACGTACGAGATCGTTCACAATCGCAGCCAGATCGTTCCTGCTTCCCATTACAAGAAGAAGTAGCAGAAGAGCTCCCTGAAGGGAGCTCTTCTTGTCTGTGGGTATTTGATTGGCGCTCTTATTCGTGAACTACCAGATTGAACGGGCGCCGTCGGCATACAAGGGGAAGCCGTTTACCATGTCGGAGCAATCGCAGGCAAGGAACAGCGCTGCGGCGGCTATGTCCATCGGGTCGCCCACTTTACGGTTGTGGGGGATGGGCCGCGTTATGGCCTCGTAGGCCTTTTCCTTGTTCAGTGTGCTTTGGGTCATGTTGGTGTTGATGTAGCCAGGGCAGATGCAATTGGCACGGATGTTGAAGCGCGCCCATTCGAATGCCATGCAACGCGTCATCTGCACCACGGCAGCTTTGGCCGCGGCATAGGCGGCCATACGGGTGGAAGCAACACGCGCCACAACCGAAGCAAGGTTGATGATATTGCCCTGCTCCTGTTCAATCATTACCTTCGCTACGCGCTTGCAAAGGAAGAACACTGCCTTGAAATCGGTGTTCACCACGCGATCGAATTCGTCTTCATCGGTGTCTACGATGAGCTGGTCATGGCTTAGCACCACGCCGGCGTTGTTCACCAGGATATCGATTCTGCCAAACGTTTCCATGGCAACCTCAACCAGATGATCCTGGTCGCTGCCAGAGCAAACATCGCATCGTACAGGGATTATCTTCCTGCCCGATTCGGCGGTTATCTCACGCGCCCGTTCGTTGATCTTCTCTTCGTCTTTATCGGCGATTACCAAATCGGCGCCATGGGCGGCAAAGGTGCGGGCTATGGCTCGTCCGATGCCTATTTCGCTTCCAACGCCGGTGATGATGGCGGTTTTTCCCGTTAAATCGAAGGTGGGAATGCCGATTTCCCCCGTGACGAGCGTAGTATGATCGCTCCCTTTCATAAGGCCCCTCCTTGTTTCCCTGTAACAAGCCTTTTTAGCTATGGTAGCCTCCTTGAAAGCGCTGGAGGTTATCGGATTTATTAATGAATCACATGTTTTACTTGAAAATTTATATGAAGTGCGCATTGGTTCTGCGTGCCTGCAATGTTTAGAATCAGGTGCGTGAACGTGTTACGCGTTCATGGAGGGATTTTTATTTTTAGGGGGAACAATGGATTTTGAGCTCACGCCCGACCAGGAATTGTTCATTGCGAGCGCAAAGGAGTATGCAGAAAAGTATTTCACGCCCGAAGCCATCAAACAGGCATATGAGGTAGATCATCACATCAGCCTTGAAGCGGCTATGGCGTTCCGCGAGTTGGGCTTTATGCACTTGGGCTTGCCTGAAGAAGTGGGCGGCATTCCGTGCGACAAGCTTACCCTGGTGCTGCTTATGGAAAAGCTGCATGAGTACACCACGTGTGTTTTGCCGTTCCAGACCGACTTCAATTCGATTATGGACGTTATCGAGTTCGGCAACGAAGAGCAGCAGAAGAAGATCATGGATGTGGTGAACAACGTTCCCAGCACCAGTGTTGCGGTAACGGCTATTTCTGAGCCGGGCGCTGGGTCGGACAACAACGCCATGACCTGCGTAACGGTGAAGCAGCCTGATGGCACCTACCTACTGAATGGCCAGAAAACATGGGTTACCATCGGTCATTTGGCGGTATACACCATTCTGGTGGCAAAAGACGAAGATCCGTCGTATGAAAACGACCAGTACTCCCTGTGGATGATTCCGAACGATATCGAGGGCTACACCTTCGGCGGCTTGGAAAAGATCGGCCAGCAGATTGTCCCGTTCGTCGACTGCTTCTTCGATAACGTGGTGCTTACGGAAGACATGCGCTTGGGCAAGCCAGGCGAAGGCTGGAAGAACCTGATGAAGAAGCTCGAGTTCGAGCGTTGCCTGGTGGTGGCGCAGGCGCTGGGCCAGGCGCAGGCCGTAATGAACGAGGCGGGCGCCTATTGCTCGGAGCGTATTTGCTTCCAGAAGCCCATCGGACACATCAGTGCGATTCAGCAGCACTTGGTAGAGATGGAAACCATTTTGGACAACGTGCGCACGCGTCTGTACAAGGTAACCACCATGCTAGACAAGGGTCAGTCTACGCGCCTTGAGTCGGCACTGCTGAAGTCGTATGCGTGCCAGAACCTTACCAAGGTTGCCGAGCATGCCCTTTCGATCTATGCGGGCATTGGCTATACGAAGGAAATCAACGCGGGCCGCATCTGGAACGATTTGAAGGGGTATGAGTTTGCCGGCGGCACCACGGAAATCATGAACTATATTTCCGGTCGTCAGCTGGTGAAGAAGTACAAGAAGCAGTAAGGGTGAAGCTTGCTTGCAAGCTCATCTGCTTGCAGTGATGCTGCGCGGGATTTTGAAGGCACAAGAAAACCCCAAAGCCCATGGTGCAGCGCAAAGGCCAGCACCATGGGCTTTGCGCTGCACCTACACTCGTTAGAATTCTGTTCACTGAATTATTGCCGCATCTTCAAGGTCTGCATGACCCTGGTATCGAAAACCCGCATTTCGAAAAACCACCCAAACATAAGAAAGAGCCTCCTCGGAGACTCTTTCTCGTTTAACCGTATGTGCTTCAGGCGAACAGCTGCTGATTGGAGAGCAGCGTAATTACAGGGTCTGCGCCTGAACGCAGGTGATAGCGATAACGCCAACCACGTCTTCTGCGGTGCAGCCGCGGGAAAGATCGTTTACCGGTGCGGCAATGCCCTGCAGGATGGGGCCGTAAGCCTCGGCCTTGGCAAGACGCTGAACCAGCTTGTAGCCGATGTTCGCTGCATCAAGGTCGGGGAAGATGAGCGTGTTGGCCTTGCCGGCAACAGGCGAATCGGGGGCCTTCATGGCGCCAACCTCGGGTACGATGGCGGCATCAAGCTGCAGTTCGCCGTCAGCATTCAAATCAGGGTAGTTTTCCTTGATATACGCCATGGCATCGACAACCTTCTGGGCATCGTCGTTCTTGGCGCTGCCGTAAGAAGAATGGGAAAGCAGCGCGATGCGCGCCTCTTTGCCCAGCAGGCGCTTGAACGACTGGTTGGTAAGGTTGGCGATGTGAGCAAGCTTTTCAGCGGTAGGCTGGATTTCCAGTGCACAGTCGGCGAAGGCGAACACGCCGTTTTCGCCCAGATCGCAGTTGGGAACCTCCATCAGGAACAGTGAGCTTACCATCGGGGCACCCGGTGCGGTTTTCAGAACCTTCAATGCAGGGGATAGGATCTTCACGGTTGCGCAGCTTGCGCCGCCCACCAAGCCGTCGCACTGGCCGGTTTTAACCATCATGGTTGCGAAGTAGATGTTGTCCTTCGTTACCAGCTCATGCGCTTCTTCCTCGGTCATGCCCTTCTTCTTGCGAAGCTCGTACAGAAGGGAAGCGAATTCCTCAACCTTGTCGGACGTTGCGGGGTTGATGATCGTGGCGCCTTCCAGGTTATAGCCCTTGGCGTTGATTTCTTCTTCATTGCCCAGGATTACCAGGTTGGCGATGCCCTGCTTCAGAGCTTCCTCGGCGGCAGCCAGGATGCGTTCGTCGTGGCCTTCGGGCAGAACGATGGTCTTCTTGTCCGCTTTAGCGCGTTCGATCATCGAGTCGATGAGCGTGGTCATAAACATTCCTTTCATGGGTGATGTTTGTCTCGCGTTCCATTTTACCGCGCGCGGCGCTGGGTGGGTATAATGTGCCCTTGAGGTTAATCTCAGAAGGCGTGAACGGAAAGGTTAGGTGTGCCGCTTCATGAAGACGATCTCCTTTGCGGTGCCGTGCTATAACTCGGCCAACTATATGGAGAAATGCGTGAAGTCTTTGCTTCCTTGCGGAGACGACATAGAGATCATCTTGGTTGACGATGGCTCTACGCGTGATAACACGGCGGAAATCGCCGATCGCTTGGTTGAGGAGCATCCTGGCATTGTTCGCGCTATTCATAAGGAAAACGGCGGCCATGGCTCTGCCGTGAATGCGGGTTTGGAGGCAGCGGAAGGGTTCTACTACAAGGTAGTCGACTCCGACGACTGGCTGGACAAGAAGGCCATGGACGTTATCATGCCGTACCTGCGCGAGCAGAAGGCCAAAGCAGAAGCAGCCGGTGAAGAGGCGGCGACCGACTTGGTTATTGGCAATTACGTGTATGAAAAGGTGTTCGAGAATACCCGTACCGTTATGCGCTACACCAATGTGTTCCCGACCGACAAGGAATTCGGCTGGTCGGATACGGGCCATTTCCGCTCTTCCCAATATCTTCTGATGCACTCGGTGATCTATCGTACGAAGATGTTGCGCGATATGGGCTTGAAGCTGCCCGAGCACTGCTTCTACGTAGACAACGTGTTCGTGTATGTGCCTTTGCCGCATGTGCGCACCATGCGCTACTTCGATGTGGACATGTACCGTTACTTCATCGGCCGCGAAGATCAGTCGGTAAACGAAAAGGTTATGCTTTCCCGTATTGACCAGCAGATTCGCGTTACTAAGACCATGATCGACGCCGTTGATCTGAACACCGTGGAAAACCCACGTTTGCGCAAGTACATGCACAATTACCTTTCCATGATGATGTGCATTTGCTCGGTGTTCCTGCGCATGGAACAAAGCGATGAAAACGAGGAAAAGCGCGCCGATGTGTGGGCGTACCTCAAGGCGAAGGATGCCAAGCTCTACAGCCAGCTGAAGCATTCGCTGCTCAACGTTGGCACGAACATCCCCACGCCGCTGGGCAGACAGTTCGGTTTGACGGCTTACCATATCGCTCAGAAAATCTTCAAGTTCAATTAGGGGTTTGCGCCGTCCTGCTGGACAGCGCAAAACTCACGAAACGCAATGACGCTGCGCGAGCCCCTGGCGGCACAGCTGGCGGTCCAAGCAGGCTTGACGTGCAGAAGCGCGCCTGGGTAATCCTGCTCAGCAAAGCTGCGCAGGATGCGTCCGCTCGGACGCATAATTAGGGACTGAACATGCCACTGGCATGTTCAGTCCACCATCTGTACTCGCCAGGGGCTCGCTCGCTGTTTTACTGGCGCATACCTGGATACTAAACGTCCAGCCCGTTTGGACCGTTAGCCGTGCCATTAGAGGCCTGCGCAGCGCCATATCGTTTCGCACGTACGTTGTGCTGTTCGTAGAACCGCGCAACTGTTAATCCTTGTAATCCTCGGGGTTCTTTGCGGTGCTGCCGGTGGTTTCGCGGTAGGTGCGTAGTTCGTGGCCGAAGCGCACGGCGTTTTCGCCGAAGCGCTGGGCGATAAGGTCGTTTGCCTCCAAGAGCTTCTTATTCGCTTTCGCCTTTGCGATAAGCGGGCTATTTGCCGTGTCAGTCTGTTTCGCATTGTCGGGCGCGAGGTCGAACAGCGTATCCTGCACCGGTTCGTTTTCGAACCCGCTTACTCCAACGCCTACCAGGCGCAACGGCTCCCAGCCATCCCATACCTCATCGAGCATGCTGTACAAGTCGGGCAGCCATGCCAAGTCGTTGGTGCCCAGGTTTGCTTTGCGGCGTTGGCAGGTGCGCACCGATAAATCCTCTTTGCGGATTTTCAGGTGAAGGGTGGTGCCTTCCATGTTCTTACGGCGTAGACGACGGCCGACTTTATGTGCCATGGTGGCTATGCGGGCTTGCAGTTCCTTTCGGTCGGTTAGGCTTACGGCGAAGCTGATTTCGTTGGAGACGGACTTCGCCGGCTCGTGCTCGTCTACTACAGGGGTGTCGATGCCGCGGCAACGATCGATCATCATCTGGGTATTTTTGCCGAACACCTGACGCAATAGCGTTGGGTCAGCGGAAGCTACATCGCCCAAGGTGCGGATGTGGTAGGTGCTCAGTTTTTTCTGCGCCACGGGGCCGATGCCACTCATTTCCCCAACGGCAAGCGGTGCTAAAAACGCGGCCGATTCGCCCGGGTACACCACGGTAAGCCCGTGCGGTTTATCCTGGTTAGAGGCAATTTTTGCCACCGATTTCGATTCACCCAGACCGATTGAGCACGTGATGCCCAACTGTGACACGCGCTGTTGGATGCGCTGTGCCACCGAAACGGGATGCTCGCGATTGGTGCGGGTGGGCGTGATGTCCAAGAACGCCTCATCGATGCTCACCTGCATCAAATGGGGTGATTCATCGAGCAAGATACCCATCACTGCCTGTGACATTTCACGATAGCGGTGAAAATTGCCTGGCGTCCAGATGGCGTTGGGGCACAGGCGGGCTGCTGTTGAAGAGGGCATGGCGGAATGAACGCCGAACTCGCGTGCTTCGTACGATGCAGTGGAAACCACGCCGCGTTTTGCGGGGTCGCCGCCCACAATAACGGGCTTGCCCTTCCATTCCGGGTGGTCGAACTGCTCAACGGATGCGAAGAACGCATCGAGATCCATCAAGATAATGGCGCTTCCGTTCCAGGGGCGTAAATCGTCGGTATGCAGGGCGTATTCACTCATGGAAATCAGTGTATCAGGCTTTGTTGGGCGTGAAATGCGGGCAGGCTTGCCCGTAAAACCAGAAAACAGGGTGTTCGTGGCAAAATAATCGACTTGAGAACGGTGGTAAAGCCTAAAAATGGTTGAATTAGGCTCCTTCGGCAAGAATAATTATACAAACAATGCTATATGTTCAAATAAACAAGCATTTTGACTCATGCAATCGTTCTCAAGTCGATTATTTTGCCATCGGAAGGGCGTTTTCTGGTTTTGGCTCCATGTGAGGCTGATTTAGCGCTGGACCAATTGAAAGTGCCCGTGACATCAATGCATGATGGATGCCACGGGCGCAAAAACGGTAATCTGTTATAACCCTCTACTGCTGATGCGCTTGCATATGGTGCCCTGGTTTATGCTGATCATCTGCGGACTGCAAGCTGGTTTGCTGTCGGTTTCGCTGGCAGGCGTTTTTTTTCAGCTGCTAACGTTCGGTTGCCAGGAAGTAGAGCGCTAGGGTGCCGGGGCCGGAGTGTGCGCCGATTACCGGGTCGATGTAATTAACCAGGTACTTCGTTACGCCAAGTTTTTGGGTGATTAGGCTTTTCATGTATTCGACATCTTCGATGCAGTCGCCGTGCGAAATGCAAACGATCTGATCTGCCACTGGCTGCAATGCTGTTGCCTCCATGTGTTCCACCAGGCCCTGGATGCTCTTCTTGCGGCCACGCTTCTTTTCTAGCGGAATAAGATGGCCTTCGTTGTCGACATGCATAACGGGTTTGATTTTCAGCATGCTGCCCGCAAAGGCAGCAGTGCGAGATACGCGGCCGCCGCGGTACAAGAACATAAGGTCGTCAACGGTGAACCAATGTGCCAGATGCAATTTGTTTTCCTCAACCCATTGGGCAACCTCTTCCAGGGAGGCGCCTTTTTGCTTCATCTTGGCGGCATAGTACACCAGCAGGCCTTGGCCCATGGATGCTGCCAAGGTGTCGATGCATTCAATCGTGCGCTCGGGGTAGCGCTGGCGCAGGTCTTTGCTCAGTGTTTCGGTTGCCTCGAACGTGCCGGAGAGCCCGCTTGAAAAGCCCAGGTACAGAACGTCCTTGCCAGACTCGAGGATTTCGGTGAGTAGCTTTTCGGTATCGGCGAGGTTGGGCAGGGAAGTGGTTATGACCTTGCCTTCGCGCATCATGGTAAAGAACTGCTTCAGGTCGGTAATCTGGCCCTTCAGATAGCTTTGATACTGCTTGCCGTCGATCATGAACGTCAAGGGAAGAATCTCCAGCTCAAGTTCATCGATAAGGTCTTCGGTGAGGTTGCAGCAAGAGTCGGTGACAATCTGATAAGGCATTAGGCGTCCTTCCCCTCATGAATCGCGTTTTCGTTAGCGTATCATACCTGCGTATTTGGGATAGGAAACATGCACCCGTGTTCTGTTGAGGTTTACTGCATCGGCACTCAAAAATAGGGGAGTGGCTTTAGCGCGCTATTGGGATTGCGCATTCTCTATTCTTTTTGCGTTTAAGAATCTTGCAGTCTGGGTAGCGTTTTCCTTATTGCGCCCGACCGTTGAGTTGGCTTTTAGATAAACGATTGCTTTGACTTCGATCGTTTGCACGCTACGTGCCAGTGCCGCGCAACCGTTTGTTGCTTGGTTTGCAGGCGCGATGCCCGTAGAGTGAAGGCAGGCGGAATTGGCTAGGAGGCGAGCGCTATGAAATTGAACGAGAAAATTGCCGAAGCACGTAAGCGCAAGGGACTTACGCAAGAACAGCTTGCAGCGCAGCTTTACGTTACCCGTCAGGCGGTTTCGCGTTGGGAGCGGGGCGAAGTGGTGCCGGGCATCGACATGCTGAAGCTTATTGCCACGGTGCTCGATGAGCCTATTGTGCAACTGCTGGACATGCCCGAGCGGTATTGCGAAAGCTGCGGCATGATTCTTTTTCCTGCTGAATACGGCACCGATGCAAAGGGGCAGCCTGATGAGCATTATTGCAAGTGGTGCTACGAACAGGGGAAATACACCTACGACACTACAATGGACGAAATGATTGAAGATTGTGCGCCTCGATTGGCAAAAAACACGGGCATGTCGGAAGACGAGGCGGTATCACTCATGGGTGCCGTATTGCCTCATTTGAAGCGTTGGAGCGTCGTGCACGCTAACGAAATGCGTTATGGCGAGGAAGCACGCGAACGCTATGGCGATGCGGCGGTAGATACATCCAACGATCGTCTGCTTGATATGAGTGATGACGAATGGGCAAGCAAGGAACAGCTTGAAAACGCGATTATCGATAAGCTTGGTGCTGTTCTGGAAAATGGCTCCGTAGATTGCCCTGAGGCACGCGAGCTGGCGGAAATGCATGCGCAGTGGATTCGTATGCAATGGGGTGAAGGTGCCTACACTAAAGAAGCGCATAAGGCTTTGGCTCAGGGGTATTTGGCAGACCCGCGGTTCATCGATTACTACGATTCCCGTGCAGGGGAAGGCGCAACCGAGCTTCTGGTGAAAGCGATAGAGAGCTTCATGTAGTGCGGGCTTGCGGTCCGATCCTGTTTGAAGGTAACGCTTGTGCGCCTGCTACAATCCTTGCGAGATCGATTCGTGAAGGAGGTGGGAGCTTATGGCGAAGAAGCGCAAAAAGCGTGTGGCGAAAACCGGTCCAGTGTGGCACCTTTCAGTCGAAGAGGCCACGTTGGCAACCAAGCCACACTACAACGGCTACGCCTGTGGGTACGGTGCTCACGGCAGCACGAAGTACAACCGCGTCAAGCAGAAACGTGCCTGGAAGGCGCAACTGAACCAGGAAGGAGCCCCACGGGGCTCCTTCCTTTTTGCCTTCATACCGGTTAGCTAGTTGAACTTGAAGATTCTTTTACAAGTTTCAGCTAAATTCGTAAGAGAATCTTATCGCTACCATTCTGAATATCTTTGCAAAATAGCTCTATATGGAGGGCGCTATGTCTGAATTTGTTCGTTTATCGGGTTGCAACATCACTGCCACCATTGATCCTATGGGTGCGCAGCTTTCTAGTTTGCAGCTTGAAGGGCGCGAGTATCTTTGGCAGGGGGACTCTGCTTTTTGGGGCAGACACGCGCCTATCCTGTTTCCTATCGTGGGCTCGCTGCGCAACGGGCGTGTGGAATCGGCGCAGGGCACGTGCGTTATGGGCCGTCATGGCGTTGCGCGCAACTACGAGCATGCAGTTGTGGATCAGAGCAGCACAAGCGTAATGTTCGAGTTTCGTGAAAACGAAGAAACGCTGAAGGCGTATCCGTATCGCTTCAAGCTGAACATGACCTATGCCGTTACGGGCGAAGCAACGCTTTCTCAAACGTTCAAGGTAACGAACACGGGCGATGTCCCGCTTCCTTTCTGCGTGGGCGGGCACCCAGCGTTCAACGTGCCCCTGCCGGGTGCGGAAGGCGAAACGTTCGAGGATTACGTTCTGAAATTCGAAAAGCCCTGGACGTGCACGCTTCCGGTTATCGGCGAAGATGGGCTTATGAGCTGGGACGATGCTTACGAGTGCCCTGCTAATGATGATACGGTTGCGTTGACGCATCGCAGTTTCGATCATGATGCCCTGATGTTCACCGATGTTCCTGAAAGCACGCTTACGCTTCTGGGAACGAAGAGCGGTCATGGCGTTCGCGTTAGCTTTCCCGATTTCAGGTACGTGGGTGTGTGGTCGGCAGCGGGCGATGCACCGTTCATCGCCTTGGAGCCGTGGTCGGGCCACACCACTGCGCACAACGAAAGCGATGTGTTCGAGGAAAAAGCGGGCATCACCATTCTGCAACCAGGCGAAGCGAAGAGTTTCACGTTCACCATCAAGCTTTTCTAGCGAGAAACAGGAACAGACCCCACTTCCCATCTGCCGTCACAAAAAAAGGAGCCCCGAAGGGCTCCTTCAACAAAAAGGGGACTGTCCCGATTTCGTTATTTCGTGGTGATGGACTTGAATGCCTCGGTCTGGGCCTTGATGCCGCGCTCTGCAGCGAAGCGCTCGATGGAGGTTGCGCCGAAGAAGCCGTCAATGCCGGGAACGCGCTCGATAACGTAAGCGGCATCCTTGGGCTCGGCGATGGGGCCGCCGTGGCAGATAACCATGGTTTCGGGGTTCACGTTGTGAACGGCCTCAACGATGCCCTTGATGATCTCAACGCAGTCGTCGAGCGTGCGGGCGGTTTCTGCGCCGATGGTGCCGCCGGTGGTAAGGCCCATGTGGGCAACGATGATGTCGGCGCCCGCCTTGGTCATGTCGATGGCCTGCTGCTCGTCGAATACGTAGGGGCAGGTGAGCATGTCGAGCTCGTGTGCCTTGGCAATCATGTCAACCTCAAGGCCATAACCCATGCCCGTTTCTTCCAGGTTCTGGCGGAACACGCCGTCGATAAGGCCCACGGTGGGGAAGTTCTGAACGCCGTTGAAGCCCTGTTCCTTTAGGTCCTTCAGATACTTTTCCATTACGCGGAAGGGGTCGGTGCCGCATACGCCGGCAAGAACGGGCGTGTGCTTAACCACGGGAAGAACCTCAGCGCCCATTTCCGCAACAATCTGGTTTGCGTCGCCGTAGGAAAGCAGGCCGGCAAGGGAGCCGCGGCCAGCCATGCGGAAACGGCCGGAGTTGTAGATGACGAAGATGTCGGCGCCGCCGGCCTCGGAGGACTTAGCGGTGATACCGGTGCCAGCGCCAACGCCCAAAAGGATTTCGCCCTTGGCACGTTTTGCCTTGAAGTCGGCCATGATTTCTTCGCGGGTCTTGTAAAGCATGTTGCTTCCTTTCTCTTTCGGGGCGTGGCCCCGGTTGCTAACGTCTGTGTACCTGTGGTGCCCGAGTTTTTGCACGGCAGGACGAAATCCAGGTGAAAGGTCCGAGTTTTTGCCTTTACCTGGGCAGAACGTGTCGGATTTACTGTTCCATCAACGCAATCAGCTCGTCAACGGCGGCTTGCGCGAACTCGTCATCATTGATGTGAGCGTCGATTTCCTTCAACGTTGCACGTTCCTGATCGATGTCGGAACGGATGGCGTTGAACAGCGCCTGGTCTTCTTCGGGGCCGTAGAACGGCTGACCTTCGGCGTCGATCATCGAAACGCCGTTCAAGGGCAGCATAACCGTGCAAGGTCCGATGGACTGGTTCACCTTTTCGGCAAGTTTCTTGCCGAGCGCTTCGTTTTCCTCTGCGGTGGTGCGCATCAGGGTAACGGTGGGGTTGTGCTTGTACAGGTTACGGTCTTTGTGCTGTGCGGGAACGGTGTCCCAAGGGCCGAAGTTCACCATGTCCATAGTACCAACCGAAACAACGGCAGGTACACCCATCAGCGCAGCGGCATCGTTGCGGTCGGGGCCTGCGGCAAGCACGCCGTCGAACAGCTCGTCGCACCATTCGGTGGTGGTGAGGTCCAAAACGCCCTTGATGAATCCGCCGCGCACCAGCGATTCCATGCACTTTCCGCCCGTGCCCGTTGCGTGGAATACCAGCGTTTCATAACCGGCGTCTTCAAGCAGCTGCTGCGCTTTGGTAACGCAGGGCGTGGTTACGCCGAACATGGTGCAGGCAACCAGCGGACGCGCGGATTCGATTTCCGGAACGTCGTAGCTCAACATGCCCACCATGGCATGGATGGCGTTGTTGTAGATGGTCGCGGAAAACGAATTGATGCCTGAAACGTCCACGATGGAAGGGAACATGTTGATGTCGGATGCGCCGACATAAGGGGTGGTGTCACCCGATGCCATGGTGGAAACCATGATCTTCGGCACGCCGATGGGCAGCTGCTGCATGCCTGCAGTGGCAATGGAGGTGCCGCCCGATCCGCCCATGGAAAACACGCCCTGGAAGCGGCCGTTCTTGTACAGCGCGGGAAGCAGCTGCTTGATGCCATCGGTCATGGTTTGGGTGGCAAGCGCGCGGTCTTTCTTTTCCACGATGGTGGAAAGCTCGATGTCGACCGCTTTCGTTACCTCTTCGTTTGAGATATCGGGTGCGTACGTCGGATCGAACACGCCGCAATGGATGGTAAGGGTGTTGATGCCCAGTTCCTCGAAGCGCTCTTTTACGTATTGGAACTCTTCGCCCTTGGTGTCGAAGGTGCCCACAATAGCTACGGTCTTGCTCACGTAGCCCTCCTTTCGTTGGGTGGTGCGTGAGCAATGTTGCCCGCTTCAACCGATGGTTCATTTTAGTTAAAACATGTTCATTTTTCATGAACTTGGGTGGGCGGGGCGTTATTGCGGGGGAACGGATTAGCATTGATTTCTCAATATCTGGTATAACCGCAGGTGGAATTTTCCCTGTTGTGCAACGGCGCAGGTCGGGAGCCAATTCTACGTTTTTAGCTTATTTGTACATAAAAATGAGGAAGGCGACCACTGGGGCCGCCTTCCTCATGGGGGGAGTTTGCCTCTAGAGCGAGGCTCTTTCGTGAAGCGTTTGGGTTGGTGCGTTATTTGGCCTCTGAAGATTCCTCAAGGTGCTGTTGCTTGAGTTCGAACTTCTTGCCGCGGGTGCGGGCGCACATCGAAACGCCGCCGCCCAGGGCAATAAGGGCAATAACGTTGGGCAGAACCATAAGTTGGTTGAACATGTCGGCCAGCTCCCATACCAGGTCGTTGGAAAGGATGCAGCCAACGAAGATGAAGCACAGGGCGATAACGCTGAACACGGGCACGGCCTTCTTACCGAACAGGTAGCGCACGTTGATCTTGGCGAACAGGTTCCAGCTCAGGATGGTGGAGAAGGCGAAGAACAGCAGGCAGATAGCTACGAATACGTTGCCGCCGGTTTCGCCGAACAGGCTGCCGAAGGCGATCTGGGCCATGTTGGTCTTGTCGATGCCGTCGTACATGCCCTGGGCAAGTGCTCCGTTGCCGGTGTAGAGAACGGTGATAACAACCAGTGCGGTGATGGTAACAACTACAAAGGTGTCTACGAACACGGCGATGAGTGCCAGAACGCCCTGGTCATGCGGGTTCTTGACGTTTGCCATAGCGTGAGCGTGCGGGGTGGAGCCCATGCCTGCCTCGTTCGAGAACAGGCCGCGCTTTGCGCCCTGGGAAAGTGCGGCGATGATGCCGAAGGTCACGCCGCCCAGTTCTGCGTCGGGGTTGAAGGCGAACTCGAAGATAAGGAAGAATGCGTCGCCCACATGAGGTGCGTTGGCAACGAGCACGGCAATGCCGCCGATCAAGTACACGATAGCCATGAAGGGAACAACCTTTTCGGTTACCGCGGCCAGGCGGGAAACGCCGCCCAGGAAGATGAAGCCGGCGAAGACCACGATAATGATGCCCATGATCCAGGTGGGGATGCCAAATGCCGTGTTCATGGTGGATGCGATGGAGTTCGACTGAACCATGCAGCCCATGAAGCCCAAAGCCAGGATGATTGCTACTGCGAAGAAACCTGCCAGGAAGGTGCCGAACTTGCCGTGGAATGCGGTTTTGATGTAGTAAACCGGGCCGCCATGTACGGTGCCGTCTTCGTCAACCTTGCGGGTTTTCTGCGCCAGGACAGCCTCGGCATAGTTGGTGGCCATGCCCAGGAAGGCGATAACCCACATCCAGAAGATTGCGCCCGGGCCGCCGATGAGGATTGCGCCGCAAGCGCCTACGATGTTACCGGTACCAACCTGAGCAGCAATTGCCGTGGCAACCGCCTGGAACGAGCTCATGCCGCTCTTGTGCTTTTCACCGTTCAGAGAGAAGCCACCGAAAAGCCTTTTCAGGCCTTCGCCGAAGCAGCGAACCTGAACGAAGCGGGTGCGGATGGTGAAGTACAGGCCTGCACCGATAAGCAGGATGATCAAGACGTAATTCGAAAGATACGAATTGATGGTTTGGACGATTAACAGCAATTCATCCACGTTTGGTAACCTCCTAGGGTTCTTGTTTTCGAAAACCCTAGGGAAACCTTGAATAAAAATAGGGGCGAGTTAAAACCCGTCTCTGTCCTTTTGCCTGAGAGATTCAGCTTCCAAAGCCGTTCCGCTGATTGGGAACGTGTGGCTTGGAGCCTTGCACCGTCGGCACTCATCTAAGAGATTCTCCAGAGTTTTCTCCACTTTCGGTTTCGTGTTTCGGATCCCAAAAGCTTCACGGAAATATGTTGTGGTGGATTATGCGCGTCTTGTTTCAGCTGTGCAAGAGCTTTCTTTCGAAAAAGTGACGAATGGGCAACGAACGCGTTTTGAACACGTTTTTCACTCGGTGAGCGGTTTTTGTGAGTTGGTTTGTTTCGGATGCGTTTCACATATCTTGTGGGTTGCTTCCGAGCGAACGCATCTCGTTGTGGGTGAAGGCGTTTGATGGGGCGGCCTTGGTTGGCGGTTTTGGGGGATTGGCTAGGACTGCGCGCTTCGATTGTGGATGCGGGGCTATTCCCGTGAGGGCGCCCAAGCATCGATCACAAGGCCCAGAATCCTATCAGTCCGCATGCGATGCCCACGACGGCTCCCGCAACAACATCGCGGGGGAAGTGCACCCCGGCAAGAACGCGCACGGTTGCCAAGCACACGCCCAGCGCCAGCACCAGCCACCCTGCCCAAGGAGCAGGACAGGTTGCCAAGAACGTCATACCGATGACGAAGATGGAAAACGTATGTCTGCTGGGAAACGATTTGCCCACTGTGTCCTTCGCCAAAACCGGCGGAATGCCGAACATTTCGTAGGGGCGTGGTGCGTTGAATGCCTTGCGGAACAGGCTTACCGCCACGAAGCTGATGGCAGGGATCAAAAGCGCCTTCCAGAACCGAGGATCGATGTTTCCCAAGGTGAGCGCTTCGATTCCGTTATGCAGCGCAAGCCAGGCAAGCAGGCATGGATACGCCACGTAGATGGCGTACGTTATGGCCTTGTTCGTGCCGATTACTGCTTTTGCCAGTGCGGGGCGGCTTCGCAAAAAGCCCGTGATGGTTTGGTACGTTTCCTTTTTCATAAGGTTGATTGTACGCGATGGCAAAGGCGTTCCGCGCTCGCTCTGGTGTGCGTTGTGCCGGCTTCGTGTGCTGGGAATGCCGCTTTGCTCGTTAAGCGCTTTTCGGCGGGCTTATCAAGAGCAAGTGCACATGCGCTTGCTCGCGCGGGTTTCCGTTTGATGTGCGAAGCATGCGGCTCGGTGGGTTTGCCGAATGCCGCGTGTGCTGGCAACGTTACAATGGGGCGAAATGTTTGGAGGTTGCGGTGTCGTCTGAAATGCTTTCGTTGCTAAATAGGCTTGAGCAAGCCCATACGCTTTCGTGTGAGGAATGGGAACGCCTTATTGTGGGCCGTACGCCCGAAGTGGCAAAGGAAGCGGCGGCGCGTGCCCGTGTTCTGCGCAATGCGCGCTACGGTACCAACGTGTACACGCGCGGGCTTATCGAGTTCACCAATTACTGCAAGAACGACTGCTTTTATTGCGGTATCCGCAAAAGCAATTCCCGTGCGAACCGCTACCGCCTTTCCAAGGAAGAGATTCTTGAGTGCTGCAAACAGGGGCATGAGCTGGGTTTTCGCACCTTCGTGCTGCAAGGCGGGGAAGATCCGTACTACAACGACGAACGCATGGTGGCCATCGTTTCGGAAATTCATGCCGCATACCCCGATTGCGCCATAACCCTTTCGCTGGGCGAGCGCCCCGAGGAATCGTACCGGGCGTTGTTTGCTGCGGGAGCCGAGCGCTATCTGCTGCGCCATGAAACGGCAGACGCCGCCCATTACGCGCTTTTGCATCCGGAAGGGATGTCGCTTAAGCATCGCAAGCAGTGCCTGCGCATGCTGCGTGAAATCGGCTACCAGGTGGGCAGCGGGTTCATGGTGGGCTCGCCCGGGCAAACGGCGCACTGCCTTGCAGAAGACATGGTGTTCTTGCAGGAATTGCAGCCCCATATGATTGGCATTGGGCCCTTCGTGCCGCACAAGGACACGCCGTTCGCGCATGAGCCGCAAGGTTCACTTGAACTGACGCTGTTCATGGTTTCGCTTCTGCGCTTGGCCTTTCCCGATGCTCTTATTCCTGCCACCACAGCATTGGGCACCATTGCCCCCGATGGGCGTGAGCAGGGTATTTTGGCGGGTGCCAATGTGGTGATGCCGAACCTTTCGCCCGTTGCGCACCGCAAGGACTACAGCCTGTACGACAACAAGATCTGCACGGGCGAAGAAGCGGCGGAGTGCCGCTGGTGCCTGCATGCGCGCATGGAGCGCATCGGCCACCATATCGTGGAAGACCGCGGCGATTCCCTGGTACCCGTGGAATGACAAAAAGGGGACAGTCCCCTTTTTGTCATTTTTTCAAGCGTTCCACAGCGCAGTCGATGAAGTGGCGCGTGGCGGGTGCGCAGGTTTTCAGTGAGGGCACGGCGATGCCAAACAGGATGGACTCCGGCGGATTCAGCGGAACCAATGCCAGGTCGAACCCGTATTTCTGCACGGCAAGGCTGTTGATAACCGTCATACCCATGCCCGCTTCGATCATTCCCAGGGTGGCAACCGTTTCGATGGTTTCGTAGGCGATGTTCGGGTACAGCTTGTGACGCGAAAGCACACCCATGGTGTCAACGTCCTGGCCTTTGCCCGGCATGATGAACCGCTCGTTCACGCATTGTTCGATGGGGTAGCTGCTTGCATGCGCCAGCGGATGGTCTTTCGGCAGCGCGGCCACCATAGGATCGCGGGCAAGCGGTACCCAGTCGTAGGAAAGCGTAGGCTCGTAGCTGATAAAGCCCAGGTCAACTTCCTTGGAATCCATCCATTCGGTAACTTCCTGGTGAATGCCCTCCATAATGCGTACCTCGATAGCGGGGTAGGCGTCGTGGAATTCCTTGATAACGCCGGGCAGCCAGTGGGCGGCAACGCTGGGGTACGAGCCAATGGTAACCTGGCCTACCGAAAGGCCTTTGATTTCCGAGCTCATTTGCAGCAGACGTTCTTCTTCCTGCACGATGGCGCGTGCCACGGGGAGGATGTGGGCGCCGTCGGCGGTGGCGCTTACGCCGTGCGATCCGCGTTCAAGCACGGAAAACCCCAAGTCGCGTTCGAGCGCGGTGATGAGCTGGCTTACGCCGGAAGGGGTGTAGGCCAATGCCTTCGCCGCCTTTGAAAGGCTGCCTTGGTCGACGGCTTGCACGAAGGCGCGGTAACGGGAAGTATCCATGAGCGATTCCTTTTAGTGATTCTTAACACCGTTATAATAGATTACTGTTTTACTAATTGAAACAGGCGGTATATAACTGAAAACACAACAACAAGTAAGGGCTTGTGGAAAGGCAGTTTTGCCACGCAGGCTTTGCTTCGCGGGTTCAGTCCCGAATCAGAGGGTACAGGGTAAGAGCTTTATCATCTGATTGCGCGCCCCGTCGCATATGCGGCGGGGTTTTCTTTTGGCCATGTAGCGTTATTGCGTGGCTAGGCTTTGCTGCATGCCGCATGTTCGTCTTTCAAACGTTTTGCCAAACGGGGCACAACCAGGCGTGCCTTGCTATACTGGAGCAATCGTTTTACTTCGACATTCATTAGTAAGGAAGTGCTTCATGGATTGCCGTTCTCTGTACAACCTTTGGTGCGAAAAGGTTACCGACCCTGAGCTTCAGGCCGATTTGAAGGCCATGGGCGAATCGGGTGACGAAGTGGCAATCGAAGATGCGTTCTATCGCACGTTGGAGTTCGGCACGGCGGGCCTGCGCGGCGTGCTGGGTGCGGGCACCAACCGCATGAACATCCACACGGTGGGCCAGGCTACTCAGGGCATCGCCAACTTCATCAAAGCGCAGGCTGGCGACGGCGAGCCGGGTACGGTTGCTATCTGCTACGATTCGCGCATCAATTCGCAGCTGTTCGCCCATACCACGGCAAGCGTGCTGGCGGCAAACGGCATCAAGTCGTACGTGTACCCGCGCTTGCAGCCCACGCCGGCGCTTTCCTTTGCAACGCGCTACCTGGGTTGCGCCATCGGCGTTAACGTCACGGCAAGCCACAACCCCAGCAAGTACAACGGCTACAAGGTATATGGCCCCGATGGCTGCCAGATTGCATCCGAGATTGCCGATGCCATCACTAAGGCCATCGAAACGGTAGACATGTTCGACGACGTGCGCACCATGCCCTTTGAAGAGGCACAGGCGCAGGGCTTGGCGAACTTCATCGGCGAAGATGTGCTGGATGCGTTCCTGGACGCTGTGTACGAACAGCACGTGGATCAGGAAGAATCCGACCTGCGCGTGGTGTACACGCCGCTTAACGGCACGGGCTTGGAATGCGTAACGCGCATTTTGAAGCGCATCGGCGTTACTGATGTGCATGTGGTAGAAGAGCAGGCAAAGCCCGACGGCAATTTCCCCACCTGCCCGTACCCGAATCCTGAAATCCGCGAGGCGCTGCAGTGCGGCATTGACCTGTGCGAACAGGTGCACCCCGATCTGCTTCTGGCAACCGACCCCGATGCCGACCGTGTGGGCATTGCCGTGAAGGACGGCGACGACTACCAGCTGCTTTCTGGCAACGAAGTGGGCGTTCTGCTGCTCGACTTCATCTGCCGTATGCGCAAGGCAAATGGCACGTTGCCCGAAAACCCCGTTGCCGTTACCACCATCGTTTCCACCAGCTTGGTTGACCCTGTGGCCGCGAAGTACGGCGTTGACATGCGCCGCGTACTTACTGGCTTCAAGTACATCGGTGGCGTAATCGCTGAGCTCGAGGAAAAGAACGAAAAGGACCGCTTCATCTTCGGTTTCGAGGAAAGCTATGGCTACTTGGCGGGCACCCACGCGCGCGACAAGGATGCTGTAGTGGCTTCGATGCTCATTTGCCAGATGGCACGTTATTACCGCACGCTGGGCAAGAACCTGTACCAGGCCATGCAGGATATTTACTGTGAGTTCGGTTTCCACCACAATCGCACGGTCTCCTATACGTTCGAAGGCTCGGCAGGTGCTGAAGCCATGGCTTCCATCATGGCGGGTTTCCGCGAAAAGCCGCTTACCCAGGTTGCGGGCTTGAAGGTAGAGCAGTTCCTGGATTACAAACAGGGCGTGAACGGCCTGCCTTCCGCCAATGTGCTGGAATTTGACCTGGAGCAGGGCAACAAGGTTATCGTTCGCCCCAGCGGTACCGAACCCAAGGTGAAGGTGTACCTGTTCACCGTAGGTGAAAGCGCCGACCAGGCTGAACAGCTTGCCGATTCGCTTTCCGCTGCTATGGCCGAGTACATGAACTAGGGCACGCGATGGCAAAGGGCAAAGGCACATACTCGCTGATTTCCGTGGACATCGCCCCTGATGAAGAGGTGGTGCGCGTCGACGCACAGGGCGTGCATCGTGAGCGGACGGGCGCCGCTACTACTGGTGCGGGCAAGCAAGCTGCTGCGGCTGCCAATGTTGCTGTGCCTGAAAGCGCGAAACGTGCCGGCGAAGGTGCAGCCGGAAGTGCAAAACATGCAGCAGCGTCTTCTAGCCAGAATACGGCGGGTTCCGCTGCGGATAAAAGCGCGGCCGATGAATCCGACAGCTACGATGGCCGCGACGATTTGGATGGCCCGGTGCCTATGGCGGGCGTGCAGCGCGCCATCATCGTTGTGGTAGTGCTGTGCTTGGTGGCGTTTGCCGTGTACTTTGCCGTTTCGCATGGATAGCCTGAAGGAGGACGCGTGCTGGTAACCGACGAAACCCCCAAGGCTAAAAAGGGCGTAACCTGGCTTATCGTGCTTGCCGTTGTTATGGCGCTTGCCGCTGTGGCCTTGGCCGTTGCCTTTGCCTTCAATTCTGCTTCTGAACTGCACGGCTTTGCCGCTCAGGACGATACTGAAGCTCTGGAGGAAGCCAAAAGTGACAAGCCGAAGGTGACTAACGCCTCTACGCAAGTGATCAACTTGGTTGGCCTTATGGGGTTGTCCGAAGCGGACGCCGTGCAGAAGATCGGCCATGGTGCTGCCGTGCAGGACGAAGCGCCCATGAGCTCGGTCGGTTTCACCGACGAGGAAACCGTGGTGCTCACCGACGAAAAGGGCGATGCGCTTTCGGGCACGCCGACGGTTACCCTTGGATTCGATTCGAACGGCGCCGTTACAGCGGCATCGTACAGTGCGCCCACTTCGTTGCTGGGTTATGGCAGCCTTTCCTTTACCGATGCCGTTCAGAAGTTTCATATCGTGGAAAACCTGCTGGGCAAGGTTGGTCTTACCGGTGTGGAAGAGGGGAGCGTAACGCTGCCCGACCGCAAGGAGTTTTCCAGTTACGGCCCCGACAAGAAAACGTTGACCAGCGAAACCTATACGTTCAACGGCACAGCGCAGGCAGACGGCGTTCAGTATTCTTGGACGGCCACGCTCGACTACGATTACGCCGAAGCCAACAAAACGGGCGACCTTGCCAACACGGTGAAGAAGATCGCGGTTTCTATAATGCGCGAGTAGCTGTTACTCGGGTGCGATGTTCCAGTTCTTTGCACGTTGGGCTGCGATGTGCAATGGAAGGCTGAAATATGGGTAGAATTCTCGCCTTTCTAACGCTTTTGCAAAACGAAGTAAAAACGTCAGTAGAACAGCACAAGAGAAAGTATGTCATCTGGATCTTGTGCGGTGGGCACCCAACCAACATCGATGTAAATGCTGTTGAATCCATCTGAATCTTTGCATTTGACGATAGTGAACCAGCCTTCGTGTGGGTCGTCCCAAATGATATAGAAACCTTTTAAGTTGGGGGTAGGGCCTTTTGGCCATGAAAAATTATCTTCGTTTGGGCTAGCCCCGCTGATGCCAACAGTGATGCCGTTTTCGCTTACTTCATATATCTGGCCATATTGGTCTGAATCTGCGCGCTGTAAAGTGGGACCGTCAAATTCGACCGTGTACCTCTCGCCTTCGGAAAGATCGGCGAGCGCAATCCTGAGTGTGTAGTAGTGTTTGAGGGCTGTTTCGTAGTAGTTGGGCACGGGGCATTGCAATACCGAGAATGGCACGCACCCGCAAGGACCAACGATACGGATTGCGCCCAAAGGCGTTTGAAACTCTTTTGTGCCTGTTTGCACTAGTTTTCTCATAGTTGCTTTTCTGGATGCTTGGTCGGCAGTACGTAAACGTTTTCAGCATCGATAGCTATCCGAGTGGGCTGGTTGTAGAGAATATCTATCTCCTGCGCGCACTGTTTAAAAGGTATGACATCGGGTGTTTTCGCCTGTTGGAGTTTTTCAATAAGCTTTTTGGATTGGTGGTCGTTGAAATTGCTGACAGCTTTCCCCGCTCCCTCGAATGCTTCATCGATGGGCGTGTGGTCGCCCACTGGTGTCTTTGCGATTGCTCGACCAAGTACTTTTCCCGCAGATGCAATACCGTTCAGAAGCGTTGCATCAATGGCTCCAGCGCTGCCGAACTCGATCATGTTGTAGCACTCGGTGTAAAGCTCTCGATACGCAAGCGAATCGGCTTCGATTTTTGCTGAGACATCAGCGAGTTTGGCGGGCTTGAAATTCTCGGCAAGCATAGGCTCGAGGAACAGGGAGAACGCATGGATGTATGTGGCGAGTTGGTAATCCTTGAGATAGTCGAGCACTTTGTTAAGGCGCTTTTCGACACCGCTTCGCACCTCCGCAATTCCCTTTTTCTTGAGCTCGGATTGCGTCTGGCCACGAAACATTTCCATGTCTTGCTCGGACGCCTGCTTGATATCGAGCACCTTCATGTGGGCGTTGGCCATATAGGTGGTGTTGCCGTAGTTGAGTCCGTAGCAATTAAGGATGTCGGTGAGCGTCTTGAGGTTGCCTTTCATATTGGCTTTGTCACGCTGACGCATGTATTCGAACATTTCATCCACTGATTTCTGGATAGAATCGAGTTTTTGATTGACTTGCGCGAGAGCTGCCGCCATGAACAACATTGTAGGGTCGTAGGGTACGTGCGTGATGTTTTTTATGGTATCGCCTTCAACCACGTGTAGTCGCGCTTGACCGAATCCCTTGGCTTCGTCGCGGAATGATCCCATAAGGCCGCTGCCATCCTTGAAGGATTGGAGGACAGAAGGATCAAGCGGATTACCGAATTTATCAGTGGCTTGTAGCAAAGTTGGGGCATCTACTGTGGTGGTGACAGTGCGGAACATGGAAGGCAACGAAGCGAACGCTACTCCAAGCTGGGGGATTTTGTTGAGCGGGAGTTTAATTGCGTTTGAGGCGTCTACGTGCTCTTGGGTAGGCGTTAGGTAGATTTTGGTCGATGCAAGTTGTTTGGCAACGAGCTTTTTGCGGTTTTCGTCTTCCGGGGGCATGATTTCTTCGTTTGCCATGACACGCTCCTTGATCGTTCTGTCGAATATAGGCATTATCCCATCATTGGCGGGCTTGGTTTTCCGCAATTCGGGTGGCTAGAAAGGGTCAACTGTTGTTCTTTCGTCCTCTTATACGATGGCAATAAGTTTTTTGAATCTGGTGCGAAGGGGAGCGGATTTGATCTACCCTTGTTCAGTATTTCATCCTTCTCGTATTTCCACCCCAACATTAGCTGGCAGCTAATGAAATGAAAATTCGTGTTGCGTATTGTTTTCGCAGGTTATTCGAGGGGTGCCGTATGGCGCGCCTCACGCTTGCGAAAGGAACTCATATGAATCAGCACAGCAACAGGCAACAACCCGCCCATGGCGCTCAGCAGCCTCCAATGCAATACGGCAATTCCCCAATGCCGCCTATTTCTCCCGCTAAATCGGGCATGGCCATCGCCGGCTTCGTGCTGGGCATTATTGCACTGCTCACCTCGTTCGTGCCGATCGTGAACAACATCTCGTTCTTCCTGGCCATCCTCGGCATCATCTTCGCCATTGTCGGGTTCGTGGGAATTGCGAAAGGGAAGAAAAGCGGTAAGGCCTTCGCAATTGCAGCTCTGATTATCTGTGTTATTTCCTGCGCCGTTGTGCTGGCGTCCCAAAGCGCATACAGCGCTGCCTTGAACAGCGCATCAAGCGCAACTACGGTATCTTCCGCTACCAATTCAAGCACCGATTCCGCCGATGCCGCAAAGGCCGACTTCACCATATCCGACGAAACACTGAACAAAGACAGCTACAGCGCAACCATCACTGGCACCATCACCAACACCACCAGCCAGGACAAAAGCTACGTGGGCGTAACCTACAACCTGTACGACAAAGACGGCAACTTGATTGGCAACGCATCCGACGGCGTGAACGGCCTGAAGGCTGGGGCAAGCTGGAAGTTCGAGGCCTACGCAGGCGTAAGCGACCCGAAGCAGGTTGCCACGTTCGACCGCGGGGACATCACTTCGTGGTAGCCCTGGAATGACGTACCCGAAAAGAACGAAGCGTCGCGTTGCCTGGAGAATCACGCATCCTGCCGGCCTGAGCAGCGCCGAGGTTGCTACTATGGTTCGTGGAAAAAGAAAGCGAAGGAGGAAGCGGCGCGTGAAAGAGCCCCTAACAGAAGAACTGCTTGACGAGCTGCTTTCCTCGCCAGACCCGGGCGCGTTCTTTTCGAAGGCGAACCCGTCGAAGCGGTCTTTGTCGGAATACCTGCAGCAGCTGTTGGATGAAAAGGGCCTGCAGCGTTCCAAGGTGGTCCATGAAGCGGGCCTGAACGACACGTTCGGCTATCAGATTTTCAAGGGGACGCGCAAGGCGTCGCGCAACAAGGTGCTGCAATTGGCGTTCGCCATGCACCTGAACCTGCGCGAAACCGACCGGCTGTTGCAAGCGGCGGGCGCAAACGAGCTGTATTGCAAGAACAAGCGCGATGCCATTATCATTTTCGCAGTACAGAAGGGATATTCTCTTCAAAAGACCGACGAAGAACTGTACCGCTTCGGGGAAGAAACCATCTGCTAGTGCCTTCAACCAGTGAAATACCGGTGTTCGGCGCCCATGCCGAAAGCGGGCAAGGCGGCCCTGCTCCTTCTACCGAAGGCGAGGGCCGTCTTGCTGTGCCTGCCGCAGGTGTTGCGCCCTCGCTGGAGTCGGGTGGTGAAGCTCGGCCTTCAGCGGCGCCTTCCGTGAGCGGGGAGGGGCTGCAAGCTGTCGAAGATAAAGCTGCCGACGAAGGCGAGCTCTCTGCGTTCCTCGCCTTAGTTGAATACGACAATCGCTATCGTGTAGACAAGGTGCTGAAGACATCGGCCTCTGAAACAACTCAGCTGGTTACTTATATAGATGAAGGTGGCGCCGAGCGTGGGCCGTATATCCGTAAATATTTGAAAGCGGCCAACGGCCTTGGCCAGGCGTACCGGGAGCTCTACCAGGCGCAGCAGCGCGGTGCACACTTTGAACATCTGCCGCAGATTTACGCACTGTACCAGCTTAAAGACGAGCTGGTCGTTGTGATGGAATATGTCCAAGGTGAAACCCTGCAGGATGTGGTGTACCGCCTTGACCCATCGCCGCAGCTGGCTGTTGAGGTGTTCCCGCAAATATGCAACGCCGTGCGCGAACTGCACGAACATTTCAACCCGCCCATCATCCACCGCGATCTGAAGCCTGCGAACCTTATTCTTTCCTGGGGCAAGGTGACGCTGATCGATTTTGGCATTGCACGTTGCTACCGCGCAGGGAACGATTCCGATACCACCTATTTCGGCACGCGCGCCTATGCGCCGCCCGAGCAGTACGGCTTTGGTCAGACCGACGTACGCAGCGATGTGTACGCGTTGGGTATGCTGCTGTTCTATTGCCTTACTGAGCGCGAGGCAGACGCGAAGGATAGGCAGACGGGGTTTGCTGATTCAGCGGTTCCTGAAGAGTTTCGCCAGGTGATTCTGCGCGCCTGCGCGTTCGACCCCGACGCTCGCTACGCTTCGGTTGCCAAGATGCAGCAGGCGTTTACGGAAGGTGCATCAGCGTTCCAACATCGAATGGGTGCCGCCAATGCATCGGGTGAAAACCGTCTTGCTGCAGGTGACAAGCAGGCTGAGGGAGACGGTCTTTCTAAGAGTAAAGGCCCAAACGTCGTTGTTCGTCTGTTGCAGCGCATTCCTCCTGCGCTGGGCATGACGTGGAACGTGGCGTTGGTGCTATTCTGGCTATTGATTGTGGCAGTGGGCGTTTCGGGGTGCTTCTGGCCGCAAGTTAACATGCCGGAAGCGCATTACCCGGCTTGGTTCAGGGCGGTGGAGTATCTGGTGTTCTTGATTCCCTCGGCAACGTGCATCTGCTATGAGCTTTCCGACAGGCGTATGCTGCGTAGGAAATTCCCCTTGTTGCGCAGATGGCCGTTGTATGCGGAGTTCCTAGTGGTTGCTGTGGCCGTTCCCTTTGTGCTTGCGGTTGTCATGACGTTCTGCGCACAAGTTGCTGCAGTATAATGAAAGCCGCGCTCATGTCTGCGCATGAATTTTTCAGATATCTGAACTTTCTGCTTCGCGCAGGAGGAAAACATGGTATTCTACTAAAGCTGATTTCAAGAGAAGCTACCTGCTTCCACCTGGTTCGGCGCCGCAAGGTTGCTGATGGGTCATATGAATAGAACTTGCCTAGCAAGATTCGTGTGGCCTGCAATCGTGTGATCGCAGGTTTTTCTTTTTTATCGGCAGAATTTGGTTCGTGCATGGTAGCACCGAAACACAGAAAGAAGGAGGTGGGCACCATAGCAGCTCAAGAACCAAGGCTCAACGAAGCCATCAGGGTTAAGGAATGCCGCCTGATTGCTTATGATGGGTCGCAGTTGGGGATCTATCCTATCGAGCAAGCCCAGCGCATCGCCGACAACGAGGGCTATGACTTGGTAGAGATCGCACCTCAGGCCAAGCCGCCGGTATGTCGCATCATGGACTACGGTAAGTTCAAGTACGACCAGGCCATCAAGGCCAAGCAGGCGCGCAAGAACCAGAGCAAGATCGAAACCAAGGAAATGAAGTTCCGTCCCAAGATCGATGTGGGCGACTACACCACCAAGAAGAAGCACGTGCTTCGTTTCTTGGAGGCAGGTTCCAAGGTTAAGATCACCATCATGTTCCGCGGTCGTGAAATGTCTCATCCTGAACAAGGTCTGAGCATTCTGGAGCGTCTGGCGGACGACTTGAAGGATGTAGCGGTCATCGAAAACCAGCCTAAGATGGAAGGCCGCAACATGCATATGCTTATCGCTCCGTTGCCTACGACGGTGAAGAAAAAGAAGGACGAACAAGGGAAGGACAACTAATGCCCAAGATGAAGACTCATTCCGGCACCGCCAAGCGCTTCCGCGTAACCGGCTCCGGTAAGATCATGCGCGCTAAGGCTTACAAGTCTCACATCATGACCAAGAAGAGCCAGAAGCGTAAGCGTAATTTCCGTCACGAAACTGAGGTTTCCGCTGCAGACCAGAAGGTTGTAGCTCGTAACCTTGGTCTTCGCTAATCGATATATAAGTAATAGGAGGAAACAAGTATGCCTCGTGTAAAGCGTGCTGTATCCGCTCATAAGAAGCGCCGTACCGTTCTGAATCGTGCAAAGGGTTACTACGGTGCAAAGTCCCGTTCCTACCGTGCCGCTAAGGAACAGGTTCAGCATTCTCTCCAGTACCAGTACCGCGATCGTCGCAACAAGAAGCGCGAAGTTCGTCGTCTGTGGATCACCCGCATCAACGCTGCTGCTCGTATCAACGGCCTGTCCTACTCCGTTTTCATGAACGGCTTGAAGAAGGCTGGCGTAGAGCTCGACCGCAAGGTGCTCTCCGACATGGCTATCAACGATCCCGAAGCATTTGCTTCTCTCGTTGAGGTTGCTAAGAAGGCTCTGTAGTTTGAAGGTCCGCTTGCAGCGGACCTTTCTTTCGTCTGAGACGTTATGACGCTGCGCGGCGTTCTGACGGCACAGGAAAATCTCAAGGCCCATAGGGCGGCGCAAAGGCCAGCCCTATGGGCCTTTCAATTCTCCTGCACTCGCCAGAACGTCGCTTGCTGATTTACTAGCGCATACCCGGATTATGAAAACTTATCTCCAAGGGTCTTCTTCGAATTCGGCGGCTTTCAGGGTGCCGTCGTGATAGTCGGAGTAGGGGTCGTACAGATCGTCATCTTCGTTGGCGGCGCGGATAACGGAAGCGGCGGGGTTCTGCCTCTTTGCCTGAACGGTTTCGGATTCCGAGTGAGCGACGGATGGCGGTTCCTTCCCGGCGCCTGACTGCGTTTCGGCATGTTTCTTTGTTTTCGGAAGGGGCGTGAAAGTGGGGCGCAGGGTGTAGCGTTTGCCGCCGGTTTCGCTATCATTGAATGTCACGGAATTAGTTCCCTTCCACGTTATAAGCACAAGTTGATGCGTTTCGCTACCGCAGTGCGGCAACGGGGCGCTTTGACGTTTATGGGGAATTATACGATTGCGCCGCCGCGTTTGCGATGTGCGCCTCGTTGGAAAGGAGACCTATGAAGGTCGAACAGCTTAAAGATAGCGGCGAAGAGCTTCGTCTGCGTGTTTCTGCCTCTGCTGCTGAAATGAGCAAGGCATTCACCGATGGCCTTGATGCGTTTGTTGTGCAGTACCAGATGGATCAGCTCGAAGGCGAAACTGCGCTGGAAAAGATCTACAACGCATTGGGCGAAGAGGATGGCAAGGCTGCCGTTTACAATGCGGTAATCAACTATCTTGTTCCTTTTGCGCTGGAAAAGCAGGGCGCACTGCCCGTTTCCACCTATGGCATCGAATCGGAGGAAACTCCTGAGCCCGACAAGATGTTCAGCTTCGACATGACGGTTTTGGTGAAGCCTGAGTTCGAGCTTTCCAGCTACAAGCCCGTGAAGGTGGAAGTTGAGCCGAAGCCCGAGGTTGCCGAATCCGACATCGATGAGCAGATTGGTATTCTGGTTCGTCAGTTCGCGGCGGCTCAGCAGGGCTTGCAGCCTGATGACCAAGCGGTAGAGGTGCCCGAGCTCACCGACGAATGGGTTGCGGAGAACATGAAGCCCATGGGCATTTCCACGGTTGCCGAGCTTCGCCAGCGCTTCCGTGCCACGTCCGAAGAAGAGCTTGCCAACCGCTACGAGCAGATGAAGATGGCCGCTGCCATGGATGAGTATGCCAAGCGCTTCGAAGGCGAGATTTCCCCGAAGATGATCGAGGTTATGACGCAGGAGCTCTATGAAACGTTCCTGGCTCAGCTGGCGCAGGAAGGCACGGCGCTCGATGCATTTTATGCGCAGCAGCATCTTACGGAAGAAGAGGTGCGCGCCAACCTGGCAACGCAGGCCAAGATGCAGCTGCTGCAGGGCTTCATCCTCGATGCCATCTTCCGTCACGAGGCTTTGAAGCTCGAGCCGGGCGACATGATTGCTGCCATGCGCAACATCGCTCCTGGCCGTGAGGAAGAAGCATTCGACGCCATGCAGAAGTCTGGTCGTAGCACCCTTCTGAAGGAAGGCGCTTCCCGTATGAAGGCCGCAGGCTGGATCATGGCGAATACCGAATTCGTGGTTGCCGAATAGGTGCTGGCCGAAGAAGCATTTGCGCGCTGAAAAGCTAACATGGCGAGCCTTCGGATGCGGTGCCTGCAAGCTCGGCACAGGTGAATAGATGCGTGCATGCACGTAAAAACGAAAAGCCCCTTGATTCCCGACGAATCAAGGGGCTTTCTGTATTGAACGGACAATTTGGATGGACCCAGGGGATTGTCTAATTCGGGCGCATCGGGACGCTGGATGCTTTGCAAGCTCGATGCGCCCGAATGGATGCGCTTATCGCTCCGGGCTGATCCAATCTGCTTCGAACAGAATGTCCATATCAACGTTGGTGCTGATGCCGCTCACCTTACCGGTATGCGAGTACTGCCACATCACGAAATCGTGATAGCTGCTGGTGGGGTGGCTGTCAGTGTACTCGGCGTACCATACCGCAGCATTCACCTGGTCGATGTTCAGGCGCGAAAGGTCGTACTGATTGCCGTACACCATAGGCGTGTAGCCGGCTTCTTCGATGCGCTTGCAGAACGTCTGCGCGTTCTTGGTAAGCTGCTCGGCGGAAAGGTTGTTGGCGCGGCCGCTGGAATCGGTTACTGGCTCCTGGTCGTAAACCACGGGATAGGTAACGCCGGCGCCGTTGATGAGGTTCAGCACGTATTCGGCTTCCTCAAGTGCTTCCTGTTCATTCGTTGCCTGGGAAAAGAAGTACACACCGTGGGGCAGGCCGGCGCGGGTGGCGCCTTCAACGTTCTCGTAGTATTTGGTGTCGGTGTAAAGCTGGCCTTCGGTGGAACCGCGTCTGCCGCAGCGAAGCATAGCGAAGTCGATGCCGTCGTTTTTCACGGCTTCCCAGTCGATGGAACCCTGCAAATCGGAAACGTCGATACCGGTTGTTGAGGCAACATCGCCTTTCTCGTAGTACACCATGCGGCCGTTTTCCAACTTCAGGTTGTCCCAGTTGTACTTGTTCTGGTTTGCGTAGTTGATGGCAACGGCGGCAAACACCGCTACAGCGATCACGATGACGGCAACAACGATGAAGGGGAGTTTGCTGCCTTTTCGGGCATTTTTATTGTTTTGGGGTGCGGCAGTGCGCCGCGAGGTGGAAGTATTCATGACCTTATCGTAGCAAGCGCGTTTGTGCGTGGTATGCCAATGCCGTCTTTTCCATCAGGTACGCTGAATTCGTGGCGATGTGACATGGCGGACTTGTGTGGTGGTGAATGGCTTGGCAGGTTGGCAAGCCCGCAGCGCAACCGCATCGTTGTGCGGGGGAGTGCCAGTTTGTGGAGCCATGGTGCCCTTATTGGGGGCTGAAACGGGGATACGGTAAAATGTAACGGTTTATACGACGTGTTCCTCAACGTTTGGAGTTTATATATGTGCGGAATTGTTGGCTACACCGGTTCCCTTCAGGCAAAGGACATTTTGCTTGAAGGCCTGAAGCGCCTTGAGTATCGCGGATACGATTCGGCGGGCATTGCCGTTGACGACGGTACGCAGATCAACGTGGTAAAGCGTCTGGGTAAGGTGTCCGAGCTCGTTGATGCCGTTCGTCCCGATATGTGCCTGGGCTCCTGTGGTATCGGCCATACCCGCTGGGCTACCCATGGTGTTCCCAGTGAGCGCAATGCGCACCCCCATACCGCCTGCACCAATGACATCGCCGTGGTTCACAACGGCATCATCGAAAACTTCGCTGAACTCAAGGAAGACCTGCTGGCAAAGGGCCATACGTTCTCTTCCGACACCGACACCGAAGTGGCTGCTCACTTGGTAGAGGAAAACTACGAAGGCGACCTGCTTGAAGCGGTGCGCAAAACGGTGAACAGCCTTTCGGGCGCGTACGGCCTTGCTGTTATGCATCACGACCATCCCGGCGAAATTGTGGTTGGCCGCAAAGATTCCCCCATTGTTCTAGGCGTGGGCGAAAACGGCAGCTATTTGGGCTCCGACATCATTGCACTTATCGATGCCACGCGCGATGTGGTTATCTTGGAAGACAATCAGCTTGCGGTAATGCACCCTGACCGCATCGACTACTTCGATGCGCAGGGCAACCCCATCGAGCCTTTGGTAACGCACGTCGACTGGGACGTTGACGTTGCGGAAAAGGGCGGCTATCCCGACTTCATGCTGAAGGAAATCCACGAGCAGCCCCGTGTTGTGCGCGACACGCTTGCGGGCCGTATGTCGGGTCATGAGATTTCCATCGACGAGCTTACGCTTACCCGCCAGGAGCTCAACTACATCGACCGCGTGTACCTTATCGGCTGCGGCACTTCGTACCACGCAGGCCTTATTGCCAAGAACCTCATTGAAGGTTGGGCACGCATTCCCACCGAAGTAGAGGTTGCCAGCGAATTCCGCTACCGCAACCCCATCATCACGCCCACTACGCTGGTGGTTGCCGTTTCCCAGTCGGGCGAAACGGCCGACACGCTTGCCGCTATCCGCGATGCTCGCATTAAGGGCGCTAAGGTGTTCGGCATCACCAACGTAATCGGCTCGCCTGTTGCGCGCGAATCGGACGGCGTTATCTACACCAAGGCCAACAAGGAAATTGCCGTTGCTTCTACGAAGTCGTTCATCGGCCAGGTGGTAAGCCTTACGCTTTTGGCTATGCTTCTGGGCCGCGCAAAGGGCAAGCTCACGCTCAACCAGGTGCGCATGCTGTTCAGCGAATTGGCCGATACCGCCGACCAGATCGAGGAGATTCTGCAGGACACTTCTTCTATCGATGAAGCGGCCCACTTCTTCGACGGTCGTCAGTCCACGCTCTACATTGGCCGTGGCCTGGGCGAGGCAACATGCTACGAAGGCGCACTGAAGCTGAAGGAAATCAGCTACATCCATGCCGAGGCGTATGCTGCTGGCGAAATGAAGCATGGCCCTATTGCCCTGCTCGACGAAGGGTTCCCCATTGTTGCCGTGGCAACGCAGAGCCCCACGTACGACAAGACGGTTTCCAACCTGGAAGAGTCGAAGAGCCGTGGCGCGAAGATCATCGCCATCGCAACTGAGGGTGACGAAGCCATCAAGAAGGTTGCCGACCATGTTATTTACATTCCTAAGGTGCGTGATGCGTTCATGCCCATCACGGCAAGCGTTCCGCTGCAGCTTTTGGCGCGTGCCGTCGCGGTTGCCCGCGGGTGCGACGTTGACCAGCCGCGCAACCTGGCAAAATCGGTAACGGTTGAATAGGGTTCTACATGCCTGATTCTGCACACAAGAATACTGGTGCATTGGCAAACGGCACTGCTCACAAGGGCAGTGCCGTTTCTGCTGCAACGCAAAATGCGGCTTCGGCGGAAACCGCGGTGCGCTCTGCTGCGCAAGGCGCCCAGAGGGCGGGCATTTTGCCCGAATCGGTTTCCATGGGCGTGGATATTGTGGAAGTGGCGCGCATCCGTGCCATCATGAAGCGCTCTCCTGCGTTCATCGAGCGATCGTTTTCGTGTGAGGAACGTGCCTACTGCGATGCAACCGCTTCGCCGGAGTTCCATTACGCTACCCGCTTTGCTGCGAAGGAAGCCGTGGTGAAGGCGCTGGGTACGGGTTTTACCCGGGGCATCCGCCCGAACGACATCGAGGTGTTCCTGAACGCGAAGGGCAAGCCCCGCGTTCGCCTGCATCGCGCTGCTGCCAAGGTTGCCTCCGAGCTTGGCATTGAGGAACTTCCGCTTTCCCTTTCGTACACGCATAACGAAGCGGTTGCCTGCGCACTTGCCCTGACGCAGGACGAGCGTGCCAAAGCGAAGCAGCGTACCACTACACCTGCGCAAGACCTTTCCCGTCAGTTCAAGGAAGCGCGTTCGCTTCTTGACGATATCCCTGCTACCAGCAAAGAAGGCAAATGACATGGAGTCCAGAACCGATTTCGCATCGATGATTCCTATTCCCGCTGATGACGCACATAAATACTCGCGTGGAAAGGCGGTGGTGGTTGCCGGATCGGCGCCGTACCCGGGTGCGGTGTGCCTTTCTGCGTGTGCCACACAGCTTGCCGGAGCTGGCTACACGCAGGTGTTCACCGCCAAGCGCAACAAGATGCTGGTGCAGGCGTTTCGCCCTTCGCTGGTGGTGAAGTCGTTTGCTGCGCTGGACGTTCCCTCTGCGCTCGCACCCCAGTATCCGGGTGCATTTGTGGTAGGGCCGGGCTTCGACGCGGTCGACAACGAAGCGGAAACCGCTGCGCGGAAAGTGCTGAAGCAGGCGCAGGCTCCTGTGCTTGTAGACGGTGGTGCGCTTGCCTTCCTTGCAGCACCGAAGATGCGCAAGGCTTTGCGCAGGCGTGCTGAGCAGGGGCTGGCTACGGTGCTTACACCCCATATGGGTGAGGCGGCGCGTTTGGCTGCCCCGTTTGGGCTGAACCTTTCTGCCATACCGCAGGAGGAAGCGGCTTACTCATTGGCTTTAGCATATGGTGCCGTGGTGGTGCTGAAAGGGCCGAACACGGTAATCGCTTCAGCTGAGCGCAACCGCGTGGTAACCAGCGGCACGGCAGCTCTTGCTAAGGCGGGGACGGGCGATGTCCTGGCGGGAACCATCGGCGGTTTTCTGGCTCAGGGAATGGATGCGTTCGATGCGGCATATTTGGGTGCCTACGTGCATGCTCAGGCTGGCAACGTTGCCGCCGAGCGCAAGGGAATCGTTAGCACCTGTGCCGAAGACGTGCTGGAAGCCATCCCCGAAGCCATCATGCGAATAATGGAAAAATAGGGACAGTCCCCATTTTTTTCATTTCTCAACGAGAGGAATCCTTTCATGTCCAACGAAACGCTTGCCGAGCGCGTTTTGCGCTTGCGCCGTGAAATCGAATATCACACGCATCGTTATTATGTTCTGGACGACCCGCAGATTTCCGATGCGGCGTTTGACTCGCTTATGCGCGAACTGCGTGACATCGAAGATGCCCATCCTGCCCTGCGCGACCCGTCTTCACCCACGCAGCGCGTTGGTGGGGAAGTGGGCAATCAGTTTTCCCCGGTAGTGCATGAACAGCGCATGTACTCGCTGGACAACGCCATGGACTTGAACGAACTTGATGCATGGATGGACCGTACCGAAGAAGCGCTGGGCAAATTCGTGCCGTTGGTATGCGAGCTTAAGATTGACGGTTCTTCGCTAGCTTTGACGTTTGAGGATGGCAGACTGGTCCGTGCCGCAACGCGTGGCGACGGCACCACAGGCGAAGATGTTACGGTGAACGTGCGCACGGTGCACGACATCCCCCTGCGCTTGATGGATGAAGGCGCGAAGGCCGTTGTAGAGGGCATCCCTTCTATCGAGGTTCGCGGCGAGATTTACATGTCGAAGGCAAGCTTCGAAGCACTGAACGAACAGGCGGAAGCGCTGGGCAACCGCACCTTCGCCAACCCGCGTAATGCGGCGGCGGGCTCTCTTCGCCAGAAAGACCCGAGCATCACGCGCGAACGAGAGCTTTCCACGTTCATGTACGCCATTGCGCGCGACGAGTCCATTCAGGCAACGGGGCAGTGGGAATTGCTGCAGTGGCTGCGAAGCTGCGGCTTCCACGTTAATCCCGATGTGAAGCGCTGCACCACGCGTGAAGAAGTGCGTCAGTTCTGCCGCGATTGTTTGGACAAGCGCGCCGACTTGCCGTACGAGATCGATGGCGTGGTGGTGAAGGTCGATTCCTTCGCCCTGCAACACGAACTGGGTTATACCGCGCGTGCGCCGCGCTGGGCCATTGCCTACAAGTTCCCGCCTGAAGAGAAAACCACCATCCTGCGCGACATCACCATTCAAGTGGGGCGCACCGGTGCCTGCACGCCGGTTGCCGAGCTCGATCCGGTTCTGGTTGCGGGCAGCACGGTGGCGCGCGCCACGCTGCACAACGAAGACGAGGTTCAGCGCAAGGACGTGCGCATTGGCGATACCGTTATCGTGCGCAAGGCGGGCGATGTTATCCCTGAGGTTCTTGGCCCCATTCTTTCGCTGCGTCCTGAAGGGGCGCCGCAATGGACCATGCCCAAAACCTGCCCCAGCTGCGGATCTCCCATCGTGCGTGAAAAGGGCGAAGCGGCGTATCGCTGCGTTTCTATCGATTGCCCTGCTCAGGCGCATGAGCGTTTGACGCATTGGGCAAGCCGTGGTGCGCTTGACATCGAGGGCATGGGCGACGAGATTACCTCTCGCCTTATCGAGTCGGGCAAACTCACCGACGTTGCCGATTTCTACGATTTGACGCAGGAAGACCTTGAGCATCTGAACACGGGCCGTACCACCACGAAGGGCGAGGCCATCGAGCTGGGCCCCGTAGTTGCCTCGAAGTTGGTTGCCGCCATCAACGAAAGCAAGAAGCGCTCGCTTTCCCGCGTGCTGTTCGGCTTGGGTATCCGCCATGTGGGCAAAACCATGGCAGAGGCCATTACAAAGGTGTACCCTTCCATGGATTCGCTGCGCCAGGCAAAGGTGGAAGACCTTGCTGCAATCGACGGTGTTGGCACCATCATTGCACAAAGCATCTGCGATTTCTTCGCCACGGAAGACAACGTGAAGGTTATCGAGCGTTTGGCGGCAGCGGGTGTAACCATGGTCGAGGAAGCGAAAGGCTCCACCAAGCCCCAGACGCTTGCTGGCATGACGTTTGTGCTTACGGGTACGTTGGTTGAATCGGGCATGACGCGCACCGAAGCGGGCAATCGCTTGAAGGAATTCGGCGCGAAGGTTTCGGGCAGCGTTTCGAAGAAAACCAGCTATGTGGTGTGCGGTGAAGCGGCCGGCTCGAAGCGCACGAAGGCCGAAAGTCTTGGCGTGCCTATTCTTACGGAGCAGGATTTCCTGAAGCTCATCGAAACCGGCTTGGTTCCCGGTGCGGAAGAGCGCAGCGGCGAAACGGGGCTGTTTGCTGGCGAGAGCGAAAGTGCTGCGGACGTAGCTGCATCTGATGCTGGCAAGGCTTTGGGTGGCGAAGCGGAAGCGCAGGGTGCCCTGGGCGCTAATGCCTCGGAAACGGAATAGCCATGGCGAAAGTTCGTTTGGACGATTTACTGGTTGAGCAGGGTTATTTCCCTGACCGCGGCGCGGCGCTTCGCGCGGTGATTGCGCGTGAGGTACGCGTGGACGACGTGTACGTTTCCAGTGCTGCCTTGAAAGTGCGCCCCGATGCCGACTTGTTCGTGAAGAACACCAAGAAGTTCGTTTCGCGCGGCGGTCATAAGCTGCAAGGCGCGCTCGATCACTTCAAGCAGGACGTGACGGGTATGCGTTGCATCGACGTCGGTTCTTCCACCGGTGGGTTTTCCGACTGCCTGTTGCAGGCCGGTGCGGCGAGCGTTGCCTGCGTGGACGTGAACTACGGCCAGCTTGCGTGGAGCCTGCGCCAAGACCCACGGGTAACCGTGTTCGAGCGCACCAACATCCGCTTGGCTAAGCCGGAAGATTTGGGCGCGCCGTTCGATATGGCGGTCTGTGATTTGAGCTTCATCGGTTTGGCTCAACTTGCCGACGTGTTTGCCAACCTGTGCGCATCGGGCAGCATTTTCCTGGGGCTTATCAAACCGCAGTTCGAAAGCCAGCACGAGGAAACCGACCATGGCATTGTGCGCAGCGAAGCGGTGCGTCAGCGTGTGGTCTCAGAAGTGACGCAGGCATTGCAAGAGGTTGGCTTCACGGTGAACGGCGTGGTGGAAAGCTCCATCAAGGGAGCCGAAGGCAACGTGGAGTATTTGGTGCACGCCACGTTCCAGGGTGGTGCACAGTGAGGAACATCACCATCACGGCATCGGACAAGCTGTTGGCGTATATGGAACGCAAAGGGTATCACTGCATTGCGGTGGAGCCTATAAGCCCTAAAGGCTGCTGCGCTGACATGACCGAACTGCATTCGCGTTTCGTGCGCGATAAAGATGTGCCGAAGCTCAAGGCGAAGAACTGCGGCGTGTTCGCTGCGCCTTTCGGCGAGATGCTGGTATTGGAAAAGGGTCTTGAGATCGATAACGAAGTGCATTTCGACCTGCGCAGTTTCCTGGGTGTGAAGGACATCGTCGCCAACGGCATCCGCCCGTTCAGCTTGTAAGGGAAGCATCCAAAAGGGACAGTCCCTTTTGGATGCCCAGGAAAAAAGAAGCCCCTGGCATTTGGATGATGCCAGGGGCTTCTTACTATTCGGGGACGATGGCTCCCGTTAGTTCTTCAGCGAGTTCAATGGAGCAGGCATGCGGCCGCCGCGGTGAGCAAATACCGTGCCGGCATGCTCATTCACCGGCATAACCGGCGCATACCCCAAAAGGCCGCCGAAGTCGAGCTTGTCGCCCACCTTCTTACCGATAGCGGGGATAAGACGCACAGCAGTGGTTTTGTTGTTGATCATGCCGATGGCGCATTCGTCGGCGATGATGCCGAAGATGGATTCAACGCTGGTGTCGCCGGGGATGGCAATCATATCGAGGCCTACCGAGCATACGCAGGTCATGGCTTCGAGCTTTTCCAGGCGAAGCGCGCCGGATTCGGCGGCACGGATCATGCCAGCGTCTTCGGACACGGGGATGAATGCGCCAGAAAGGCCGCCAACGCTGGAGCTTGCCATTACGCCGCCTTTCTTCACGGCGTCGTTCAACATGGCAAGGGCTGCCGTGGTGCCGGGGCCGCCGCATTGGCCAACGCCGATTGCCTCCAAGATTTCAGCAACGGAGTCGCCTTCGGCGGGGGTGGGGGCAAGCGAAAGGTCCAAAATGCCCTTCTGAACGCCCAAACGACGGCTTGCTTCGCGACTCATCAGTTCGCCGGCGCGGGTGATTTTGAATGCGGTTGCCTTGATGGCTTCCGCGATAGAAGTCATATCGGCATCTTTAGGCATGTTGCGCAGCACGTTGTTTACAACGCCAGGGCCGGAAACGCCCACATTGACAACGGCATCGGCTTCGCCGGAACCATGGAAAGCACCTGCCATGAAGGGGTTGTCCTCGACGGCGTTGCAGAACACAACCAGTTTTCCAGCGCCGATGCACTGCTTGTCTTTCGTGGCTTCAGCGGCCTGCTTGATGATGCCGGCCATCTTGAACGCGGCGTCCATGTTGATGCCTGCGCGGGTGGAACCGACGTTTACCGAAGCGCATACGTTGTCGGTTGCGGCAAGCGCGGCGGGGATGGATTCCATCAAATTGTTGTCCGCGCGTGATGCGCCTTTGTGCACCAGGGCAGAAAAGCCGCCTACGAAATCGACACCAACTTCCTTTCCTGCTTTGTCCATGGCGATAGCGATGGGGGAAAGGTCGGCAGTTTCGGTTGCTGCGCAGATTTCAGCGATAGGCGTAACGGAAATACGCTTATTCACAATAGGGATGCCGTATTCGCGTTCCAGCTGTTCGGCAGTGGGAACAAGCTTTTCGGCGGCGGTGGTCATGCGATCGTACACCTTGCGTGCCATGACGTTTACGTCTTCATGGGTGCATGCGCGCAGGTTAAGGCCAAGGGTGATAGTTCGAATATCAAGATGCTGTTTGCTGACCATTGCCAGCGTTTCGGCGATCTCTTCCGGGGTGATCTGCATGGAAACGATCCCTTTCGTTACGGTTTCAACAGACCTTTGAATTTTACCACCGTGGCGGCACAGTGGGGCAGTGTGCGGTTGGCGCTTACGTAATGGAAACGAACGGTCTGCGTGGCATTCGTCTGCATACGGCAACGTGTCGTATGCAGACGGCCATCGCAAAAAGCGTACCTATCGGGTGCGATGTCGGCTTGTGTGATGGGTTCAGCATTTTGCGATGGCTGGTAGAGTTCCTTGGTTTTTGCGTAGGCCCTATGCGGAAGGTCGGGCACTTCAGGCGGCGGCAGTGCAGAATTGTTTGAATATTTTAGTTGGCTGTTTCAGGGCTGCTGGGGGTTTCCTCTAAAACGCTTTCGTCGAACACGTAGTCTTTTCCGGGCAGGATGGCGTTCAGTCCAATGCCGGCAAGGGATCCGATAGCAAGCCCGGAAAGCGAGATAACGATGCCTGCCACTTCGAAGGTGATGGCTCCGGCAGTGCTGTAGGCGATGCCGATGGAAAGTACCAAGACGATGGCGGCCACCAACACGTTGCGGCTTTTCGTGAAGTCGACCTGATTTTCCACCAAGTTGCGAACGCCTACAGCGGAAATCATGCCATAGAGCACCAGCGATACGCCGCCGATAACACAGGAGGGCATGGCGCCGATGAGGGCTGCAAACTTGGGGCAGAAAGAAAGGGCGATGGCGCAGCAAGCGGCAATGCGCACTACGCGCGGGTCGAATACGCGGGTAAGCGCCAGAACGCCGGTGTTTTCGCCGTAGGTAGTGTTGGCGGGAGCGCCGAACAACGATGCCAGGATGGTGGCAAGGCCGTCGCCCAGCAGCGTGCGATGCAGGCCGGGGTTGGCAATATAGTTGCGTTCGCACGTAGAGCTGATGGCAGAGATGTCGCCGATGTGCTCGATGGTGGTGGCAAAGGCCAGCGGCATGATGGTGATGATGGCAGTAATGGCAAGGCCCGTGTCGAATTCGGCGCCGAACAGGTGGAACACCGTGTTGTCCCACACTATGGGAAGCCCGATCCATGCGGCATCGGCTACGCCAGAAAAATCAACTTCGCCCATGGTGGTTGCGGCGGCGTAGCTTACCACCACGCCCATAAGGATGGGGATAATACGCAGCATTCCCTTGCCCCAGATGTTGCATACCACGATGGTTGCGATGGCAATAAGGGCAACGGCCCAGTTGGTGGAACAGTTTGAAATTGCAGAGCTTGCCAGGATAAGGCCGATGCAGATTACGATGGGCCCGGTTACCACGGGTGGGAAGAACCTCATAACGCGAGCAGGCCCGAAGGCACGGAACAAGGCAGAAAGCACCAGGTACAAAAGGCCTGCGCACGCAACACCCAGGCAAGCATAGGGGAGCAGTTCCGCTTCGCCGTTAGGGGCGATGGCGGCGTACCCGGCGATGAAGGCGAACGATGAGCCAAGGAACGCGGGCACCTTTCCTTGCGAAAGGAAGTGGAACAGCAGTGTGCCCAAGCCGGCGAACAGCAGCGTGACGCTGACGGAAAGCCCGGTAAGGACGGGCACCAAGATGGTGGCGCCGAACATGGCGAACATATGCTGGATGCCCAGCACGAACATACGCGGTTTGCCCAAGGTGCGTGCATCGTAGACGGCAGGCAGGGTGCCATGGGCAGTGGATGGTCTGGTTTCTTCGCTCATCAAAAGCCTTTCAGTGCAGAATTCGAAATCGACTTATTGTAGATGGGCGATGCGCCGAACTAGCCACGAACCGACAGGCGGTTGCTTTGAGCGAGCGCGAGGGGTGCGTTAAACCAGCTTTGCGTAATTCTGGCTTTGATGGAATGTTCGAACGATATAAATGCTTTGTTCTTCAGCACGAGAAAGCAGAATGTAATTCATGAGCAATGCTTCTTGGTATCCGAGGATTCTTAGGCGAGGCTCTTGGGAAAAGGGAAATACGTTAGGTATTTCTTCGAGTGACGAGTTTTTTTGTGCCCGTCGATGAAATGCTTAGCAGTTTTCTAATTCCTGAGATCATTCATCAGGTAGTCGACGATGGGTTCCTGGCCAGCGCGTGCTTCTGCTGCAATGTGAACGTTGTAGGCCATAACGAGAACGGATATCGTCGATGGCGACGTGGCTTCAACTGTTCTGCCTGCTGCAATGTCTGCTTCGGCCCGGTCAATAGACTGATAGAGTCGCAAGCGTGCCGCATCAATTTCTAATGCTTCATAAGCGCTGGTCGAAAGCGCTACGAATGCATCGCACCCATTTTTCGTTACGACGACGGGCGAATCGGAACTCTCGGCAAGCTTCGTGAAGTCTGCTGTG
>CAUASB010000001.1 GCA_958431815.1 uncultured Eggerthella sp. | reverse complement strand
TGTCGCGTGCTTTCTTCCGCCGATACCGATCCGTATGCTGCGTATTCCGGCGCCATCGGTTCGTTGAAGGGCAGCAAGCATGGTGGTGCAAACCACCAGGTGCTGGCCATGCAGAAGGAAATCAAGGAAAATGTGAAGAACTGGGAAGACGAAGACGAGGTTGCTTCCTACATTGCCAAGATCGTGAACAAGCAGGCGTTCGACCACACGGGCCTGATTTACGGCATGGGCCATGCGGTGTACACGCTTTCCGATCCGCGTGCCATCATCTGCAAGCAGTTTGCCACCAAGCTAGCGCAGGGCACGGAATTCGAGGCGGAGCTGAACTTGCTGAAGCTTATCGAGCGTTTAAGCCCCGAGGTCATCGCCCAGGAAAAGGGCACGAAGAAGGAAATGTGCGCGAACGTGGATATGTATTCCGGTTTCGTGTATTCGCTGTTGGGCATCCCGCAGGATATGATCACGCCGTTGTTCGCGTGCTCGCGCATGGCAGGCTGGGCGGCGCATCGCTTCGAGGAACTGGTAAGCGGCAAGCGCATTATCCGCCCCGCATACAAAACGGCGGTGAAGGAACGCGCCTACGTGCCCATCGAGGAACGCTAGGCTCTAGCTCAAACTCTGTGAAGTTGCGAAAGACTCCTGCGGGAGCCTTTCTTTTTTGCGCGGGGTGTTAGGGGGGCTTGCCGGGCGTCTTGGTGCGTTTTCCGCGCATAAAGAAAGGAGCCCCGAAGGACTCCTTTCCGATTCGTTTACGTTAACAGGCTCGATGCCGTTTGCTGTTCGTTAGGCTGCCTGCTTGGTACCCACGAAACGGGTGGCAACAACCACGGCGAGGATAACCACGATGCCGCCGACAAGCGAAGGCCAGGGGCTGCCGGTGAAGCCGGAAACCAGGTAGCCGAACAAGCACACCACCGCAACGATGGTGGCGTAGGGCAGCTGCGTGGCAACGTGACGCAGGTGGTTACATTCTGCGCCCGTCGAGGAAAGAATGGTGGTGTCGGAAATGGGCGAGATGTGGTCGCCGTATACCGCACCGGCAAGCGTTGCGCCGATGGTAACCAGGAACAGCGGGTCGCCTTCAGGGAAGATGCCCAGCACAATAGGCAGAATCAGCGCGGCAGTGCCCCAGGAAGTGCCCATGGCGAAGCCGATGAAGCCCGAAACCACGAAGATAACGGCCGGCAGCAGGGAAAGCTGGAAGCCGATGTCGGTAAGCGTGGTGGCAACGAATTCGCCCGTGCCCAGCATGTAGCGGCATGCGCCGCCCAAGCTCCACGCCAGAACCAGAATCATGATGGCGCCCACCATGGAACGTACACCTTCGGAAACGCCTTCAGTGAAGCCAACCAGGGTGGTGAGCTTGCGGGGCAGGAACATGCAGGCAGCAACCACCAGCGCCACGGCAGCGCCGATGCACAGACCACTGATGGGGTCTTCGCCGACGGCGGTTGCGAAATCGACGCCGTCGAAGAAGCCGCCCACGTACAGCATGCCCGTGATGGAGAACACGATAAGCACCACGATGGGAATAATGAGGTCGTACACCTTACCGTTCGGCGAAACGTTCAAACCCTTGAACTGCTCGACGGCTTTGGTGGCGCCTTCCAGGTCGGACTGCTCGGTAACGATGGTCTCGATATCGTCGGGGTCTTTTGGCACGCCGGCCTTCGCTACTGTTTCCAGTGCGGAAGGATGCGCGGGGATGGCGCTGTACTGGTGTGCCTCGCAATCGCGCTGAGCCTTGCCCATGCCGAAGAAATCCTTGCCGAACGCGCACATAGCGAATACGAACACGATGGTGATCAGGGCATACAGGTTGTAGGGGATGGAAGCGCAGAAGATGTTGAAGCCGTCGTCGCCCATGTAGCCGCCCATGGCAACCGCCCACGAGGAAACGGGGGCGATGATGCATACCGGGGCTGCGGTGGAGTCGATGATCCATGCCAGCTTTTCATGGCTGATGCGGAATTTGTCGGTTACGGGGCGCATAACGGCACCTACGGTAAGGCAGTTGAAGTAGTCGTCCACGAACACCACAATGCCCAGAACCGCGGTCATCACGGTAGCCATGCGCGCACTTTTGATGTGCTTTGCGGCCCATTCGGCATACGCACGCGAGCCGCCCGCAACGGCAACCACCACAACCAAGGCGCCTAATAATGCCAAGAACAATATCAGTGCGGCGTTGGAGGAAATCTGCTCGGCCATCACCTGGGGAATAAGCGTGAAGGAAGTGATCAACTGGCTTACGCCCACGCCATCAAGGCAGAATTCGTAGATGATCAGCCCGGAAAACACACCGACCAACAGAGATGAGTACACCTCCTTGGTAATAAGGGCCAGGCCCAGTGCCAAAAGCGGCGGCACGATAGACCAAGCACCGGTGGAAATAAGCTCGAAGCCTTCCATGGGCAGTCTCCTTTGCGGCGAATCGGGGCGCAGGCAATGCGGCTCGGGGAAGGCGGCGTGCTTGGCTGGGGCATCGACGCATTTCCCGAGCAGTGTTGCTTGCGCATTTACAACTGTGCCGATTATAGGTCAGCTGTGTTGCTTCGCCGTTGCATTTGCAAATTGGGGGAATGCAACGGGTGGGCGGCAAGGGTGTTCGGGCGGTGAATGCCCTGTCCCAGGGGGGCGGACGTTTTGGGCGTTGGATTTTTTCGCGCGCAAAAAAAAGATCCCCGCTAGCCTGCAGGGGCCAACGGGGCTCGGTGGTTGGGCGGTAGGTGTGTGCCGTGCGCTGCGCTTCTACAGGAAGTACTTCCCTGCATTCGCGCCCAGGATAATAAGGTCAACGCCGCGCAACAGGGCAAACAGTGAAATGAACAGCGCCAGCATTTCGGGCATATAGAAGAACATGATGCCGATCAGTACCGAAAGGATGCCCGACACCAGCATCCAGCCCCAAAGCGGAAGCCCAGCTTTCTTGATGGGGAAGGCGACGATAATCTCGTAAATGCCGAACACCAGAACGAAGGCGCCGATAACCCATGGCAGCACTGCGGCGAAGGCGAAGGGATGGATAACGAACATTGCACCGATAAGCACGTCCAGGATGCCGTACGCCAACAGCCAGCCGGAAAAACCCAGCAGTTCCTTGTCGCGGATGAACGTGGCGATGTTCACCACGCCGGAAACAACGAATGCCGCACCGATCATGAACGCGATGGATGCCAGGGTAAGCCCTGGGAAGAACGCGCATACCAAGCCAAAGACGATGAAAAGGATACCGGCAACGATAAGCTGCCAATTCCGTTCGGTTTTCGAGTTCATGTTAACCCCTCCTCGTACCGTTTTCTTTATTGTAGTGCGCCTTTAGCCTGGTGGGCGGTGGTGTTGGCAAAAGGAAACAAGAAGGAAAGGAATGGGGCGTCCAAAAGGGACAGTCCCTTTTGGACACTGGTTTGACCTGGCTCATCTGCCCGTTTGGTGGCGGGCTGCCGAGTTATGCGCAGACGAAGGGCAGGGGGATATCGTGCGGTTCGGCGGGGATTGGCGCCACCTGCTGTTCGGCGAAGGCAACGGCGACAACCTGGCAGGCGCTGGTGAGTTGCGAAAGGTAGCGGTCGTAGTTTCCTGCGCCGTACCCCAAGCGGTTGCCCGCTTCGTCGAAGCCGACTGCGGGTACCACCAAGAACTCAAGTTCGTTGGCAGGGATATAGGGCATGTCGGCAAGGTCGGCGCTTTCGTGGCGGTAGTCTTTCAGCGGATCGTTCAAAAACGGCACGCTGTTGGTGCGAAACGCTTCGCTGCGAACCGCGCGCATTTCCATAGTTTGCTGGGTGATGTGCTGGGCACTCGGGTCGGAACCAGGTTCGCGCATGCCACGCCCCGGCGCATCGGGGATGCCGTGCGCATCTTCCATCATGCAGGGAAAGGCCACCGTGCAGCCGTGCTGGTAGGCGTGCTCGATGAATTCGGCCAGGTTAACTTCCCAGGGGAACGCAGAATACACGGCAACAACGCAGGGCTTCGACTCGCTTTCAGCAAGGTACGAGTCCAGCTGCGCGGCCAGCTTCTGACAGATTGTATGGCTCTTTTGCGTGCGCTCCTCGGCGGAAAGCGCCTTTCGGGCGGCTTTTGCCTGGGCGCGAAGGCGCTTGCGCATCTCAGCGGGTGTTTCAGAGGTGATGTTCGGTTCGTTGTTCATGGGGCCATTGTACTTCTAGAAGGGCTGGGTGCAGCGCTCGGTTTGCTTGCCGGCGCGCCCAAACGCGATGGGACGTGGGCAACGTGGTGCGGTAGCGAGTAACGGCCCCTAGCCGATTCCCAGCACCTGCATAACCAGGCAGATGGCGGAAAGGATGCCCACCACCACAATGGTGAAGTACAGCAGCGCGCGTGTGACCTTGCCCACGGTGTATTTGCCCATAACGTGTTTGTCGGTGCAGATGATGGCCATGAACACCAACAGCACCGGCAAAATAACGCCGTTCACGAACTGCGCGGTAAGCATGATGCCCATCAGGTCGAGGCTCGGAATAAGGATAACCACCGCCGAAACGAAGATGACGAAGGTGAAGATGCCCTTGAACAGCGGCGCTTCCTTCCAGGTGAACGAAACGCCTGCCTCCCAGCCGAATGCCTCGCAGATAACGAACGCCGTGGTAAGGGGCAGCACGCACGCCGCCAGCAAGCTTGCCGCCACCAGGCCGATGGCGAACAGGGCCTTCGCGTACTCGCCGGCGAAGGGCTCCAGCGCGGCCGCCGCAGCTTCGGCGCTTTCCACTTCAATGCCTTGCGGGAACAACACGGTGCCGGTGGTTACGATGATGAACCATGCCACGATGCAGCCCACTACGGCGCCGGTAACGGCATCGATGCGCTGGTAGGGCAAGTCGCGCACGCGCACGCCCTTTTCAACCACATTGCTTTGCGCGAAGAACATCATCCACGGCGCGATGGTGGTGCCCACCATGGCAACGGTAAGCGAAAGGAAGCTCAAGTCTGAACTTGCTGCAGGCACCAACGTGTGCTGGAACGTTTCGCTCCAGTCGGGCTGGGCCAAAAACGCCGCAACAATGTAGGTGGCGAATACGCACGAAAGCATCAAAAAGATGTTCTGCACGCGTTTGTAGCTGCCGCCCACGATAAGCCCCCATACTGCCGCGGCGGCAACAGGCACCGAAATCCAGCGGGGCACGCCGAACATTTCCATGCCGGACGCCACGCCTGCGAACTCGGAAAAGGTAGTGGCAACGTTGCCGATAAGCAACGCCATCATGGCCAGCGCGGTAAGGCGGATGCCGAAGCTTTCGCGGATCAGCGCCGAAAAGCCCTTGCCGGTAACGGCGCCCATGCGCGTGGCGGTGGTTTGCACCACGATAAGCAGCACGCACATGATAGGAATGATCCACAGCGTCATGTAGCCGAACTTTGCGCCGACGGTGGAATACGTGGAAATGCCGCCGGCGTCGTTGCCGGCCATAGCGGTTACAATGCCCGGCCCCATGGCCGCCAGCACCAAAAATGCCTTCGAATGTTGCTTCTTGCCGTCGCCTTCGCCACCCTGCTTGTCGGGTGTTTGCGGGGAAGCCTGAGCTGCGAGGGTGGTGTCCTGCGCCGTGCTTTCCTTAAGCGTCATTAACAAGCCTCGATCCTAGTTGTTTCCGAACACGTGAAGGATGAAAAAGGAATAGGGGATCATCAAAATGATGAACGCCGCTGCCGTGATGGCGAACTGGCCCCATGCCCAGCGGGTGCGGCCTTCCTCGACGTTGTCCTCGATAACTTCCATTGCGTCGTCGACGGTAACGATGCCCAGCATCTGGCCGTTTTCGTCCACAACGGGCATAGCCATCAGGTCGTACTTGGAAATGTCGGCGGCAACTTCGTCTTCCGGCTCTTCGGGCAACGATGTGATGAGCTCGTCGAACATGATGTCGGAAAGCGGGGTGTCGTCCTTTGCCAGCACCAATGTGCGCAGCGAAAGCACGCCCACCAGCTTGTCGTATTCGTCAAGCACGTACACGTAGTTCACGGTGGGGTGGTCTTCGTCCAGGCCGCGCAGCACTTCGGTGGTTTCCTGTACGGTGTCGGTGGTATGCATGGCCACGAACTGGGTGGTCATCAGGCCGCCTGCGGTGTCTTCCTTGTAGCCTAAGAGCTTGCGGATTTCCGCGGCGTTGTCTACGCCCATCAGGCGCAAAAGGGTTTCGGCCTTTTCGTAGGGCAAGTCGCCCACAATGTCGGCAGCATCGTCAGGGTCCATGTCGCGCAACAGGCGGGATGCGCGCTTTTCGTCCAAGCCTTCGATGATGTCGGCCTGGAATTCGTCTTCCATTTCCGAAATAGCATCGCCCGCTTGGGCGTCGTCTAAGTGCTGGAACACATTGGCGCGCTGCTTCGGGTCGAGCTGTTCCAGAATGTCGGCCACGTCGGCGGGGTGCAGCTCTTCCAGGCGCGTATGGCTTACCGAAAGCTGCACCTTCGAAAGGTCGCGGTCCAGCAGCTCCATGTAGTTCCACGCGATGATGCGCTCGTCGATGGTTTTGCCGAACGCCTTGGCAATGCTGCAAGCGGCCTTCTCAACCCAGGGGGCCAGGCCGCGCAAGATGCCGCGTACGCCCACTTCAGCGCCTAAAAGGCGCAGCTGCGTGCCAGAAGCGGAAAGCTTCAGGTCGTTTACGCGCACGACCTTCATGCCCTGCGTGTCGACGATCTGGCGGTCAAGCAGGTCGCGTGCCAGCAGAACCTCGGCAGGCTGCAAATAGCTGAAGCGGATGGCCGTGCGGTCGACCTTCAGGCGGATGCCTTCTTCTTCGCTGAAGCCTTCCACGTATTTGCGCCAGGAAATCATGAACGGCGTTTTGCCGGGGCCCAAGAAAGCCAGGCTGGTGATACGCGGAAACACTTCGCCGGTCTGAATGGCCAAGTCGGAAATGGAGCCGATCTTTTCGCCATTTGCATCGACGACGGGTTCGCCGAGCATCTGAGATAAATAGAGCATGCAATTCTCCCTAGGGATTGCGCTCGTTGGCGATGATGTACGGGCAGTGAGGCTGCTCGGCGCACAGCAATGCCAGCGGGCGTGATCCAGTCATGTCGCAGTCGTCCTTCGACCGCCACACGATGCAAGCATGCAGAGGTCGAAGGCTAATTACTGTGAGGTTTCGATTTTCGAACCTTCAAGTAATGTCCTTTCCTAAATGAGTAAAAAGCGGCGCACGAAGCAAAGCCCCTTGGCGCAGCACACCTGATTTTACGCGAATGTGCCACGCTAGGGGCTTTTATGACGTGAAAAGAAAGTAAAAAACGGGTTTTAGGCAGCGGGTTTGGGCAGGGATTTGTGCTGAAGCCGCCTAGCGTCGTTGCAGCGTGCTATGCAGCGCGCTCGATTGCAGCTTTGGCGGTTGATCCCGCGGCGAGTTCGTTTGGCACTTTTCCCTTGGTGCGGATGACTGCATACATGCCGGCGCATACGGTGGCGGAAGCTGCCTCGGCTGCCAGCAGGGCCCATACTACACCGTCGAGTCCGAAAACCGCGCTGCCCACAAGGATGCAGGGAATCAGCGCTCCACCGCGAACAACGGAAACCACGTTTGCGGCAATGCCTTTCCCTTCTGCCTGGAAGATGCCGGTGATAAGACCCGATACGCATTCGAAGGCGCAAGCGAAAAGCTGGGCGGTAAGGATGGCGGAAGCTATGGCTACCACGCTGCTATCGCTGGTGAACAGCGATACGAGGGTTCCGCGGAAGGCGAAGACGATGCTGCCGGCGGCAAGGCAGAACACGGCAAGGCAAAGAGCGGTTTTCTGCACGATCTCGCGGATGCGGGCGTGGTTTTCGGCGCCGTAGGCGGCTGCTATCAGGGGAACCACACCTTCGAATATGCCCATGGCAACAAGACTGATAAGTTGCACGATGCTCTGCGATACGCCGAATCCGGCAACCACTTCTTCGCCGTAGGCCATGGCGGCAGTGTTGAACACCAGGCTCGAAACCGCGGTCAAAAGCGCCATGAGCATGGCAGCCGAGCCGATTTTCAGCACTTCGGCAAGAAGAGCGGGCTTGATCGCGGCGAAACGGGGGTTAATCGTGAACTCCGGGCTCTTCGCGATGGACGTGGCGTAGTAAATCACGGCGGCAAGGTTGGCAATGGCGGTTGCCCATGCGGCACCGGCGATGCCGGCGTGCAGGCCGAAGATGAACGCAGGGTCAAGCACGATGTTGAGCACCGAGCTTCCCATCATGCCGTACATGGCGGTTTTCGAATCGGCTTTTGCACGAACTACCTGGCACAGCGCAAGGTTGAGCATTGAAGCGGGGACGGCAAGCGCGGTGACGCTCAAAAACGTTTGGGTCGCTCGGCGCGCATCGCCTGTGGCGCCGAGCAGGGAAAGAAGCGGATCCATGCACACAAGGGAGGCGAAGGCTACTGCAGCGGAAAGCACGAGGGTTGCCCACAGGGCAAATGAGCTGAGGTGTTTTGTTGTTTCGCCATCGCGCATTCCCAGGTGGCGGGATATGGCGGTACCGACGCCTACGCCGACGAGGTCGGCAAGCGCCATGACTACGGCAAGGTACGGTAGGCAAAGCGATACCGCTGCCAGAGCGGAAGTATCGCCCAAGAAGCCGATGAACAGGGTGTCGGTGAAGTTGTAGATGGTGCCGATTGCCATGGCGAAGATCATGGGCAGCGCCATGTGCTTGATGGCCTTGAATACGGGGGCTTCTTCGAGCCAGTACGTTGATTCTTCCATGGGGATCCTTTCTGATTTTGGGCGCACGAAGCTAAGCCCTGGGGTTTGTGGGTTTGAAACGCCAGGGTTGGCTGTGCTCTATTTGTTTTGGTGTAGAGGGAGAGGCGGTTAGGGCCGATTGAGCGGCGCTGGTTTTCTAGCGCCCTTCAGTGCGGTCTGTTTCGAACCCGCCGAAGCCCGGGAACCTGCCGAACCCGCCGAAGCCGGGGAATCCTCCGAAGCCAGCGGGCGGTTTTCCTTCGAAGGTGTCTTCGTCCATAAATTTCTGGATCATTTCCTCGCGCTGCTTCGCTGCTGCCTTCATGGCTTCCACCATTTCGGGGCCGAGCTCCTTTTCGATGTTGGCAATCATGCGATCAAGAAAGCCTTCCAGCGCATCAAGCTCTTCTTCCGAGAATCCTTCGAGCAGGAAAGCGTGGGGGTTTTCGACGGGTTCGTCCTGTTGCTGGGCCTTTCCCTTTTCCGTAAGGTAGGCGAGCATAACGCGTTTGTCTGCTTCGGAGGGGCGGCGTTCGACGAGGCCCGCCTTTTCCATTTTTGCGAGCGTTTCGTTAAGCGAGGAAACGCGCAGGTCCAGGATGGTTGCCAGTTCCTTGGTGCTGACGCCGTCTTTGAGCTTCAGCAGGGCGAGCACGCGGCCTTGGCCCTTGCTTTTGTCTGACCAGGGAGTGTTGGGTGCTTGCCCCGGCCTGCGGCCATGCCCCTGCATATGCAGCGAAAGGGTTTGCAAGAGCAGGTATTTCTCGAAAACCGATTTTTTGGTTGCCATGGGTGATCCTTTCGTTATGGGTGCCGCTGTGTCTTTGTTGCCGCCGTTTCCTTTGCGGCCTCCGGACTTTTTGACGTTACGGCGGTTTTTGGAAAAAGCAGGGCAGAGACTCTTGCCGTTTTGTACTGCGGTTGGTTTCTAACGGTACCTGTTGTTTCTGACGGGATAAAGATTAACCGGTACCTGTTGGAAATGCAAGAGGTAATTTAACGGTACCGTTAGGAAATTTCAGGGGGAGCGGTATAGGGAGACTGGCGGCTGGGAGAAAAGCCGAAGGCTAGAAGGGCGGCTGTGGGTGTGCGCTATGCCAGCGGGCGTGGAGGCGCAGCAAAGAGCGGACCTGTTGTGCCCTTGTCGGGGTGCTGCTATAGGAAGGGGTGCGCGCTGCGGTCTCTTGCGCAGCCCATCACAATTCCTTCATATTTCAAAAAAGGTGTTGACGCAGAGAGGCAAAACGAAGATACTAATTTTCGTTGCGAAACGCGCCGTTACCTCAGCTGGATAGAGGGACTGACTACGAATCAGTACGTCGGGGGTTCGAATCCCTCACGGCGCACCATCGAACTTCAAAAGCTCGCCAATCGGCGAGCTTTTTTATTGCCGTATGCCTGTCTGGCTTCTATGCAAGCTCGCATCCCTTCAACACTTCTTTTGGTTGTGCCCTTCCCAGAGGAAAGCCCTATAAATGGGACGGCTTTCTGGTCCGACCGCTTTCCCTCTTTGCTCCTGGGAACGTGGCGCTCCTGGTCTTCTGGGAGCCGAAAGAGTGCCTGACAGGTGATTTGCCCCGTTTGTCCTTCCGCCAATGTTTTACGGACCGCGTGCCCAAGATGGATGAAGTTGCGCGGAAAGGGGTACCGCTGCGGCCGCTTTCCCTATTTTCTTTCACCTCGGTATAAGTGCGCTGCATCTTTTTGGTGTCTTCTGTTTTCCGCTTCGGTGCAAGGCGGTGTTGTCGGTACTTCCGCCATGGGCTGCGCCCCGAAGATTGGCAAGAAATGCTCGGTACGTATTCTCTTTTTCGGAAAATCGTATGTTTGGCGTGTTTCGTGGTAGGAATTGCTCGAAACGTATGCACTATCGGGCAAATGCTGGCAAGATCCCTGCGAAACGTATGATTTTGGGTTGAAAAAAGCCGTTCTACCACGCGTCTCGAGCGATTCCTACCACGAAGGGCCGGTTTTGATGCAATTTCGCCCAAGGGGAATACGTTTCGCGGGAATCTTGCCATTCCCTTATGCGCGTCAAACAGAGAAAGCGCCCGGAGGCGCTTTCTCTGTTTGCTATGCGATTGTGGCACCTGATGGTGCCGGATGCTTGCCGCCCAGCGGGAAGCAAGCGCCCAAAGAGGCTACTGCTCGATCTTGCCGTAACGTTCTTCGGTGATCTGGTCGAGCGTCTTGCCCTGGGTCTTGGGGCACCAAATAACGCCCACAACCAGGGAAATAAGCAGAACCACGCACATGATGACGGCAGCGGGGAAGAAGCCTGCGGGGTTTGCGGAGATGTCGCCCATGATGGCGCCAACGCCTACGAGCGACCAAATGCCCAGTGCACCACGAACCAGGAAGAACATGATGCCCTGTGCGCCGCCGCGGTAGCGCGTGGGGAACAGCTCGGTGCCCCACAGTGCGTAGAAGCACTGTGCAGAGAAGCCAGCGGAAATGCCCCACAGGATAACGTATACCCAAAGAACCCAACCCATGGAATCAGTGTTGCCGTTCTGGATGGCAAGGCCGAACACAGCGATGGCGATCCAGGAAAGCAGTGCCAGCAGCGCAGAAACGCCGAACAGCACGCGGTGGGAGATAACGTCGCCGAAGCGGCTGAAGATTGCCAGCGAGCAAACAGCAACCAGTACCCACTGCACAACGCCCAGAAGGCTCTGGCCGGTAGCGTCGATGTTGCCGGCGGCTGCGTAGAGGTACGGCATGAACTGGCCGTTGGTGCCTGCAGCCAGGTTCCAGGTGAGGTACACGGCAACCAGGAAGATGATGGTCTTCACGTTTACGGGGTTCTTAAGAGCGGTGCCCATCATCTTGCCGAAGGACTGCTTTTCGCCTGCAGCGGCGTTCTTCTCAGCCCAGTCGGAAGACTCCTGCAGCTGACGCTGAAGGTTCCAAGCAATAAGAGCCACGATGAACAGAACAAGGAACAGGATGCGGGTTGCCAGCATGCCGTCGAACGGACCGTAGGTGCCTGCGGGAAGCAGGGTGGTGCCGTCTGCCTCGAAGCCGGGGATGATGAAGCTCATTGCCAGCGAAAGGATGAAGATGATGGCAGGGCCGCAGCTCCATGCGAACTGGCTGATGCCGATGTTGGAAGCGCGCTTGGTGGAAGTGGAAGTCTCGGAAATGTAGCTCCACGAAGCAGGCACGCCAGCGCCTACGGAAAGGCCGGAGAGCACAACGCCCACCACAACCATGGGCAGGTTAACAGCGATCATGGCGATGAACACGCCAGCGGCGTACACCAACAGGTTGTACTTGTAAATTGCGGTACGGCCGAACTTGTCGGTCAGGAAACCGCCGATAAGGGCACCAACGGCAGCGCCGAAGGCGTTTGCGCCGATAGCGCCCAGGATTGCGGTCCAGGTAGAACCGAAGTTGAATGCTGCTGCCCATGCGGTGAGGGCAAGACTGCTGGCTACGATGCAGCCAGAGTCAAGGAAGTTGGTCAGGGAAACCGCCATGGTCCCCTTGCGTTCTTGGGAAAGCGCCAATGCTTTACCTTTCTAGTCGAGGTGGAATGCGCAGGGCAGGTCTACGGAAACGGGCGAGTTGTCCGCGTTCGTTTCCATAACGCTTGCCATGAAATCCCACCATTTCTTGCAAATATCGGTCTTGGCGCTCTCGGCATAGCGTTCGGGATCGTCAAGCTCGATATATCCGAAGAGGATGTTGGTTTCCTCGTCGATGAAAATGGAGTAGTTATGCCCACCGTATTCGTGGAGCATGTCGGCCATTTCAGGCCACAGTTCGTTGTGACGCTTTTCGTATTCTTCGGCAAAGCCCGGGTAAAGCTTCATCTTGAATCCGGAAATAGTGCGTCCATCAGCGGTTTTGCGAATAGTCATGCGAATACCTTCTTAGTCGAGGAATTCTTCGTTGATGGTAAGGCCGAAATCAACGCCGATCTGGCGAAGGCCCTCATCGGAAATGGTGTTCAAAAACTCATCGGAGCCGCCGTTCATCTGGCGTGCGCGACGGTATACGTCAGCGGCCTTTTCGATGGTGTGCATCAGGCCAAAGGTGGTGTCGAAGTCGGGGCCGGAAACGAACAAGCCGTGTTGGGCCCAAACGGCTGCCTCGTACTTCTTCATCAGCTCGGAAGTGGCATGCGCGATATCGGCACCGCCGGGAACCATCCACGGCACCACGCCGACGCCCGAAGGGAATACCACGATGCATTCGGTCATGGCCTTCCACAGCGCGCGCGTGAAGTAGCGGGCATCAAGCGGGCATACGAACGTCATGGCGATGACGTTGATGGGGTGGGCGTGGTAGATCACGCGGCACTCGTTGTTCGTTGCCTCCATGCGCACGGCATGGTTCATGAAGTGCGTGGGGAATTCGGACGTGGGCTTGCCGCCGTCGGTAAGGCCCCACACGATGCGCCAAGAATCGCCGGCTTCGTTGATTTCCACGATGCCGATGTTGTGGGCGGGGTTGCTCATAACATTGCGCATGTAGCGGCCGGAACCCGTGGTAAGGAAGTAAGCGCCGCGCAGGCTGTCGGCCTGAACGCCCATGTTTACCCACTCACCAGGGGTTTCGTTGAAGAAGGGGCGAGCCTGCTCGACTTCCTCTTCCTTCATGCGGTAGGTAAGGTTGCCACCGTTGCGCTCGTGCCAACCCTGCTGCCAGCCGTCGTCGCACAGGCGGCAGAAGCCGCGCACGAATGCCAGCTGCTCAACAGCAACGCCGGAAACAGCTCCACGAGCTGCGGAAACGCCACGGTTCAGCGTGTCCTTGGCACTGTTGAAAATATCCATCTTCATCCTTTCGTTATTACGTACCGAATGCTCGGTTTCCATCAGGCCGCTTATCGGGAGTGGCCTGATGGAAACGCATTCGCTGGCGGTGTGCCTGCTGACATGGCGCGCTGCTTGAACGGCGGGTTCGCACTGGCCTGCGGGCACACAAAGCGCCCCTCGCGGGGAGGGGCGCCGGGTTTCCTATTCGAAGCGCTTCACATCGAACGACGTTGCGATGGCATCGCGCACGCTTTGAAGGTCGGGGAATGCGCCGTCGGCAATCATCTGCACGGCCAGGTTGCCAAGGCTGGTGCCTTCAACGGGGCCGGCGAACACGGGAATGCCGCATGCGCGGGTGGTGAGCTCGTTCAGGTACGCGTCCTGGCAGCCGCCGCCCACGATGTTGATGGAGCTGTAGGCGCGTCCGGTAAGCGATGCCATTTCCGCGATGGACTCGGCGTAGCACGATGAGAGGCTGACATAAACGCAGCGCATCAGCTCGCCCACCGTGTTGGGAACATCCTGACCGGTTTCAAAGCACGCGCGGCGAATCTCGTCGATCATCGAATCGGGTGCCAGGAAGCGGTCGTCGTTCACGTTCACATGTGCCTCGAAGCTTTCGGCTTCCTTCGCGCGGGCGATAAGGTCGGGGAAGCCCCACTCGATGGCTTCGTGCTCGAATACGGGCAGGTCGACGTCGGTTTCCTGGTTGCGGGTGTTCTTGCCCTCAACGTAGGAAACACCGTTCAGTTCGCGGCGGATAGACTGGATCATCCACAGGCCCATGATGTTCTTCAAAAAGCGGAAGCGCAGCTCAAAGCCGCCTTCATTGGTGAAGTTCTGGAAGCGGGAGGCATCCGACGTGATGGGGCCCTCGTTTTCCACGCCCAGCAGGCTCCATGTTCCCGAGGAAAGAAACACCGCGTCGGCATCGCATGCCGGTACGGCCAAATACGCGCTGCCGGTATCATGCGTGGCGGGCGCGATGATGTGCGTGGGGTAGCCGATTTTCGCCTCGATTTCGGGGGTCACGGCGCCCAGGTCGGTGCCGGGCATAACCACCTCGCAGAACATTTCGCGTGGGATGCCGAACGCTTCCAGGATGGTTTTGTCCCATTGTTGGGTGCGTGCGTTCATCAGGCACGTGGTGGAAGCGTTGGTGTATTCGTTTGCCTTGGTGCCGGTAAGCAGAAAGGCCAGGTAGTCGGGGATCATCAAAAACGTTTCGGCGTTTTCGATCTGCTCGGGGTGTTCGCGCTGCAGCGCCAGCAGCTGGTAGATGGTGTTGAACGGCTGGCGCTGGATGCCCGTGCGGCGATATACCGCATCGGGCGCCATGATGGCGTCGGCCACAGCGTACATGCCGTTAGTGCGTTCGTCGCGATACGCTACGGCATCGCCCAGCATCTGGTCGTTTTCGTCGAGCAGCACGAAGTCGACTGCCCAGGTGTCGATGCCCACGGTTTTGGGCGCAAAGCCTGCTTCCTTGCACTTGGCAAGGCCTGCCACCGTTTCGCGGAACAGCATGTCAACGTCCCAGCAGTCGTGGCCGTCGCTGCGCTTTTGGATGTTGTCGAAGCGGTGGATCTCCGTAAGCTTGATAGCGCCTTCGGGCGTTACCTCGCCCACTACCACGCGGCCGGAAGAAGCGCCGATGTCGACGGCGGCATAACAGTTGGTTTTGATTTCCATTAGTTTTCCTCCCCTGCGTCAACGCCGATTTGCACGATTTGCATCACGTTGGTGGGGCGTGGGCTTGGCGCGGTGGGGTCGAAGTTCACGGCGCCACCGGCTTGCGCGATACGCGGGGAAGTGGTGCGGTCGCCCAAGGTGAACACGCAGATGTCGCCCTTGTGCACGTAGCCCTTCTTCACCACGACGTTGCGCGCCTGTTCCAGAACGAACGAGGCATCGCCCACCACTTTGCCTAGAAGCGGGGTAACGCCCCAGTTCAGCTGCAGGGAACGACGATATTCTTCCGAAGTGGTTACCGCGTAGATGGGCACCTTCGGGCGGTAGTTCGAAACCATGCGCGCGGTGCGGCCGGTCATGGTGGGGGTAACGATGCAGCATGCGCCCACGTTTTCGGCGGCAGTTACGGCGGCCAGGCCAACCACGGCGGAAATGCCGTCCTGCTCGGAGCAGCGGTTGGGGATGGAGCCTTCGTCGTAGATGTGCGATTCGCTTGCCTCGGCAATGCGCGCCATGGTCTGCACCGCGGGGACCGGGTACATGCCGATGGCGGTTTCGCCGGAAAGGGTAACGGCATCGGTGCCGTCGTAGATTGCGTTTGCCACGTCGGCAACCTCTGCGCGGGTGGGGCGGGGGTTGCGCATCATGGAGTCGAGCATTTGCGTGGCGGTGATAACCGGGCGGTAGGCGCGGTTGCACGCCTTGATGATCTTCTTCTGCAGGTGCGGAACCTGGTTAGAGGGGACTTCCACGCCCAGGTCGCCGCGGGCGACCATTACGGCATCGGAAACCTCGATGATCTCGTTGATGTTTTCCACCGCATGGGCGTTTTCGATTTTCGCCACGATGCGGATGCTGCTGCCGCCGTTTTCGGAAAGAAACGAGCGGATGGCGGTAACGTCTTTGCCGCAGCTGACAAACGATGCAGCCACGAAGTCGACGCCTTGCTCGATGCCGAACAGCAGGTCTTCCTTATCTTGCTCGGTCATGACAGGCAGGGGCACGTTCGTGCCGGGCAGGTTCAGCTGCTTGCATTCGCCGAGCATGCCGGAGTTCTGCACGGTGCACTGGATGTCGGTGCCCAGAACGCGGTCTACGGCAAGCTCGATTAAGCCGTCGTCGATAAGGATGATGGTGCCCGGCTCAACATATTTATGCAGGCCCTTGAAGGTCTGATGCACGCGGCGCGTGGTGCCAGGCACGTCTTCTTCGGTGAGGAAGAAATTGTCGCCCGCGCGCAAAAGCACGGGTTGGCCGCCTTCAAGCTTGCCGGTGCGGATGGAGGGGCCCTTCGTGTCGAGCATGATTGCGCACGGTGCGTCCAGCTCGCGGCGGACCTTTTTCAGGCGGTCCATGCGTGCCTTGTGCTCGGCGTGGGAGCCGTGGGAAAAGTTGCAGCGGGCCACGTCCATGCCCGCCAGGACAAGATTCTTCAATGCTGACTCGGAGTCCACAGCGGGACCCAAAGTGCAGATGATCTTGGTTCGCTTCATCATGGGGATGATGCGCCTTTCGATCGAGAGGTTGCTTCCATTTGGCGATGGAAAGTAACCGCTAAACGACAATACGTTCGAAATTGTAATTCATATTGTCGGAATATGCTTCAGAAATGGCGATTTATCACATTGTCCTGTTGCGTCTGATGACGCATGAGTTGTAGAGCGCCGCGGTGGCGGGGCGCGGTGGCGTGGGCTCTGGCTGATGGGCAGGCTTGCTGGCGCTGGGACCCGATCGATTGAGCGGGCCACCAGGACGGCAGACCTGATCAATCAGGTGTGGTGGGCCTCGTTAAGCGGGGGGCGGTGCTGCCGCGGCGGCGGGGCTCCGCCAACCAGGGCGCGGTGGGCTGCCGCGGCAGCGTGCCTCGCTAGGTGGGGACAGTGCTGCCGCAGCGGCGGATCCCTACCGAACGGGGAGGCGGACCGTTGCGACGGCGGGACCCTGCCAACTAGGGGTAGTGGGCTGCTACGGCAGCGGGACCCTGCCAAACGGGGCGGCGAGCCTTGCGACGTGGCAAAACCTGCCCTCTTTGCCCTCCCCAACCTCCCAAAACCAAGAACAGGGGTGTTTTTGGCAAAATAATCGACTTGAGAACGATTGGCTGTGCCGATTTCGAAAAGAAAAGGCATGATAAGCAACAAAATAAAGCAATTTGTTGCTTATCATGCCACTTAAAGGAGCCTTTCGGGCTGTTTGGAACCTGGGCATCGTTCTCAAGTCGATTATTTTGCCACGAAAGGTCCCTTTTCTGGTTTTCGCTGGCTATTTGCCTGCCTTGATCTGCTTTTGGCGCTGCTGATGGGCCGCCCACGTTATGCGCAGGGTGTTCAGGGCGTTGTCCAGTGTGCTGGTGCAGGTGCAGCCGGGTTTTCCCAGAAGCTCGTTCACGATGTCCTGAATCTGTCCGTTGCCAGGGTAGCTTTCCTGCGGAATGGCAAGGTCTTCGGTGATGAGCTCGGCTTCCTTTCGCACGCCGCCCATTACACCTTCGTGCGCTACGGCGTTGGCGTCGGCCAGCGTTTCGATGTGCAAGGGCGCTGCGTTATCGTAGTACGAGAATTCGACGCTGCCCGCATCGCCGTAAATCAGGAAACGGTCAATAGCCTTGTATGTGGCGTAGCACCAAATGCCGGAAACCATCACGCCTGTTTCGGTGACGGCGGAAAGCGAAACGGTGTCTTCGGCGGGGTAGCAATGGGTGGCGTTGCCAACCTCTAGCTTGAAGTCGGCGATGGTGCCGGCAAGGAAGGCGATAAGGTCGAGCATGTGCGCATCGCCTTCGTAGAAATGGCTGCCGCCGGAAACTTCGGGGCGCACGCGCCAGGGCTTTTCGGCTTCAGGAAGGCGCTCTTCGGCGGTTTGTCGCTGGGTGCGAATAACCTGAACGCCGCGGACCTTTCCGATTTTTCCCTGATCAAGTAGTTGTTTCAGCGCCTTGTAGCGTGGCATGCCGCGACGGTAGTGGGCAACGAAGCAGCGTGTTCCGCTTTCCTCGAATGCGGCTTTAATTTCCTGTGCATCGTCCCAGGTCAGCGCAATGGGCTTTTCCAGATAGCAATGCTTGTGGGCCTTCGCCACGGCAAGCGCGTGCTCTTTGTGGCAGTTTGGCGTGGTGGCCACGTAGACGATGTCGATCGTCGGGTCGGACAGAAGTTCTTCGAGCGTGTCGTAGGCGCGGCCGTGCCCGTGGCGCTGCACCCAGCTTTCTGCCTTTGATTTCGTGCGGTTCCAAATGCCAACAAGCTCGGAGTGCTCGGCCAGGTAGAGGCCGGGACCGTTCTTCGTTTCCACCACATCGCCGCAGCCGATAACGCCCCAGCGGATAACGTTGTTCCCTGACATGATTCCTCCCTCGTGCGCCCGCTCCCCATGCGGTTGTGCGCGATCGTTTGGGTCAAGAGTAGCACGGGTCAAAGGGGCGGAATCATTTCAATTTGCTCGTATGCGTGGGCCGAAAGGGGCATCGTGTGGGGCCGTTGAGGGCAGGCGAGGCGCTATGCGTTTCGCCTTTGCGCGGCCTCGTGGGGGGGGGTGCTTGCTGTGCGCGGTTTTGCGACACGCATCCTATCTGCGGAATGTGTTCCTGCGGGCCTGAGCGTGTTTGCCTTTCGGCTAATCCTCGTTCAGGAAATCGTAGGCGTATTGTGCGGCGGCGAGTGAGCCCTTCACCAGCACGCTTTCATCGACCGTGTAGAAGCAGCTGTGCTGCGGGTAGGCAGCGCCCACTTCGGGGTTGCGCGTTCCCACGAACACGAACACGCCGGGAACCACGTTCAGGTACTCGGAGAAGTCTTCGCCCGAAAGCGTGCCCTCGTAGTGGCACAGGGCGTCTTCGCCCAGCACTTTGGCGATGGATTTCTGCGCGCGCTTTGCGCAGGCGGCGTCGTTTGCCAGACGCGCGTTTCCAAACGTCCATTCGAAGGTGGCCTTCGCTCCAAACGACTGGGCGGTTTCTTCCACTACGTGGGCCATGCGTTTTTCCAGGTAGCCGCGCACTTCCGGCTTGAACGAGCGGATGGTGCCCGTAAGGTAGGCGGTGCCTGCCATGATGTTGCGCGCCACGCCGCCGTGGAATTCGCCGATGGTGATAACGGCGGGGTCGAAGGGCGAAACGTCGCGGCTCACGATAACCTGCAGCGCTTCGATGATGGCGGCGCCCACCACGATGGCGTCGACTCCCTTGTGCGGCATGGCGCCGTGCGCGCTGGCACCGCTGATGTCAACGCGGAACCAGTCGCAGTTGGCCATGCGGGGGCCGGCTTCGGCGGAAATGGTGCCTGCTTCGACTTCGCTCCAGATGTGTGCGCCGTAGATGGACTCGACGCCGTCGAGGGCGCCCGCCTTCATCATCATGCGCGAACCGATGGAAATTTCTTCGGCGGGTTGGAATATGATGCGCACCTCGCCTTTCAGTTCACCGCGCAGCTCGTTCAGCATGCGCACGGCGCCCAGCATCATGGCCATGTGGCAGTCGTGGCCGCAGGCGTGCATGACGCCTTCGTTCTGGGAGGCGAAGGGGGCGCCGGTCTGCTCGGTTACCGGAAGGGCGTCGATGTCGGTGCGCAGGGCAAGGCGGTGATGCGGCTTGCCTGCTTCGTCGTAGGCGCCGGGTGCTTCGCCGCGAATGGTGGCGATGATTCCTGTTTCGCCTGGTTGGACGTAGGGGATGCCCATCGCGTCCAGCTCGGCCGCCAAGGCCTTGGTGGTTTCGAATTCGTGAGCGGAAAGCTCGGGGCGGGCGTGGAAGTAACGCCTTTTCTCGATAACGTACGGCTCAATTTCTACCGCCAGCGCCTGAATGCGAGCAGTGAAGGAGTCTGCGTTGTTGAGGGAAGGATCCTGCGCGTTGGTCATTGCGTACCACCTTGTTGGGTTTAGCGATTTCGCCCCATTCTACAAGAAAGTTAGCCGCAGTATGCGTGAATGCTGCGGGGGATTGGCCAAGCCCGATGCCGATGTGCGCTGGCGTCGGCAAGCGCGTTTGGGCGGGCCGGCTGTGAGTGGCTGGCGCATCAGGTCATTGCGGCTGGACAGCGAACGGGTTGGGCTCCGCGTTGGGACCCATGGCGGGGATGTGCGGAAAGCCTATGGCTGAAGCGCACGCTGCTGGGCGCGCTTTGCTCTGCGGCGGAAAAAGAAAAGGGCGCCGGCGATGTGCCGAGCGCCCTTTCAGGATGGCCCTTGTGGGATGGCCCTTGTGGGACCTAAGCTCCGTTGCGCGTTAGTCCATCTTGCGGTTGATGCCGTAGCCGAAGAGCTTCTTGGACTGGGCGGCAAGGTAGATGCAGAACAGAAGGCCGATGATGGCGGCTGCAAGCAGCAGGCCCATCATGGTGTATAGTGCGCCGGTTTCGCCCATCGCGGTGGTCATTGCGCCAACGATGAAGGGCAGGAAGGTTGCGCCTACGCCCATGAAGGTCATGTACATTCCGGTGTTGCGACCCTTAGGACCGGGGCAGTAGTTCTGGCGAACAACCAAGCCGGTCTGCAGCGCGCCGCCGGCGGCGAAGAAGCCAAGCAGGGCAATGGCAACGTACACAACGGCAACGTTGGGGATTACCAGCACCATAACCAGCGCCAAGGCGGAGAAGGCGAAGTCGATCAGCAGAACCTTCAGCGGGTTCCAGCGCAGCTTGCCCATGACAACAGCCCAGAAGAACACCGCGGTGATGGAGCCAACGGTGTAGATGGAAGCCAGTGCAGCGCCGCCCATTTCGTCCAGACCGAGGTTGGCCATGCCGAATGCCTTGGTGTACTGCTGAGCGCCGTACATGATGAACATGCAGATGAATGCCATAACCAGGGTGAAGACCTGAACCAGAACGCCAGGCTTCTGCAGCATTGCGTCCTTGGCTGCCTGGATTTCGGCCTGGGCCTCGTCCATGCCGCCGTCGCCTGCGGCCTTGGTGGCGCGCTCGTCGTCGTAGCGGAACGGCGTGATGATGGTCATGATCAGGCAAACCACGGAAAGGGCGATAGGCAGGTAGATGTTAACGTGCCAGATGTGGGGTGCGCTGAATGCAGCAACGAAGATGGGATAGATTACGCCCATAACGGAAACGGCGGCCTTGATGCCGATAACGCCGGATGCGGCGTACTTGGGCTCTGCTTCCTGCGCGGCGGGGTACAGGGCAGCGTCCCAGAAGCCCGACGTAGCAACGCCGGAAAGGAACGCGGCAACGTAGCAGGCCGTAGCATCGGTAACCAACAGCATCATGGTGAAGCAGATGATGTAGGCAACGGCACCGGCAACTGCGAACTTCTTGCGGCCTACGCGGTCGGAAAGCTCGCCGCCGATCCACACGCTTACCAGCTTGCCGAAGCCCATGGCGGCGATAGCCATGGAAACCGCTGCGGAACCTGCGGTGGGGTCGGTGATGCCCCACTGAGTGTAGAAGTTAACCTTGTTCTGGCTCAGGATCAGCGCCTGGATGCCATAGGTGAAGTAGCACATATACACCGTTGCCAGTGCAAAGCCATAGTGCTTGACCTTTTCTGCTGCTGCAGACAATTCGTTCTCCTTACATTCTTTTACGGGTATTCGGCTCGTTTGAAACGAAGACGGTTTCCCCTGCAAGGAGCCTCCCTCTGGCCCACTATGACGCCTTGGATTCGTAGAGTCCGCCGCGCTTTGTGCGCAGCGTCTGTGTACTCTACTCTTCGCGAAAATACCGAACATGTTCGCTTGATTTGCCTGGTATTCATTTCGAATGGGAAATTGATAGCCGTAGGCTATGATGCGAGGAAAAGGACAGAAGTTTGACGAAATTGAACAGATTCATTCGCCATTTTCATTCAATTTCTATGAATTCATTTCTTACGGGTATGGATAGGTAACGAATGGCGCTGCAGGGCAGGTAGCGCTGCTGGTGGGTGGTATTCTTAAGAACATTGAGAGAATCAAACGCTCTTGACGTCAAGGTTGCCGCCTGGCGAAGCGAAAGCGAAATGCCCCTTGGCGTGCGAAAATGGCGTCGGCCTGAGGGGAGGCCGCAAGGGCACAAGAGAGGGGCGCCTGGCATACTTGCTGTGCGGGCGAAGTAAACGGAGGGATGCTTGATGAGTTCCAAGAACAAGAACCAGAAAACCAACCCCAATAAAAAGAAGAAGAACCAGGAACCCGAGATCATCTGTCCCTATTGCGGCGGAACGAACTTCGAGTACACCGCTGAAAAGCGCCGTATTCCCAGTAAATGGTACGTGCACGTTATTACGGCGATTGTGATTGTTGCCATCGCGTTTGTGATGCCGTACTTCTCTATTGCCTTTGCCATCGCCTACCTGGTGCTGACGTTCATGCCGCGTAAGGTTTTGGTTGGCACGTGCAAGGACTGCGGCGAGGAAACGCTGTTCAACCGTCCGGAAGACGGCAGTATGAAGCCGAAGTTCGACCAGCCTTCCCTGTAACGCTTGGCTTTTCGCGGAAACGCAGCAAGAAACAAACGAGGGGCATCCTCCTGCATTGCAAGGAGGATGCCCCTCGTGGTTTATGGCTGGCTTGGTTTGGCGGGCTTACCTGGTGCGGTGCTCCCACCAAGCCGCGTACCCAGCAGCGCTTAAAAGCCCCACATACGTACTTCGGTTTCAAGCGTTACGCCGAACTGCTCTTTCACGGCGGCTTGGACATCGCGGATAACCTGCAGAACATCGGAGGCACTTGCGTTGCCCGTGTTCACCACGAAGCCGGCGTGCTTGGTTGAAACCTGGGCATCGCCCACCGAATGGCCTTGCATGCCGGCATCTTGAATCAGCTTACCGGCGAAGTGCCCTTCAGGGCGCTTGAACGTGCTGCCGGCACTGGCCATTTCCAGCGGCTGCTTGGACGAACGACGCTGGGCCAAATCGTCCATCTTCGCGCGAATTTCCTCGGGGTTGCCTGGGGCAAGCTGCAAGGTGGCGCCCAAAACGATAAGCCCTTCATCGCTCATCATGCTGTGACGGTAACCCCAGTCGGCCTCGGCGGCAGGAACCTCGCGCACCTGCCCATCGGGGAACAGGCAGGTAACCGATGTTGCCACGTCCTTGAACTCGCCGTCGTAGGCGCCTGCGTTCATGATTGCCGCACCGCCGATTGAGCCGGGAATGCCGCTGGCAAATTCGTACCCGGTAAGGCCTGCCTCAAGGGCGGCTTGGGCAACAGCTTCGTTGGTGGCTCCTGCCTGCGCTTTGACGACATTTCCTTCTACGGAAATGCGCGCCATGCGCTGGCCGATTTCGATGACGACGCCCGGCAGGCCCGCATCGGAAATGAGCAAGTCGCTTCCGCAGCCGATTACCCACCAAGGTGCGCCGTTCTTCTTGGCGGCTTCGATGGCGGCGGTTACGTCGGACGCTTCGCTGGCGCGCACGAAAAACGTTGCAGGGCCGCCGCAGCGGAACGTGGTGTGCTTGGAAAGAGGTTCGTCTCGCAGCAAGTCATCGCTGGCGAAGATGCTTGCGAGGGTGGTATCGAGTGCTTGCGTATCCATTGATCATCACGCCTATCGTGAGGGTTCGGGAAGAGCCTTGCGCGGCAGTGCGCCATAGCGGCGAACGCGCTGCGGGCCCTTTGCTTGCTTACATATAGTGCGAACAAATTCGTCTAAGTGTAGCGCAAGTGCATGGAGCTTATAAGAAGCAATGGAAGGTGCGGCTTCTGGCTCTTGGCAGCAAACGAGGCGAAGGCATGCCGCGTCCGATTGCGCTTATTCTACTTGTTTCGGCTTTGCCTACTTCGACAGCAGCTGCTCTGCCACCGCGGCTACTTTGCGGTAGTCGCCGTCGGGGTTCAGGCTTTTGATGCTGTTGTTGGTAACGGTGATCATAAGCTCAACGCTTTCCTTGCGCCCGCCTAGTATCCATCCTTGCAGAACGCTTACCGCTCCGCCGGCGATGAAGTCGAACTGGTAGTTGCATACCGTCTGACACGCCCGCTCTACTTCTGGCCCTTCGAGACCACGGGCCTTCAGCTGGCTGGAAATGGTGTTGAACACATCGGCGTTGCGCATGCAGGCTTCGCGTATCACGGCAAGGATGGCGGTGAAAAACGAATTGTCGCCGTCTTTCGTGAACACGATGTTGGAAACCTCTTCGTTTGCATCGAGGTAATGGTAGATATCGCCGATAAGCCCGCGGTACTGCCCGTGCGCCAATTCCTCGCCACGGGTGTCTACCATGGCGCGGCATGTTTGGCACAGGTAGTCCTGCAGATGCTCGTACATGTCGAAAATATCCTGGTAGTGCGTGTAGAACGTGGCGCGGTTAACATCGGCGAGCGTGGTGAGCTCGGTGACGGTTATGGCAGTAAGGGGCTTTTCCTGAAGCAGAGCAATAAGCGCGCGCATCAACGCTTCGCGCGTGCGTCGTGTGCGTCGGTCGAGCCCGCTGGCGTTGAAAAACTGTTCCGAGAACGCGTATGCGGGATTTTCTTCCATGCTGGTCACTTTCTTTTACAGATTAGCTTTCAGTTGTCGAATACCCGACAACTGCCGTGTTGATTGCTTATTGCCCTCAAAGGAATTTCTTCGATACTTGTATGTTAATCAACACGTGACGAAAAACAATGGCGGTATGCCATCTACGAAAGGGGAAAGCAGAATGCTCAAATTCTGTGAGGCGTTCCTGCGGCGACGAAAAGCGGTCGTTGCGGTTTTCGCGCTGCTTGCCATAGCGTGTGCGCTCTGCATTCCGCAGGTGAAGGTGAACTACTCCATGACCGATTACCTGCCCGAAGATGCGGAATCGGTAATTGCGTTGAACGATATGGAAAGCGCTTTTGACAGTGCCACGCCCAATGCGCGCGTCTATGTCGAGGGCATTGACCTGGCAACGGCCGATGCACTTTCAAGTTCCCTGGGCGAAATCGACGGTGTGAGCGATGTGATGTGGCTGGGTACGAGCGTTGACACGCGAACCCCTACCGCCCTGCAAGACTCCGACGTGGTTTCGAAGTGGAAAACCGATGACGGCTACCTGTTCCAAATGGCAGTCGATTCCGGTAAGGGCAAAAGCGCGGTAAGCCAGATTCGCAGCACCTGCGAGCAGACGGGGGCCACCCAGGTTTCGCTTTCGGGCGATGCGGTGAACACGGCAAGCGCTCAGCAGTCCACGGCAACAGAGGTTTCACTGATCTTGCTGGTGGGCGTTCTGATTATCACGATTATCCTGCTGATCACCTCGCATTCCTGGTTTGAGCCAGTGATCTTTCTCACCGTTATCGGCATTGCCATTGTGCTGAACATGGGCACGAACATCGTGCGCGGGGAAATATCGTTCGTGAGCCAAATTTGCGGCGCTATTCTGCAGCTGGCGGTTTCGATGGACTACGCCATTGTGCTTCTACACACGTTTCGTCGCTGCCAGCGCGAATATCCCGACCCCGAAGTTGCCATGGCACACGCCATGAAGCGCGGCTTTTCGGTGGTGCTCTCCAGTGCAGCGGTAACGTTTTTCGGCTTCCTTTCGCTGACGGTGATGCGTTTCGGCATCGGTGTGGACATGGGTATCGTGCTGGCGAAGGGCATCGTGTTCTCGTTCTTCACAGTTATGTTCCTGATGCCGTGCCTGATTCTGATGAGCCTGCGCCCGCTTGACGCCACCCGCCACAAGTTTCTTATTCCGCCGTTCGATAAGTTTGCCCGCCTGTGTCAGCGGCTGATGGTACCCATGGCGGTAATCGTGATTTTGATTGCCGTGCCCGCGTACTTGGGCGAAGGTCGAACCGATTTCCAGTACGGTTCTTCCGACTTCAATACGCCCGAAAGCCAGTTGGGCCAGGAGTCGGCGCGCGTGAACGATGCGTTCGGCGAATCGCAGACCTGGGTTGTTATGGTGCCCGAAGGCCATTGGGCCCAAGAACAGGGTTTGCTTGACGCTCTGCAGGAAACCGACGGCATCACCAGCGTAACCTCGTACATCACGGTGGCGGGACGTGCGCTTCCCACGGCAGTGGTGCCCGAAGACACGCTTTCGCAGGTAGTTTCGAACGGCTGGTCGCGCATGGTGGTAACCATCGATGCCGCAACGGGGTCCGACAAAGCATTTTCCCTGGTAGAAACTGTACGCAACACGGCGCAGCAGTATTACGGCAACGACTACCGGTTAGTGGGCAACGACGTTTCAACCTACGACTTGCGCGATATCTGCCACGAGGACTCGAACCGCGTGAAGCTGTTCAGCATGTTGGCCATTGGCATCGTGCTGGCGCTGATGTTCCGCAGTATTTCCTTGCCGTTCTTGATCCTTGTTGCCATCGAGGTTTCCATTTGGGTGAACTTGGCCATCCCGTATTTCTTGGGCGAGCACTTGAACTACATCGGCTACCTGGTGATCGATGCGGTGCAGCTGGGTGCTGCGGTTGACTACGCCATCATCTATGCGCGTGAGTACTTCGAACGCCGTGCGCTGTACCCGCCTTCGGAAGCGGCGCGCAGCGCAGTGAAGCACGCAGGCCTTACCATCCTCACCTCTTCTTCGATCCTGATGTTCGCCGGCGTGGCGGTGTGGGTCATCGCCTCGAACGGTGTGATCAGCCAGCTGGGAGTGCTCATCGGCCGCGGCGCCTTCCTTGCCATGTTGATGATGTTCGTGTTCCTGCCGTGGCTGTTCCGCACGTTCGACGGGCTCATCTGCCGCACCACTTTCGGGCTCAAGGTGCTGAAGAGCGGCGAGAAAAGCGGTGGGCCCGATGCGTCAGGCGCTTCAGCGTAATTGCGCAAACGAGTATTTTGAACCTTTTCTTCCTATAAGGAGTTTCCCCATGAACGAGAAAACGAGTAAATTCGGAAAGACGGCGGCATCGGTTGCCCTGGCAGCAAGCTTAGGGGCGTATGCAGTGGCGCCCGCCTGTGCGTATGCGGCAGATGGCCAGGCCAAAGACGAAATCGTGTACGCGAAAGCATCGTCTTCCGGCAGCACCGAAGGCGTGTATGTGGTAAACGTTTTCGATTCCGAAAACGCTGAGCACGTAGATGACCCCGCCAACTACCAGCAGGTGGAAAACCTCACCACATCCGATGTGCTGGAGCAAACGGACGGCTCGGTTTCGGTGAACACGACGGCGGGTGTGCCGTTCTACTACCAGGGCACCATGGATGCTTCCACGCAGCTGCCCTGGAATGTGAGTGTGAAGTACTACCTCAACGGCAAGGAAACATCCGCTTCCGAGCTCTCCGGGGCGAACGGCTTGCTGAAGGTGGTGCTGGACGTACAGCCTGTGCAGGGTGCAGACGCATCGGATTTCGCCAGTAGCTACGTGCTGCAGGCGCAGGGAACGTTTTCGCAGGAAACGTTCGCCATTGCCGATGCCGGGGATGCCACGCTTGCCCATTCCGGTAGCAACGAAGTATCAACCTGCCTTGTTCTTCCTGGAGAGAGCGCAACCTTCGAGATAACCGGCGTTGCCCGCAACTTCTCGTACGACGGTTGGCAGATTGCGGGCATGCCGCTTTCCATGGCTGTCGACCTGGCAAGCGAGGACACTTCCGAGCTTTCCAGCGCCACTAGCGAATTGGAGCAAGCCACTTCGAAGCTTTCGGGCGGAGCATCTGACCTGTTCGATGGCGCATCGCAAGTTGCCAGCGGGGCATCGAACTTAGCCGATGGCGCCAACCAGCTTTCCCAGGGAGTTGATGCGGCGGTTGCTGGGCTCGACAAACTTTCGTCTTCAGGCAAAGTGGTGGCGCAGGGCTGGAACAAGGTGAGCGCCGGCATTGAAGGCACGGTGCAGGGCATTGCCAGCGTGAAGGCGGGCAGCGACTCCTTTTGGCAAGGGCTGAAGGAACAGGCAAGCCAGTACGCTTCGGCGGCGGGCAAGGCAACGGCGGCGCAGAACGCGTACGCTTCGGCGGCGCAATCTGCCAAAACGGCCCTTGCAACGTATCAGGCGAACCCGACTGCAGAAAACCTGCAGAAGGTTTCTGACGCGGTTTCCTCCATGGACCAGGCAGCTCAGGCTATGGCGCAAACGGCTGGTGCCTCCGGTGCCTACCAGGCATTGAGCGGCGTGCAGCAGAACTATGCCAAGCTTGCTTCTGGCATCGATTCCCTGGCAAGCGAAAGCGCGGCGCTGCCAACGGGTGCTTCCAGCTTCGGCGACGGGCTTTCAGCCTACCTTGACGGCGCGGACAGTGCGGCAAGCAGCGCGGCGCAGCTGCAAAGCGGTGCGGCCCAGGTTGCCAGCGGCGCCAACAGTGTGTCGGACGCAACTGCCCAGGTGGCATCAGGCGCCAGCGAGCTTTCCAATGGTTCGGCGGAACTGGCCAACAGCACCAACGGCATGGACCAGAAGATCATCGACCAGCTGCAGGACGCCATCGATGAAAAGCTGGGCCAGGACTTCACGCCCCATTCCTTCGTGGTGCCCAGTAACACCAACGTCGATTCCGTCCAGTTCGTGTACGTGGTGAGCGGCGTAGACGAGCCGGACAACGAAGAAGCCGAGTCCGTCACGGAAGAAGAGCAGACCGAGAAAACCATCATCGACCGCTTCTTTGCACTGTTTACTTCACAAGAGTAAAGTGACCCTCGTATTCACAACTGCGCGTAAGGGGTGCGCAGGGGATAAAGGGGACGCACATGGAGAAGTACCTGTTTTGGGGCACGTTTTTCTTCGCCTATCTGATAAACGGCATCACGGGGTTTGCCGGTAACATCTTTGCCATGCCGGTGGGTATGGCAACCATCGGCCACCAGGAATCCATTGTGGTGCTGAACTGCACTGGCTTCATTGCCAGCGTGCTTATCGCCTTTACGGGTATCAAGCATGTGGTGTGGAAGGAATGGGCGAAGATGTGCCTGATCATGGCAATCTTCATGGCCATTGGTGCGTGGGTGAACACCATCGCACCGCTGAGCATTCTTTCCAAGGTGTACGGCGTTGCGGTGCTGGTTATTGCCATCCGCGGTTTGTTTTTCAGCAAGGAAGACAAGCTTCTGCCTGATTGGCTGCTCTACGTCATCCTTGCCATTGCGGGTCTTATCCAGGGCATGTTCGTTTCCGGCGGCTCGTTTTTGGCAATCTATGCGCTGCAGAAGATCAAGGACAAGGAAGCGTTCCGCGCAACCACTACTATGACCTGGGTGTTCCTGAACGGGGCGTATGCGTTTTACGGCATTCAGGGCGGCAGCCTTGGGGGTGACGGGCTGCTTACGCTTGCGGTGTGCATCCCGCTGCTGATTTTGGCGACCTGGTTGGGCGGCCTTATCCAAAAGCGCATCAGCCAAGAGCAGTTCGTGAAGTTCACCTACGTTCTGCTCACCGTGATCGGCTGCGTGCTTTTGTTTAAGTAGGTGTTCCGCTGCGTGCCCGCGCAAGGGGCCGGGCCCGAGACGGCTCAGGCCATCCATTCCGCTGTTCAAAGGAGACCTTCGGGTCTCCTTTTTCATGCGCTACATTGCTTCATACATTAATTGGAGATGTTCTTCGAACATCTTTCAGGAATAGCGTTCAGAGTGGCATTCGCAGCCTCGGGTCCCGGCCCCTTGCGCGGGCACGCAGCGGAACCGTAAAACGCGCGCAGCCGATCACGGTGAGCATCCGGGTTGCTTCGCGAACTGCTCTTGGCTGATGCGCTTATGTCGTAATTCCTTGTGCTGAGAAGAAGAAAGCCCGCATGGGCGGGCTTTCTTTAGCGGTTTGCTTTGAGGCGGGCGAAGAGGTTGGTGCTGTTTTGGCGTACCCAGCTTATGAATTCGCTTTCGGTCATGGTCAGCGTTACGCTGCCCAGGCGCAGGGGCGCCAGTACCACGCTCATCATCTTGGTGCGGGGGTGCGCTTTCTTCAGCGCTTCGCGGGCGTGCGGGGTGGAAATCATCTGCTTGATAGCGGCGCGCTTTTCTTCTTTTGAAAGCGTGCAGTTGCAGTTGGTCACGTTTTCGATGCAGCCAACCAGGCGTTCGGCGTAACGGCGTGCCAGGAACTCTTCGATTTCGGGGGAGTTCAGGTTCCAGTATGCGTACAGCTCGTTCATCCAACGATGCTCTTCTTCGCGCTTGTCGTACATGTCGGGGCGGTACTTGGTGTTCTCGCTTTCGGCGCGGGCACGCAGGAAGTGGTAGTAGTGGCCATCTAGGCAGCCTACGCGTTCCACATCGCGCATGACATCGAGGTTGAAGGGCAAATCGTCCCAAAATGTGCCGGGGAAGCGGATGTTATTTTCGTTCAGGTACGAACGGCGGTACAGCTTGTTCCAAGGCGCGTACAGAAGCTGGGCATCGAACAGCTGGCAGGCGTTTTTGCGGAACTCGTCCTGCGATTCGAAGATGCGGTTGGGTGCGTTGCGCAGTTCGCGGTAGTACTTGCCCTCGTCGTCGTAGTAGGTATCGATGGTGAAGCCGGTGATAAGCAGGTCCAGGTCGTTTTCCGATGCCACGCGGTACATGTCTTTCAACATGGTGCGGTCGCACCAGTCGTCGCCGTCCATGAAGTACAGGTAATCGCCGCGGGCAATTTCCATGGCGGCATTGCGGGCAGCGGCAGCGCCCTGGTTTTCCTGGTGGATTACGCGGATGCGTACATCGTCGTCGGCAAGCTTGTCGCACAAATCACCGCTGCCATCGGTGCTTCCGTCGTCTACCAAAAGAATCTCGTAGCTGGTGCACGTTTGGTTCTGCAGCGAACCAACGGCGCGGCGCAGCCAGGACTCTACGTTGTAAACGGGAATGATGACGCTTATCGCGGGGCTGTGTGACACGAGCACCTTCTTTTGATCTACGGATTTCAACCCGCTCATTCTACACAATGCCGTTGCGCCGAATATGCTGGTGCTCGGGACGTACAAGGTACTTACACGTTTTGGCCCCCGCTCTCCACAAAGGCTGCAAAACTGTGTCGAAGTGGAGTGCGTTGTGCAGCTGAAGAGCAGCCTTATCCTACGATACGGCGGCGGTGGGGTAATGGTGCTGCAGTGGTGATGGCGCAGGTGTGGTACGGGAGTGGTACCCCTTCGGTATATAATTGGCTTTTGGCGTGTGCTGGCTCGGCCGCGTTATTCAACAATTTCGAGGAAAGAGGGGAGCGCATGGACTGGTTCGAATACGGCGTTCTCTTCGTTGTTGCCGCAGTGGTAACCATCGCCCTCACTCCTCTTGCCCGCAAGCTTGCCATCAAGCTTGATGCTATCGACTATCCCAGCGCGCGACGCGTGAACATGCTGCCCATTCCCCGTATGGGAGGTGTTGCCATTTTCGGTGGCATCCTGGCGGCTTTGGCCGTTGCTGCTATTGGCGTTGGCGCTTTCGGGTGGAAAAACCCCTTCATCGATTACGGCGGCATCGATGTGAATTACTGGGGCGTGCTTGCTGGCGTGGTTCTGATGTTCCTGGTTGGCGCGGTAGACGACGTGGTTGATCTGAGCCCTAAAACCAAAATGGCCGGCCAGATTGTTGCCGCCTGCATTGTCGCTGGTTCGGGCCTGTTGTTTTCCAGCATTCATAACCCGGTGGGCGAAGGCTTCATTGAATTTGGTTGGGTGGCTTACCCGCTTACTGTGTTCTATCTGGTTGCTTTCGCCAACGTTATCAACCTGATCGACGGTTTGGATGGCCTGGCATCGGGTATTACGGGTATTTCCGCCATAACCATTTTGATGTTCGCCATCCATACCGGCCGCCTTGATGCGGCTCTGTTCGCCGTTATTTTGGTGGGTGCTTGCATCGGCTTCTTGAAGTCGAACTTCTTCCCAGCTTCCATCTTCATGGGCGATTCCGGCGCTTTGTTGCTAGGCTTTTCGCTGGGCATTATCTCGCTGTTTGCGGTAGCGCGTTCCGCCTTGTTCGTTTCGTTGCTGGTTCCCATCTTGGCGGCGGGCGTGCCTATTCTTGATACGTTCTTTGCCATTGTGCGCCGCAAGCGCGAGCATCGTCCTATCGACGAAGCCGACAAGGGGCACATCCACCATCGCCTGATGCGTGCGGGCTTCAGTCAGCGCGCCACGGTGCTTATCATGTGGGCGTGGACGGCGCTTTTGGCTGCGTGCGGCGTTATCATCACCTGGGCTGACAACTTGGTTCGTATTCCTATCTTCATTTTCGCCTGCGCGGTTACGGCGTATGCCATCGTGAAGCTGCGCCTGTTGGGCGATGCCCTGAGCCACCACTTCAACCCACGTCGCAAACCCGAGCGCCCCAACAACGACCAGAACAAGTAACTCCGCGATCAATGCGAGCGGTTCCGCAGGAAGCTCTTCCGCAGGGGCGGCAAATTGAGCACGTAACGGTGCTACTCTTTCTTTCCCCTGCTCTTCCCTTGGACCTTGGCGTTGGCCTTCCCTTAGTGCTGGCAAGATTTTGCCCAAACGTATGCTGTCGGAGCGTTTTTCGAAGAAAAGGGGCCTTTCGTGGCAAGTTTTGCTCGACACGTATTCTATTTCGCGCGATTTTGGCAAGAATCGCGCGAAACGTATGAAAATGAACGGAAATTCGCTGATTTAGCATACGTTTGGCGGCAAACTTGCCCCGAACCGCTCTGAATGACAGAAAAGGGGAAGCCGGGGCCGGAATAGGTCTGCCGGCCATCAGTCGCAGGCTGGCTGACAGCTCGCTGGCCCATTGGTCGGGGCTGGCTGGTGGCTTGTTGCCCTATCGGTCGCGGGTCGGTTGGCGGCTCGCTGGCTTATCAGCCGTTTGTGGGCTGGCTGAGACTTGGCTGCTGCCCAATCGGTCGTCAGCCAGTCGCTGGTTGGCGCCCAATCGACAACCACCCGGGGCCAGCCTCTACTCGATGCTCTTCAGCGCTTCGATCATGTTGATCTTTGCCAACGAGCGGTTGGAAAGCAGCGCCACGATGAAGGCGAACAGCAGCGTCAGCGCGCAGGCGTATACATAGCTTATTGGTTCGATGGTGACGGCGAAGTAGATAGAGGGCATTTTCAGCACATAGGTGAGCATGTGGCTGAAGGCGTAGCCTGCGGGGATGCCCAGCACCATGCCGATGGCGGTAAGCAGCACCGTTTCCTTGTTCACGTAGTGATTCACTTCGCGTTTGCGGAATCCCAGCACCTTGATGGTGGCCAGTTCGCGCGTGCGTTCGGATATATTCGTGGTGGAAAGTGTGAACAACACCACGAATGCCAGCGCCGCCGCCAACAGGACGATGACGTATACGATGGCGTTGATCAGGTCGAATGACTGCGCAAATTCATCGTTCATCTGCTGTGTACTGGAAACGGAAAGGAAGTCGCTGTTTTCTGCCAACGTATCGGCGAACGCTTCCTTTTCATCGTCGGCGCCGGAAAGCAAAAGGTAGAAGCCGTTCGGCTGCACGCTATTCCCGAAAAGCTGTTGGTAGGCGCTTTGCGTCAGATACGCGGCGTTGCCCAGGTAGTTGTCTGCCACGCCGGCAAGCGACACCGATGCCTCATCCAGGCTGCTGGTTTTCAGGTGCACCGTATCGCCCGCGCCAACGCCTAAAAGCTCGGCGGCGTTGCGGGTAAGTACCATGCCGTCGTTCGGAAGGGAAAGCGCTTCGTCGCCGTTTTCAAGCGAAACGTACGAGCTCAAATCGGCATCGTCGGGCAGTACGAACAGCTGAAGCGACTCATCGTCATCGTTGGCGGAAAGCGTCACCGAATCGACGGCGACTTCCTGAAGTTGGGAAACCTCGTTGCTTTCTTCAAGCAGGGCTTCGCACGTGCTGAAGTTGTCGGTGGTGGTGATTGCCAGCGCATCGTAGCGATAGATGGTGCCGTACTGCATCGGTGAAAGCGCATGGACCGAATCTTTGATGGCGAAACCGCAGATAAGCAGGGCCATGCAGCCCATAATGCCGAACACCGTCATGAAGAAGCGTTTCTTGTAGCGCAGCAGGTTGCGTGCCGTAACCTTGTCCAAAAATGCCAGGCGTTTCCAGATGAAGGGGATGCGCTCCAGCAGGATACGCGAACCTTGGCGGGGCGCCTTTGGGCGCATGAGTGTGGCGGGCGTTTGCCTTAGCTCGGCGCGGCAGGCGAACACGGCTGCACCCACGATGCCGGCGAAGAAGAACAGCAAGCTGCCGATGCCGTAGGGGATATCGAACGAAAGCAAGTAGGTGGGCAGCAAGTACATCATCTGGAATACCGTGAACAAAAACGCGGGGAACAGCACGAACCCGCAGAACTCGCCCACGATGCCGCCCAAAAGGCAGGCGGAAAGCGCGTAGAACAGGTACTTGCTCAGAATGGCGCCATTCGAGTATCCCAGCGATTTGTAGGTGCCGATAAGCCCGCGTTCCTCTTCAACCAGGCGGGTGATGGTGGTAAGCGCAATCAGCACCGCCACCACGATGAACACCGCGGGGAACACCAGGCCAATTGCCTCGATGGAAGAAGCATCCGATTCCACGCTGGCGTAGCCTGCGTTCGATTCGCGCGTTTGCACGTACCAGCGGGCGCTTTCAAGGGAGTTTGCCTCGTTGCGGGCGTTTTCGAACTTCACTTGGGCTTCGGCCTTGCTGCTTTCGAACTGCGAGCGCTGCTCGTTCAGCTCAGATTGCCCTTGTGCAAGCTGCTCCTGCGCTGCGGAAAGCTGGCGTTTGCCTTGTTGCAGCTGTTGTTTGCCGTTGGAAAGCTGCGACCAGCCTTGGGCAATGGCCCTCTTGCCTGCGCTTACTTGGCTTGCTTGGGCATCTAGCTCTTGCTTCGCGGCGGCAAGCTGCTTTGCCTGCGCGTCCAGCTCGCTCAAGGTTTGCGTGCGCTGCGCTTCGATGGCGGCAAGCTGCGCTGTTGCCTCTTCTTCGGAAAGCGCGCCCGCCGCAAGGGCCGCCTTCACCTGCGCGGCGGCATCGTCGCAGCTGGCATTTGCCTGGGTGCGGCCTTGGTCAAGCTGCTTCTGAGCGGCGGTGATGTTGTGGTAGCCCTCGTCGATCTGGGCCTGTGCGCTTTCAAGCTGCTGCTCCTGCTGGCGAAGTTGCTGCTCCGACTGGCTCAGCGTGCTTTCGCTTGTAGTGAGTTTCTTCTTGTTGGCGGAAAGCTCCGCTTTGCCGCTGTCGAGCGCGCTCTGTGCATCGTCAATCTTCTGCTGGGCATCGGCTAACTGGGAGTTCGTATCGCGCTCTGCTTCCGCAATCTGGTCAAGCGCTTCCTGGCGGATGCTTTGGGTGCGGGCTTCCTCGCGCTGTTCCTTTATGCCCTCTAGCTCCTCGGTAAGGTTGTCGAGCGCCGCGGCATAGTCGGGGGTGAAGCTTTTCGCTGTGCTGTTGGCGCGTACGTATACTGCGGTGAACGCCTCGGCGCAAACAGCATCGGGTGTTACGAAGAACGAGTAATCGGGCGAAGCGCTGGCGCGTACGGCGATGGACCCGTTGGGGTTGGTGAGCTCAGTTGGGTCTATGACGCTGGCGGTGATGGTGTATTCCGCGCGTTTGAACACTTCGGTGTTGGCAGGTTCAAGGATTACGGTGTCGCCTAGGGAAAGCCCCGAATCAGTAAGGTAGTTTTCCGTTACCGCAACTTCATTTTCGCTGGTGGGAAGCGTGCCCTGCACCACCTTCGGCATGTTGAGCCCATGTTGGGAAAGCGCTTTCACGCCCACGCTTGCCCGCTTTTGCCCCAGCGGCGTGTAGGTGGTTTCCTCCCACGTGCCTTCAGCGCCTGCAACATCGTCAAGAGCGCAGATGGTCGAAACGTCTTCTTCGGTAAGTCCCAGCGTCGATTGCACGCAGGCGTCGTAGAGCCCTTGTTCGGTGAAGAAGGCATCGGCGGAATTGCGCAGGTCAACGCAGGAAGCGCGCAGTCCGCACACCATGGTTACTCCCAGCGCGCAGATAACCAGGATGGAAATGAAGCGCTTCTTGCTGTTGGCGATGGTGCGTAGTGTGTCTTTCCGAAATGCCCTGGCCATGAGTGCCTACCATTCGATTTCCGCGATGGGCACGGGATGGTCGTTTATTTCGATGCTGGTTACGCGGCCGCTGTTCATGCGGATAACGCGGTCGGCCATGGGTGCCAGCGCGGCATTGTGCGTGATAATCAGCGCGGTGATGTGCGACGTGCGGCAGGTGTCTTGCAGCAGCTGCAGAATCTGCTTGCCGGTACGGTAGTCAAGTGCGCCGGTGGGTTCGTCGCATAAAAGAAGCTTGGGGTTTTTCGCCAGCGCGCGGGCAATGGCCACACGCTGCTGCTCGCCGCCAGAAAGTTGGGCAGGGAAGTTGTCAAGGCGTTTTCCCAGGCCAACGTTGCGCAGCGTTTCGGCGGCATCAAGCGAATCGGGGCAAATCTGCGAAGCCAGTTCCACGTTTTCCAAGGCGGTAAGGTTGGGCACCAGGTTGTAGAACTGGAACACGAAGCCAACGGCGGCGCGGCGGTACTCAACCAACTGCGCTTCGGTGCTGCAGGCGATGTCTTGCCCGTCGATGAAAACGTTTCCGCTGGTGGCTGAATCCATGCCGCCCAAAATGTTCAGGGCTGTGGTTTTGCCGGCGCCCGATGCGCCCAGGATAACGGCCAGTTCGCCCTTTTCGACGGAAAACGAAGCTCCATCAAGCGCTCTGATTTCGGCCGCACCCGACCCGTACTGCTTAACAACGTTGTTGAATTCGATGTACGACATGGCAGCCCCTTGCCTCGCAGGCCGCGAAGGGTATGCGGTGCTTTTCGCAAACAGGGTTGCAAAAGCCATGCGCCTGACCTTCGCCTTTAACCTAGTATACAGGAAATACCTGCCTATATAAGAAAAGCCCCAGCGGGTGCTGGGGCTTTTGGCGCCGTGCTATGCGGTTCGAGTGATTGCGTTAGGAAAGAGGCACGCAATTAGTCGATGGCGATGAGGCGCTTGCGATCTTCAGGCTTGGGCAATTCCTTCTTGGGGACGTTGATCTTCAAGATGCCGTTTTCGAACTTAGCGGAAATGTCGTCCTCAGAAACGTCTTCGCCCACATAGAAGCTACGACGACACGAACCAACGAAACGCTCTTTGCGGAGGAAGGTGCCTTCTTCGTCCTTGTCTTCCTTTTCATCCTTGGTGTGGGCGTTAATGGTGAGGTAGCCCTCATTGAGCTCTACCTCGACGTTTTCCTTTTCGAAGCCAGGCAAGTCTACATCGAGTTCGTAGGCTTTGTCGGTTTCCTTAACGTCGGTCTTCATCAAGGAAGCGTTGGTCTTCGGCGCAGGCTCGGTTCCGAAGAAACCGAAATCGAACGGATCGCTCATGAAATCATTGAAGAAGTTCCTGCGTGCCAACATAACTATCATCTTCTTTCCTTGCCGCGCCCGGGTATGTTGGCTCTTTTTCGATGCCCTGGGCAACGGCCCTTGTTTCTTTTGACAACTGTTATAGTAGTCGCTTTTTAGCACTCGTAAAGCCAGAGTGCTAATTGGGTACCATTCTGTAACCTTTTATAAGGTTATCTAAGTGCGTTATTGTTAGATTTCCGCACTACACGGTGCTGACCTGGTGAAATGGACTCAACACGATTGAGGCTTTTTTGCTGCCATTAAAGCTATCCGTTTACCTGGTGCACTTTTGGTGCGCTTTTTACCGAATCGAAGCGGTTAAGGCATATCGGGCTTGCTACTATGCGCTCATGCGAAACCGTTCAACACCCCGTTCTTCGCGAAGAGATGGCGGCAGGGAAGCAAACTCTTCCCGTTCCAGCCGTTCGCGCAACCAAGGTGCGCGTGCCAGCAAAGCGCGTACAGGTTCTGCGCGCACGGGGAGGCCAACGCAGTCTCGCCGAAACCAGGGTCTAGGCTCTTCGTGGGCGGCCAGCCGTGCTGAAAATTCCTCGTGGCCGTTTGCTGCGGCGATGCCGGCAGTAGGCATTGCCGCTGTGGTTGTTCTTGCGGTGATTCTGGTGATGGCCGTCAAATCATGTTCGGCTCCTGTCGATACTTCCGAAGAAGAGCAGGTGGCAGAAGAGCCCGCCGCTCCGATTGCTGCCAACTACACCCCTTCCCTTGAAAGCATCGACGGCGTTTCCGATCCTGGCACTGCGGTCCAGGGCGCTTCTCTTGCCAGCGCCGATTCCGCCTACGCACCACAGCTTTCCGACGAAGGCGCCAGGGAAGTGCAAAACGCCGTTTCGTCCATCACCGAAGAAGGCAAAACGGTGGGGTTCGCCTTCTTCGGTGATGGAAACGGGCAAGGGCTACGTTTACAACCTTGACCAGCGTGTTTACGGCGCTTCATCGTTCAAGGGGCCCGTTTTGATATACGGCTGCCAGCAGGCAATAGAAACCGGCAAAACCAGCATTTCCCGCGTTAATGCAAATGCTCGGGAAGCCATTATCGATTCTGACAACAACTCGTACCATCACCTGCGCCGCACCTTCGAAGGCGTGGCATCGGAGCCGCTTTCCGCGTGGCTTTCTTCCCTGAACGTTTCAAGTTCGCTTGCCGACGACACGTCGTTTCCGCACTATTCGGCGCGCGAATCGCTGAAACTGTGGATGAATACCTATTTGTATTTGAATTCTTCCAGCTCAAACCAGGAAGTAACCCAATGGGCAAAGCAGCTGTTTTCCAGCACTGCGGTTTCCATGATCCGCAGTGGGGTAGACCCTGCCTCCGACCCGCTTGGTCCGGAACGGGTGCAAAGCGTTTCCCGTGAATTGCAGGGGGCTGTGTTGGGGAAGCTGAAAACAACGGAAGTCGGCATGGCGAAGGACGCACAGACGCAGGCTTCGAGCACGGTAGTGGTGTACGACAAGGCCGGCTGGATCAACGGGACCGACGATGATGGGGTGTGCGATGCCGGCATTATCGAGGAAAACGGCAGGTCGTACCTTATTGCTATCATGACCAACTTAGCCGACAGCGCCACTAGTCGCGCCAAGGTAAGCGACGTGGCCGCCGCTTTGTGGGAACAGCGCGATTCGCTGACGTAACAAAAAGGGGACAGTGCCCATTTTGTTATTCACCCAAAAGGGACAGTCCCTTTTGGCTCCTTTTTTTGTCATTCTCTGAAGAAAACGTGAATATTTGTGAAAAGGGGCGAATCCTCCGTGCTTCCAATTGACGAGGGTCGCGCGCGCACGATAAACTGCAAAAGTTCGCTTTCAAAAGCCCCGTACATGCTTGCGATTCGAACTCTTCCCCAGCGGGAAACGTCCCTGCGCCGGCCAAGCTGGTCCAGAGCTTTTCGGTAGCACCGTTTCACGGGCAAGGAAGAGATGCGGAGTAGGATCCCGCGCCTCGGATTGGCAGCAACTTTTGAAAAACGACACTTGTTACTTTATTGGAGGAACACTGTGAAGACCTATTACGCAAAGCCCAACGAAGTTGAGCGCGAATGGCTTCTCATCGACGCAAAGGACCAGGTTCTGGGCCGCGTCGCTTCGAAGGCCGCTCACATTCTTAAGGGTAAGCACAAGCCCACCTACACGCCTCACGTTGACACCGGCGACTTCGTCGTAATCATCAACGCTGACAAGATCAAGATCTCTGGCGTTAAGGCTACCAGCAAGGAATACTATCGTCACAGCGGTTATCCCGGCGGCCTGAAGTGCGAAACCTTCCAGGAAGCTATGCAGAAGCATCCCGAGCGCGTTATCGAGCACGCAGTTAAGGGCATGCTCCCCAAGAACACGCTCGGTCGTGCAATGGGCATGAAGCTCAAGGTTTACGCTGGCGCAGAGCATCCGCATGCAGCGCAGCAGCCCCGCGAGATCAAGATGGAGGATAACTAATGGCAGGCGAAGCAATGTATTACGGCACCGGCCGTCGCAAGAACGCTGTTGCTCGCGTTCGCATCGTTCCCGGCACCGGCAAGGTAACCGTTAACGGTCGCGAAGGTGTTGAGTTCTTCGGCCGTCAGGCTCTTCTCGACTACGCAACCACTCCGTTCGTTGTAACCGACACCAAGGGTCACTTCGACGTAATCGCTCGCTGCAATGGCGGCGGCGTTTCCGGTCAGGCTGGCGCTCTGCGCCACGGCATCGCTCGCGCTCTTCTCGAGGCTGGCGACTACCGTGCTGACCTGAAGAAGGCTGGCTACCTCACGCGCGACTCCCGTATGGTTGAGCGCAAGAAGTACGGCCTGAAGAAGGCTCGTAAGCGCCCGCAGTTCTCGAAGCGCTAGTCGGTTTGTTTTGGGCGACATCTTGCCGCTCCAAGATTTGGACATGAACCTAAGTTCTATGTACCAAATCTTTCACGGCAATCTGCTCGCCCAAAAACAAACCTTGGCAGCGCTTCGAACGCAAGCGCTGCCTTATGGGGCTCCCGAAAGGGAGCCCTTTTCCGTTTCGGCACCCGTTTCCTCACGTGCCTTAAGCACGCTGCGGAGCGGGTGCTTTGCTTTCAGCCCAATTTGACTCGCCGGAAGGCGCCTGGGTTTTGGGCTAGCTTCACGGCCCCCTTGCGGGAGCTTCTTTTTGTTCTGCAGCTATTTGCGCTGCTCTGGCGGACTATTTTGCTTCTTTCGCAGTTGGGGGAGGGGTGACGTGCCATAATGGAAAAACATGTTATTTTCCGTGGTGAGTGCGTGCGCCCGAAGCGCGTTGCTTGCCTGAAGGGGCGCTGCGCGTATGAAATCGAAGATCGGTAAGGTAATGGGCCTGGTTCTTTCCGGGGCCCTGGCAACGGCAGCACTTACGGGGTGCGCGGGCCAGACTTCAAAAGTGAAGAAGGTCGATCTCGATCCGAGCAATCCTACCTCTATCACGGTATGGCACTACTACAACGGTGCCCAGCAAACGGCGTTCGACATCCTGGTTTCGGAATTCAACGCAACAGAGGGCAAGAACAAGGGCGTCTACGTCGAAGGCTACAGCCGTGGTTCCGTATCCGACCTTGAAAAGGCCGTTTCCGATTCCGCTTCCGGTGCCGTGGGCTCAAGCGATTTGCCCGACGTGTTCTCTTCCTATGCCGACACCGCCTACGATGTGCAGAAGGACGGCAAACTTGCCGACCTAACCGAGTACTTCTCCCAGGAAGATTTGAACCAGTACGTCGATTCGTATGTTCAGGAAGGGTACTTCCAGGGTGATGATTCGCTGTATCTGTTCCCGACGGCTAAATCCACTGAGCTCATGATGCTGAACAAAACCGACTGGGATGCGTTTGCCCAGGCTACCGGCACCAGCACCGATGAGTTGAAAACCGAAGAGGGCATTGCCGCAGTTGCGCAGCGTTACTATGAGTGGACCGACGCCCAAACGCCCAACACTCCCAATGACGGCAAAGCGTTCTACGGTCGCGATTCTATGTCGAACTACTTTGTGGCCGGCATGAAGCAAATGGGCACTGATTTGTTCGAGGTGAAGGACGGCAAGGTAACCGTCAACGCCGACAAGGACAAGATTCATCGCCTGTGGCAGAACTACTACGTCCCCTATGTCAGCGGCTACTACGATAGCGTGGGCAAGTTCCGCTCCGACGATGTGAAGACGGGCGATATCATCGCCTACACCGGCTCGTCTTCTTCCGCTACGTACTTCCCCGACCAGGTAATTACCGATGAAAGTGCGAAGAGCATCGACTACGAGGTACTGCCTTCGCCCATCATGGAGGGCGGCGACAGCATCAGCGTTCAGCAGGGTGCTGGCATGGCGGTAACGAAGTCGGACGACCAGCATGAGTATGCGGCATGCGTCTTCTTGAAGTGGTTCACGCAGAAGGAAAACAACCTGCGCTTCGTAAGCGAATCGGGTTACCTGCCAGTGCGTAAAGACGCCAACAACATGGACGCGCTGGACAAGGTTATTGCCGACTACCATTTGAACATCAGCCCGAAAACCTACGATTGCCTGAAGAGCATCCTGGAAAACTTCGACTCGCGCACGTTCTACACGATGAAGACCTTCGATGGCGCCTATTCGGCCCGTAAGGTGCTTGACTACAACCTTTCCGACAAGGCCAAGGCAGACAGGCAGGCCGTTGAGCAGGCAATCGCATCCGGCACTTCGCGTGAAGACGCCCTTGCTCCTTATACCAGCGATGCGGCATTTGACGAATGGTACGACGCTTTCTGCCGGAAGCTGAACAACGCCGCAAACGCATCGTAGCAAGCGAGGCTTGAGGGGAAATGGCGTCGAAGGTACAGCGTAAGGTTTCGCTGCAGCGCATCTTGCTGATTGCGCTGCTGGTAGTGGTTCTGATTCAGGGCCTTCTGCCGCTTTCTGCCCTGGTGGCAAGCGGGGTGCGCGAAACGCTGGAAAACAATGCGGTGGAAGTTGACACCCATATGGTAGACAACCGCAAGGTCACCCTTCAAAGCGCCATGACCACCCAGTGGAACGGCATTGCCAAGGAAAGCACGTATCTCAACAACCAGTTGGAGTCATTCCTTTCGCAGAACCATGTCGACATGAATGCCTTCCTTGCCAACAAAGATTTGCAGCGCGCTTATACCGCCCAGGTGTATCCCGAGATGCTCGATTACTCCCGGCGCGACCAAACGTGCGGCGATTTCCTGGTTCTGGCAAACGATGCCAGCACCGATTCTGCGGCAACGTATGAAGGCATGTTCCTGCGCGATTCCGAGCCGACTACCATTGCCGACAGCAATTCCGACCTGCTTCTTGAGCGTGGCGACACCTCGCTGGCGCGCCAGCAGAACATTTCACTGGACAGTCCGTGGATGCCCGCGTTCAACTTTACGGGCAACGGCAACCGCTCTGCCGACGACTTCTTCTACCAGCCCTACCTCGCGGCCCAGCAGTACCAGGACATCGACACCGCCAGCTTGGGTTACTGGTCGATGCCGTTCGTGCTGGAAGGCTCTGAAACCGACAACCATGAGATGATCACGTACTCGGTGCCGCTGAGGTATCAGGGTCAGGTGTACGGCGTTGTGGGCATTGAGGTTTCCACAAACTACCTGCTGAAAACCTATTTTTCAGTTAAAGAGCTGGACAGCAGCCAGAACGCGGGGTACTTGCTCGCCATCGACAAGGGCAACAACGAATATGACTGCATCACCGGCACTGGCTTGCTCTATGACACGCTGGAGCGCGGGGGCGAAGGTTTCAGCCTTGGCTCCACCAACCACAACGACCTTTTGGAGGTTCAGGGTGTTTCCCTGGGTAGCCAGCAGGTGTTCGCGGTCACCGATTCCCTGAACCTGTATTCAGGGCGCGCTCCGTATGAAAACACCAAGTGGACCGTAGTGGGCCTGGTAACGGAAGAATCCATCTACGGCATAGGCAGCCAGCTGTTCGTGAGCCTTGCTACCACTATCCTTATGTGTGCGGTGATTGGCATTGTTTTGGCGCTGCTTACGGTACGCGGCCTTACTGCGCCAATCTATCGCTTGATGGATAGCGTACGCGGCGGCATTTCTGGTCTGAAGGCGTTCAAGCCTTCGGTTGTGAAAGAAGTCGACGAGCTTCACAAGGTCGTCCTGAACCTGACCGAAAGCGAAATCGAGGTCGAAAATAGGCTGAACGAGGAAAAGGAACGCTATCGCCTTGCCGTTGAAAGCTCAAGCGATGTGTTCTTCACGTACCGCGAAGAGAGCCAGACCTTTGAAATCGTGAACAGCAAGAAGCACGATGGGGTGCTTTCCCTTCAGCAGTTCCGCGAAAAGGTACTGAACCGCTTTTTCGAGCCGAGGGACCGTGCAAGAATCGAATCGATAATCGAAGGCACCGATGCTTCAGTGCACATGCAGGCCCTGCTGAACATCGACGGTACCGAAGGGGGCCGTTGGTACGTGGTCCATGGCGATGCGATGCCCGATTCCGAGCAGGGCCACCGCCGCGTGGTGGGCTATGTCCGCGACATCCACGAGCAGAAGCTGCGCGAAATGGAAACGGAGAAGAACCGTATCCTCGATCCCGTCACCTCGTTCTACCGGCTGGGCCCGGGCGTTGCGGTTATGCAGGAAGAACGCGAGCGCATCCCCGATGGCGTGCTGGCGCTTATCGACATCGACCATTTCGGCAGCATCGTGCAGCGCTATGGCCTGACGTTTGGTGATGTGCTGCTCGATGAATTCGCCCGTCTTATCCGCCAGCAGGTGAAGGCCAGCGGGTTCGAGGTGCTTGCGATGCGCGCCGGCTCCGACGAGTTTCTTATCTGGGCGCCAAACGGCGACCTTGAACGTGGCATCAAGTGGATGCACGCGCTGCAGGATTTGTTCGAGGACCTTATTCGCAAGAACGTGCTTGATCTGCATTTCCACGTGGGTTTGGCAACCGCCACCACGTTCGACAGCAGCACTACGCTTATCCGCCGCGTGCGCGTTGCCCTGAGGGATGCCAAAGAACGTGATGTTTTCCATTCGCTGTGGGAGCCGAAGCTCGACGAAGCCATCAAGCCGCGCCCCTTCGGTGAGATCATGTCGATGGGTTACATGAAGCAGGTGGGCCTTTCGTCCATTGCGCTGAACTTGCTTGACCGCAGGCTTTCGCTTTCGGCGGGCCTTGACCTTTTGGCGTGTCGCCTGGAAGAAGCGTACGGTCTTTCCAATATGATCATCACCCAGTGCAACTTGGAGTACCTGTCGGTAAGCATCCAGTACATTCGCCGTCCCATACCGGGGCTTGACACGCAGCGGGTAAGCCGCCTTTCGCAGAACGATTTCCACAAGTTGCAGAAAGACGCCAACCGCGGGCTTCTGCGCCCCATGACGGAAATGATGAGCTCGCCCGAACTGCACAACTTCGGCCCGGTTATGCGCAAGGGTCTGGCGTTCCCCATGAGCGACGAGGGCCGGTATGTGGGCACCATCCTGTTCCTGGGCATCGGTGAAGGGCTTCTGCGCGAAAAGGAAGGCGCCAACACCCTGTGGGAGATTGGTTCCATTATCCAAAACCGCATCAACCAGGAGCATCTTGACCAGTCCGCCCAGGCGAAGTCCGACTTCCTGGCACGTATGAGCCATGAAATCCGCACGCCGATGAACGGCATCATCGGCATGACCGAAATTGCCCTGCAAGAGGGGCAAACCGAAGAACGTCGCACCGACTGCCTGAACAAAGTGCGCTCGTCTTCGCGCTATTTGCTTGACTTGCTGAACGACATCTTGGACATGACGAAGATCGAGAACGGCAAGATGAAGCTGGTACGCGAAGGCTTCGACTTGGCGTGCCTGATAGAAGATTTGCATTCGGTCATGGACGGGCGTTTCGAGGCGCGCAACCAAACGTTTATCACCGATGTTTCGCTGAACCACACCGGCTACACCGGCGATGCTCTGCGCCTGAACCAGGTGCTTATCAACCTGCTGGGCAACGCCGTGAAGTACTCGGACCCGGGCACAGAGATTACGCTTACCGTGCGCGAAGAAGAAAGCTCCGACGATGCAGTTGACATTTCGCGCGTGTTCTTCGCGGTGAAAGACCACGGCATCGGTATCAGCGAGGAAGACTGCACGCGCATCTTCAGCAAGTTCGAGCAGGTAGACACCACCGATGCCCGCCAGGAAGGCACGGGCTTAGGCCTTGCCATCTGCAACCGCCTGGTGCACATGATGGGCGGGCAGATTCACGTGGAAAGTCAGCTGGGAGTGGGTAGCACGTTCAGCTTTGCCATTCCGCTTGAAGTGGATGATGCTCAGAAGCACCAGGCCGCATCGTGCAATGAATCGATCGATTTCAAGGGTGCGCATGTGCTGGTTGCCGAAGACAACGCCCTTAACATGGAAATCATCACCTGCATGCTGGAAGATCTGGGCTGTGTGGTTGATGGCGTGATCGACGGCAAGCAGGCGGTGGAAGCCTTCCAAGATTCTGCCGAGGGCTACTACCGCGCCATCTTGCTCGATGTGATGATGCCGGTGATGGGCGGCTTGGAAGCGGCTCATACCATCCGCGGCCTTGAACGTGCCGACGCAGCCACGGTGCCCATTGTCGCCGCCAGCGCCAATGCCTTTTCCGAGGACATTCAGCGTTCGCTGGCCAGCGGAATGAACGCTCATCTGTCAAAACCGATAGAACGTGATCGTTTAGCCGAGACGTTGGCGGAGGTAATGAGGTAACCTAGAGGAAGAAACGACATGCCCCCGACAAAGGTGCAGCTGAAAACGCATTTTTGGCGAGCGGTCGCGGGTATGGTGCGCAAGCGTCGCACAGGAGGGTTTTCAAGCAGTGCTTCGCTTTGCGTTAAGAGGGGAGCGGCGTGCGGGTTCCTGCGATGGCAATTGCGTTGCCGGGAAATCGCCGTTGCGCGCTGCAGCGCCTTGCCGCAGCGAAAAGGAAGCGAGTGCAGGTATGGAAGAACAACAGCGCGAAAAAAGGGCCCACTACGCGCAGGAGGCCCAGCGCAAGGGTTCCGTTACCCATGAACAGGCGGGCGAAGAGGTAGATCGCCTGGAAAAGATATATCCCGTTGTGCGCCTTATGGATGAAGAGGCAGTAGACCAGGAAAGCGATTGCCTGCTGTTTGGCGAAGGCTGCCCCTGCATGCGCAAGGTCTGCAACGAGGTGATCCGAAACGGCGGCGAGCAAACCTACGTTTTGCGCACGGGGGACGACACAAGTGTTGCCACGGCGCGCCGCATTGACGTTGACGGTTCGCCCCATGTGCTTTTGTACGCCCATCCGGCAAGTGCGGTAAACGGCAAGTCGAACGTGAGCCTTCTGTATCATGATGCCCTTTCGGGCGTGTACAATCGTCGCTTTTACGAAGACAAGCTGTGCAAGCAGCGCTTGTTCGCCGGCATCGCCGTTATCGACCTTGACGATTTCAAGGTGGTAAACGATGCCCTGGGCCATCATGCCGGCGACGTCGCCCTGAAAACGGCGGCACGCGCCATGCGCTCCAACATCCGCGACACCGACATGCTGGTACGCTACGGCGGCGACGAGTTCGTGCTGGTGATGCCCAACATCGTGGCGGAAGATTTCTCGCACAAGCTCGCGGTGATTTCCGAAAGCGTGGCCGAAGCGGTGGTGCCCGGATACGAGTCGATGCACTTGTCCGTAAGCGTGGGTGGCGTTATCTCGCGCGGCGGTATGGTGGAAGACGCCGTGAAGAAGGCCGACGCGTTGATGTATCGCGCCAAGCAGCGCAAGGGTGTGGTGGTAACCGATTCCGACCCCGAATCAACGCTGAAGGTGAGCAAGCCCATCCTGCTTATCGTGGATGATTCGTTCATGAACCGCGAGATCTTGAAAGAAATGCTGCAGGGCGAATACGAGATCTTGGAAGCCGAGGACGGCACCGAATGCGTTGCCCTGCTGGAAAAGTACGGTAGCGAGATAAGCCTGGTTTTGCTGGATATCATCATGCCGAAGATGAACGGCTTCGACGTGCTTTCGCGCATGGCGCGCGCGGGCTGGATCGAAGACATCCCGGTAATCATGATTTCCAGCGAAGACTCCGACGAAGCGGTGCTGCGCGCCTACGAGCTGGGTGCTTCCGACTACGTAAGCCGCCCGTTCGACATGCGCGTGGTGCGTCAGCGCGTAAGCAACATCATGCGCCTGTACGCCAAGCAGCGCAGGCTCAGCTCGCTTCTGGCGCAGCAGTTCATTGAGCGCGAAAAAGACAGCACCATGCTGGTTAACATCATGGGCGGCGCCATGGAACTGCGCAACGGCGAAAGCGGCCCGCATGTTCTGCATGTGCGCAACCTCACGGAAATCCTGCTGGAGCGTTTGGTGCAGAAGAGCGACAAGTACATTATTCGCGGCAAGGAACGCTCGGCCATTGCCATGGCTTCCACGCTGCACGATATCGGTAAGCTTGCCATTCCCGATGCGGTGCTGAACAAGCCAGGCAAGCTCACCGAAGAAGAGTTCGAGATCATGAAAACGCATACGGTGCGCGGCGCCGAAATGCTGGAAAAGCTCGACGAATACAACGACAACCCCACGCTTATCAGGACGGCTCATGACATTTGCCGTTGGCACCACGAACGATACGACGGCAGCGGCTATCCCGATGGTTTGAAGGGGGATGATATTCCCATTTCGGCCCAGGTTGTTTCGCTCGCCGATGTGTACGACGCTCTGACCAGCGAACGGGTGTACAAACATGCGGTGCCCCATGAAGAGGCCATGCGCATGATCTTGAACGGGGAGTGCGGCGCGTTCAATCCACTGCTGCTCGATTGCCTGGTTGACGTGCAGGAACGCATAGCCGAAGAGCTGGATGTCCCAGCGCTCACCCCCCCCCTCTTCAATGCAAATAAATGAGTAAGGAGCTCAAAATGTCTACCCTCGAACAAGCTTACGAACAAGTAGGCGGAAACTACCAAGACGTGCTGAAGCGCCTTATGAACGAAGATCTGGTGCGCCGCTTCATGGGCAAGTTCCTTGACGACGGCAGCTTCGCCACGTTGAAGGAATCGCTTGCCGCCAAAGACGTTGACGCGGCCTTCATGGCGGCGCACACGCTGAAGGGCGTGTGCCTGAACCTTGGCTTTACCAACCTGTACAAGCCCACCAACGAAATCACCGAAGTGCTGCGTGCCGGCAGCCTGGAAGGAACCGAGGAACTGTTCGCCCAGGTGGAAGCCGAGTACAACAACGTAATCGACGCCCTGAACGCTGCGCTGTCCTAGCGGACGTCACGCACCTTGCAAGGCGCGATGCCGCTGTGCGTGATTCTGGCGAGTGCGGAAGATTCCAAAGCTTGAAGAGCGGCAAATAACCAGAAGCTTTTGATCCTGCTAGGGCGTTAGCAAAAGTCATTTTAAAAAAGCCACCTGACTAATTTTGAGTCAGGTGGCTTTTCTTTTTTTGTAAGTAGTGTTTCCAATGGAAACCGACCCTTAGATGTCTAATGGCCCGGAGATACAAGCAAAAGATCGGGGTATGCGCTAGTAAGTCAGCGAGCGGGACTCTGACGAGTGCAGGGGGATTGAGAAGGGGCAGGCATCGGCCTTCGTGCCATGCCTGCCCCTTCGAAATTTCCCTGCGCCGTCAGAGTCCCGCGCAGCGTCATTGCGCCTCAAGAGTCTTGCGCTGTTCGGCAGAACAGCGCAACTATAGTCCTTCGCTGCCGAAGCGGCGCAGGAGTGCTTCTTGGTGGTTCGCGTAGGCAAGGGCGGTTTCCTTGGAAACCTTGCCGGCTTTAACGGCGGCGTAAAGGCCCTGGTCCATGGTTTGCATGCCCAGTTTGCCGTTGGAGGCAATAACGCTGTCGATCTGGTAAGCCTTTTCCTCGCGGATAAGGTTGCGGATGGCGGTGTTCATGATCATGATCTCGAAGACGGGCATCGTCTTGCCGTCTATCGTGGGCACCAGCTGCTGGCATACAACGGCCTGCAGCACCATGGAAAGCTGGATGCGCACCTGGCGCTGCTGGTTGGCAGGGAAGGCGTCTACGATGCGCTCCACTGTGTCGGATGCGCTGGTGGTATGCAGCGTGGAAAGCACCAACTGTGCCATTTCCGCGGCGTTCATAGCCGTTCCGATGGTGTCGGCATCGCGCATTTCGCCCAGAAGGATAACGTTGGGGCTCTCACGCATAGCCGAGCGCAGTGCCTCGGAATACGTGGCGATATCGGTTGGAATCTCGCGCTGGGTGATGATGCACGTACCGTGCTTGTGAACGTACTCGATGGGGTCTTCCATCGTGATGATGTGGCCCGTGCGGCCGTGGTTCATGCGGTCAAGCAGGCAGGCGAGGGTGGTGGATTTGCCGCTGCCGGCGGGGCCGGTTACCAGCACCAGGCCCTTGTTGGTGTCGGCCAAGTCCATAACCGAATCGGGGATGTTCATTTCCACGGGGTTGGGCAGGCCAAACGGGATAACGCGGATAACCGCGCCGTACGAACCGCGCTGACGGAAGATGTTGGCACGGAAGCGGCCCACGCCCGGGATGGCGAAGCTGAAGTCGTCGTCGTGGTTGATGTTGGCCTCGAAGATGGAAATATCGCGGCCCGCAAGCTCGTAAATGCCCTCGATGTACTCTTTCGACTTCGCAGGGGTAAGCGGGTCGCCGTCAGTGCGCACGTGCACGCCGCTTGCCTGGTACGACAAAGGCAAGCCGGCATTGATGAATACGTCGGATGCTTTGACGTCGATCATTTGCTTCAAGAGCTCTTTCAGCTGCATAGGGTTCTCCTTGTCGTGTTACTGGTTCGAGCTTTCGCTGGACCAAAGGGTTTCATCGTTGGTTTGCTGGGTAGTGGAAAGTTTCCATTCGTCGATGGAAAGCGTGTGAGATTCGGTGATGGTCACGGCGGCGTCAAGTGCTTTGCCTTCTTCGTCGGAAACGGTGAAGGAAATGTTGGTGCCGCTTACCTGGGCGCTTACGGAAAGGCCTTGCACGCCGCTCTTTTCAAGGGCGGCTGTTTTGATGCTTTCCAGGTTGGTGTTCACGTCGTTTGCGGCCGCCTGAGCGGAACCGGCATGCTGCGTTGTTTCGCTTATGGTGGCAAGCATCGCCTGCCCGTAGGAATCAAGCGCGTACGTTTCCGTGGTGGCTTCCGCATGGCGCTGCGCCATTGCCTGGGTGGCGTTGGAAGTGGTAACGCACAGCACAGCAAGAACTGCCAGCAGCAGGACGGAGATCAGCGTTACTAGGGTGATGGGGCCGATGCGCAGCCCTTCGGTTTGCTTGTCTGCCATGCTAGTTCACCCCTTCCATGTAGCGCGAGGCATCGAGTGCATAGGCTTCGCCTTCGCTATCGGTTACGGTGATGTGCGCGGTGTAGTAGGTACCGTGCCCCTGAGCTTCGTCCGAAACGTCGCACGAAACGGTGAAGCTATCGGCGCCTTCGCTTTGGGCGGCGCCCAGACCCACCGTTTGCCCCGCGGCTACGGCCTGCGGGTTTGCGGAGAATTCCTCGGCGGCGTTCTGCGCAAGCTCGGTTGCCTGCGTGATGCGCTGCGCCTCCTTTGCACCGTTTGCGGAATAGGCGAACAGCTGCGTGAACACGGCAAGCGACGCCACCAGGAAGAACAGCAGCACCAGCGCTTCAACCATGAACGCCGTGCCCGTCCACGAGGTTTTCCCTTGTTTCTGTGCGGCCATTAGTTGCCTCCTTGCATGGATCGGAGGGCAACTTCGGAAGTGCCTTCATCGGTGGTAACGCTCAAAAGCCCATGGCTGTACGAGAATTCGAAGGTGTTGGAATCGATTACCTCGCTGGCCTTTTCAGGCGTATAAGGGGTTCCCGCCAGGCTGTATTCCTGCAGGATCTTGCCCTGGTACAGGTAGTAACGGGTTTCGTACGAACCGGAATCAAGCGTTTCCAGCACCACAAGCGAACGGCCTTCAGGACCGGTGCCAGCGGCGATGGTTTCATGCGCATCGTTGGCGCGCACCACGTTCGTGATAAGGCCCACGCCTTCGCGGGCGGTGTTGTCGTGCGTTTGCGTGTCGGTGATGTACTTGTACACCAAAACGCCCGATATCAGCGCCAAGAGCAGCGCCGCGAAGAACACGCCCAGGATAAGGGGTGAAAACACCTGCTTGATGCGTGAAGGTTTCTTCCCTTTAAGGTCAAGCCCGGCAATAGCCGAAATGGCGTTTATGCGGTCTGTTTCCTCGACGGAGTCAAGATGGTCGTGGTTGCTCATTTGGGCGTCACCACCACGGTGGGCATGATGTTGTCGGCGAAGCTTTCGTAGGAAACCACGTATTCGTCGTGGTTGATGGAAAGGCCATAATCCTGCTCCAAATGCTCAAGCGAAGAGGGGTAGCTGCCTTCGATGGCGCAGCACTGCTTGGCGGCGCTGATGATGGAGTCGTGCAGGGCCGCCGCGCCCTGTTCGCGGGCGTTGGCCTGCGCTGCGGAATAGGCAAGGCAGGCAAGCACGGCAACCACCACCAGGCAGCACACCACGATGATGCGCACCTTGCGGCGCCGTGCCAGCTCGCTGTCGGTTATCTCGTGAAACATGCGATCGCCTTCTTATGCGATGGAGCCCATGATGCCGATAAGGGGAAGCATCACCGCGATGAGCGTTGCGCCCACGGCCACGGTAAGGAAGGCGGCAAGGGCGGGCTCTACGCTGTCTACTGCGCTGTCGATCTGGGCGTTTGCGTCTTCGAAGAAGATGTCGGAAAGGTGCGCCAGCACTTCGTCAGAAGAACCAGAGCGGGTGCCCATCAAAAGCATGCGGCCGTAAGCGGGCTCGAACACTTCGTTTTCTACGATTGCCTGGCCCAGGCTTCGGGGTTGTCCAAGTCGATCATGCTGGCCAGGGTGTTGTCGAGCTTGGCGGCAAGCTCGGGGTGGTCGACAGTGGCCATTGCCTGGCGCAGTGCCTGCTCTTCCTGCACGCCGGAAGCCACGAACGCGGCAAGGGCGTTGGTGAAGCGGGAAAGCGCCAGCTGGTACATTGCCTGGCTGGTGGCGGGGAACTTGCGCATGAGCGAAGTAACGCGCGCGCGGCCCGATTCGCTGTGGGTAAGGATCGAGATGATAACGGCGCACACCGTGGCAACCAGCACAATGGCAAGGGCCACGTAGCCGATGATCATGGAAGCGCCCACCATGCTAAACGAACCGGAGGTAAGCGATCCAGACATATCGTCGTAGGTGCTGGTGAAGATAGGCAGGATAACAATTACCGTGAACAGCAAGATGATGCTCATGATGCACAGCAAGGCGGCCGGGTAGCCTACCGAGCTCTGCAGCTTGGCAAACGAGCGGCGCTCGCTTTCGTAGTAGCGTCCCAGACTGCGCAGCACGCGCTCGGTGCGGCCGGAGCGTTCGCCCACGCGCACCATTTCTACGGCGTATGCAGGGAAGGCCCCGGTCGCTTCCATCGATTCTGCCAGGTCCAGGCCTTCAGCGAGTTTGGCGTACACCGTGTCGCATACGCGCTTGAAGGGCGACTGCTCGCGGTTTTCTGAAAGCATGTGCACGGCTTCGTCTGTTTGCACGCCTGCTGCCAGCATGGTTGCCACGCTGGTACAGAAAGCGCTTACGGCGCTGCTTTCCAGTTGTTTCTCTGCCATAACTTCCCCTTGATGTTGGTAAAGAGTTCTTTGCCTATTGTTGCACGGAAAACGACGGGGGAGCGTCATTTGCTGCGTATTTCCAGCTCGTTTATACGATTCGTTGCTTTCGTTTGGGCGTTTGCGTTGAAAACGGCAGGCTCGTTGGCAAAAAGAGGCCCAAAAGTACGATGCGCCGTCTGACTTAGGCTGGTTTTGCGGCGGTTTGGCATCGCGGCAGGGCAGCTTTGCCAAACGGCCGGGCAGCTTTAATACACGTAGCGGTCGGTGTAGTTCTTGCCGTCGCCTACGTTGCTGTTCCCGCTGCTGGCGGCGAAGGTGAGGTCCACGCGGCTCCAGGTGTTCGGGTCTACCTTGAACTGCGCGCTTTTCCAGGTGCCGTCGATGTACACCATGATCCAGGCGTGGTAGATGTTGTCGGGCGAAACGTAACCGGTAACGATTTGCGCGGGGATGCCCTGGCTGCGCAGCATGGCGGCGCCCAGGCTGGCGTAGTCGAAGCAGATTCCCGTGCCCGAGGAAAGCGTATCGTCGGGGTTGGGCACGTAGCCGGTGGCGTTCTTCAGCTTTTCGGCTTTGGCGTCGTCGTATTTGATGTTGTCGACAATGTACGAGCAGATTGCCTTCACCGCTTCGCCCTGGTTGGTGGCACCGGCAACCAATTCGCGTGCTTTGGCAACGCAGGCGCTGCTTTCGGAATAGCTGCAGAACACGTTGGGACGCAGGTAAGGGTCGAACTCGTTGGCAATCGAAACGGTGGCGCTGGTGCTGTACAGCTCTACATAGTTATTGCCCGAAGTGTTCTGCATTACGCGGAAGGTGTAGGTTCCGTTGCCGTAGGTAAGGGGGCACACGATGGCGGTGCCGTTTTGGGACAGGTCGTACGTGGCGCTTTGCCCGCCGCAGGTTACCTGGAACTTCAGGCGCGAAGAGCTGGTTGCCGAGGCGGCCACGTATCCCTCCGAGGTGGCGGAAGTGTCCACCAAGGCGCCGTTGCTGCCTTTGGCTGCGTTTTTGTGAAAGGATGCGCCGGCGATAGACGTTGCTGGCGTGAAGCTTGCGCCGCTTGCTTCTTCGGAGCTGCCGCACCCTGAAAGGGCGCTTAAGCAAGCCAGTAGCCAGACCGTAACAATTACAGCTATGAATCGAGGCGCTCTGTCTAGCAAATGAGCAAGCATTAGTCGAGTATACGCCCGCGTGGGGGTCCCCGAGCATCAGAACCGCAGCAATAACCCGTTTGCCCCCGCTTTGGGGTGGGGTTGTGGTGCGGAACTGATGCGCATAATGCGCGAAAATCAGGGTGCCGGAACCCGTCCGAAAAGCGCAGTAAAGCGGCGGCGATGGGGGAGGGCTAACGCCTTGTGCGAATTGTGATTTCCCATCGGAGCACCAGGCAATGCCCGTGGTAAGTAACGGCAGGTCAGCGCGAATAAAGGAATGTGCAAATTACTTGAAATGTTACTTAAAACATAGCAGCAAAATAGTATGCTAAGAAAGTTAGGACAACAGTAAGGTAGCCCCTGTGCCAAAGCCTGATAAAACCGCAGGTGAAGGCGGTGGGGCTGGCCTGCAAACGCAGGCATGTAAGGTAATACCAATCGCGGCGAAGAGCCCGCTACGATTGACGAGGTGAATGTTATGAGCGCCAAAAACGCGAACAACAACGCTGAAAACGCAAAGAACGGCAAGGCTGCAAAAAGCATGACGGAGCACTACACGCTGGGCCACAAGGCCGTAGCGGTGGCAATGTCAACGGTTATGCTCGGCTTCGGTGTGCCGGTGAACGCCCCGAAGGATGCCTATGCAGATACGGATGCCGCCGCCGAGCAGCAGGCCGATTCTGATTCTGCAAGTGCGAAGAAGAGCACGGAAGACACCAGCGCGAAGAAGGCGGAATCCACCAAGGCAACGGATTCTTCTTCGGCAAGCTCTGGCTCCAGTGCGGCTACGCAGAGCAATGGGTCGAAGGCGGACAGCTCTTCTGCCAAGGATGCCGCTAAAACCGACACCAAGGCCGAAACCAAAACTACGGCCGATGTGAAACTTTCCCTGGGCAATGCTTCCATCAAGTACCAGGGCCAGACCATTGCTGCCCCCACCACCAAGGTAACGGTGCCCACGAAGAACGCCTTCAAGTTCACCGTGGCGGCAGATAATGGCTACACCCTTACCAAGGTTACGGTGAAGGTTTCGGGCAAGGAAAGCACTCTTACCGCTGATGGCAACGGCGTCTACACGGTTGCTGCTGCCGATGTGGCAACGGGCGCATCCATCAAGCTGGTTACGGAAAAGCAGGTACAGGCTCAACCTGCTGCCGACACCACGCCCATCGAAAAGACGGAAACCCAAGCTCCTGCAGCTAGCCAGCCCGCAGCTGGTCAGGCTGCCGGCAGCGATTCGTCTGCCGATGCGGGCAACAACCAGTCCGCTTCCGGTGACGCCGGCAACCAGGAAAGCACCGCTGAAAACGCAGATGAGTCTGGCGAATCCAGCGATCAGCAGGGTAGCGAAGAGGCCAACGGCAACGAAACCTCCCAGGACGAAGCTGCCGCCGACGGTCAGTCCGAAGAAGCAAGCGAATCCGATGCTGCGCAGCTGCAGATGCTGGGTAACGAGTTCCTGAGTACGCTTTCCGATTCCAATTCTGCAATTTCTGGCCCCACATCTGTTGCCCAGGCGGATACCATCACGCTTACTTATAACGGTGAAGGCACGCCTCAATTCTGGAACGGCGGTGACGGCCTGTTCTCTACTTGGCAGGAAAGCGCCGATCACAAGACGCTTACGCTTACGGCTACCAGCAATTGGGCATTCAACGGTTCAAGCAAAAATGCGATTATCTATTGCGCCTATATCGACAACGAGGGAGTGTGGCATACCGCAGACAGTGGCGCTGCGCAGTTCACCGTTACAGTAACCAAGCGCTCTTTCACCCTGGTGCAGCCTGATCCTGTTGCTGCAGGTGCGGACCACTTCTGGATTCCTTCCATTATCGATAATGCTACGGGCAAGGTAATCAAGCTTTCCGATGCGCCGAGCGGTTCATTCTATCCGTTTGAGTACTATCGCGATGGCGTGAAGATTGAAAACGCCAGCCAGTACTATTACAGCACAGAAGAATTTAGTAAGCCAGGTAAATACACCGTTGTTGTTAAGCCCAACAGCGGATGGATCTACGACTTCCAAGGCGAAGTTACCATCGTTGTTCCGACGGTAGGCGAGCAGGAATTCAACACCGACGATCCAGTGGATTGCGTTTATGACGGCAACCCTCATAAGTGGGCGCCTACGGTAACCGATTCTGATACCGGCGCTGTGCTTACCGAGGGCACCGATTACGACCTTGCATACAGCACCAACGATTTCATCAATCCGGGTGCTATCACCGTAACCATTACGGGCAAGGGCGCCTACAAGAACAGCAACGCCACCAAGACGTATCACATCATCAAGGTGTCCATTTCCGGCAAGGATTCCATTCCGGCTGGAACCGATACTACCTATACCCCTGAAGGCTTTACAAGCGATGTAACGTGGAGCTCTTCTGATTCTTCCATCCTTGAGATTGACCCTGTTACGGGCAAGGCTACGGGTGTTTACCCTGGTAAGGTAACCATTTATGCCGTAGACAAAGAAGGCCATATGGCCAGCAAGGACGTGACCGTTACCACCAACGACCAAAAGGGTTCGTGGGTATATGTGTACACCAAGGTTGTGTACAACGGTCTTAATCTATCTTCTTCTGCCGAGGGAAGGGCTAAGGCAAAGGAGCTGGGCCTTGCCGTCAACAAAGATGGCTGGTTTACGCTTGGCAAGGTATGGGTGTCCGACGTTAAGGCACCGAACTGGCAGGGTCAGCGAAATACCGCTTACCAGCAGAAAACCCTTGCAACGTTTTCGAAGATCGAGCGTTTCAACGCCAATGGCAGTATCAACCTCGATGACATTACGTGGAACCCCTACATCCACTGTGCTAATGGCGCCGCCGACTACCCCGAAGCACCTACCAATGCATGGCATCTTGACGGTGAAGTCGACCTCAATTCGATGACCAATGTCAACATCCACCATGTAGATAAGGCTTCCGGCAAGGAGCTGACGTCTGAGCAGCTTACCGTTCAAGTCAATAAGGAATTCGATCCTGCCAGCGCGAAGCGCGATTTCGAGGGCTACACCTTCGACTCTGCCGACCCCGCTTTCACTCCTGAAGAGGGCCAGGTGAAGGACGTATACCTGTACTACACCAAGGGCACGTTCCCCTATACCGTTAAGTATGTAGAAAAGGATACTGGCGAGGAACTTCATGCTCCTGTTCAGCATGGTGGTGAGTATGGCTCTGAGGTAACGGAAGATGCTCTGGACATTCAGGGCTACGACGTCGATGCTGCTCAGAAAACGCTGAAGATTGGCACCGACGGTAACGAAATCACCTTCTATTACACGAAGAAGGCCGTCGACTATACCGTTAACTACTATGTGAACGGCACCACAGACAAGGTTCAGGATTCCCAGACGATTTCCGGCAGAACGTATGGCGAAACGGTAACGGCTGATCAGCCTAGCGTAGGCGGCTATACGCTGGTGCCTGGCCAGAATCCCACCATTACGCTTTCCGAAGATACGCACGAGATCAACGTCTACTACTACAAGAATGTGGCGTTGACGGCTAATTCCGACACCAAAACATATGACGGTATGGAAAAGTCCGTTTCCGGCTTTACCGGCGCACCTAGCGATGCCGACTTCTCGAGCATTTCTGTTGGCGCAAAGGGTACCGATGCAGACACCTATCCTGCTCAGTTCCCCGAGGGCACCAAGGGCACCGTTGACGGCACCGGCAAGTACATCGTTACTGACACTACCGACGGTCAGCTGGTAATCAACCCCGTTAAGGACGAGGTTGTTGTCACGATCAAGGGCAACACCGATTCCCAAAAATATGACGGTACGGAGAAGTCCGTATCCGGCTACAACGTTGAATCCATCAGCAACAGCGCTCTTGCCGCAAGCGATGTTGCGCTTAAGTCTGGCGTTTCCGCTTCCGCAAAGGGCACCGATGCCAACACGTATTACATGGGACTGAATTCTGAAAGCTTCCAGCTTACGGGCAAGGCTGCCAAGAACTTCGAAAATGTGAAGTTTGAAGTAGAAGACGGCCATCTTGATATCGCAAAGCGCGATATGACGCTGACCTCGGGTTCTGACGAAAAGGTCTACGACGGTACTCCGCTTACTAAGAAAGAAGTAACGGCCTCTGGCGACGGCTTTGCCGATGGCGAGGGTGCTGACTATACCTATACCGGTTCTCGAACCGAGGTTGGCGAGTCGGACAACACCTTCGGCTACACGCTGAAGAGCAACACAAAGGCCAGCAACTACAACATTGAAACCAAGCCTGGCACGCTCAAGGTTACCCCGATGACAGATACCGTTACGGTTGTTATCGCCGGAAAGAGCGGCAACGAAACGTACGACGGTACTACCAAATCGTTGAGCGGCTATGACGTAAAGAGCATCAAGATAAATGGCGAGGCTACCAGCCTTTATAGCGAAAAGGACTTCGTTTATACGGGCGGTGACGCCGATGTGGCGCAGGGTACCGATGCGGATACCTATGACATGAGCCTTACTGCGGCGATGTTCAAGAACCAGAACGGCAATTTCAAGAACGTTGAGTTCCAGATTGAAAATGGCCAGCTCGTCATTAGCCCTCGTCCGGTAACGCTCACCTCGGCTTCTGACAGCAAGCCTTACGACGGCACGCCTCTTACCAATAACCAGGTAACGGTTGGCGGCAAGGGCTTTGTTGAAGGCCAGGGCGCTACTTATAACGTTACGGGCAGCCAGACCCTGGTTGGCTCCAGCAATAACACCTTCGACTACACGCTGAACAACGGCACGTTGGCTAAGAACTACAACATCACCAAGGCGGAAGGCACGCTTACCGTTACCAATCGTGATGCCAAGTATGAAATTACGGTAGAGGCCAACTCCAACGAATCTACCTACAACGGCAAGGACCAGTCGCTTACCGGCTTGAAGAGCACTACCTTCACGGTGGATGGCCACACCTATACCGTTTCCGGTCTTGAGGCGTCGAGCGGCAATGTGAAGAATGTTGGTGAGTACCCCGTATCCATCACAGGCACTCCTGTAGTGAAGGATGCTGCGGGTAACGACGTAACCAGCGAATTCAAGGTGAACACCAAGTCTGGCACGTTCAAGATCAACCAGCGCAAGGTAACGCTGACCTCTGGTTCCGATAAGAAGGTTTACGACGGCACTGCCCTTACTAACAGCACGGTAACGGCTTCCGGCGATGGTTTTGCCGACGGCGAAGGCGCCACCTACAGCGTAACGGGCTCCCAGACGGACGTGGGCACCAGCAACAACGACTTCACCTATGCGCTGAACGAAGGCACGCTTGTTTCCAACTACACCATCGAAACCAAGCCGGGCACCCTTGAAGTAACCCCTGTTACCGATAAAGTTACGGTAACCATTCAGGGCGCAACGAAGACGGAAACTTATGACGGTAAGGAAAAGAGCGCTTCCGGCTATACGACTACGGTTAACGGCAGTAGCCTGTACAACGACAAGGACTTCGCGTTCAGCGGCACCGCAGAAGTGAAGGACACCGACTTCAAGGATGGCGGCTACGCCATGGGCCTTGCTGCTGGTCAGTTCGAGAACACCAGCAAGAACTTCACCAACGTTGAGTTTGTGGTTTATGATGGTTCGCTGGTAATCAGCAAGCGTGCGGTAACGGTGAAATCCGAAAGCCACGACTTCACTTATAACGGCCAGGCTCAAACATGGCCTAACGCTTCCTGCGACGATGATGTGTTCAACGCTCAGACCAATGGCCTTACTGCTACCGGTTCGGTAACCAATGTGGGCGATGTGAAGAAGAACGCAATTTCCTACAACTGGAACGAAGGCTGCTCCGCCGACAACTTCACCATCACGCCTGAGGAAGGCACACTTACCGTTTCCCCTGTTCAGGATGAAGTTACGGTAACCATCAAGGGCCACAAGGGCGGCGGCGTATACAGCGGTTCTGAGCAGACGGTTGAAGGATATGATTTCGAGTCTTCGAATGGTCTGTACAAGCCAAGCGACTTCACGTTCAGCGGCTCTGCGGTAGTCAAGGGCACTGATTTCAAGGATGGCGGCTACGCCATGGGCCTTGATGCTGGTCAGTTCAAGAACACCAGCAAGAACTTTGTCAAGGTAACCTTCAAGGTTGAAGACGGTCAGTTGAATATTGCTCAGCGCAAGGTAGCGCTTAAGTCCGAGGGGCATACCTGGACCTACACGGGCGAAACCTTCACGCTGCCCAACGTTTCTGGTTGGCAGCAGTCGGGTGACGAAGGCTTTGTAACCGGCGAGGTTTCCGACGTTACGGCAACCGGCTCGGTAAAGAACGTTGGCGACGAACAGACCAACGCCATCACTTGGACGAACGGTGCCAACTACAAGGCTTCGAACTACGAAATTTCCAAGGAAGAGGGAACGCTTAAGGTTGAGGCTGGCAACGATATCCGTAACTATGTAACGCTTACCCCTGCTGATGTTACGGCAACCTACGATGGCAAGGATCATAGCGCCGGCATCGCCAAGGCAGAAGATAAGAATGGCGGCCAGCTTACCATCGAGTACAGCGCCGATGGCCAGAATTGGACCACCAACCCTGCCGACATCACCGCGAAGAACGTAAACGACTCCAGGAATGGGGAGAGCGGAAAGAACGCCAAGGTTCAAGTTCGTGTTTCCAGCAAGAACTACACCGGCTATGTGACGGGCGAAGAATCCATCACCATCACCAAGCGCGTCGTTTCGCTTTCTTCTGCAACCGACAGCAAGCCTTACGACGGCACGCCTCTTACGCGTACCGAGGTGACCGTTACTGGCGACGGCTTTGCTGATAGAGAGGTAACCAAGGTTGAGGCAACGGGCACGGTAACCAATGTTGCCGAAGGCACGGTAAACAACACCATCGTGTACACCACGGGTGACGGCTTTGACGGCGATAACTACAGCATTTCGAAGACCGAGGGCAAGCTGAACATCACGCCTGGTACGGGCATCGCTAACAAGGTAACGCTCGACACGGCAAGCTTGGGTCATCTTTACGATGGCACCGCACACAAGCTGCCTGCTTCCAATGCAAAGGCAAGCGACGATAGTCCGCTGGTAATCGAATACAGCGTTGATGGCAAGAGCTGGACGAAGGATCCTTCTACTATCACGGCCGTTAACGTTCGCGATAGTAAGAAGGTGCAGGTCCGCGTTTCCAGCACTAACTTCTCCGATACGGTAATGGGCGAAGCGCAGCTGAACGTTATTCCCCGTAGGGTTACGGTAACGTCTCAGACTGCCTCCAAGGTGTACGACGGCACTCCGCTTACCAAGCCTGAGGTAACTGTTGGTGCAAACCTCTTCCTTTCCGATGAGGTAACCAATGTTCGTGCAACGGGCACGGTTACCAACGTCAGCGAAGGCACGGTAACCAACACTATTGCCTATGACACCACCAGCAAGTTCATTGCTGAAAACTACAACATCGTGAAGACTGAGGGCGCGCTTTCCATCACTGGCCAGAGCATCGTTCCTGATCCAGATCATCCTGACACTTACAAGGGCGTCACCATTAATGACCCCTCTGATTCCGTATACGACGGCAAGGATCACAAGTGGACCCCCGAGGTGAAGGATGTCAACGGCAAGGCTCTGACCGAGGGCACCGATTACACGGTTTCCTACGACACGACCGACTTCGTTGATGCGAACACCATCACGGTAACCATCACCGGCAAGGGCAACTACTCCGGCACTGCTACGAAAACCTACAAGATTACCCCTGCTCCGCTGAAGGTAACCACGCCTTCGGCAAGTAAGGTGTACGACGGCACGCCTCTTACCGCTAAGAAGGGTACTGCCGAAAACATCGAGGGTCTGGTTAATGGCGAAACTGCAACCGTAAAGGCTTCGGGCTCCCAGACCGAGGTGGGCACTTCAAACAACACCTACGAGGGCATCGAGTGGGGTACCGCTAAGGAATCCAACTACACCATCACCTCCGCAAACGAAGGCATCCTGAACGTCACGCCGAAGTCCATCGCCGATGAAGAACACGGCATGAACGTGGGCATGCTGGAGAGCGTAACCTACAACGGCCTTGAACAGGCGCAGAAGCCCGAGGTCAAGGACGGCAGCACGACCCTGGTTGAGGGCAAGGATTACGACCTGTCCTATAGCAACAACGTAACCGATGCTGGCACAGTAACCGTCACGGTAACCGGCAAGGGCAACTATGCTGGCTCCGTCGACCGCACGTATCAGATTCTTCCTGCGCCTTTGGCGGTAACCACGCCCACCACGAGCAAGGTCTACGACGGCACGGCGCTTACCGCCGAGGGCTCCATCGATGGCTTCGTGAACAACGAAACCGCCGACTTCACCACTACGGGCTCTCAGACCGCGGTTGGCAGCAGCACGAACACGTATGCCATCAATTGGACGGGTTCCGCAAAGCAGAGCAACTACACCATTTCCGAAACGCTGGGTACCCTTACTGTTTCCGAGTACGGGGATGAAGTAGTGGCTGCTGCGGTAGGCGGCACCTACACCTACGACGGCAAGGCTCACGGCGCCACCGTTCAGGTTTCCGGCTTGCCTGCCGGTTACACCGTGAAGGAAGCATCTTCCGATGCTGCGGCCACGGACGTAACGGAGGAAGACGTAACCGCCAACGTTGACCACTTGGTAATCGTGAACGCCGCTGGCGAAGACGTAACCAGCAAACTCAAGATCACTAAGACTCCCGGCACCATCAAGGTGAACCCCGCAACGCTTACGGTAACCACCCCGAGCGCAAGCATGCCTTACAACGGTTCCGCCCTTACCGCGGAAGGTAAAGTCAGCGGCTTCGTGAACAACGAAGACGCAACGTTTACCACCACGGGTTCCCAAACCTTGGTTGGTACCAGCGAGAACACGTACCGGATCGATTGGAACGGCACCGCTAAGCAGAGCAACTACACGGTGGACGAACACTTGGGCACCCTCGAGGTAACCAAGAACCAGGCTGCTGTTGTGATTGTTCCCCAGGGCGGCACTAAGGTCTACGACGGCACGGCGCTTACCAGCACGGGCGCAACGGCTTATGGCCTGCCTGCTGGCTATACGGTTTCCGCAACAACCGCTGGCGCTCAGGTAGATGCGGGTAATTCGCTTGCTACCATCGCTTCGTATACGATCACCGATGGTTCTGGCAAGGACGTAACCGACCAGTTCGGCAACGTTTCCACGGGCTCCGCAAACCTCACGGTTACGAAGCGCCCGGTAACGCTTACTTCCCAGGGTGGTACGTGGACGTACGACGGCAATGCCCATAAGAACGAAGCAGTTGAGGTAAGCTCCGGCGAAAACGAGGGCTTTGTAGATGGCCAGGGCTTCGATTACTCCAACTTCGCAAGCATTACGGCGGTTGGTACGGTAGCCAATACCTTCGAGTACAAGGCGAAGAACGGTACCAAGGCCGAAAACTACGAGGTGAAGGTTGCTACCCAGAACCTGGTTGTTGAAGCGAAGAGCATCGATCCGAGCGTTGAAGCAAGCATGAGCGTCGATTCGCCGAGCGATGTGATCTACGATGCCAAGGAGCACAAGTGGGCTCCGGTAGTGAAGGACGGCGACAAGGCCCTGGTAGAGGGCACCGACTACACGGTTACCTACCCCGATGGCCAGGACTTCACCAATGTGAAGGGCGCCATCACGGCAACTATCACCGGCATGGGCAACTACAAGGGTGCGGTAAACCGTACCTACCAGATCACGCCTGCTTCGGTGAAGCTTGAATCCAACACGCACGAGTTCACCTACAACGGTACGTATCAGTCCGATGATGAAGTTAAGGTTTCCGGTGCCGATGCCCTGTTCAAGAGCCAGGTTGATGGCTTGATGGCAACTGGCAAGGTAAAGGACGTGGCAGAGGGCAAGGTTCCCAACACCATCGCCTACACCTGGAAGGACGGCTTCACTTCCAGCAACTACAAGGTTGAAACCACAACCGGTGAGCTTTCGGTAAAGGCAAAGGACATCACGCCTTCCGAGGAAGCCGGCATGGCGGTAAACGATCCGTCCGACATCGTGTACGACGGCAATGAGCACAAGTGGGTGCCTGAAGTTAAGGACGGCAACAAAGTCCTGGTAGAGGGTTCCGACTACACGGTTGCTTACAACAAGACCGACTTTACCAACGTGACGGGCGATATCAAGGTGACCATCACCGGCATCGGCAATTACGCCGGCACGGTGGAAAAGCACTACCAGATCACCAAGCGCGATGTTGTGGTGGCAAGCGGTAGTGATTCCAAGGTATACGATGGCAACGCTCTTACCAGCCCCGATGCCTTCGCCGTTGGTTATTACGACTTCGTGAAGGGCGATGTGACCAGCGTTGGCGCAACGGGCACCATCACCATGCCTGGTTCGGTGACGAACGACATCAACATTGCCTGGGCAAACGACACCGTTGCCACCAACTACAACGTAACCCTGCAGCCGGGCACGCTTACCGTAAGCGCCAAGTCCATCACGGGTAAGGACATGACGGTTGGCACGCTGCCTGATGTTACCTACAACGGCACTGAGCAGATTCAGAAGCCTGAAGTAAAGGACGGCAACAACACCCTGACCGAGGTTACCGACTACGATCTTTCCTTCAGCGACGATGTGACCAACGTTGGCACGGTAACCGTTACGGTAACCGGCAAGGGCGGATACACGGGTTCCACGCAGGTAACCTATCGCATCAACCCCGCCGTGCTTACGGTGAACACGCCCAGCATGAGCAAGGCTTATGACGGTACGGCTCTTACGGCGGAAGGCTCCATTTCCGGCTTCGTGAACAACGAAACCGCCACCTTCACCACCACGGGTTCGCAGACCACGGTTGGCAGCAGCGCAAATACCTATTCCATTGATTGGAACGGCACGGCAAAGCAGTCCAACTACCAGATCAACGAAACCGTTGGCCAGCTCACCGTTACTGAAAGCGAAAACGAGGTTGTGGTAACCACCACGGGCGGTACCTTCACCTACGACGGCCAGCCTCATGGCGCAACCGTTGCAGTAACCAACCTGCCTGCTGGCTACACCGCTCAGGCGACCTCCAACGCATCGGCAACCGATGTGAACGGTGAGGGCATTGCCGCCACGGCTGACAACCTGGTTATCTACAACACCAACGGCGAAGATGTTACCGATAAGCTGAACGTTAAGCGCATTGATGGTGCTATCAAGGTATTGCCCAAGGAACTCAGCGTAACCACGCCCGATGCTTCGAAGGTCTATGACGGCGAAGCCCTTACTGCGGAAGGCTCCATCACGGGCTTCGTTCCTGGTGAGGAAGCAACGTTTGCCACCACGGGTTCGCAGACCGACGAAGGCGATTCGCAGAACACCTACAGCCTTGTATGGGACGGCAATGCGAAAGAATCCAACTACACTGTTACGGAAAAGCTGGGTACGCTGCACGTTTCCCGTCAGACCATTAACCCTGAAGATCCTGAGAATCCGCAGACCTACGATGGCGCACAGGTGAACTACCCCCAGGACGTGACTTATGACGGCCAGGAGCACAAGTGGGCGCCTACCGTAACCAATAAGAAGGGCGTTGAGCTTGTTGAGGGCACCGACTACACGGTTTCCTACGACAAGTCGAACTTCACCGACGTTACGGGCGACATCCTGGTAACCATTACGGGTATCGGCAACTACAGCGGTTCGGTAACGCGTACGTACAAGATCAATCCTGCAACGTACTACGTGGTAACCGATGGCGCTTCCAAGACCTATGACGGCTCCGAGCTTACGGCGCCTGGTAGGGTGGTTGGCCTGGTCAATGGCGAAGAAGTGGCATTCGAAACCACGGGCAGCCAGACCGAGGTAGGCTCTTCTGCCAACAACTACAGCCTGAAGTTCAGCAAGTCCGCCAAGGAAAGCAACTACACGCACGGCACCGATACCATCGGCCTGCTGAAGGTGGACGCTGCCAAGGCAGAGGGCAACATCACGCTTGAAGGCGCGCCTGCTTCCAAGACCTATGACGGCAGCCCGCTTGAGGCTGGCGTTGCACAGGCAAGCGCTTCCGCCGAGGGCAACGACGTAACAATTGAATACAGCACCGATGGCGTACGTTGGACCACCGATCCTTCCACCATCACGGCAACCGATGTGGCTGATTCCACCACGGTTCAGCTCCGCGCATCCAGCCCGAAGAACTATGAAGGCTATGTATACGGTTCCGAGGCGCTTACTATTACTAAGCGTTCGGTGAACTTGGCAAGCGAGAGCGGTTCGAAGGCATTCGACGGCACGCCGCTTACCAAGACCGAGGTTTCCGGCTGGCAGCAGCAGGGCGATGAAGGCTTCGTTACCGGCGAGGTTGACAACGTCCGTGCAACGGGCAGCGTAACCTACGTATCCGACGGCGAGGTAACCAACACCATTGCCTACGATACGAAGGAAGGCTTCAAGGAAGGCAACTACACCGTCGCCAAGGCCGAGGGTACGCTGCACATCACCGGTCAGTCCATCAACCCGGGCGATGGGGACAGCTACCAGGGCATCCAGATCAGCGATCCCTCCAACGTTGAGTACGACGGCCAGCAGCATATTTGGTCGCCGGTGGTAACCGACAAGAATGGCAACGTACTCACCGAGGGCGTTGACTATACGGTTGCCTACCCCGAGGGCCAGGACTTCACCAACGTGACGGGCAACATCACCGCAACCATCACCGGCATCGGCAACTACACCGGCACGGTGAAGAAGAGCTACCAGGTAACGCCTAAGGAGCTGACGGTGAACACCGAAAGCGCCACGAAGGTCTACGACGGCACGCCTCTTACGGCACCGGGTCATATCGAAGGCTTGGTGGGCAGCGAAACCGCAACGGTTAACACGCCTAGCTCCCAGACTGCGGTTGGTTCGACGTTCAACTTCGCAACCAGCATTGTTTGGGGCACTGCTCAGGAACGTAACTACACCTGGAAGATTGGCGAAGTCGGTACCCTTACCGTAACTGCCCAGTCCATCGTGCCTGATCCGGAAAACCCCGATAGCTACAAGGGCATCACCATCAGCGATCCTGAAGACGCGGTCTACGACGGCGCCGAGCACAAGTGGGCTCCGGTGGTTAAGGACGCCAACGGCAACGTGCTTACCGAGGGCGTTGACTACGACGTTACCTACAAGCAGGGTCAGGACTTCACCAACGTGACGGGCGCCATCGAGGCAACCATCACGGGCAAGGGCAACTACACCGGCACGGCAACGAAGTCGTACCAGGTAACGCCTAAGGCGCTTACGGTGAACACCGACAGTGCTTCAAAGGTCTACGACGGTACCGCCCTTACGGCTGGTGGCAGCATCGAGGGGCTGGTGGGCAGCGAAACCGCAACGGTAAAGACCTCCAAGTCCCAGACCGAAGTGGGCTCCACCGCTAACGACGAGTACACCATTGCGTGGGGCAGCGCTAAGCAGTCCAACTACACGGTGAACAACGGCATGTTCGGCACGCTTACCGTTACCGGCCAGTCCATCAACCCTGGTGACGATGGCAGCTACAAGGGCATCACTATCAGCGACCCCGCCAATGTGACCTACGACGGCACCGAGCACAAGTGGGCTCCGGTGGTTAAGGATGCAAACGGCAAGATCCTTACCGAGGGCACCGATTACACGGTTGTCTATCCTGACGGCCAGGACTTCACCAACGTGACGGGCAACATCACCGCAACCATCACCGGCATCGGCAACTACACCGGCACGGTGAAGAAGAGCTACCAGGTAACGCCTGCCCAGCTGACGGTTAACACTGATGGCGCTACGGCAACCTATAACGGCACTGCCCTTACGGCTGGTGGCAGCGTTGAAGGCCTGGTGGGCAATGAAACCGCAACGGTTAAGACTTCCAAGTCCCAAACCGATGTAGGCTCCACCGCAAACGACGCCTATACCATCGAGTGGGGTACGGCACAGAGCCGTAACTACACGGTGAACGACGGCACGTTCGGCACGCTGGCCGTAACCCCTGCCCCGATTCAGATCAAGACCGAATCGGCTAACAAGGTCTACGACGGCACGGCGCTTACCGCTGGCGGCCAGCTGACCGGCTTGGTGAACGGCGAAACGGCAACCTTCACGGTTACGGGCTCCCAGACCGCGGTTGGTTCCAGCACCAACACCTACACGCTGGAATGGAACGGCACGGCAAAGCAAAGCAACTACACCATCGAATCGGTGGAAACCGGTACGCTCACCGTTACCGAGTCTGAAGACCAGATTGTGGTAACTACCACGGGCGGCACGTTCACCTACGACGGTCAGGCCCATGGCGCAACGGTAAGCGTTGGAGCCTTGCCGGCTGGCTACAGCGTTAAGGTGGCGCAGTCTTCGGCATCGGCAACTAACGTTGCTGAAGGCGAGGTTGCCGCAACGGCCGACAACCTGGTTATCGTCAATGCTCAGGGCGAAGAGGTAACCAGCAAGCTCAACATCGTTAAGGTGGACGGCTCCATCCAGATTGTTCCTGCTGAATTTACCGTTACTACGGGTAGTGCGCAGAAGCAGTACGACGGCACGGCGCTCACCAACAGCGAGCTGCAGATTGCCGGCCTTGTTGGCGATGAAAAGGTAACGGCCCGCACCACGGGTAGCCAGACCGAGGTTGGCAGCTCCGCGAATACCTACGAGATTGACTGGGGCAACACGGATTCCGCTAACTACACCATTGCTGCCGAGAACCTGGGTACGCTGACGGTTACGGAAGTCCCTGCGCCGGTGGTTCCCCCGGTAACGCCGGGCACCAGCACCACACCCACCAACGGCACCACGCCGGGCGGTACGAATCCCGCTTCTGGCAACCCTGTGCTTAACAACGTGGCACGTGCGCTGGAGGGCAATTTCAACGCCATTACCGGCAATAACGAAAGCGCTGCTAACGTGGCTGCCGGCGAGCAGATCTACGACGAGGAAAACCCCTTGGGTACCACGTACGAAGATGTGTGCTGGGTTCACTTCTACATCATCCTGGGCATGATCCTTTCCGGCATCTATGGCCTGGGCGTGATGTTCCGTCGCCTGAACCACACGCGTAAGCTGCGCAACGACATGAACGATGTAATGGGCGATGGGGATGGCAAGGATGCTGAAAAGGCACCTACGCCTTCCTCTAACCCGGCAGGAATGGAGGCATAAGCAATGAAGAAGAGCAACGTCATTGTTTTGGCCGTTGCCGCCTTGGTGGCGGCCTTCCTCCTGTTCCTGTGGTACTACCTAGGCTTCAACCACATTGACAACCCGTTCGATTTGGTGCTCACCATCTGTTGGTGGATCGGCATCGGCTTGATTGTTGCCGGCATCATGTACGTGGAGCATAAGCGTCAGCGCCAGATTCGCACCATCTATGTATCGCCCACCGCGCTCTACAACAGCGAGAAGGGCATTGTGGCGCTGCATGACACCACGATGATGGAAGCCATGCGTACTATCCTTGAAAAGCTCGAGTACGACTTCAGCAGGGAAGACCTGCCCGATAAGAAGACCTTCGATTACCGTTTCGTAGTGCAAACCGACGAATACAAAGAAGGCAACGAGGAAAAAGGCGAAGAGCCCACCTGGAAGGGCACCGTTACCAAGATCGATCGCGAAAACGGCAACGTCGAAACGTCCTTCGAAGACGAAGAGGAGCTCATGAACGTGCTGGCTGCATAGGCTGCATTAAGGGTAAAACTACTGAGAACAGGGCCGTCCCATATGGGGCGGCCCTGTTGTATTTCACCCTTTTTGAGGCTGACCTCGAAAAATGGTATTGACAAATTTAAAATGGCGGATTTTTCGCATGACATTTGAATATCTAAAACGGTAAAACCCCAGGTGAATGCGATATATTAAGTAAACCAATAAGTAAGGCGAAATCATAAATCAGGGAGCTTCAAATCCATAAAAGCACAAGGGATATTTGTGGGAAATGTGAAGGAAATGCCCATCAATTCAAAGAATCTGTTGCATTTTCTGGAATGAACCTGTTTTGAACACATTCATAACCCGTTCAAACGTAAACAGGGATTTCTCGCCTTGCAAACGAAATTCACGGACGTACTATGAGCAAGAACTCAAAGGGGAGCGCAAAAGAAGCGCCCCAAATAAAGTAGGTAAGTCCTGGTTGAAGTAGCCAGGTACGTCCAGGAGGATTGGTTAGATATGGCATACGTAGTAGCAATTTCTGCATTCTTTGTTGTTGCGGCATTCGGCATGTTCATCAAGTACGACTGCGGCAACGGCGCACAGCTCGAGGCTAAGGCTTCCGAGGCTCGCGCACAGAAGCAGTCCCAGTTCGCTACTGAGTCCCGCAACGTTTACATGCGTCAGTTCGACGAGGCTGTTGCTGGTTTCGCTAAGTAATTGATTCCTCCTTTTAAGGCGGAATTCCCCACAAGGGGATAGCAAAAAGAACCCCCGGTTGGCAGTACCAACCGGGGGTTCTTGCGTTTAGGCCAAGGCGCTTATTTGAGTTGCGTCATTCCTTCTTATGGGGTTCAACGGGCATTCCGTCTTTTGCGGTTCCGCCACGCATCTTTGCCTCAAGCATGGCAAGCTGACGTTCGGTTTCTTCGTCCTGCTTGTCCTGAGCCGCCTTGTTAAGGGCGTAGTCCTCGCGGATCTTCTTGTTGTTGCACAGCAGCAGGTACAGGATGATCGAAGCAGGAAGGGCAACGGCAGCGCCGCGGGCAACAACCAGGCCAGCGCCCATGCCGGCAAGCCCCTTGTCCATGTCGTCGCGCAGCATGTTGCAAGCAATCTGTGCGCATACAAAGCCCTGGACAACCATGATTACTACCAGCAGTGCACCAGATGCTGCAAGCGAAGCCTCATACAGCGGGTAGATGAACAGGCCAACTACGGTGAAGATCAGGTTCGTGCCTGCGCCATCGTAGATGGAGTCCATGCCTTCGCGGCCGCCCTGATGGTAACGGGCATAGGTTGCAATGCAGTACGGAGGGCTCAGCGGGCCAGCAAGTGCGGGGTAGGGAGCGCACAGCGAAAGGATAACGTTACGCAGGCCACAGATAACGTTGGTGCGGTTAGCGTCGAATTCAATGTGCTCATCTTCGCGTACGGCAGCAAAGCCAAGCTCCTGCACGGTGATGAAGTCGCCGTATGCGATAATCCATGCCGTCAGTGCGTACGGGATAGCGGTGATCCACGTTGCGGGGTCGGGCGCAAAGCCGATGCAGAACGGCGAAACCGTTGCGAACATGGTGGCAAAGTCGGGAACTACGATGATCTGACCAGAGAACTGGTAGTCGAACTCGCCGCTGATGCCACCGACGATGAACAGGATCAGAACCGCCCACAGGAAGCTGTAGTTGCCGAGCATGGCAAGGAACTTGTTCGTGGCCATGTGCTCACGGATGCGCTGGCTGAACATAAGCAGGCAAACAACTGTCAAGCCAATCAGGCAACCGATGGTGGCGGTATCAACGGCGCCGCCTTCCTTCAAGCGTGCGGCAACGGAATTGATGCCGGCGCCCAAAACGATGCCGCCTTTGATTGCTGCGGGCATGATCGTGTTCAGTTTCTTCGATAAGCCCGTAGCGCCAAGCACAATGAACAATATGCCTAACTCTAATTGGATACTGGTTAACGCTTGTAATCGCGAAACGCCTTCGGGCAGCGTTTCAAGGTAGATGACGATGATCGCCATTGCTGCGGTAATCCAACCGCAAATGGAAGATTCGCCCAGCAGCCAGTTCAGCGTATAGCATGCGGTTTCAAACAGAACCAATGCGTAGGCTACATCCGGATCTAGGCCAAGTGTTGCCGTCAGAACAGCCAGGGCGCCATAAGACGTGCAGGCGTTCATCAAGCCGGTTACCACTTCAGGACCGGAAATCTTGAAGTGGATGAAGGGAATACGGATGCGGAACATTCCCAGGCGAATGCACGGCTGGATTCCGCCGTACTCACGTTTGAGAGCCATTCAAACCCCTCTCCTCGTTTGTGCCCGCTAAGCGGGCGGCTCGAATAGATGCTCCTTCGCTTCGCCAAGCCGTTGTGCCGGTGGGTGTGTTGTTCCCGGCACAACGAGCTGACGGGGTGAAGGGAGAAAAGAAACCGAACTCTTCGGATTCCCGCAATGCAAGGCGCCTGTTTTTGCTTGCACGGAATGCCGAAGTCCCCTCCGTTTTCTTTTCGGGGCACATTATCGTGAGGTGTGCTTTTGATTTCCTTTTCGTGTTGAGTGGCAAACCTATATTGCGGTTTCTATGAATGCGTTCAGTAAAAATGAATAAAGCAACAAAATTGGAGAAAGTGTTGCCAATTAAAAAATGAACATGTTATGAACGTGTTATTAGAAAATCAAATTGAACGGACTTATTTCGTACAGAAATTAATAAGAGAAGTAACTTTTTTCTAAAAGTTCTATCAAGGGGTAACAAAAATTTATAGTTGTCCAAAAATATCACCCAAAATATGAAGAAAACATGTTCAAAAAATGCGAACCGCGTAATGAAGCGTGTGACGTAGGGCGTTTGACGAAAGGGGAGAAACACCCCAATACCTTTGTTTGATGCTTGTGGGAAGACCGCCTTGGCACCGCATCGGATTTTCTTTTGCATGTCTTTTTGGGACGCCTAAGGCGGGGGCAGAGCCGCGCCTACTGTCTGGTTGCATTGGTGGCCCTCCCTGCATGTGCCGGCTGGGTCGGGCGAGCCTTTTAGGGGGGGGGTAGCGTAGCAACTGGCATGTGCTGGGCGTAGCTGCGACTAAGGCGTGCCGCAAAACAAAATACGCTGTGTGTTCAGAGCCTCTTCGCAAGCCACGGTGCGTCGCAGAACATTTTTATGTGTATATATAAAGCGGTTGGCTGCGTGTGCTGTGCCGTGGTATCTTGGCACGGTGGCAATTTCGAAGAACATACGCGGCTTCAGCTTCGCCTTGCTTGGCGGCGTGGGATGGGGCTTTTCCGGTGCCTGCGCGCAATTCCTGTTTGCCAATTATGACGCCGATCCTTTGTGGATTTCCTCGGTGCGTATGATATGCGCGGGCGCAGTATTGTGCGTCTTGGCGCTTCTTATTGCCCGTGGCCCATTCTTAGCCATGTGGCGCAATCCGCGTACGGTAGCTCAGCTGGTGTTCTTTTCCATCTTCGGCTTGGCTGCCTGTCAGATAACGTACCTGTTCGCCATCCAGAATTCGAATGCGGGCACGGCAACGGTGATCCAATACATTGGCCCGGTGCTGGTGGTGTTCTATCTGTGCGCCCGGGCGCACAGGCGCCCCACCACACGCGAGATACTTGCGATGGTGCTGGTCGTTTCGGGAACGTACCTTATTGCCACGCATGGCAATCCAGCGACCATGGTGCTTACTCCGGCCGGCCTGTTCTGGGCGCTTATCTCAGCGGTAACGTATGCCATGTATTCGCTTATACCGCGTAGGCTTATGCTGCACTACGGCAGCGTGCCGGTTGTTGCGGGTGGCTTGCTGGTTGGCGGCATTGTGTTTTCCGTTGGTGTGCAGTCGTGGACGGTCGATCCGGGCTTCGATGCCGTGGGTTACCTCATGTTGTTTGTTGGCCTGGTGTTCTTTGGCACCATCGTGGGCTTTACGCTGTACTTCCAGGCGGTGAAGGATATCGGCGCGGCGAAAACAGGCCTTATTGCCAGCATCGAAACGGTGTCGGCAACGTTGTTTGCGGTTCTGTGGTTGGGCACCGCGTTCAGCTGGATCGACATTGTGGGCTTCGTCTTTATCATGGCTACGGTGTTCGTTCTGGCAAAACATCCTGGTGACGGCGATATCAAAAGCGCCGCGGATGACCAGGATTCATAGCTTATTAAGTTCATAAATAAGAACATGTTATTTCAATAAAACCTAATAAGAGAATTGCTCAACCTTGAGTAATAATGAAGTCACAGAAAGTTACTGCTCCTGCTTGGGGAAGCAAGAGCGTGGCTCCCATTCAAGTCGTGCTGGAGGGCGCGCAGTAATGGGAAGGTGAACGCCAATGGGGATCGGAGTTCACCAACCGGTAGCCTTACGGGGGAGTGAGGTTGCTAATGTGGAGAGGGCGGCCGAAAGGTCGCCCGCTACTTTTCTGGGGATAAAGCCCACAAGGAGGGCATATCCGCTCATGCAAGCCAGGCATTGCCTGGCTTTTTTGTTGCCCGCAAGGCATTCGCTTTTCTCGCTCAGCTGGCCTTTGATTCTTTGGTGCCTATAGTGGCGTTCCTGCAAATTTGGGACTTTCTGCGTCCACACTCCTTCCGGGTGCTGGGCGATGCCGGTGGGGAAGATACACGAAGCAGGTCCGCCCGTAAGGTCGTGGAACCGTAAGGCGACATGTCTCTTGCAGCCCGTGCTTAATTGAACCAAGAGGAGACAATTGTTGGTTTCTTATTGCTTATCTTGGCCGCGCATTGAATTAATTAATTTCTTTTTGATGAGAAACCATAATGAACACGTTCTAAATTGAACGCGTTCTGTGGCTTTCACGTGGGGTTTTGCTGCTATTATCTACTTTAGTGTACGAAAGCGTTGAAACAAAGACGCCTTCGCACTCGGCAAAGGAGGGGAAGATGAGAGTTGAAGATCTGCGCTATTTTGAGCACCTTGCCGAAGTTCTCAATTACACACGGGCATCGAAAGATTTAGACATTTCGCAGCCCACGCTTTCGCTGGCAATCAAAAGGCTGGAAGAGGAATGGGGCGTGCAGCTGTTTTCCCGCAACCGTTCCACGGTGGAGCTCACCGATATCGGACGCGATATTTCCGATTGCGTAACGGGGGCCCTGCGCAGCCTTGATAGGGCGCGCGTGCTTGCCGAAGAATCGCTTGGCACGGAAAACGCGGTTATAAACCTGGGCACCATCCATGCTATGCAGGGCAAATTCTGGTCGCAGGCCCTGTTTGAGTTCCGCAACCAAAGCCCTTACGACCCGCACATCACGGTTACGCAGGCATATTCGCGCGAACTTTTGCGCCGTTTGCGCACGGGCCAGCTTGATGTTGCCTTCGCCAGCCGCATAGAGGACACGCCCGACTTGCGCTACAACCTGTGCTGGTCGCAGCCCTTGGTCCTGGGCGTGAACAAAAAGCACCCCTTGGCAAAACAGAAAGATGTTTCCCTAGCCGATTTGAAAGGGCTGGAAATCCTTTCGTACGACACGGCATCGCCGGTGTACCAGGAAATCGTCGACCTTATCGAAGGCCGCGACTTGAACGTGAGCTTTTCCTACGACGACGAAATCACGCTTTCTTCGTTGGTGGCCGGCAACGAAGGGAAGGTAGCGCTGTTCTGCTATTCACTGATGATCAACGCCTTCGACGACGTGGTGTGCCTGCCTGTGCGGGAAGCGCCCGTCGACTTCCACAAAACGTATGTGGTAAGCCGCGATGAGGGCCGTCAGCCGAAGGTTGTGCAGGAATTTATCGATTTTATGAGTGCGTACCATTTTCCGCGTTTGTTAGGCTAATATAGAACGCGTTCTAAAACATGTTCTAAAACGCGTTCAGCAATCGGCACGAGGGGAAAGGCCGAAAGCAAACCGAAACGCGTTGCCTATACCAACACGAGGGGAAGTGTTCATGATGCAGAAGGAACACAGCAACAAGGTAGATGTGAAAATGGCCTACTCGGGCGAAAACGGCATGGGGCAGAAGGCAACGGCCCCCGATGTTCCCGCAACGGCAGAACAGGCAGCACCGCTTTCATTCGCGGTGAAGGCGCGCTGGTTCATCCTGGGTGTTTTCGGCGGCATTTTCGCCATGATTGCCAAGCTGGCTTTGCCATGCAAGCTTCCGTTCGAACAGCGCAAGCAGTCTGAATGGGCCGTGTGGGCCGGCTTTGCCGTTAACACCTTCATCTTGGTGGTGCTTATCAACACGGGGTGCATCGACGCACTGATTGCCGGTTTGAACGCTCCTGCGGCGGCTCCCACCAACGTATCGCCCGCTTTCGGCTAGGGCATATGCCGAAACAACGCAACGCAGCCAAGCAGCTCGGGTTTCCCGGGCTGCTTTTTTATGGTGAGGGTCTGGATTTTGCAAAAAATCCCTCAAGGGCGTGGTGCGCTGGCAGGTGCTGCGTTGCAAGGCGAAAACCCAACACAACAGCGCCGGTAACAACCGTTTACCGCCGTTAACTTCCGCTGGCACCTGCAGCAGCGTCTTTATTGCTGGCGGACAGTGAAACAAAGCCTTTCCCTGCGCGAAAAGAATTTGAAACAAATGCTTATTAGGGTTGAGAGGTACCGTAAAAGGCAATTGTGGTTATGGCACAATAACCAAAAGCCGTTAAAAAGCCGTTACATGCGGCAATACCCAAAAGGAGAAAAGATGGCCCACGTTTCTGATATCTACGGATCGATGGTGTTCAACGAGCACGTCATGAAGGAACGCCTTCCCTCCGCAACGTTCAAGAGCCTTACCAAAACCATCAAGGAAGGTAAGCCGCTTGATATCGAAGTTGCGAATGTCGTTGCTCACGCCATGAAGGAATGGGCCATCGAGCACGGCGCAACCCATTACACGCACTGGTTCCAGCCCCTTTCCGGCATCACGTCCGAAAAGCACGACAGCTTCCTCGACCCGGTAGGTGATGGCACCGCCATCATGACCTTCAGCGGCAAGGAGCTTATCCAGGGCGAGCCTGACGCATCGAGCTTCCCTTCCGGCGGCCTTCGCGCAACGTTCGAGGCTCGCGGCTACACCGCATGGGATCCTACCAGCTACGCCTTCATCAAGGACGAGGTTCTGTGCATCCCCACGGCGTTCTGCTCTTACACCGGCGAAGCGCTTGACAAGAAGACCCCGCTGCTCCGCTCCATGAGCGCAGTCAACGAGCAGGCTCAGCGTGTTCTGAAGTTCTTCGGCGAAGACGGCCATCGCGTTGTTTCCACCGTTGGTGCTGAACAGGAATACTTCCTTATTTCCGAAAAGGACTATGTGAAGCGCCAGGACCTTATCGTTACGGGCCGCACTCTGTTCGGTGCCGCACCGCTTAAGGGTCAGGAGCTTGAAGAGCACTACTTCGGCGCTATTCGCCCCACCGTCAACGAATTCATGAAGGAAGTTGACGACGACCTGTGGGCACTTGGCGTTTCCGCCAAGACGAAGCACAACGAGGTTGCTCCTGCTCAGCACGAGCTTGCCCCGCTGTTCACCAATTCCAACCGTGCAATTGACGAGAACCTGCTCACCATGGAAAAGATGCGCCTTGATGCATCTCATCATGGCCTGGTTTGCCTGCAGCATGAAAAGCCCTTCGAAGGCATCAACGGTTCCGGCAAGCACAACAACTGGTCGCTTTCCTATGGCAAGGTAAACCTGCTTGATCCTGGCGACGACCCGATGGACAACCTGCGTTTCCTTGTGTTCCTTACCTGCGTAATTGAATCGGTTGACGAATACCAGGAGCTGCTGCGCATGTCCGTTGCCTCCGCAGGCAACGACCATCGTTTGGGCGCAAACGAGGCACCTCCGGCCATCATCTCCATCTTCCTGGGCAGCGAGCTGGGCGCTATCGTCGATTCCCTGATCTCGGGCGACGAATACCACTCTGCTGACGCTATCGCGATGGACTTGGGCGTAGCCGTTCTTCCTAAGTTCATGAAGGACAACACCGACCGCAACCGCACCAGCCCCTTCGCTTTCACGGGCAACAAGTTCGAGTTCCGTATGCCGGGCTCTTCGGTGAACCTGTCCGACTGCAACATGATTCTGAACACCGCAATGGCAAAGAGCCTGAAGGGCTTCGCCGATGCGCTTGCCGGCACCGAAGGCGCCGAGTTCGAGAAGAAGGCCATTGCTTACATCAAGAAGACGCTCACCGATCATCAGCGCATCATCTTCAACGGCAACGGCTATTCCGAGGAATGGGAAAAGGAAGCAGAGAAGCGCGGCCTGGCAAACCATCGCAACACCGCAGAGGCTCTGCCTTGCTTCGTAGACCAGAAGTCGCTTGACTTGTTTGCCGAGTTCAACGTGCTTTCCGAGCCCGAGGTTCGCAGCCGTTACGAGGTTAAGCTTGAAAAGTACAACAAGCTTCTGAACATCGAAGCCCGCACCATGATCCGCATGGCACGTCGCACCTACCTGCCCGCCATCACCGACTACATGGCCGATCTTGCAAGCAACATCACCACGGTGAAGGCTGCAGTTGCAGGCGCAGACATGACGGAAACCGAAAAGGTTCTGGAAGTGCTTATCAACGGTTCCGACAAGGCCGCCAAGGCAACGCGCGAGCTGATCAAGGTTCACAACGCTGCCGAGGAAATCGAGGATCCGCAGGAGCAGGCAAACGCCTACGCCAACACGGTAATTCCCGCCATGGACGCCCTTCGCGCCGAGATCGACGCTCTGGAGTGCGTAGTAGAGCGCGATTATTGGCCAGTACCTACCTATAACGATATTCTCTTTTACGCCTAAGGCGTAAAAGAGCGACCTGACGCTGCGTGGGATTCTGGCGGCACAGGAAAAATTCAAGCCCCATGGAGCGGCGCAAAGGCCAGCTCCATGGGGCTTTCATCTTTCCTGCACTCGCCAGAATCCCGCTCGCTGACTTACTGGCGCATGCCCGGACTTTAGTTAACGCCCTTACGGGCGTTTTTTGTTTACAGAGGAAAAGAGTTTCATAAAGAGAAGAGCCGCAACCGGCCTTCGGCACCAAGAATACTCTTTGCGGATCGGCTTAGAACTACGTGCGGTGGGGCTCCGCTTCCCGGGGCTCTCTGGAGTGCGGTTTTCAAAGAATCGCCGAAAAAAAATCGCCCCAGGTATTCGACCTGAAAATTTAGGGACGCCCTGAACCATGCGTCAAACCATTCTTGCGATTTCTTCCACTATCCAGAAAACAATTCTTTGAAAGCCGAAACAAGCGGAAGCGGAATCCGCAGGGCACACCCCCAGCAACCCTTCAAGAACGTTACCGATCCGCAATGATATTTCCCAATAATCAACAAGTGGGTAGTATCTTTCATGGAAAGTCGCTTGGCGGTGCATGGGGCGGCTAAGATGAAGGCGAATCACGTTCCCAACCACGAGGGGCTTAATAAAAGCATGGCAAGCGAAAAAACGCCTGGCAAGCAGTTAGCCAAGGCAACGGAACAATACCAACTGTTCGAAGTGGCAAGCAAACCGCTGTTCAAGAAATACGAAGCGGCAATAAAGGAAATGCAGACGCGTTTTGAAATCCTCGATGCCGATCTGGAATACCGCCTTAGCCGCAATCCCATTCACCATATCGAATCGCGCATCAAAGCACCGAAAAGCGTGTACGACAAGCTGTACCGCTACGGCGTGCCGGTAACGTTGAAGTCCATGGAGGAAAACATCCTGGACATTGCGGGCATGCGCGTGATCGTTTCCTACATTGACGACGTAAGCGCTCTGGTCAAGGTGCTTTCCTTGCAGGACGACTTGCAGATTGTGAAGGTAAAGGACTACATCACCCATCCAAAGCCCAACGGGTATCGCAGTCTGCATATCATCGTGAAAGTGCCGGTGTACTTCCTTGACCGCAAACAGTACGTGCCGGTGGAAATTCAGTTGCGCACCATCGCCATGGATTTCTGGGCGTCGCTTGAACATACCTTGAAGTACAAGCAGGATGCCAAGGTAGAGGGCATCGATATGTTTGACGAGCTGAAAGACTGCTCCGATATCATCCAGGATGTGGAGCGCCGTATGCAGATTTTGATGCACGCCGTGCAGACGTCCGATGTGGAAGAGGCGGCAAGCAGGCGCCGCGCGCAAATCGAAGAGCAGGAAAAAGCGGTTGCCGGTGCTGCGGGCGTTTCCCATAAGCACGAAGGAGATGCGGTAAGCACCAGCACGAAAACTGTTACCGAAGCGGCTGTTCAGCGCGCCATTTCCGATGCTGCGGCGGTACGTGAGGAAGCGGAAAAGGCAAGCGTTTCGTAAAAGAATTGCAAATAAAGGGCAGTAAAGCCCGATGGCTATCTACGACAGGGGCAGGGTGTTGCGGCGTTTTGTCCCTTTTCGATTGTCGGCCTGCGCGTTGTGGCGGGAGCGCCACGTTGAAACCACTTCGACTGTCAAATGCCACAGCGGCACCAGGAACAGGAAGAAGGCGCAGGCGATGCTTGCGGTTGGCGCATTGCCTGAAACCTGCAGCACTACCAGCGATGCGATTGACCAGGGGATGGCAGCGGCAATGAGCACGGCCGAATCTTCCAGCTCGAGGGCAAGCGTTTTATTGTTGCGTTGCAAGGGGCCATACAGCTGGTTGGTAAGCATGATGGAAAGCGTCTGATTGCACGCAACGCATGAAGTGCCCAGAGCAGTTACCAAGCATGCGCCGAATTTCGTGATGCGCTCACCCAGCTTTCGAAGGTGCTGCTGCATTCCCTTCAAAAGTCCTGTGGCTTGGAAAATTCCCGCATAGGCAGAAGAAAGGCACACCACGGCAGCGGGGTAGGCCATGCTTACGATGCCGCCGCCTTGCACCAGGGCGCTTTTTCCCTCTGCAGCAAAGCCGAGAACTACTGTTTGCGCCACGGAAAGGGGCTCTTCATTTTGCACAAGAAGGCACAGGGCGAAGGCGATTGCGCTGCTTACGAAAAGGGCAAGGCGGGCGTTGCGGCATATGAGGGGCAGCGCCAAAACGGCAAGGGCGGGCAGGTACACGGCGGGGTGAAGATCGAAGCCCTGCGCTATTTCGTTTCCAGCGGCGGAAATCTCGGTTCCCGGGTCAAGCGCGATGCCCAGCGCAAGGTAGGCAACAAGCGAAAGCGCCAGGGGAACCAGTGCACTTTTCAGCATGCGTGGGATGTTCTGGCGCACGGTGGCGCCCGAAAGTTCGGCCACCAAGTAAGCGCTGCTGGAAACCGGCGAGCACCGGTCGCCGAAGTAGCATCCTGAAAGAATGGCGCCGCCCAGTACCAAGGGGTCTACGCCGGCGGATTGCCCGATTGTGGCGCACACCACGCCCATGGTTGCCGCCGTGCCGAACGACGTGCCGATAAGGAACGAAACGGCGCTGCAGCTTACGAAAGCCAACGCTACCAGCGTTGTAGGGGTAAAGAAGCTTGCGGCAAACGTTACCAGGGCGGCAATGGTGCCGCTGGCGCGCCAAAGCCCGGTGAGCATGCCGATGAAAACGAACATGATCAGCACGCCCTTTGCGGTGAGGACGCCGTCCAGGATCATGCGCCCAAGGGGGCGCAGTGCGCGCACCTTCCATAAGGCATAGGCGCAGAAGATGACAAGGCCAACCGCCAGTCCGTACAGGATGGGCTGCCCCAATACTCCGCAGGCAATAAGGGCAAGGCAAAACAGGGCGATAGTTAGAGTTTCTGCCACGGGGTTCCTTTCAGCTGGCATTTCGGTACCTCGGTTATACCGTGGAGCAATACAGAGGTAAAACTGTTATATTCGGTAAATAAAACAGGTAATCTACTGTGTCTGGAGAACCATGAACTTCCTTTCCATGGAATACTTCGCGGTAGTGGCAAAGCATCGCAACATCACGCACGCCGCAGCCGAGCTGCACATCACCCAACAAACGCTCAGCGCCCATATTGCCGCCATTGAAAAGGAATTGGGCTGCAAGCTGCTGGTTCGCAAAAACCCCTTGGAGCTTACCTATGCGGGCGAGTCGTTTCTGCGTTATGCGAAAGGCTTCAACGAGGAACTGCATGCTCTTAAAACCGAGTTCGCCGACATTACCGAAAACCAACGCGGGCGCATACGCGTGGGAGTGGCGCATACCCGGGGGTATCTGACCATGCCGCGCATCATCGAGGCGTTCAGAAGGGAATGTCCTGGTATCGATATAGAGCTGTTCGAGAAATCGAACGAAGAGCTTGTTGCCATGCTTCGCGAAGGGGCTATCGACCTGTTCGTGGGGCGTGCTACCGACGATTTCCGTGAGTTCAACTTGGTGCCCTTCTACTCCGAGGAAGTGGTGATGCTGGCGCCGAATCGGATGGGGCTCGACCCGGCGCTTTCAGGCGAAGAGGTACTGCCGCAGCTTGCCGACGCGCCGTTTGTGCTATGCAAGCCGAACGACATTGCGGGGCGTATTTCGCGCGTGCTCATCAAGCAGGCGGGTTTTAAGCCCCGCGAAGCGGTGGTAACCGACAATGCCAGCACCATGCTTTCGCTCTGTGCGCGGGGCGTTGGTGTGTGCTTTTGCCCATCGGTGCAGGTGAAGGCCATGCTTTCCGCTGAAGAGCGGGCAAGGGTGCAGGAGTACCGCTTTTCCAGCGATGCCGCCTACCAAATCAGTTTCGCGTATGCCAAAACGTCATACGTGTGGGGAGCGCTGAAGCGTTTCATCGACATCGGCTTGGAAAACGCACGGGTTTTCGAGGGGCGCGCATAACGGGCAGCCCCGTGGGTCTTGGCCGTAATGAGCGTTTTTCGCCTTTCACGGAGGGAAATACCCCAATTGCTGCCTTTTGTGCTGAACTGTGTTACTCCACTCGGTTGGAGTAGAATAAGAAACCGAAAAAGTTCCCGGCAGAGCATGCTGGCAAGCGTGCTTTAAGCCTGGGCAAAGCAGAAGCGTGAAAGGAACATCAATGGCAGACGTGCATCCCGTGGATTACATCTGGAAGAATGGCGAAATGGTACCGTGGGAACAGGCAACGACGCACGTCCTGACCCATGCCCTTCATTACGGCTCTGGCGTGTTCGAGGGCATCCGCTGCTATCACAACGAAGAAACCGACGAAGCGGTTATCTTCCGTCTTCACGACCATATGGAGCGCCTGCATCGCAGCGCAAAGATCGCTATGATGGACCTTCCCTACAGCGTAGACGAGCTGTGCGAAGCTACCGTTGAGCTCATCAAGAAGAACGGCCTGAAGTCCTGCTACATCCGTCCGTTGGCATACTACGGCTACGGCCAGATGGGCGTAGATCCCACGGGTGCGCCGGTTGACGTTATCATCGCAGTTTGGCCTTGGGGCGCTTACATGGGCGAAGACGCTCTGAAGAACGGCATCCCTGTAGGCGTTTCTTCCTGGCGTCAGCGTTCCTTCAACGCAATTCCGCCTGCTGTGAAGTCTTCCGCTTCCTACATGAACTCCATCCTGGCAAAGCTCGAGGCTAAGAAGCACGGCTATGCCGAGGCTGTTATGCTCAACGAGCAGGGTTACGTATGCGAAGGCACGGGCGAAAACCTGTTCACTGTTCGCAACGGCATCCTTTCTACGCCTCCGCTGTCCGACGGCCTGCTTGAGGGCATCACGCGCGACACCGTTCTGCACATTGCCTGCGATATGGACATTCCTGCAATCGAGGAATCCCTTACCCGTTCCGACCTGTACATCGCCGACGAGATGTTCATGTGCGGTTCTGCTGCCGAGCTTACGCCGGTCCGCAGCGTAGACGACCGCGAAATCGGTCCTATGGGCCCCATCACCGAGCAGCTTCAGAAGCGCTACTTCGACGTTGCTTACGGTAAGGTTCCCGAGTACGAAGACTGGATTACCCGCTTCTAATAATCACGCGCTTTATCTGCGCTTACGCAAAGCCGCATTCCCCCATGCTGCATGGCATGGGGGTGCGGCTTTGTTTTTCAGGGAGTGAATGTGCGCGTTTTACCGCGTGTTCCATGCGGAACGGGCGTGCGTAATGCGAAAGGGGAGGTTGGCTATGCCGGAGCTAAGGACGAAAGAGGTTGAAGACCTGCTTGAGGTTTTCGCGGGCTTAACCGATCCTGATGATGTGTTCGCCCTGTTGGAAGACTTGTTCACCGTGCGCGAGATCAAGGACACGTCTCAGCGTTTGGATGTGGCACGTATGCTGCGCAAGGGCAGCTCGTATGCCGTTATTGAAAAGGCCACGGGCGCTTCCGCTACCACTATCGCCCGTGTGTCGAAGGCGCTCAACTACGGCGCAGGTGGCTACGGGCTGGCGTTCGACGTGCTCGACGCTAAAGAGGCAAACGCCGAGGGTTTGGATGTGGCCCCCGCTTCGGAAAAAGGATAAGAAAGCGCAACGTCTTTTCGTTGTTCGATGCGAAGCCGCCTACGTGCGGCTTCTTTACTGGAGGAATGGCACAATTGAAGGGATCTGCGAACGCTTCAAAGGGAAGGGGGAAGAAGATGGGCAAACGCATTGTCGCGGTGGTTCTGGCGCTGTGCTTGGCTGTGTGTTCCTGCGTGTGTTTGGCAGGATGTTCGAAAGAAAACGACAAACCTTCCTATCAGCTGGTGCAGGAAGGCACGCTTACCGTTGCCTTGTCTCCCGATTTCCCGCCGTTCGATATGAAGGAGGGCGATGCCCTTTCTGGCTTCGACGTGAGCGTTGCCCGCGAGCTTGCCTCCCGCCTTGGTCTGGGGTTGAACGTGGTTTCGGTTTCCTTCGACGACGTGGTGCAAGGGGTGCACGATGGCACGTACGATGTTGCGCTTTCGGGGCTTTCCATCAATCCCAGCCGTTCGGAGCTTGTCGATTTTTCTTCCCCGTATTACCTGGTAGATCAGGCAATTGTGGTGAAAAACAGCTCATATGAGATGACCTCCGAGCTCAAGGGCAAGCGTGTTGCTGCCCAAGTCGAAACCACGGGCTACGATTACGCCAAGGCCAACGTTTCCGAAAGCGTGGTTGGCTACGACAGCGTTGCCGAGTGCTTTGAGGCTCTCGAGGCGGGCGAAGTCGCCGGCATCGTGGCGGACGCTCCCTCATGCAGGTACTTCATGAAAAACGGTTATTCCAACTGCAACGTGATTGAAACGGCGGCAACGTGCGAAAAATATGCGGTAGCCGTGAACAAGAACAACCGCGGCCTGACCGACGCCATCAACGATGCACTCGATCAAATGGACAAAGACGGCACCCTCAAAGCCCTCCAAGACCAGGTAGGGTAATCTGCATGTTCGCAAGCTTCATAGCTTGGCGTTTCTGCTGGCTAGGTTGGTAGAAGCGCACGCTTGGAAAGGCTCCCTGTTGCAGCGAAGGGTTCTCTGAAAGCAATTCCTGCTAGATTTTCCAAAGGAAAATCTCCGTCTAATGCATGAAGCAGCGACCGCACGAGCGAAGCGAGCAGGGCAGCGGGAATCCCTGAACTGCAACAGGGGGGGGCTTTCCAAGCCCAGAGATCTCTTCGCACGTGGCCGACGATTGAAGAGCAAGATGCCCGTTAGAAGCCTGCGCAGCGTCATAGCGTTTACCACGAAAAGGCGCTGTTCGATAGAACAGCGCTAGGAACTATTTGTGGTACGGCTCGTGGCGGATGATCTTGAAGGCGCGGTAAATCTGCTCCAGCAGCACCACGCGCGCCAGGTTGTGGGGCAGGGTAATGGGGCCGAAGCTTATGCGTTCGGTGGCGCGCTGCTTCACTTCTTTCGTAACCCCGTCGCTTCCCCCGATGATGAACGAGATATGGGAATCGCTGTTCAGCGCGTAGGTGTCGATCTTCTTTGCCAGCCCTTCGCTGGAGGTTTCCTTGCCGTGGATGTCCATCAGGATAATGGGGCCGCGCTCCGGCAGGGCAGAAAGCAAGGCGTTGGCTTCCTTTTCCGCGTTGGAATCGGGCAGTTCGCGCACTTCTATTTTCGCGTAGGCGCCCAAGCGCTTCAGGTATTCGGCAACAGCATCTTTCCAGAACTGCTCTTTCAGCTTGCCGATGGCGAATACGGTTATGCGAAGCATGGTGCCTCCGATCTTGCCAGCGTTACCAGCTGGAAAAGAAACGTTGTTACAGTAGTTGTTCGCACGGTATTATATCGGTCGAATAAAAAGCGCGCAGGCGCACCCATCTAACCCTCAAGGAAGCAGGCGTTATGTCACTCCCCGCATCTGATTTGAATAAGCAGGCCGACGGCCGCACCACCATGGAACTGGGCAAGGTTCTGCCCCTTACCGCCGAAGTGAAAGACGACCATCTGTTCATCGGTGGTTGCGACATGGTTGAGGTTGCCAAGGAATTCGGCACGGCTTTGTACGTGTTCGACCAGGCCGACTTGGAAGCGCGCATGGACGAATACGTGCAGTCCTTTAAGAAGTACTACGGCGACCGCGCCGAGGTTGCCTATGCCTCCAAGGCGTTCCAGAACAAGGCCATCGTGCAGCTGGCAAACGAGCATGGCATGTGCCTGGACGTTTCCGGTGGTGGCGAGCTTGCGTGCGCCCTGGCGGCGGGTTTCCCTGCCAAGCGTGTAATCGTGCACGGCAACAACAAAACGCCTCAGGAACTGCGTGAGGCCATCGAGGCAGGCGTTGGGTGCATCGTCATCGACTCCCGTATCGAGCTGGGCCGCATTTCCGCTATCGCTCAGGAACTAGGCGTTACGCAGGACGTTTACATGCGCATCACCCCGGGCGTGGAAGCCGACACGCACGAATTCATCCGCACGGGCTGCGAAGACTCCAAGTTCGGTTTCACCATGCGTGACGATTTCGCCTTCAAATGCGTGAAGGACGCCATTGAAACGCCGGGCGTGCACCTGTCGGGCCTGCACTGCCACATCGGCTCCCAGATCTTCGCGCTGCATTCGTTCCGCGAGGCCATCGATGTGATGATCCAGCTTATCAAGCGCATCAACGACGAGTACGGCTACGAAATCGAGGGGCTTGACCTGGGCGGTGGCCTGGGCATTGCCTATGTGGCCGAGGAAGAGCCTCCCACCATCGAATCGTTCGCGAAGCTTACGTGCACGGCCGTGAAGGAGCTCTGCGCCCAGTACGGCGTGAAGGAGCCGCGCATTGCCGTTGAGCCGGGCCGTTCCATCGCCGCAACGCCGGGTGTGACGCTGTATACCGTCGGCATCCTGAAAACGCTGCCGGGCATTCGCAACATCGTGGCTATCGACGGTGGTATGTCCGACAACATCCGTACGGCCCTGTATGGCGCCGACTATGAGCCCGTTATCGCGAACAAGGCTGGTCAGCCGCGTACCAAGGTGGTTACGCTGGTGGGCAAACACTGTGAATCGGGCGATGCGGTTGCCGCCAACGCTTCCATTCAGAACCCCGACTTGGGCGACATCGTATGCATGTTCGGCACGGGCGCGTACTGCCATTCCATGAGCAGCCGTTACAACGGTCAGCCCAGGCCCGGCATCGTGTTCGTGAAGGACGGCAAGGCTCGCCTGGTAACGCGCCGTGAAACCTACGCCGACCTTATGAGCTGCGATCTGTAGTCGAAATGAGGAAATAGGGGTGGTCCCTATTTCCTCATTTTTTTTTGAGTTATTCCATTTAACGACGCGACTGCCGATAGCGCCGACCGGGTGATTGCCGGAAGACGCTGCGTACCGCAACCCCGATAAACATGAAGCCGAAGCGGGCTGGCTGGAAGCGGCCTTTCCTGCTTCGGCTTTTTTGCCACGGGCGCAATTGGGCAAAGAACCTATCGGGTTTGCGTCCATTTCCTATTGGCCGTTTGGCGGTTCGGCGCCCCTTGGCGAAACCATTGCGTATACAATAACTAGGAATATAACTTCAACGGAAAGGTGCGCTTCATGGCTGTCAAGGTTGGCTTGGTCGGAACGGGCACGGTTGGCGGCGGATGCCTGGACATCCTTCGTAACCATAAGGAAGAATTCAAACGTCATTTCGGCGTCGAGATTGAACTGACCCGTGTGTGTTCTCGCAAGTCAAACGTGGCAGAGGAATTTGGCCTGGGCGATATCTTCACTACCGATTTCCACGAAGTGGTAAACGACCCCGAGATCGATTTGGTTATCGAGCTTATCGGTGGCACCACCATTGCCAAGGAAGTGGTGATGGATGCTCTGCGAAACGGCAAGAGCGTGGTTACCGCAAACAAGGCGCTTATGGCAACGTCCGGCGAAGAGATCATGGGCTTGGCCGCTGAAAAGGATGCGGAAATCGCATTCGAGGCAAGCGTTGGCGGCGCTATTCCCATCATTGTGCCGCTGAAGCATTCGCTGATTGCCAACCGCATCGATTCCATCATGGGCATCGTGAACGGCACCACCAACTACATGCTTACCCGCATGGACGAAGACGGTATGAGCTACGAAGACGTGCTGAAGGAAGCCCAGCAGAAAGGCTATGCCGAAGCTGACCCCACTGCCGATGTTGATGGCCTTGATGCAGCTGCCAAGATCGCTATCCTTGCTTCCATCGCATTCAATTCGCGGGTAACCATGGACCAGGTATACGCCGAGGGCATTCGTCGCATTTCGCCGGTCGATTTGGCTATGGCTCATGAAATGGGATATGCCGTGAAGCTGTTGGCCCATGCGTATCGCACCGACGCAGGCATCGACGTGCGCGTGCATCCCACGATGATCCCCGTAAGCCATCAGCTGGCGACGGTAAACGGCGTGTTCAACGCAATTTACACGGTAGGCGATGCTGCAGGCGAGAGCATGTTCTTCGGCGAAGGCGCCGGCGCCGGTCCTGCTGCTAGCGCTGTTATGGGCGACGTGCTGGAAGTTGCCCGTCATCTGCAGATGGGCATCAAGCCTATTGTTGGCTGCACGTGCACCGATAACCTGCCCATTCTTTCCATCGAAGATTTGAAGACGAAGTACTACATCCGCTTTGTGGTTGCCGACCGCAGCGGTGTTCTGGCTGCCGCGGCCGATATCTTCGCGAAGTACGATGTGTCGGTGAAAACGGTTACCCAGCGCGGCAATGCGGCGCGTGATGATGTGTCCCTGGTGTTCGTTACCCACACGGCCGAAGAACGCAACGTGCGCAAGGCCATCGACGACATCTTGGCGCTCGATGGTGTTGTTACCGGCGGTTTCCCGTCCGTTATCCGTGTGCAGGACTAATCGTTTGCGCCGTTCTACGAACAGCGCAATAGCATACGAGACGTGATGATGCTGCGCGCTCCCTTGGTGGCGCAGCGGGCGGTCCAAGCGGGCTTGACGTGCGAAGCACGCCTGGCACCCGCTTTCCCACCATCTGCACTCACCAGGGGAGCGCTCGCTGTTCTTTCCGGCAATCCGTTTAGGAATCTTGGGCTGCCTTTGGGCAGCCTTTCTCATTTCATGCGCTCACTGCTTCATGCTTTTAAAAAAGATTTTTCTTTGGAAAATCTAACAGGAATTGTTTTCAGAGAACCCTTCACAGCTCCGGCGCCCCTGCCTGCGCTTTCTGCGCCGAGGCGAGTTGCTTGCACGCGGATGACGGACGGGAAACCTCCTGCGATACGAAAAGAGCGCCCGGGGTGTGGTGCCCTTGGCGCTCTGGGGTCGTTGGCCGTGCTGTTTTACTGTGCTGATGCGTTGGTCGAGATGTCCTCCAGGTCGTAGGGGGTTGCCTGGTATACGTAGTAGTTCAACCAGTTGGTGTACAGCAGCTGGGCGGTGGCGCGCCAGTTGGAGATGGGCTGCTGGGTGGGGTCGTCGTTGGGGAAGTAGTGCTTGGGCATGTCGGGGTTCAGGCCCTTTTTGGTGTCGCGCAGGTACTCGCCGGCCAGAGTGTCGGTGTCGTATTCGGGGTGGCCGAACACGAAGAAGTGGCGGCTGTCGGTGCTTTTGGCAATGAACACGCCGGCTTCGTCGGACACGGCAATAAGCTCAAGCTCGGGAATCTTTTCGATATCTTCAGCGTGAACTTCGGTCCAGCGGGAATGGGGTGCATGGATGATGGTGTCGAAGCCGCGCACCAAAGGTGACGTGGGCTTTAGGATCTTGTGCTCGAACACGCCCGTCATCTTGTGCTGCATCAGGTACTTTGGCACTCCGAAGTGGTAGTAGGCGCCAGCCTGTGCGCCCCAGCACAGGTACAGGGTGGAAAAGACGTTGGTCTTCGCCCACTCGAAGATATCGCACAGCTCAGGCCAGTAATCCACGTCTTCGAAGGGGAGCTTTTCCACGGGGGCGCCGGTAACGATCATGCCGTCGTAGCGCTTGTCGCGGATGTCGTCCAAGTCAACGTAGAACGATTTCATATGCTCGGCGGGCACGTGCGTGGCCTTGTGGGTAACGGTTTGCAGCAAGTCGACTTCTACCTGCAAAGGGGTGTTCGAAAGCTTGCGCAGAATTTGCGTTTCGGTTTCGATTTTCAGGGGCATGAGGTTCAGAATCAGCACGCGCAAAGGACGAATGTCCTGATGAAGGGCGCGGTGCTCGGTCATGACGAAGATGTTTTCGCTTTCCAGCACTTCTGTTGCCGGCAAGGCGTCGGGGATACGGATAGGCATTAAAGGCTCCTTCTTATGACGATGCGCTGCAGCGTTGGCGGTGCTTGCGGAAAGCAGGGGCGGCCAACGTGCCAGAGCGGATGGGTTCGGCGATGGTTCGCCTGCGCATTCGGTTTTCACGACGTGCTCGATTGTACGCGCGTGCGCGTGAGCCTTCTACGGTTGTCGGCGAATCTATAGCCAGCTATAGGTAATTGCTCTGACCAGGCGTTTCGTTCACCGATATGTCGTAATTCGGGTAACGCGGCCGCTCTACAATGCAGAACGCCCCGTTTGTGCTGGCGATGCGCGGCCCGGGGCGTTTGAAAAGAAAGGAATGCGCGATGAGCGAATCTATCGGAACAACCTGCGTTCAAGGTGGCTACCGTCCTGGTGATGCGGAGCCTCGCCAGGTGCCTATCTACCAGTCAACAACATGGAAGTACGACACCAGCGAGCATATGGGGCGCCTGTTCGACCTGGAAGAAGCGGGCTACTTCTACACCCGTCTGCAGAACCCCACCAACGATTACGTTGCCGCTAAGATTTGCGAGCTTGAGGGTGGCAGCGCGGCTATGCTCACGTCTTCCGGGCAGGCCGCGAATTTCTTTGCGATATTCAACATCGCAGGTCAGGGCGACCATGTTGTGGCTTCGTCGGCAATTTACGGCGGTACGTACAATTTGCTGCTGCACACCATGGGCCGTATGGGCTTGGAGTGCACGTTTGTTTCGCCTACGTGTTCCGATGAAGAATTGGAAGCGGCGTTCAAGCCCAATACCAAGGCCGTGTTCGGCGAAACCATCGCAAACCCCGCGCTTAACGTGCTCGATATCGAGCGCTTTGCGAAGGCGGCGCATGCCCATGGCGTGCCGCTGATCGTGGACAATACGTTCCCCACGCCGGTGAATTGCCGTCCCTTTGAATGGGGCGCCGATATCGTTACCCATTCCACCACAAAGTACATGGATGGCCACGGTGCTGGTGTTGGCGGGTGCATTGTGGATTCCGGTAAGTTCGACTGGAATGCCCATGCCGATAAGTTCCCAGGCCTCACCACGCCCGACGAAAGCTACCACGGTGTGGTGTATACCGAGCGCTTCGGCTTGGAAGGAGCCTTCATCACCAAGGCAACGTCCCAGCTCATGCGCGATTTCGGTTCTATCCAGTCGCCCCAAAACGCATTCCTGCTGAACATGGGCCTGGAAAGCCTGCACGTGCGCATGGCCCAGCATTGCAAGAACGGCCAGGCTGTTGCGGAATTCCTTTCCGACCATCCTAAGGTTGCGTGGGTGCGTTACTGCGGCTTGCCGGGCGATGAAAACTACGAACTGGCCCAGAAATACCTGCCCAACGGCTCATGCGGCGTGGTGAGCTTTGGTGTGAAGGGCGGCCGTGAGGCGGCGGAACGCTTCATGGCGAACTTGAAGCTGGCTCAGATTGCCACCCATGTTGCCGATGCGCGCACCTGCGTCCTGCATCCGGCAAATGCAACGCATCGTCAGATGAATGACGAAGAGCTGGCAGCAGCTGGCATCAGCCCCGATCTGGTGCGTCTTTCCTGTGGCATCGAGGACACCGCCGACTTGATTGCCGATATCGACCAGGCGCTTTCGTTCGTATAGGGCATTCGCTAATGCGATTGCCTGCCATCGTGCATCAAAGGGCCGTTTCCTGAAGGGAGCGGCCCTTTTCACGTGGCGGGCCCTCTTATCGGATTTGAGGCTTTCGGCGGTGCTTTTGTCGGCGTTCTGCGTACTATAATGGCAGCTAGTTAGGCATCGCCGGGCTTATATTCCGGACGTGCCATTCCACCGTAATCTGTGCAAGAGAGCAACCTGCTATGCGTGACGTACATTGCCATATTCTTCCTGGAGTAGACGATGGTGCTCGCACCATGTCGGAATCGCTGTTGATGATTTCCGCCGCCATGAAAGCGGGCGTTACCTCTATCGTATGCACGCCGCGTTGTTGCGATCCGTTCTTCAACTTCGAGCGCATGTGGCAGGCCTATTTGCAGCTGAAGCATCGTGTTTCGGCGATTCCCCATGCCCCTGAGCTCTCTATGGGCTTTGAAGTTGATTACTACAAGCTGAAGAAACTGGGCATGGATGCTGCTGTTCAATTGGGCAACGACCAGGGGGAATTTCTGCTGCAGCTGCCCAATGGCATGCTTCCTCTCGATTGGGAGTATTGGGTGCATCAGCTGCAACGCAAGGGTTTTAAGGTAATAATCGCTCATCCGGAGCGTTGCCGGGAAATTCAGAAAGACGTCGAGGTTGCTCGGCGGTTCCTGCTGGCCGGGTGCGAATTGCAGATTTCAGCCGATTGCATTTACGGCAGCATCTTAGACCCCACGCGCCGTACGGCAAAGAAGCTCGTTCAGGCGGGCATGGTGAAGCATTTGGCAAGCGATGCGCGCTGTCCTTCCGACTACGAGATCCTTTCCGATGCCATGGAGTATTTCAAACGTCTTACAGACCCAAATGCTATGGAAAACAAGAGCATTGAGGAAGTTGAGCGTGAGTGCGCCCAGGCGGAAGCGCGCGCCTATGCCGCCAAGGCAAAAGCCGCATCTGCTGAAGATGCCGCTTTGGACGGAGACGATGTTGCTCCGGCGGATGCTGCGTCCAAGGATGCGGGCAATGGGGAAGATGCTCCTGCCGTCGATGCTGCTTCGGGCGGCGAAGCCAGTTCCGAGCATGATGCTGCAGCGATGGTGGGGGCGGGAGCCGGCTCCTGCGACGCTTTGGAGCACGAGGTTGCCAAGGACAATGGCGCTGATGCAACCAAGGGCGAGGGCATTGCCAGCGACAAGGAGGCCGAAGGCGTAAGCGGCAGCGCTTCGAAGCCGTCGTCGGCAAAGCTCGATGATTTGGCGCTGCCTCTTGTGGGGGAAACCGATGGTCCTCGAAGGGCGGGCCATGCTGCTCCAGAAAGCCTTGCGGAATCTGCCCTTGATTCGATGTACGACGATGACGACGAGATGCCGGTGCACGGCAAACACGTGCGAGCTGAGTAGATTCTTCACGTAGCCTTTAAGTACTTCAATATGCGATTTGGTTCATTAATAAGAGCCGTTTCATTTCGTTATATAGGATTCGCCTATAGATAAATCTGCTTTTATAGGTTTATTTTCAGCTGCCTAGGTGCGACAATAAATTCTGTTAGCGATCCAAAAAGCTTGCAGCTTTTGTCGCGCGCGCCCCGCACGATACCCCTCTCGTGCGTGGGCGCTTTTTTTGCTCGCCCCGATGGTCTTCGACCCCCCTTGAGGCGAACGGCTGTTTTTCAGCGATGAACGATTTCTCTCGAAAAAGTTATTGACGGCTAACTTTATTTTGGTTAAGTTATCTATGGTTAACTTTGAGGAAGCGAAAACTTCTGGTGAAGAACTTCTACACCTCTTCATCGGCATCGTTCTCTTCGGGCTCATATTTGGGATGGTGCCACTGCTTTGTCCTTTTGATTCGCCGGAAGTTCAGCAACCTCGACCCTCTTGCTTTTGGACAAGAGTGTGAACGAGGAAAGGCCCGCCAATGGCGGGCCTTTCCTGCGTTTGGGGTAAATGTCTCTTTGGGCGTGGACCTTTTTCGCACCATCGAATGGTTCAAGTTCGTTTTAAGCTGCGCGCTGGCAAATATGCTTAAAGCACGAAGTCCGCTCCGGCTCGGCCATGCTGTCTGCCGCTTTGCCGCTAAAACCAGCGTATTCGGCCAATTGAAGCGGGCAATCGTGTTTTGAAGGCGAATTTACCACGAAGGGCCGCTATTTGACGCAAATGTCCGTTTATTGCTTCTTTGGGGCTAACGCTCCAGTTTGCCAGCCTTTTTCAGTCCCAGGCGCGTCAGTGCGGCACCGCACAGCGAGGCCACGGTGTCTACCGCCCAGTCGGCAGGGTCGCAGCTACGGCTGGGAACAAACAGCTGATGGAATTCATCGGTAACGCCGTACAGGCTGCCTATGACAAGCGCGGCGATCAGTGCCGCGCGCGGGTCTACGTGAAAGCGTAGTGCGTTGAACAGCAAGGTGCCGAAAATCAGGTACTCGGTGAAGTGTCCCACGGGCGAAACGTCAACTTCGTGGCCGAACAGTTGCTGCGCACCTGCAGCCAAAGCACCCTTTACGGCAGATATGATACCCAGTCCGTTGTTGATGGACTCGCCGGTGTTGGCCGACATCCAGAAGATGACACCCGCCATGGCAACCACGGCTATCCAGCTAAGGGCAATCGCAGTGGTGCGGGAACGATGCTGTTTTGGGGTTGCGCTCATATGTGCCTTTCGCGAGGGGAATACGTACCAGTAGGGTACGCCATTGTGCGAGGCTGAAGGCGCGTGGTAAGATAAACCACAACGTATCATCATCGAAGGAGGGCCTTTGCAAGGTCAAAGCGCAAAGGTTCCGGCGCGTATCATCGTGCTCATTTCCATTGTTATCCCTGGCTCGTGCCTGGGCAATTTGTCGCAGACGGCGCTCAACGCCATGTTCTCGGGCATGGCGGTGGACTTTGGTATCGATGTGGGCATGGGGCAGTGGGTTACCACGCTGTACATGCTGGTAATGGGCATTACCGTACCCACGGTTACGTTCCTGATGCGTAGGTTCTCCCTGAAGAGTCTTGTTCTTGCCGCCTTGGCCCTCCTGCTGGTGGGCGCTGCCGTTGACGCCGTTGCGCCTACGTTCGAAGTGCTTATTCTGGGCCGTGTGCTGCAGGCAGTGTCGGCAGGCATCACCATGCCCATGATGATCAGCATCGTTATGATGTCGTTCCCGCGCGACAGGCAAGCAACCGTTATGGGCATCGCCGGCATTGCCATGGGGTTCGCGCCGAACATCGGCCCCACCATCGGTGGCTGGATGATCGGCTTTGCGGGATGGCGCAGCTTCTTCGTGGCGTTGCTTGCTTGCTCGTTCGTTCTGCTGGTGCTTTCCGCTGTGCTTATTGCGCGCGAGCCCCAAACTGATTCTTCGGCCAAGCTCGATGTGGTGTCGCTGCTCCTTTCGGCGTTGGGCTTCGGCGGGTTGCTTTTGGGCTTTTCGAACGCTTCGAGCTATGGGTTCGCCAGCCTTTATATCTGGATTCCGGTGGTGCTGGGCGCGCTGTTCTTGGTGCTGTACCTGCGTAGGCAGAAGCGTATCGATAACCCGCTGACCGATTTGCGCATTTTTGATTCATGGCGTTATCGTGCCAGCTTCTGGGCGGCGAATGCGCTGTTCGCAAGCTACATGGGCATTACCCTGGTTTTACCGCTGTTCATCGAAGGCCCCTGGGGCGGCACGGCGCTGCAAGCGGGCTTGTCTCTTCTGCCCGGCACCGTAGCTGCGTTCATCGTGAACCCGCTTGCGGGTTATTTGGTCGATCGCATTGGCGTGCGCCCGGTTATCGTTGCGGCGTCGGTATGTCTGGCAGTGGGCGGTGTGTCGATGGCGTTTATCGATGAGGCCTCCCCGTTTTGGCTGATCATCGTGATGCAGGGCATTCGCGCCACAGGTGTTTCGGGGCTTATCGGGCCGCTTACCTCGTGGGGCATGGCCGACTTGCCGCATCAGATCATGACGGATGGCTCGTCGTTCAGCACGGCAGTGCGTCAGGCGTGCGCATCCATCGGCACGGCGCTTATGATTTTTGCTATCGCGCTGGGCGCTTCGGTGGGCCTCCCCTTAATGGGCTACCATACCGCTTTCGCGCTTTCGGGCGCCTTTGCGCTAGTTGCGCTTGCCATTGCCGTGGTGCGTATCCGTTAAACAGGGTGGGGCGATTGCTGGGCGCAGCCGAATCCCGGTCGGTTCGCTAGAAGCGCAGTGGGGCCGGTATTCTCTGCGGGTGAAAAAGCTGGCAAAGCCGCTGACGTGCTGCGTGTGGGCACTTCTATTTCGTGTTTAATTTCGGGAACGCAAAGTATTTTTCCAAGCTCCCTTTTCGAGCGAACAGTGCGTGAGTAGAATACGAGCCATGGATACTGAAATTAAACTACGCATGGCAACGAAGGAAGACGCTCCCGCGTTGCTGGACATCTACACCCCCTACGTGCTCGAAACGGCGGTTACCTTCGAAATCGAGCCCCCTACGTTGGAGGATTTTACGGCGCGCATCGAGCGTGTTCTAGAGCGTTATCCCTACATCGTGGCTGAGAAAGACGGCGTTATCTTGGGCTACGCCTACGCTTCGGCGTTCCGCCCTCGTGCTGCGTATTCCCATGCGGCTGAAACGTCGATCTACGTGCGCAAAGATTTGCGCAGCCGTGGCCTGGGCCGTCGCATGTATGAAGCACTGGCAAAGCTTTTGCTTTTGCAGAACGTCTTCAACATGGAAGCGTGCATCGCTCACTGCGATCCTGCCGACGAATACGTGCCTGCCACCAGCCGCTTGTTCCACACGCGTTTGGGCTTCAAGCACGCAGGCAGCTTCAACAAGTGCGCGCTGAAGTTCGGCCGTTGGTACGACATGATCTGGATGGAGCGCATCCTGGCAACGCGCGAACCCCAGGAAACCTCTCCCTTCCGTCCCTTGCCCGACGTCGATCAGCACTACATCGACAGCATTTTGAACAACGCGTAATCGTTGCGCGGTGCCTTGCGGGCATCGCAGGTACGTGCAAAGCGTAATGACGCTGCGCACGATTCCGACGACAGAGGAAACACCAAAGCCCATAAGGCGCCACATCGGTCGGCCTTATGGGCTTTTTCGATTCTTGCAGCCGCTGGGATTCGTGTTGTCTCGCTTCCCGGCACAGGCTCCGTCTTTGCGCCGAGCCACTTTGGGTCTCTTCCGCTGCAAGCGGCCGTCCGCGGCGGTAATGTGTCCGCTTGCAGGGGTAAAACGCGTATTGCGTGGCGTAAGGTGCCGTAAAGAGCGATTTAGCACTCTAGTGTGCTATACTGCGGGCTACTTTAGTTAAGTAAAGTCATACCGCTGAAACGAGGTACCCATGAAAAAGAAGTTCTTAAGCGTGCTGGCCGTTGCCTGCGTTGCGTGCCTTTCCGCCGCACTGCTTGCCGGCTGCTCGCAGCAGTCTTCCAGCTCCAACGACGGCAATCCCGCCGACAACAAGCTCATCGTGGGCTTCGACAACAGCTATCCGCCCTACGGCTTCATGGACGCAAACAACAATCCCACCGGCTTCGACCTTGACCTTGCCCAGGAAGTTGCCAGCCGCAACGGTTGGGACATTCAGCTTGAGCCCATCGACTGGGACGCCAAGGACGCGCTGCTGAACCAGGGCACCATCAACTGCATCTGGAACGGCTTCACCATGGAGGGCCGCGAAGACAACTACACCTTCTCGGAGCCGTACATGCTCAACGAGCAGGTTGTTGTGGTGAAGAAGGGTTCGGGCATCAACTCCCTTTCCGATCTTGCCGGTAAGACGGTGGTAACCCAGGCCGACTCTGCTGCACTCGATGTGCTCCAGGGCGACCAGAAGTCCCTGTCCGACACGTTCAAGAGCCTGCAGACGCTGCCCGATTACAACAATGCTTTCATGCAGCTTGAATCCGGCATGGTAGATGCCGTGGCATGCGACCTTTCCATTGCCCAGTACCAGATTGCCGCCAAGCCCGATGCCTATCAGCAGCTTGAGCCGCTGAGCAGCGAGCACTACGCCGTCGGCTTCAAGAAGGGCGACGATGCCCTGGCCGCTAAGGTTTCCAGCACGCTGAAGGACATGTACAACGACGGCACGGTTGCCAAGCTCATCGAAAAGTACGCCGACTACGGTATGAGCGAAGAGAACTGGGTACTTAAGTAACAAATATTTGGACGGATGTGCCGCTTGCCTTGCAGGGTGGCACATCTGGCAGTATCGGGCGGAAGGTTTCCCCTTCCGCCCTTTGTTGCGTTCTGCGGTAGAAACGCATTGAACGTGAAAAGGAGGAAGATATGGAACTTGGCGTGATGGTTAGCGCCTTGATGGACGGCCTAGGGCTGTCCGCTTGGATTTTCGTGGTTACGCTGGTGGGCTCGTTGCCGCTGGGCATTGTGGTTGCCCTGTGCCGCATGAGCTCGTTCAAGCCGCTTTCGCTGCTTGCCCAGTTCTACATTTCCATCCTGCGCGGCACGCCTTTGATGCTGCAGTTGATGGCATTCATGTTCGGCCCGTACTACCTGTTCGGCATGAATTTGGGCACCGATTGGAAATTCGGTGCCTGCGCCGTGGGCTTCATCCTGAACTACTCGGCCTACTTCGCCGAAATTTACCGTTCGGGCATCCAGTCCATCCCGAAGGGTCAGTACGAAGCGGCGCTGGTGCTGGGCTATTCGCGTTCCCAGACGTTCTTCAAAATCGTGTTGCCACAGGTTGTGAAGCGCATCCTTCCTGCCATGGGCAACGAGATCATCACGCTGGTGAAAGACACGTCGCTGGCATTCGTTTTGGGCATGGCGGAAATGTTCTCGGTTGCCAAGGCGCTTGCCGCAAGCAACGTTTCCATGCTTCCGTACGCTATCGCAGCGCTTATCTACTGGGTGTTCTGCCTGGTTATCGAATTCATTCTGGGCCGCGTGGAAAAGAAGCTGGCCTACTACCACGACTAGCGCGTTGGTGTGAAGAGTTTCAGAAAAGGGGTTTCCATTATGGGAAATATGCCGGTTGTGAACCTGAGCCATGCGCGTAAGGCGTTTGGCAGCAACGAGGTTCTGAAAGATATCTCGCTTACCGTGAACCAGGGCGATGTGCTTTCCATCATCGGTCCTTCGGGCGGCGGCAAGTCTACGCTGCTGCGTTGCATGACGTTGCTTGAAACGCTGGATTCCGGTTCACTTGCCTACGGCGATGTGTTGGTTGCCGAAGCCGATGCTTCAGGCAAGGCGGTGTACGGCGGCAAGGAAGTGCTTGCCCAGGCGAAGAAGCGCTATGGTTTGGTGTTTCAGAACTTCAACCTGTTCCCGCACTTCACGGTGCTGCAGAACGTCACCGATGCGCTTATCTGTGTGCAGAAGCGCCCGAAGGAAGAGGCGTTGGCGCACGGCCGTGAGCTGTTGGCGAAGATGGGCTTGGCCGACAAGGAAGACATGGTTCCCTGCGAGCTTTCCGGTGGCCAGCAGCAGCGCGTTGCCATTGCGCGTGCGTTGGCGCTTGACCCCGATGTGCTGTTCTTCGACGAGCCTACGTCCGCACTCGACCCTGAGCTTACCCAGGAAGTGTTGCGTGTTATCCGCGAGCTGGCAGACGAGCACATGACTATGGTTATCGTTACGCACGAAATGGCCTTCGCGCGCGATGTGGCCGACCGCGTTGCGTTCATGGACGGTGGTGTTATCGTGGAAGAAGGCCCGGCGCAGCAGGTTATCAACAACCCGCAGCACGACCGCACCAAGGCGTTCCTCAGCCGCTTCCAAGAAGGTGCCGCCGACTAGTAACAAAATGGGGACAGTCCCCATTTTGTCATTTTCCGAAACAAGGTGCCCGCTGCTGAAAGGTGGTGGGCTCTTTTTGTTTTGAGCTTCAGGGCGTAATCTTTGTGACGTAAGCGCCAATTCAAGGAGGGGCAGCGTGATTATTTCGATTGAAGGGCATACGCCCGACACGTCCCAAGCGGCATTCGTTGCTGAAAATGCCACGGTGTGTGGAGATGTGGTGCTGGGGAAAGATTCCTCGGTATGGTTCGGCGCGGTGATGCGCGCGGAAAGTGAGCCGATGCGCATTGGCTCGCGCACCAACATCCAGGACAACGTGACGGTGCACATCGACAACGGTTTTCCCGTCACCATCGGCAATGACGTAACGGTGGGGCACAACGCTGTGGTGCATGGCTGCACGGTGGAAGATGGCGTTCTGATCGGCATGGGATCCACCGTGTTGAATGGTGCAGTAATCGGCAAAGGCTCGGTAGTCGCGGCGGGGGCTTTGGTGCTGGAAGGTGCCGTGGTGCCACCGAATAGCTTGGTTGCCGGCGTGCCCGCCAAGGTGAAGAAGACATTCACCTCCGAAGAAGTGGCGGAACGCATAGCCTACTACACGCCGCTTTATATCGAAGAGGCCAAGCACTATGCAGCGGTATAACAAAATGGGGACTGTCCCCATTTTGTTATCCTCATGTTTTCCAAAAAAAAGAGAGGCTCGCATGCAGCGAGCCTCTCTTACTAACATATGCCTTAAAGGTTTTATTCCTCTTCGGTTGCCTTCAGCAAGCCGTAGCCGCCATGCTCGCGGCGATACAGGATGTTCACGGCGTTGGTGTCGCGATCGATGTAGGCGAAGAAATCGTGACCCAGAAGATCGATCTGAACCAGGGCTTCCTCTTCGGTAAGAGGCTCAAGAACCAGTTCCTTCACGCGTACAACTTCATCGTCAGCGGAAAGCTCATCCATCAAGCCGTCGATGTCGAGATCGGAACCCGTTTTAGCCGGTGCGCTGGAAATCTTCTTGTCGATAACGCGCGTCTTGTACTTGCGCAGCTGGCGAAGAACCTTAGCGGCAGCAACATCGATTGCGGCATACATGGTTTCTTCGTTTTCCTCAACGCGGATGATATGACCACGCGCACGCATGGTTACCTCGCACTTGGCGGGGGTGGGGTTGGCAGGATTCTTTTCAACCTGCAGAACAACTTCGGCGGTAAGGGGGCTGATGTCCATGACCTTCATGGAGTTGCCGATTTTTTCCTCGGCATAGGAGCGGATAGCTTCCGTGACGGGCATCTTGCGGCCGGTGATGGTGATTTCCATGATTTCACCTCTCAAACTGAAACGAACTTCGCGGTTCTTCGAGGGGCCCCTCAGGAAACTGAAGCGCTTGGAAAACAAGCGATTCGTGCTGTGGGATGCGCGTTCGGTGCGCCCCAGTAGCACCTTCTTTTTAGGGAAGCGGTTTCTTATTTCCCCTCGTCAACCGTCTTCGTTTATTAGTCTAGCGCACTTCTTCACAATGTCATCAATAAAAATGAACTTGTTCTAAAACGTTGGATAAACGTTGCCATTACCAAGAATTTTTGAATGATTCGCTCTGCTATCGTGGAAAGCTGAAACCTCGGCAAAGGAATGTGCTATGGCCCATAAACCGCATAAGGAAACAGGCATCTTCATCAATGAAGTGTCCTCGCATCAGCGCCGCTACCATAAGGTGCTCGAGCTCACCCATTCAACCACCAAGGCGGCAGGCGTCATGCTCCTGGCTGCTATCGTGGCGTTGGTAGTGGCGAACACGGCTGCACATGGCGCGTTCACGGAATTCTGGCATACCGAAGTGGTAGTGGGCTTCGGCGCCAACCATGCGGAAATGTCGCTGGCCCACATCATCAATGATGTGCTTATGGCGGTGTTCTTCCTTTTGGTGGGCCTGGAAATAAAGTACGAGATGACGGTAGGGGAGCTTACCAACATCCGCCAGGCCATCCTGCCGGTGGGTGCCGCCATCGGTGGCGTGCTTATGCCCGTGGGTATTTACCTGCTGTTCAATGCCGGCAACCCCGAAACCATGATGGGCTGGGGTGTGCCTACTGCAACCGATATTGCCTTCGCATTGGGCATCTTGGCGCTGCTGGGTTCGCGGGTTCCGGCGGGCTTGCGGGTGTTCCTTAGCACACTTGCCGTTGCCGACGACATCGTGGCAATTTTGGTCATCGCCATCTTCTACGGCCAAAGCCCCTCTTTTGTATGGTTGGCGGCGGCAGCGGTGGTGCTGGCAGTGCTTATCGTGCTGAACCGTACTCACGTGTACTCGCTGGTGCCGTACTTGCTGGTGGGTGCGGTGCTGTGGTACTGCATATTTATGTCGGGTGTGCATTCCACCATTGCCGGCGTGCTGCTGGCGTTCACCATCCCCTCGGGCTCGCACGTGAAGTTGAAGGATTTTGCCGGCTGGTCGGGGCAGCGCGTGAAGGAAGCGGAAGAAAGCTTCGTGCCCGACGAGCCGGTAATCGGTCAGGCCGACTACCTCGCCAGCGTCTCGCGCTTGGCGCGCGTTTCCCGTCAGGTGGTACCGCCGGCAACGCGCCTGGAACGCAAGCTGTACCCGTGGGTGTACTTCGCCATTCTGCCCTTGTTCGCGCTCACCAATGCCGATGTTGCCTTCATGCAGGCGCCGGCGGGCGAAATCCTTTCCAGCCCTATTTTCTTGGGCGTGTTCTTTGGCCTGGTGGTGGGCAAGCCGTTGGGCATCATGCTCATGAGCTTCATTATTGTGAAGGCGAAGCTTTCGGCTTTGCCTGAAAACGTGAATTGGGCCCATATGCTGGGCGCGGCATTGCTGGGCGGCGTGGGCTTTACCATGTCCATCTTCGTGGCGAACCTGGCATTTGCCGATGCAACCTCGGTGATGATCGCCAAGGTTGCCATTCTGGCCGCTTCGTTGGTGGCGGGCGTTTTGGGCTTCGCGTTCCTCTTTTTCCAGGCAAAGGCGGCCAGTGCGCGCGGTCAGCGTTTCGAAATGGAACTGCCTTCTGCGAACAACATGCAGTCGCATGCGGCTCACGAAGCCGAGCGTCGCTACAAGCGTGAACACGATCACGACGAGAATGAATAGGCACACGTCGCTGAACTGGCATTATGAAGCCACTCTTCACATAACTTTGCGTTGCACAACACGGGTTTGCTACCATGGATGAAGCTGAATTATTGCGCTAGGGATACGTCCCAAACATGCGCAAGGTCAACGCGAAAGCGCTAGGAGGCTCTTTTATATGACGAAACAGATGTGCACTTCCAAGCCTAAGATGGCTTTGAACGCAGCCTTCGCTGCTGTTCTGGCTGTCGGCCTTTCGGTACCGGCGGCAAGCGCATATGCTGCACCTTCCGACGACAAGCAGGCTGAAGCTCAGGCTGCTCTGCAGAAGTTGAACCAGTATCAGTCCGAACTTGATGAGGCTTGCAGCAATTACGAGCAGGCTCATCAGGAGCAGATCGATGCTCAGAACCGCGTAGATGAGGCCCAGAAGCAGATTGAAGAGAAAACCTCTCAGATCGAACAGGATCAGAGCCGTCTTTCCGATCGTGCCCGCGACATGTACCGCTCCGGCGACACCAACTTCCTTGATGTTATCCTGGGCGCTTCTTCCTTCGAGCAGTTTGCCACCACGTGGAACATGCTGGAAACCCTGAACGACAACGATGCTCAGCTGGTTTCTGAAACCAAGACGGCCCGCGAAGAACTGCAGAATGCTAAGCAGGAAGCAGAAGACCAGGCCAAGGTTGCATCTGACAAGGCTGAAGAGGCTAAGTCTATCGCTACTGCCGCAGACCAGAAAACCTCTGAAATGCAGCAGACCTACAACAGCCTTTCCGCTGAAGCTCAGGAACTGGTAAAGCAGGAACAGGAAGCTCAGCAGCAGGCTCAGCAGCAGGCAGCTGCTCAGGCCGAGCAGAGTGGCACTGCGGGCAACGATGCAGCTGCTGCCAACACGAACAACAGCTCCAGCAACAACAGTTCGAACAGCGGTAACAACAGCTCTAGCAATAACAGCAGCTCCAACAGCAACCGCAATAACAATGCTTCGAGCAGCAATTCGAACAATAACAGCTCCAACAACAATTCGAACAGCAACAAGAACAACAGCAACAAGAACAATTCCAGCACGAACAACAACAAGCAGCAGACCGTTTCCGGCAACAGCGTGGTAAGCCGCGCTTACTCCCAGCTGGGCAAGCCCTACGAATGGGGTGCAAGCGGTCCTAACTCGTTCGATTGCTCTGGCTTCGTAGGCTACTGCCTTACCGGTTCGTACAGCCGTATTGGCACTACCACGACGTTCATGGGATGGACCCGCGTTTCCAATCCGCAGCCTGGTGATGTGGTAACTAATGCTAATCACTGCGGTATCTACATCGGCAACGGCCAGATGATCCACGCTCCCCACACGGGCGACGTGGTTAAGATCGGCCCGGTTCAGTCCAGCATGATCTACGTTCGCTACTAGCGAATCGCTGATAGCAACTTCCAAGAAACCCGCTTCGGCGGGTTTCTTCTTTTTCTGGTGTGAAAGGTGACCAAAAGGGACCGTCTCTTTTGGTCACCTTTCGGTCGTTCACAATTCGAGCGCAAAATGCACATATGGGCATGACCTGGGCGAATGACGAAGAAACGCGCACTCGAAGGCGTAATGCGTATGCACCTCGTTGCGACCCTGCCGTGCCCTTTGCTAAGCTGAATCAGCTATCGCTTAATCGCACCACTACACCACCAGGAGGAAACTCACGATGGGTATTTCAATCGCAAAACACAAGCGGGCGCTCACTTCAGCCGCAATGGCTGTCGTGCTTACTGCGGGCTTGGCCGTTCCTACTACGGTTGCCTTGGCCGAACCTACTGCTGCTGAAAAGCAGGCAGAGGCGCAGCAAGCGCTCAACAAACTCAACGAAATGCAAGACCAGTTGGACGAAGCATCCAACAATTACTACGCTGCCGTAGATGAGCAGAAGGCTGCCGAGCAGAAGGTCGATGAAGCTCAGCAGAAGGTAGACCAGAAAACCAAGGAAATCGAAGGCTACCAGGAAAAGCTGGGCAACCGCGCGCGTGACATGTACCGCTCGGGCAACACCGGCTTCATCGACGTTATCCTGGGCGCTTCTTCGTTCGAGCAGTTCGCCACCACGTGGAATACGCTTGAAATGCTCAATGAAAACGACGCCGAATTGGTAAGCGAAACCAAGAGCGCGCGTGAAGAGCTGCAAGATGCCAAGCAGGAAGCCGAAGAGCAGGCTCAGGTAGCATCCGACAAGGCCGCAGAAGCCAAATCGGTAAAGGAACAGGCCGAAGCCACTACGGCTCAGATGCAGCAGACCTACGACAACCTTTCTGCCGAAGCGCAGGAATTGATGCGCAAGGAAGAAGAAGCTGCAGAAAAGGCTCGTCAGGAAGCAGCTGCTCGTGAAGCTGCTGCAGCGGCAGCCGCTGCCCAGCAGCAACAGCAGCAGTCGTCCAATTCCGGTTCCAGCAAGGGCAGCAGCAACGTTGACAACAACGCCACGCACACCGTTACCGGAAACACCGTGGTAGACCGCGCCTATGCTCAGCTGGGTAAGCCCTATGTGTGGGGCGCGGCTGGTCCTAATGCCTTCGACTGCTCGGGCTTGGTGGGTTACTGCATTACCGGCAAGATGGGCAATCATTGGTGCACCACCTACACCATGGCAAGCTGGAAACGCGTTACCAACCCGCAGCCGGGTGATTTCTGCCTGAACAGCCATCACACGGGCATCTACATCGGCAACGGCCAGATGATCCATGCGCCCCGCACCGGTGACGTGGTGAAGATCAGCGCCGTGCATTCGGGGATGTGGTACGTGAGGTACTAGTTGCGTTTGCCTTGCGGCAAACGCAACGTTCGCGTGAGGCGCTATGACGCTGCGCAAAGTCCTAGCGGCGCAGCTAGCGCTCCAAGCAGACTTGACGTGCGTAGCACGCCCGGCGTCTGCTTTCACGCTATCTGCACTCGCTAGGACTTCGCTCGCTGATTTACTGGCGCATGCCCGGGCATCCGTTTCGTGGCGCTTTGCCCTTACGTAATCGGTTGTCTCTTGCATGCTTGCTTGGTTATTTATGGAGGGCACATGAGTGCCCTCTTCCTTTTTGTGGGAAGTGTGGTAGTATACAACCCGCTAATCACAACAACGGGATGTGGCTCAGCTTGGTAGAGCGCTGCGTTCGGGACGCAGAGGTCGCAGGTTCGAATCCTGTCATCCCGACCATTGCAACCACTGAAGGGTATCCTGAAAAGGGTACCGTTCTTTTTTGTTAGAGTACTTTTCAGGTACTCGCAGAAACATTAGGGCCGGCCTTGTAAGGCGCTGGCCCGCCACCGTCACGGAGGTGCTTCATGAAGATTGGGCCTTTCGGTCCTTTAGAGATCGTCATCATCCTCGTAGTTATCCTCGTTCTTTTCGGACCCAAGAACCTTCCCAAGCTTGGTACCGCTATCGGCAAGGCAGTGAAGAACCTGCGCGAAGGCCTGGGCGGCAACAAGAAGGTTGAAGAAGCTGAAGAGCCCGCTCCTAAGGCGGCATCTGAAGCCAAAGACGAAATCGAGGTCGAGGTTATCGACAAGCCTGAGCCTGGCAAGAAGGCCAGCGCCGATGCAGAGGCTAAAAAAGAAGAGGCATAAGCTTAATCGCTTCGCTTCATCACGGGATGCAAAGGGCACGCTTCTTTTATAGGGGCGCGCCCTTTTCGCGAGTATAGGAAAGGAAGATTGGCCGGCGCATGCTAGGCCGAGGGGTGTAACACCATGGACAACAACTACGTTCTCACTCAAGAAGGCAAGGAAAAGCTTGAACAGGAACTTCATTTCCTGGAAACGGAAAAGCGCGCCGAGATCGGCGATCGCATCCGTGTAGCTCGCGAATTCGGCGATATTTCCGAGAACTCCGAGTACGACGACGCTAAAAACGAGCAGGCCGCAAACGAGGCCCGCATCGCGGAAATCACCCGCATCCTGGGCGAGGCTACCATCGTGGAAGCTCCCACCGAGTCGGGTCGCGTTAACATCGGCAGCCGCGTAACCGTGAACATGGGCGGCCGCGAGCGCGTATTCACCATCGTCGGTGGCGCCGAGGCGAACTCCGCTGAGGGCAAAATCTCCAACGAATCGCCCGTTGGTGCAGCACTGCTGGGCCACAAGCAGGGCGACGCGGTAGAGGCACAGGGCCCCACTGGCCGCGTTATCAAGATGAGCATTCTTTCTATCGAGCGCTAAGTAGCAAATAAGGATTTCACATGGCAGAAGAACACAACGAGCAAGTAATCGAAGACGATCCGATTGAGGTGCGCCGCGCCAAGCGTGAGGCGCTGTACGCTGCAGGCAAGAACCCCTACGGCCATGCCGCATTCGAGTACACCCATCACATTGCCGACTTGGATGAAAAGTACGCCGAGCTGGCTAATGGCGAAAACACCGAAGACGCCGTTTCCATCGCAGGCCGTGTTATGGCCAAGCGCGTGCAGGGCAAGATCATCTTCTTCGAGCTGCAGGATGCCACAGGCCGCATTCAGCTCTTCTGCCGCATCAACGCGCTTGGCGAAGAAGCCTTCGCCGAAATGAAGGATTTGGACCTGGGCGACTGGATCGGTGCCCATGGCCTTATGATGCGCACGCGTCGCGGTCAGCTCTCGGTGGCGGTAGATTCGTTCCAGCTGCTTTCCAAGGCACTGCGTCCGCTGCCCGAAAAGTTCCATGGCCTGAACGACAAGGAAACCCGTTACCGTCAGCGTTACGTCGACCTTATTGTGAACGACGAGGTGCGCGATACCTTCCAGAAGCGTTCGAAGATCCTCTCTGCGTTCCGCCGTTACATGGAAGCCGACGGCTACTATGAGGTGGAAACGCCTATCCTGCAAACCATTCAGGGTGGCGCTACCGCTAAGCCTTTCATCACGCATTTCAATGCACTGAACCAGGAAAACTACCTGCGCATTGCAACCGAGCTGCACCTGAAGCGCTTGCTGGTGGGCGGCTTCGAGCGCGTATTTGAAATCGGCCGTATCTTCCGCAATGAAGGCATGGACCCGACGCACAACCCCGAGTTCACCACCATGGAAGCCTACTGCGCTTTCAACGACCTGCAGGGCATGAAGAAGCTGGCACAGGGCGTTATCAAGGCCGCCAATGCCGCCGTGAACGACACCGAGCAGCTTGAGTATCAGGGCCAAACCATCGATATCTCGGGCGAATGGCCTTCCATTCCCATGACCGAGGTTGTGTCCAAGGCGCTCGGCGAAGACGTAGACTTGGATACGCCGGTAGAGCACTTGGCCGAGCTTGCCAAGAAGAACGGCATCGAAGTGAAGCCCGAGTGGACGGCTGGCAAGCTTATTGCCGAGCTTTACGACGAAATCGGCGAGCCCACGCTGGTGAACCCCACGTTCGTATGCGACTACCCGGTAGAGGTAAGCCCGCTTGCCAAGCGCTTCGAAGACGATCCGCGTCTTACCGACCGTTTCGAGCTGGTTATCGCCGGCCACGAGTACGCCAATGCGTTTGCCGAGTTGAACGACCCGGTTGACCAGGCCGAGCGTTTCCAGAAGCAGATGGAGGAAAAGGCTTCCGGCGACGACGAGGCTATGGAATACGATACCGACTACATCCGTGCTCTTGAGTACGGCATGCCTCCTGCAGGTGGCATCGGCATCGGCATCGACCGTGTGGTAATGCTGCTGACGAACCAGCCTTCTATCCGCGATGTGCTGCTGTTCCCTCATATGCGTCCCGAAGCAAAATAGGGCTTCAGCTGAGTAAGTGCTGCGGTCTCCGTGTGGAACAGCAGCACATCGCCTCGCGGCGAGGAAGGCAGTGGCTTCTGCGCTCTGCTTCGCAGTGCTCGAAGTTGAACAGCCCACTGGGCTGTTCAATCCCGCATATGCGTCCGGAGGCCAAATAAGGTTTCAGCTGGGTACGTGCTGCAGCCTTTGTGCTGAACAGCAGCATTAGGATGCGATGATATTTCGTCCGAAAATGGGGGTTTATAAAAGGTGCTCATTACGAGCACCTTTTCTGTATTCTGACTACAGATTGTTAACGGGTTAGCACTCAGGTTATTTGAGTGCTAGCATAATCGAGAATCAGACTACTTGCCGAGAGAATCGAGGCTTATATGTCCTTCGACAAGTTTACCGACAAGGCCAGGAAGGTGCTGGTGCTTGCCCAGGAAGAGGCGCGTGCGCTGCATCAGCCTTACGTGGGCACCGAGCATGTGCTTCTGGCCCTGTTGAAGGAAAAAGATGGGTTGGCAGCGCAGACGCTCGATCATTTGGGCGTCACCTACGATGCTGCCTTGGAATGCGTACGTCAGCTGGTGAAGGGCGACGACACCGCCGATGTGTCGGGCCACTTGAGCTTCACCCCGCGCGTGAAGCGCGTGTTGGAAAACTCGCTGCGCGAAGCCATGCAGATGGGGAAGAGCTATATCTCCACTGAGCATCTGCTGCTGGGCATCGTGCGCGAAGGCGAGGGCACGGCTATCGACGTGCTGCGCAATATGGGCGTGGAAGGCGACGCCATCCGTTCTTCCTTGAACGATATGGTGGGCCAGTCGGCGGTATTCGCTGGTGCCACCAACTTCGACCCCAGCTCGAACGCATCGGATAGCATGCTAAAGGAATTCGGCACCGACCTTACCAAGAAGGCCAAGGACGGCAAGCTCGACCCGGTTATCGGCCGTGCGGGTGAAATCGAGCGCGTGATGCAGATCCTCTCGCGCCGCCAGAAGAACAACCCGCTGCTTATCGGCGAACCGGGTGTGGGCAAAACCGCCATCGCCGAAGGTCTGGCACAGCTTATTGTGGCCGACCAGGTGCCCGACATCATCCGCAACATGCGCATTGTGACGCTTGATGTTTCGGCGCTGGTTGCTGGCTCGAAGTACCGCGGCGAATTCGAAGAGCGCCTGAAGAAGTGCATCAAGGAAGTTGAGCAGGCTGGCGACATCATCCTGTTCATCGACGAGCTGCACACGCTTATCGGTGCCGGTGCGGCAGAAGGCTCTATCGACGCTGCCGCTATCCTGAAGCCGCCGCTGTCCCGTGGCGAGATCCAGATCATCGGCGCAACCACGCTCGACGAGTATCGCAAGCACCTGGAAAAGGACTCTGCCTTCGAGCGCCGCTTCCAAACCGTGTTGGTGAAGGAGCCGAGCGAAGAGCAGGCGGTGCGCATCCTGGAAGGCCTGCGCGACCGCTACGAGGCGCATCACCACGTCCACTTCACCGACGAAGCGCTGCATGCTGCGGTAAGCCTTTCCGACCGCTATATCCAGGACCGCTTCCTGCCCGACAAGGCCATCGACGTGCTCGATGAAGCCGGCGCCCGCATGCGCATCCGCAATATGGTTCTGCCCGAAGAAGTGCAGAAGATCGCCGACGAGTTGCGCGGCGTTCGCAACCAGAAAGACGACGCTATCGCCAAGCAGGACTTCAAGCGCGCCGACATTCTTCACGAAAAGGAAGTCGAGCTGCAGAACAAGCGCGACGAGGCTCAGAAGGCTTGGGAGGAAAAGAACAGCAACGCAGTGCACGAGGTGTCGGTAGAAGACGTTGCCGACGTGGTTTCCATGACCACGGGCGTGCCCGTTTCCAACCTCACCGAAGCGGAAACCGAAAAGCTGCTGCGCATGGAGCAGGTGCTGCACGAACGCGTAATCGGCCAGGACGAAGCGGTAACCGCGCTTTCCAAGGCCATTCGCCGTTCGCGTTCGGGCTTGAAAGACCCGAAGCGTCCTGCCGGCTCGTTCATCTTCCTGGGTCCTTCGGGCGTAGGCAAAACCGAGCTTTCGAAGGCGTTGGCGGAATTCCTCTTCAACTCCGAAGATGCGCTTATCTCCTTCGACATGTCCGAGTACATGGAAAAGCACTCGGTCTCGCGCCTGGTTGGCTCGCCTCCGGGATATGTGGGCTACGACGAGGGCGGCCAGCTTACCACGGCAGTACGTCAGCGTCCGTACTCGGTTGTGTTGTTCGACGAAATCGAAAAGGCGCACCCCGATGTGTTCAACATCCTGCTTCAGATTCTGGAAGAAGGCCGCCTTACCGACTCGCAGGGACGCGTGGTTGATTTCCGCAACACGGTTATCATCATGACCTCGAACGTTGGCGCACGCGAAATCACCACCAGCGCTCCTTTGGGCTTCACCTCCAACGCCAACGGCGGCATGGACGACAAGGAAATGAAGCAGCGCGTAATGGGCGAGGTGAAGAAGCTCTTCCGCCCCGAGTTCCTGAACCGCATCGACGAGATCATCGTGTTCAAGAGCCTGACCGAGGAAGAGATCGTGAAGATCGTCGACCTGATGGTTGCCGATTTGCGCGAGCGCCTGATCGAGCAGAATATGACCATCAACCTGACGCCCGAAGCAGCGCGCTTCGTTGCCAAGGAAGGCACCGACCTTTCCTTCGGCGCCCGTCCGCTGCGTCGCGCCATCCAGCGCCTTATCGAAGATCCGCTTTCCGAGCAGATCTTGGAAGGCCGTTGGACCAGTGGCTCGGTTATCGATGTGGATGTGGAAGACGGCAAGCTCACGTTCAACGCGGGCACGGGCTCTATCCCGGCACCGCGCAAGCGTGATACCATAGCTGCCGAGGCTGAATTGCTTCTTGCCGGCTATGACCTTGGTCACGCGGGGCTTTCCACGCGCGGCGGATCTTCCGCAGGAGGCCAGGCAGCCGACTGAGCCCGAAGTGCACCAGCGCTGCGGCTCTGATTCCGCACCAGGTGTACAGGAGCTGTCATGACTGATAAAACCATCGATCCGATTTTTGCCCCATCCGTGCTTGAGCACGCCATGGCTATGTTCGACGATGTGAATTTCGATGCCCTCAAGGCGGAACCCCGCCTTGAGGGTGTCGTTGATAAGAACCCCAAAACTGCCGCCATTATCCTGGCGGGCGGCAGCGGTGAGCGCTTCGGCCACGAAGGCGGCAAGCAGCTGGTTGAAATCGCCGGCAAGCCCATCCTTACCCGTTCTGCCGAAGTGTTCGATGCCGTGGGCGACGTGGGCCTTATCGTTATCGTGTGCCCCGAGGATCGCATGAGCGAATACCTTGCCACGGCAATCGACCCGTTCCCGTTTGTGACGCCCATTGTTATGGCGCCGGCGGGTTCCATTCGCCAAGAATCTGCTTTCTCGGGCTTGGAACTGGTTCCCGAGGAATACGAGTTCGTCATGTTGCATGACGGCGCACGTCCCCTTATCACCAAAGAACTGATCGAGCACACTATCAGCACCATCAAGGGCAACATCGACTGCGATGGTGCGTTGGTGGGCCATCCTTCCATCGACACGCTGAAAGTCGTTGAAAACGGCGTTGTGGTGGGCACGCCCGACCGTTCCGTGTTCTGGAACGCCCAAACCCCACAGATCTTCCGCGCTGGCATTTACCGCCGCGCCCATGCCTCGGCCCTGTCCGACGGCTTTGTGGGCACCGACGACTCTTCGCTCATCGAGCGTTTGGGCGGACGCGTGCTCATGGTGGAAGGCAAACGCGACAACATCAAACTTACCGTTCCCGAAGATTATCTGATCATTTCCGCAGCAGTCCGCGCGGCAATCGAAGATCGCCGAGAGGAGTAACCCCGCAGTGACCGAGCAGAACCATGTTTCCCCTGCCGCAATGCGCATAGGGCTGGGCATGGACGTGCATGCGTTCGCGCCTAACCGCAAGTTGATTTTAGGTGGCGTAGAGATTCCCCATCATCAGGGGCTTTTGGGCCATTCTGATGCCGATGTGCTGGCCCATGCGGTAGCCGATGCCCTTTTGGGCGCCATTCGCGGCGGCGATATTGGCAAGCTATTTCCCGATACCGATCCGGCCTATGAAGGTGCCGACTCCCTAAAGCTTCTGGCTGCTGTGGCGAACCTTGTTCGCGAACAGGGCTTTTCCATTGTGGACATCGACTGCGTTATTGCGGCGCAGGCACCGAAGCTTTCCCCTTATCGCGACCAGATGCGCGAAAACCTCGCAGCAGCATGCGGCATCCCCGTAGAAAACCTGGGAGTGAAGGCAACCACAACCGAGCATTTGGGCTTCGAAGGCCGTGAAGAGGGGATATCCGCGCAAGCGGTGGCATTGGTTTGCCGATGTAGCTAAGCCCGTGTAAGGGCCCTTCAGTTGGTATGATCCGCGCGCCGCACCCCGGCGCGCTTCGCTGTTTCAAGGAGATCGCATGATCAAGATTTACGACACCAAAGCACGCGAAAAGCGTCCCTTCGTCCCGGTTAACGACGGCAAGGTGAACATGTACGTGTGCGGCCCTACGGTGTACAACTACATCCACATTGGCAACGCACGCACGTTCATTTCCTTCGACACCATTCGCCGCTACCTTATTTGGCGCGGGTTCGACGTGAAGTTCGTGCAGAACATTACCGATGTCGACGACAAGATTATCAAGAAGGCCAACGAAGAAGGCCGCAGTGCCGCAGAGGTGGCTGCCGAATACGCCCAGGCGTTCATCGATGACATGCGCGCGGCAGGTGTTATGGACCCCGATGTGCGTCCGCGTGCTACCGAGGAAATCGACGAGATGATTGCCCTGGTGGAAAAGCTTATCGAAGGCGGCCATGCCTACGAGGTGGAAGGCGACGTGTACTTCGCCGTCCGCTCGTATGCAGGCTACGGCGAGCTTTCTGGCCGCAACATCGACGAAATGGAATCGGGCCATCGCGAACTGCGTGCCGATGGCCAGGGCCTGGAAGACCGCAAGCGCGACCCGCTCGACTTCGCGCTGTGGAAGGCCGCCAAGCCCGGCGAGCCTTCATGGGATTCCCCGTGGGGCAAGGGCCGTCCCGGTTGGCACATCGAGTGCTCGGCCATGTCGAAGAAGTATTTGGGCCTGCCTTTCGATATCCACGGTGGCGGCGCCGACTTGGCGTTCCCCCATCATGAAAACGAGCGTGCGCAGTCTGAAGCGGCATTCGGCTGCACGTTCTCGAACTACTGGATGCATGGCGGTATGCTGCAGATCAACCATGAGAAGATGTCCAAATCGTTGGGCAACTTCCTTCTGCTGCGAGACATCTTGAAAACCACCGATGCGCGCGTGCTGCGCATGCTGATGCTGCAAACGCACTACCGCAGCCCCTTGGATTTCTCCGACGAACGCTTGGGCGAAGCAGAAACGGCGTTGGGCCGCATCACGAACTTCGTGAAGAACACTGAATGGCTGTGCGCGAACCCCGAGCCCGAGACGCAGGGCTTCGATGCCGTGGCATACCGTGCAGCGATGGACGCCATGTGCGATTCGTTTATCGAGGCAATGGACGACGACTTCAACACGGCAGGTGCTCTGGGCGCGGTATTTGGCTTCGTGGGCGAAGCCAACACCATGCTCGCCGACGCCAAGGTGGGTACTGCCGATGCCGAAACGGTGCTTGCTGGTGCCGATGCGGTGGCCGACCTGCTTTCGGTTCTGGGCGTTGATGTTCGCGTTGAGGAAACGGAAGAATCCGACGAATCTGCTGCCGCGGTTGTGGCTCTGGCGGCAGAGCTTGCCGGCTTTGAGGGCGATGGAGCCGAAGGCGCTATCGAGGCGCTGCTTGCTCGCCGTGCGGAGGCGCGCAAGGAAAAGAACTTCGCCCTTGCCGATGCGGTGCGCGACCGCTTGGGCGATTTGGGCTACGTGGTTGAAGACACGCCGCAGGGCGCACGCGTAAGCCGCGCATAGAAATCAGTTCGAACGGGGGCCTTGTGCCCCCGTTTGTTTCCTGTGGGAAGCTGCTTGCGGAAAGCTCGAATCAAATGCGGGCAGAGGCACTCCATTTATGGTACAACACCGTTAGAACATGTTCATTTTCTGAACGGGCCGCAGGAAAGCCGCAATGCTCCCCGCAATACGCTAAGGTGTGGAGCAATGTGAAAACGGGAAAGGGGATTGCTCATGATAAGGCGGAACCAGTATGTTTCTGTACATGAAACAAGGGCTCAGGTTACGCGTGAAAAGTTGTTGAAGGCCGCTATTAAGCTTGTTAACCGCGATGGTATGAAGCAGCTTACCGTTCGCAACATCTGTGACGAGGCGGGGCTTTCAACGGGCAGTTTCTATAATCTGTTCAGCGGCAAGGAAGACCTTATCTCCTATTACCTGAAGTATGCGTTTGCGCCGTATCGCGAAAAGGCAGTTGAAGAGGGCAAGCAGTATGGCCCTATCGAGCGCATCCTGATTCTGTATCGCGCATACGTTGAGTATTGCAAGGATATGGGCTTGGAGTTCGTTTCGGGCCTGTACGCTTCAAACCACAACCCGTTCTTCGATTTCCTGCATCGTGACGCCAAAGACGATTTCATCATCGCTTCGGTGCGCAGCTACCTGGAAGAAGGCATCGAACAGGGCCTGGTGCGTGACGATATCGACTTGGACGAGGCTATGCTGCGTATTGCCGCTGCTTCCACAGGCCTGCTGTTCTACTGGTGCGTGTTCGAAGGCGATATCGACATCGAACACGAGGTGGACGAAGCCATCAAAACCTATTTGCTTTCCATCACCACCGACCCGAACATGGAACTTGCGCTTGAGCCGCTTGAATCGACGGGCTGTTTCTTGAAGCAGTAACGGCGAATGGATAGGCGCGAAGAGCGCTCCTTAACCCGATAATTGATTGCAGGGCCCCTGGCTTGTAAGAGCCAGGGGCCCTGTTCGCTTTGTGCGGAAAGCAGGGGTGCGCAAAAACAGGGCGGTGCGCGGATTCTGGTTGCGCGTTGAAAACACGTAGAGGGGAAGGGTGCAGACATTTGTCCCTGCGCGAAGAGCGCCGTCCACCTTGGTTATCAAAAAAGGGACAAGTGCGAGTGCGCTGTTGGGATGTGACAAGTCCTCGCAAGATACGTCGCTGTGCGCAATGATTATTAATATTTTCAATTCATTTGCTTTGAGCTGGTGATTCAGCGAATTCGAATACTGTTCGGAATCCTGTGAACGTGTTATGCTTAAGGTACCGAAGGCAGGCCTTGCCTATACGATGCAAAGAGGGCCTGCAGCAACACGACAAGGAGGGGTAACAATGGTTTTCGAAAACGTTGTCGTTGCATATGATGGTTCCGATCAGGCGCTTGCCGCCGTTAAGAAAGCTGCCGAAATCGTTGGCGACGAAGAGGCTGCAAAGCTTCATGTGGTATTTGTAACCACTCATCCCAATGCCCAGCTTCCTGCAAACTTCAACAGCGCTTCGTTCGATCCGCAGCAGTACCTGCTTTCTGTTGAAGACATCATGGCCCTTTACAACAAGACCATTGCCGAAGAAACCGAAAAGGTGAAGGAAGGCATTGGCGATGCGTTGGATTCCTTGGGCGACAAAGCAACCATCGAGGTAATTCCGGGCTATACCCCTGCAGCTGACATTCTTGGTTATGCGGAAAAGGTCAAGGCCGACCTTATCGTGATGGGCTCTCGCGGCCTTGGCGCAATCCGCGGCGTTCTTGGCTCTGTTTCCTACGCTGTTCTGCGCGAATCCCCGATGCCGGTTCTCGTAATCAAATAATCCGATTCAGCAAGAATCCACGTGGAAGGCCCGCTCAATGAGCGGGCCTTCTTTTTTCCGTCGGGCTTGAATGTAGTGCGCAAGCGGGCGTGGCTACTGCTCTTCGATGGCTTTTCTTACCACATTGAACAGCAAGTCGATATGATCGCTGCGATGGTTCAGGCAGGGGATATAGGTCACATCGGCGGTGTGACCGTGCTGAGTGCAGAGGGTTTTGAAGTAATCGCAGGTCACGTGCTTGATATCGTAGAGTGATTCAAGGCAATCGGAGGCAAAGCCGGGTGTCATCAGGGCAATGCGGCCAACACCTTCGTCTGCCCATTGCGCAAGTGTGGTTTTGGGATGGGGTGCAATCCAGGCGCGTGAATCCTCGAAGCGCGAATGGTAGGCAATGCTCCAGTCTTCTTCTGGTATCCCCAAAAGCTGGGTTACGCGCTGCATTCCCTGCTCAATCTGCGTTACGTAGGTGTCGCCCGCTTCGATATCGGCAAGGGGGATGGAATGGAAGCAGAACAACAGCTTGCTGCCCGGCCAATATTCCCACGTGTCCTGAACGCAGGCGGCAAGCGCCTGCGTGTACAAGGGGTTTTCGCAGTAACCCTGCACAATGGAACCGAGCGAGAGGGCGGGGTGCTGCGCTAAGCATTGCTCAACATATTCCTTGCAGGTTTTCACGGTACTGAAAGCCGTTTGTGGGAACAGGGGCAAGGCGATAACCGTTTTGCAGCCTGCTGCTTCCAGCGAATCCAGGGCCCGATGAACCGAAGGATTGCCATAGCGCATGCCAACTTCGCACTGTGCGTTGATCCCTGCCTGCGCAAGGCATTCGTTTAAGACATCGCGTTGAGCCAGCGATTCCATCAAAAGCGGCGAGCCCTCCGGTGTCCAGATCTGCTGGTAGCGCGGCGAGGTTTTCTTGGGCCTGGTGCGGGCAATGAACATGCGCAGGATGGGCTGCCATATCGCTGGCGGCACCTTGATAAGGTTGCGGTCGGAAAGGAATTCGATCAGGTACGGGCGAATGTCGTGCGGTTCGGGCGAATCGGGCGACCCGGTATTCATCAAAACGATGCCGATCTTTTCCTTCTGAAAACTCATGGTTGCGACTATAGCAAAGTGGAATGCGCGCGCTTACCGCGAAGCAAAGGTTTCGCGTCTTTGCCATGAAGGGCAAGGCGGGCGGCGCTTTTGTGCACGGGTTTTCGGCATTGCGGATATACTCGTAAGATAGCTTTCCGATACGGGGAAGCACGTAACGAAGGAGCAGCAGGTAATGGCCTTTTTGTTCGGCTGTGAAAATGTGCATTTGGAATACCCCACGAAGGTGATCTTCGACTCGCTTTCCTTGGGCGTCGATGACGGCGATTGCGTTGGCGTGGTCGGTCGCAACGGCGATGGCAAGTCTTCGCTTCTGGGGCTGTTCGATGGAACGGTCGAACCCGATGATGGCCGTGTGCTGCGCACGGGTGGCGTGCGTTTCGCTTCCCTTCGTCAAACCGATGAGCTCGACGATGATCGCACCATCGGCTGGAACATCGTAGGCGATGCCCCTGAATACGAGTGGGCATCAGATGCGCGTATCCGTGACATTATCGATGGCATGATTGGCGACCTCGATTGGAATGCGCTGGTTGGCACGCTTTCGGGCGGCCAGCGTCGTCGCGTTGACCTGGCGCGTGTGCTTATTGCCGATGCCGATGTGCTGCTGCTCGACGAGCCCACCAACCATCTTGATGTGGTTGCCATCAACTGGCTGGCAAAGCACCTGAAGAAGCGCTTTTCCCGCGGCAGCGGTGCGCTGGTGGTGGTAACGCACGACCGCTGGTTCTTGGACGAAGTGTGCCTGCGCATGTGGGAAGTGCACGATGGCGTTGCCGAGCCGTTCGAGGGCGGCTATTCCGCGTACATCCTGCAGCGCGTGGAGCGCCAGCGCCAGGCGGAGGTGGCGGAGCAGAAGCGCCAGAACCTTATTCGCCGCGAGCTTGCCTTCCTTTCCCGTGGTGCCCGTGCGCGTTCTAGCAAGCCGCGCTTCCATGTGGAAACCGCACGCGCCCTTATTGCCGAAGAGCCGCCGCTGCGCAACACCACGGAACTGAAACGCGCCGCAATTTCCCGCTTGGGCAAGAAGTGTGTCGACGTTATCGACGTTTCGTTTTCCTACGGCCAGAACAAGGTGCTCGACGACGTTACCTGGATGATCGGCCCGGGCGATCGCTACGGCCTTTTGGGTGCCAACGGCGCCGGCAAATCGACTTTGCTCGACATCGTGCAGGGCAAGCTGCGCCCGCAGGCAGGTCGTGTGAAAATCGGCAAAACGGTGAAGTTCGCTTTCCTTTCCCAGAAGCTGGAAGAGCTTGAGAAGTTGAAGGGCGATCGTGTGCGTGAAGTGCTTTCGCGCTACAACTCGCGTTACATGATTGATGGCAAGGAAGTTTCCCCTGCTCAACTGCTTGAGCAGCTGGGGTTCACCAACGCGCATCTGAATATGCCGGTGGAAACACTTTCCGGCGGCCAGAAGCGCCGCTTGCAGCTGATGTTGATTCTGCTCGATTCGCCGAACGTTCTTATCCTCGACGAGCCCAGCAACGACCTTGATACCGACATGACGGTGGCTATGGAAAACCTGCTGGATACCTGGCCAGGCACGCTCATCGTGGTAAGCCACGACCGTTACCTTATGGAGCGCGTGACCGACGACCAGTTCGCCCTGATAGACGGCAAGCTTACCCATTGTCCGCGTGGCGTTGACGAGTATCTTGAGCTGTTGGACGAAAGCCGCAAGGCGAAGAAGAGCAAGGCTTCGGGCAACGCCAAACAGTCCGGTAATGCGGCCGAGGAATCGGGCCGTTCCGCTGCAGAGGTGCGCGAGCTGAAGAAGCAGGCGCGCTCGTTGGAAAACAAGATGAAGACCCAGGAAAAGAAGCTTGCCCAGGCGAAGGAAGACCTTCTGAAGGTCGACCCGTACGACTATGAGGCGCTGGGCAAAGCGCAGGCAGACATCCACGAGCTTGAAGAGCGCATCAACGCGCTTGAAGAAGAGTGGCTCGTCGTTGCCGAGGAATTGGAAGGGTAGGACCCTTTCGCGATGGCTTGCGCAAAGCCTTCGCGGCGGTTTGCTTGAACCTGCGAGGAGGTTTCCAGTCCGCGGCAAAGCGCTTCACCGAACGATATATGCCGAATACTAGCGGCTCCCGCCTATGGGAGCCGCTTTTCTTTTCCTGTGGCAAGGCTTGCGGTAGAGTTGTTTCAAATGTGTTTCGGCTTCAGGTCGTAAGGCGTCTTGCGGGCAGTGCGCCTGCATGATAGGAAGGGCTTTATGGACGCAGATACTCGAATTTCCGGTTCAACGAGGTTGGTTGGTCTTATCGGATCGCCCGTCACTTATTCCGGTTCGCCGGCGGTTCACAATGCGGTGTTCGAGAAGATGGGCTACGACTTTGCCTTCGTTCCTTTCGACGTAAAGCCCGAGAATCTTGAAGCTGCCGTGCGCGGTATGGAGGCGCTGGGCTTTTTGGGCTACAACGTTACAGCCCCATACAAAAGCGCGGTGGTGCCGTATCTGCATGAGATTTCGCGTGTGGCGGAAATCATGGGCGCGGTGAATATCGTGGTTGTTCAGAACGGCCGTTCCTTGGGTGACAACGCCGATGGTGCGGCATTCATGCGCAACTTGGTTTTGAATGGCGTCAATGTGCGTGGGAAGAAGATCACGGTGCTCGGTGCGGGTGGCGCGGCGTGCGCCATCGCCGTGCAGGCTGCGCTTGACGGCGTGGCAGAAATTGATGTGTTCAACCGTCAGGAAAAGTACCAGCAAAGCGGCTATGAGCTGGTGGAACGCTTGCATTCGTATTCGGAGTGCGCCATTTCCCTGTACTCGCTTTCCGACACGGAGCGCTTGCGGGCTTCCGTTGCCGAATCGGCTCTGGTGGTAAACGCCACCAACGTTGGGTACCCCGACGATCCAGGCTGTTTGCTCGATGCCGATATGCTGCGTCCTGAGCTTATCGTGTCCGATTTGGTGTACAACCCCCGTGAAACCGAGCTCATAAAACTTGCGCGTTCGCAGGGTTGCAAGACGGTAGACGGTGCAGGCTTCTTCGTGCAGCAGGCGGCAATTGCCGAACGCCTCTGGTTGGGACGCGAAATGCCGGTCGATTTCGTTATGGAAACCTTCTTCGGGCAATAGCTGGCTGTTTGCGAATCGGGGCGGGGCGCCCTGTTCCAGCTCAGTCTTCGATTTCGGGAAAGAAGGTGTGACTTCTTTCCCGTCGGTTTTCAGAGAATTGGTTTTATGATTAGTGGTTGAAATCGCGGAGATGGTTCGACGCATGGTTCGCCATATCCCGATATTTCTGGTCGAATACCTGGGGCGATTTCTTGCATTCAATTCTTTTCAAACCGCGCTACGGAATAAGCTGACACAGGGTGCCACGCCCCGATTCGCAAACGAGGTGAGCCAGCCGGGGTTTCAACGAAATTGACAGGCTGTCCGCTGAGTACTGTTTAAAAACTCGCATAGTCGGACGAAACAGCGAGCGGGGCTCTGATGAGTGCAGCTGGGTTGAAAGAGGGAAGCGCTGGCCTTTGGCCGCGCCGACCGATTGAAGCCCAGATGTGTCATCAGAGCCCCGCGCAGCGTCATTGCGTTTAAAATGAAAAAGCGCCGTTCGGAAGAACGGCGCAATGAAAGCTGGCGGAGGAAGTAGGATTTGAACCCACGGTGCCTTGCGGCACAACGGTTTTCAAGACCGCCGCATTCAACCACTCTGCCATTCCTCCGAATTGGTAGGGATAAGGATAGCATAATTTGGTGGTGAGGTATGGAAAGCGTCAGCCCAGACGCCCAAGATAGCGAGTTCATGCGTCTGGCCATTGCCGAGGCGCGCAAAGCCGAACAGCTCGATGAAGTGCCCATTGGCGCAGTGGTCGTGCGTGACGGGCAGGTGATAGCAGCGGCGTACAACCGCCGTGAAACCGATGCCGACCCAGCCGGCCATGCTGAATTCCTTGCAATGAAACAAGCGTCTGACAAGTTGGGTGTGTGGCGCCTTTCCGGGTGTACGGTGTACGTTACGCTTGAGCCATGCATCATGTGCGCGGGGCTTATGCATCAAGCGCGTATCGACCGGTGCGTGTTCGGCGCATTCGACCCGAAGGCGGGTGCGCTTGGCTCCCTGTATCAAGTGAATGCCGACGAACGGCTGAACCACGTGTTCGAGGTTACGCCGGGCGTGTGTGAAGAGGAGTGCGCTTCCTTGTTGAAAACGTTTTTCCGCGAAAAGCGCAAGCGCAACAAGGCCAAAAAGGCCGCGGCCCGCGCCGAAGAGGCCGCCGCAGCGCAGGCTGCAACTGGAAACAACAACGATGAACCGAATCAGGATGGTGCTTTTGCATGAGGCTTGAGGGATTGCCGATGAAGAACGTGACCAAGATCATTTCGCCTGCGAAGGTGAACTTGGTTCTGGCGGTGGGAGAAAAGCAGGAAAGCGGGTTCCATGAGGTACAAACCATCATGCACTCGCTTGCCTTGCACGACACGCTTTCCATGCGCCGCTTCGACGATGAAGGCTCGGGCGAAGGGCTGCGCATCATGCTGAAGTGCGAAACTTCGTTTACCATCGATCCGCTTACCATCAAAGCAGAGGAAAACATCGCCTATAAAGCAGTGGCGGAGCTCGCCAAAGCACTGGGTCGCACACAGGATGAAACCATTGAAATGGTGCTGAACAAGGTTATCCCTGCTGAAGCTGGCCTGGGCGGCGGTTCCTCCAATGCGGCAGCAGCCCTGGTGGGCGCCGCAACGCTGTGGGGTGTTAGCGTGGAAGACGAGCGCGTGCAAGAAGTTGCCTCGCGCTTGGGCGCCGATGTCTCGTTTTTCCTGAAGGGCGGCTGCGCGCGTCTTTCTGGAAAGGGCGATGTGCTCGAGGCAACACTGAAGCCCCGCTCGGGCTTCGTGCTGCTGGTGCGTCCCGATGCCGGTGTTTCCACTGGCAAGGCCTATGCGACGTTCGACGAAGCGCCCGTTGTCGCCGGTGAAGAGCTTCTTTCTTCGTTGACCGAAAAGACCGAGGCTGCCGACGTTTCCCTGTACAACAACCTTGAAAAGGCGGCGTGCGCGGTTACGCCTGCTGTTGCCGAAGTGCTCGAGTGGGGCAGGGCGGCGGCTGGCGCCGAGAACACGGTGCTATGCGGCAGCGGTTCGGCCGTGTGCTGCGTGTTCGGCAGCTACCAGGAAGCATGCGATGCTTCGGTCGAGGCACGCAAGCACGAATGGTGGACGCGCGTAACGTCTTTCTCACCGTTGGGCGCAGCAGTGGTAGAGGCTCTATAATCGAAGTATCGAATAATTCGAGGTAAGGTGGCGAAAACCGCCTACGGTTTTCCCGCATAACAGCCGCCCGCGCCGTTGGGTTCGGTGCTGCGCGAGAAACGCAAGGAGTTAGCTATGGAGGCTTTAATCGTAATCGGCATTGTTGTGGTGGTGTTGGCCATCATCGTTATTGCCCTGTACAACAATCTGGTTCAGCTGCGCAACCGCGTGGACAACGCCTGGTCGCAGATCGACGTTCAGCTGCAGCGCCGTTTGGACCTTATCCCGAACTTGGTTGAAACGGTGAAGGGCTATGCCGCCCACGAAAGCGGCACCCTGCAGAAGGTTACCGAAGCGCGCGCCGCGGTGTGCAACGCTTCCACTCCCGAGCAGAAGATGGCGGCCGACAATTTCCTTTCTGGCACGCTGAAGAGCCTGTTCGCGGTTTCCGAGGCCTACCCTGATTTGAAGGCGAATGCCAACTTCCAGCAGCTTCAGGCTGAAATTGCCGCTACGGAAGACAAGATCAGCTATATGCGTCAGAGCTACAACGACACGGTAATGAAGTTCAACAACGCTATTCAGACGTTCCCTGGTGTGCTGGTTGCCGGCCCCTTCGGCTTCACCAAGCGCGAAAGCTTCGATGCCAATGCTGCAGCGTCTGCGGCTCCGGTGGTTTCCTTCGGCCAGGGCAACGCCCCGCAGGCTCCCAGCGTGAACATGAGCACCGCCCCGAAAGACCCGTCCGACACGCCCTCGGTGAAATAGTGCTTCAGATGAAATAGCGTTTCAGGAAAATACGCAATTGAGATGCTGTATGCAAGATGCCGCCCAGAGTAATCTGGGCGGCATCTTTTCGTCTGTATCTTTTCGAGAGTGGCAGAAAACGCCCGAAACGTATGCTTTTCCAGAGAATCGTGGTAAGTTTCACTCCGCACGCATGATTTTCAGCGGAAAAAGCCCGACTCGGCATACGTTTGGCGGGTTTTTCGCCATGAACCCCTCTTTTTCCGCGATTTTGCCTCAAGGGCATACGTTTCGGGGGATTCTTGCCATCACGGAAGTGCGGGGGGGGGTAGGGAAGCGATTGCGTGTAGCGTACGGCGGGCTTTACGGGAGAAGTGCACCTAAAAGAACAGGGTGAAGGCCGTTGGAAGGGACGACGATAAAGGTTGCTAAGGTTGCCACGAAGTCGGGTGCGGTAGCTGGAATTGTGGATTGGCATTAGGCGGAATCCACTTGGCGGAATCAAATCTGGGACCGGGGTCCAAGGGATTCAAAGGGCCAAGAAGGGCCAGAAGCCTGCGATGCAAGCGTCAAACTTTGTTGCGAGCTAGGCCGAGCAAATTCCTAAAATACGTCACTGGCATATTTTCTTAACGGAATTTCACCTCATCGGTTCGAATCCCCTGGTAATTAAGGGAAAAACAAAACAAGCACGGTTTCCCGTGCTTGTGGCATTTACTGGCGGAGAGCTGGGGATTCGAACCCCAGATACGCTTTTGGCGTATACTCGCTTAGCAGGCGAGCACCTTCGGCCTCTCGGTCAGCTCTCCGTATATGCGAATTGAAATGATAACCTGCCCGACCTCATCTTGCAAGGAGAAGAGCAGTGCAAAACCACGCTTTCATCAAAAAAAGTGCCCAAAGCGCTAAATACGCCACAAATGTGGCGGAAATCAAGCAGAGCCATACTTCCCAATGCCGGATTTTGCTGGTGATTTCCGCGCTTGCGTTGGCTTTGGCATGCCTGTGCGTAGCAGCGCCGCAGCAGGCGTACGCAAAATCGTACGAAATGCCGCAAACCACCATCAACGCAACGGTGCAACCCAACGGCGATTTGCACGTAGTGGAGCAGCGCCAGTTCGACTTCGACGGCAGCTTCACGGCGGTATGGTGGAACTTCAACAATCTGCCTTATGGCTCTGACATCAAGATCAACAGCGTAAGCATGGGCTCTTCCGTCAATGCGCTTTCGAAGCTTTCCAGCGTGCCGTTCCAGCTCGATTGGCGCGATGAAGGCGGCCCTGGCACCACCGCTTACTCGTTTGACCAGCCCAAGAACACCGTGTACGTGTTCTTCAACGTGCGCGACGAGTCGGGCACCATTCAACTTGACTACACGGTAACCAAGGCTGCGCAGGCGTACTCCGATGTGGGCGAGCTGTACTGGCAGTTCGTGGGCAGCGGCTGGGCGGAAGATTCCAGCAACGTGTCCATGACGCTTACCTTGCCCGTTGCCTCGGGCGCCACGGTAACCGCAGGCGAAAACGTGCGCGCATGGGGCCACGGCCCGCTGAATGCCACGGTGAACATCAACAGCGATGGCACGGTAAGCTATCAGGTTCCCTCGGTCAGCGCTGGCTCGTATGCTGAAGCGCGCGTGGTGTTCCCCGCTGAATGGCTTTCCGGCGTTGCCCAAGGCGCCGACAACATGCATGAATCCACTGCACGCCTCGATTCGGTGCTTTCTGAAGAGCAAACCTGGGCCGACCGCGCCAATGCGCAACGCGCCACCTCCATCGGCGTGCTCATTGCCGCGATCCTGGTGTGCTTGGCGCTTTTGGTGTGGGGCATTCGCTCGTTTGTGCGTTACGGCAAGGAACTTGAGCCTACCTTCAAGGACGAATACTGGCGCGATGTGCCGGTCGAAGGCGCCCACCCTGCCGAAATCGGCCGCTTGTGGCGCTTCGACAAGGAGAGCTCGACTGACTTCACCGCAACCATCATGCACTTGGCGAACATGGGCGCGGTGCTGATAAACAAGGGCTCGTACGAGGAAAAGGGCCTGGTTCGCACCAAGAAGATCGACGACTACTACCTTACGCGCGTGCCCGAAGTAGAGCTTACGCTGAACAGCGAAATCGACCGCAAGGCCATGGTGTTCCTGTTCGACACCATCGCGAAGGGTCAGCCCTCGCTGTGGCTGGGCAGCATCAAGGCCTTCGCCGAAGACAACCCCGAGGCCTTCAACGACGCCATGTCCGACTGGCAGGGGCTGGTTACCTCGCACGTTATCACCGCAGAGTACTTCGAAGGCTATTCGAAGTCGAAGCGCATGCGTATGCTTTCCGTTGCGGTAATCCTTTTGGTGGCGTGCTTTGTGGTGGCAACCATTTTCGACAACCTGTTGGTTCTGATCCCCGGCGTTATCACCGGTGTGGCGCTTATCGTTGTGTCACGCTTCATGGAGCGCCGTACGCAGAAGGGCGCCGATGCCTATGCGCGTTGCAAGGCACTGAAGAAGTGGCTGACAGAGTTCTCTTCGCTCGATGAACGCCCAACGACCGATGTGAAGGTGTGGGGCGAATTCATGGTGTACGCCTATCTGTTCGGCGTGGCGGAACAGGCTATTGCCGAGCTGCGCAAGAAGGTGCCCGAGATGTTCCAGGTCGACGATGCCATGGCGGCCAACACCGCCTACGTGCCGTGGTGGGTATGGTACAGCCCGTACTACTATGCTGGTGCTACGATGCCCGATGTGGGCTCGATGCTGAACACCTCGGTCACGGAATCGGTGCAGGCGGTTCAGTCGGCGCTTTCGGGCAGCTCATCTGATGGCTTCGGCGGAGGCGGCGGCTTCTCCGTTGGCGGCGGTGGCGGCTTCGGCGGTGGTGGCGGTGCCCGCTAACCTGTCTGTGTAGAAAATGCGGCACCCTTTGGCAAATCTGGGTCCTAAAGTACGACCTGGTTGCCGAAGGGTGCCTTTCTTTTGCGTTCACCTGCTGTTTTGACCTGTTTTCGCAGGATTAGGCAATTGCCTGGCGCAAGAGCCATACTTTAGTGGCTTGTTTTGCCATCTGGGGCGCATTTCCTGACGCACATTCCCCCCGAACAGGGAACCAAGGCGTTTGGCTATAATAAGCAGCTATGACTTCGCTTTCCGAAATACCCACTTGGGTCTATAAAATCCTCCTTATCCTTGCCACAATGATTTGGGGCTTCAGCTTTGTGGTGATGAAGGAAGCCGTGTCGGTGCTGCCGGCAGCTTGGTTGTTAGGCGTGCGCTTCTTTTCGGCGGGTGTCATTCTGTTCGTCATCTTGCACAAGCGCGTGAAGGCCCACTTCTCGAAGCGCGCCGTTGCTGCGGGTGCCGCCCTTGCCGTGTTCGACTTTTCGGCGTTTATGGCGCAGACCGTCGGGCTTATATACACCACGCCGGGCATCAATGCGTTCCTTACCGCAACGTACTGCGTTATCGTCCCCTTTGCCTGGTGGGTGGTGGCGCGCAAGCGCCCCTCTTTGTGCAACGTCGGTGCGGCGTGCATTGCCGTGGTGGGTATTTGGCTGGTTTCGGTGAATGCGGCGGCGGAAGCGTTTTCCATCGGGCTGGGCGAAGCGCTTACCCTGCTCAGCGCTGTGCTGTTTGCGGTGCACATCGTGTTCGTATCGCGCTTCACCAAAACCCACGATGCCCTAACGCTTACCGTGTTCCAATTCCTTTTCGAAGGCCTGTTCGGCTGCCTTGTTGGCCTGGCAACCGATCCCTTCCCACTGCAGACGTTTACCACACCTGCGGTTATGGCGCAGATGCTGTTCCTCGTGGTGTTCGCCACCATTGTTGCCTTCGGCATCCAGAACGTTTCCCTGGCGTACGTGCCCCCTTCTCAGGCGGCGCTGTTCCTGAGCCTGGAATCGGTGTTCGGTGTGGTGTTCTCCGTGCTGCTGTACGGCGAGGTGATGACAGGACGCCTTTTCGCGGGCTTTGCGCTGATCTTCGGAGCCATCCTTGTGAACGAAGTGCTGGCTCCAAGGCTCGAAGCGAAACGTGCTATAGTTTCACTCGGTAGAGACAAATGGAAAGAGGACGGGCCTCATGACTAACACCACCGAAAACATCATCCTCATCGGCATGCCGGGTGCTGGCAAGTCTACCCTGGGCGTTGTTTTGGCGAAGATCCTTGGCTATGAATTCATCGACGCCGACTTGCTTATTCAGAGCAAGCTCGACAAAACGCTGCAGAAGATCATCGATGCCTGCGGCCCTGACGGCTTCATCGAGGTGGAAAACGAGGTGCTGTGCACGCTTTCCGCAAGCCATGCCATCATTGCCACTGGCGGTTCGGCGGTATATTCCGACGAGGCCATGAAGCACTTGGCTTCCATCGGCACCGTGGTGTACCTGGAAGTTTCCTACGAGGAATTGGAAAGCCGTTTGGGCGGTCTGCATGAGCGCGGTGTTGTTATGAAGAACGGCATGGGCATGAGCCTGGCCGACCTGTACGAAGAGCGTATTCCGCTGTACGAAAAGTACGCCGACCTCACCATCGACATCGACGGCCTTTCCGTGCGCGATGCAGCTCGTAAGGTGGTAGACCAGATTTCCATGCTGTAAGCAAGGTTGCGCCGTTCTGCGAACGACATAATGGTTTAATGCTGCGAAGGCCCCTGATGGGTGCCCCGCTTGAAGCGGTGGCGCACTCATCGGGGGCCTTCTTGTTGCTTTGACGCGAATCGGGAGGGCTGACCAGCAATGCAGTCGCCTTCCTCGATCGCGGTTTCCTAATAGAAAAGCCACCTGATTTGTAGCCGAACCACCTTCCTTCTTCTTGTGACTTAAGGGCTAGGGAGTGGTCCAGCTGGATCAGGTGGCTTTTCGTTCGATTGAAGCCCTGCCCAGTGGCACGTTCGGCAGGGGCCCGTGCTTGTGGCTTTCCCGTTACAGCTCGATGTCCCGGGAAGAGCCGTCGATGTCGTCGATGTGCGCCACGCCGCTCTTCAGGCTGAAGAACGTCAGGCGCGGATCGCCCCAATCCTCATAGGTTTCGCCCAGGGCGGTCATGTGCTCGTAGCCTGCTTTGCGCACCTCGTCGCCTGCGGTGTCGTTCAAATCGGCAACACCGGTAACGATGATCCAACCGCGGCCAGGTTTCCAAGCGGAAAGCTCGAACTTCGGGTTTGCCTGCAGCTGGTGGTACACGTCCTTGTTGGTGGCGGTGCAGAACCACAGCGTTTCGCCTTCGCGCATGGCGAAGCTGAACGGGCGCACGTGCGGCTGATCGCCTTCGCAGGTTGCCAGGTACCATGCTGGCACGGAAGTCAGGTATTCGATGATGTCGTCCATGGGATTCCTTTCGAATAGGGTCTATGAGTGGAATGGAGGGCCAAAAGGGACTGTCCCTTTTGGCCACCTTTTGGATGTTTTGCTACAGCAGCACTTTCAGCGCGAAGTCGGTTGCGAACACGGCTGCGGTGCCGGCTAGCAGGTACAGCAGACCCAGCGCATCGCGCTTGCTGTAGGCAAGCTCTTTCAGACGGGTGCGGTTTTCGCCGCCGTGGTAGCAGCGGGCGTCCATGCCCAGCGAAAGCGTTTCAGCATGGCGAAACGCACTGGTGAACAGCGGCACGATAAGCGAAGTCATCATGGCAACACCGCCCTTGGGCCCCTTGCCGAAATTGGCGCCGCGGCTAATCTGCGCGCGGTAAATGGTGCGCAGCTCGATGGCGAACTGCGGCAGGAAGCGCAGCGCAATGCCCATCATCATGGAAAGCTCATGAGCAGGCAGGCCAAAGCGCTTGAAAGGGTCTAAGAGGCGCTCAAAGCCGTCTGTAAGGTCCAAAGTGGTGGTTGCCAGGGTAAGAAGGCTTACGCCCAGCAACAGCATGGTCAGGCGGATTGCAATGAACAGCGCCTGCTCCAAGCCCTGCTGGCTGATGCAGATGATCCACAGCTGGAAATACACCTCGCCGCCCTGCACGAAGAAGATGTTCAGAAGGGCAGTGAACACCACCAAAATGGCCAAGGGCGCAATAGAGGTGAATGCCTGGCGCAACGATATGCGTGCAAAGGCGAACATGCCCGCGGTGAATAGTGCCGCAACGCCGAGTGAAACATACGACCCAGCAGCGAATACCATCACCATGAACAGGATGGAAAGCAACAGCTTTGCACGTGGGTCCATGCGGTGCACGGGGGAGTCTTTGGCTATGTAGCGTCCGAAAACGGTATTGAAGTTCATGGCTATTCAGCCCCCGTTTTGCCAAGAACGCGGGCAATCTCATCTGCCAGCGTCTCGGGCAGGTACAGCTTTTCGGGCAGGGGGAAGCCTTCGGCGCGCAGCTGGTTGGCAAGCGTCTGCGCATGCGGGATGCCCAGGCCGATTTCGCGCAGCTCGGGCGCGTGCTGGGTGAATATTTCTTCGGGCGTTCCCAAAAACGCCACTTCGCCTTCGTGCATAACCAGCATGCGACTTGCCAAAAGCGCAATGTCGTTCATGTTGTGCGAAACCATGACCACAGTAAGGTTACGTGCTTCATGCAGTTGCTTGATAAGCCCTAAGAAGTCGGCGCGGGAAGCAGGGTCAAGGCCGGCAACCGGTTCGTCGAGCACCAGGGTAGTGGGGCGCATGGCAAGCACGCCGGCGAATGCCACACGGCGCTGCTGCCCTCCCGAAAGCTCGAAGGGGCTGCGCTCTGCCAAGGCATCGAAATCAAGATGCACGTCTTCAAGCGCCTCGCGCACGCGGGCGTCAACCTCTTCAGCAGAAAGGCCCATGTTGCGCGGACCGAACGCCACATCTTCGTACACGCTGGCGGCGAACAGCTGATGCTCGGGGTACTGGAACACCACGCCGATGTCGGCACGGGCGCGGGTGGCCGTTTTGCGGTCGGCAAGATCTTGCCCGTTCCACAGCACGCGCCCTTCGGTGGGGTTGGCAAGGCCGTTCAGGTGCTGCACCAGGGTGCTCTTGCCCGATCCGGTATGGCCGGCAATGGCCAGGAATTCGCCGTCTTCTAGGGTGAAGCTCACGTTGCGCAGAGCATAGCGCTGCACTTCGCCGGCCTTCTTCTGGCGTTTGGTAAGCGGGGTGTAGCTGAAGCTTACCTGTTCGAATGCAATCGACACAGTTCCTCCTTCAGCGTTTCGGTTTCGATGTGGGTGCCAACGTCAATGCCGCGGTCTTGCAGCAAGCGCGACATTTGGGTGGCGAAGGGCACGTCAAGGTTCAGCTCGCGCAGCACATGGTCTTGCGTCAGCACTTCGTCGGGCGTGCCGTCGAGCACGCAATGGCCGTCGCTCAGCACGATAACGCGGTCGGCTTCGGCGGCTTCTTCCATGAAGTGGGTGATCATGATAACGGTCATGCCCTGGGCATGCAGTTCCTTGCACACGCGCATCAGTCCGCGACGCCCGCGCGGATCCAGCATGGCGGATGCTTCGTCGAAGATGAGGATGCTCGGATGCATGGCAAGCACGCCGGCGATGGCAACGCGCTGCTTTTGGCCGCCGGAAAGGGCGGTGGTTTCACGTTTGCCAGAACCGGCCAATCCTACCTTTGCCAAGGCTTCGTCCACGCGCTGGCGTAGCTCGGGGTTTTCTATGCCTAGGTTCTCGGGCCCGAACGCCACGTCGTTTTCAACCAGGCTGGCAACAATCTGGTCGTCGGGGTTCTGGAACACTGCGCCTGCCGTGCTGCGGATGGCGAACGTGTTGTCGGGATTGCTAGTTTCCAGGCCGTTTACAGTTACGGTGCCAGTGTCGGGTACCAGAAGCGCGTTGATGAGCTTGGAAAAGGTTGATTTTCCTGAACCGTTGGCGCCCAAAACGCAAACGAACTGACCCTGTTCGATGGAAAGGGTCAGTTCGGAAAGCACCTTGGTTTCGCCCGTGTAGGTAAAGGAAACGTCAGAAAAGGTAATCAAGGTTTAGCGACCCTTCGTCTGATCCTTTTTCGGGGTAATAAGGTTGGAAATGGACTTGTAGATAATCAGCGTGAGCACTGCGTTCAGCAGGCCCTTAAGCAGGTTGAACGGAATAAGGATGGGGATGATCATCGCGGTTACCGCTTCGAAGGGGACGCCCAGCCACAAGGGCGTAACCACCAGGTTGCCCAGCACCGCGGCTAGAAGCGCTGCGATGATGCTGAGAACCAGGCCGCCGATGGCTGCAGGGTAGGTGCGCTTCTTCTTGTAGATGATGGCGGCGGGCAGCACGAAGCAGGTTACCGTAAGCACGTTCATCAGTGCACCGGTGAAGTCGGCCATCAGAAGGCCATGGATGATAGCGGTGACGATGCCCACTGCCACGCCGGCGCCAGGGCCGAAGGCGAAGCCGGAAACCATAGCGGGCATGTTCGAAGCGTCGAACTTAAGCCACGTCACACCAGGCAGCAGCGGGAACTCGATAAACGAGAGCAACACGCCGATGGCGCACATAAGGGCCATGGTAACCAGTTGTTTGGTAGACCATGCGTTGGTGTTCTTGGTGGGGGTGTTCGGGGTAGACAAAATAAGCCTCCTGTCTCTTCCATCCGGACTTTAACCGTTGGCCTTGGATTTGCACCAAGTCAGCCTGCGCTGGCCGCCAAGCCAAGCAGGGTCGCGGGCTTCGGATGGGGCTATGTTGCCCCGCTTGTCCGTTACCGCCAGTGAGGAATTGCACCTCGCCCTGAAACAGCGTTCGCGGGCTATCCTACCACTCCTTTATGCATGGCTCAACTGCTGGGCCCGGAGGGGCGGCGGGGATGCTGTTCGGGCGCCGCTTTCGCTTGATTCGGCTTTCGAAGAATTGCAAGTGAATTAAGTGGAAGAAATCGCGGATATGATTCGACGTGTGGTTCAGGGCGTCCCGGAATCTGCGGTCGAATACCTGGGGCGATTTCTTGGTGGCAATTCATCGAAAGCCGCGCTTCAGAGGCTTCCTTACGGCGTCCCCGCCGCCCCTCCGGGCCCAGCAGTTGAGCGTTTTATGTTGTGGGGTAGGGTAGCCCGCGAACGCTGTTTCAGGGCCGATCGTGCGGAGCGGGGTGGGGAAAAGTGAAAAGGCCCGCCGTTAAGGCGGGCCTTGCTTTTGGATGGCGCCCCCGAGAGGACTCGAACCTCCGACGCACGGTTTAGGAAACCGACGCTCTATCCTCTGAGCTACGGGGGCAAAAAGGATGCTGCACTAGCAGCTCCGCTATCTTACCACACCGCTTATTTCGTTGCTGCTCTTCCACCATGCCCTGAAAAATGACAAAAAGGGGACAGACCCCTTTTTGTCGCGCGGTCCCAGAAAATGTCCAAAAGGGACTGTCCCTTTTGGACATTTAGGGCAAAAGAAAAGGCCCCGCGGGGCGGGGCCTTGTGGTTAGTTGTTGCTGCTGTTCGAACTGTTGCTGGAACCGTTGGTGTTCGAGTTGCTGTTTCCGTTTGAACTGCTGTTTCCATTGTTGTTCGTGTTGGTGGAACTAGATGAGGTGTCAGGACCGCTGGAAACAACCAAGAACACGGTATTGCCGCTGGTGCTCTGGGAAATCACATTGCCCTTAGCAACTGTGCTGTCGGACTTGTACTGCACATCGTACTTGTAACCCGACTTGTCGATGGTTTCCTTGGCCTTGCTCTCGCTCATGCCAACCACGTTGGGAACTTCGCCCAAGCCAGACGAAATGGTGATGGTGATGGTGGTTCCCTTGGCAGCCGTGCCGGTCTTGCTCTGCTTGGTCACGTTGCCCTTGTCAACATCCTTGCTGGTTTCCGATGCGGTGCTTACCGCAAAGCCGGCGCTTTCGAGCTTGGAGGTTGCCTGAGCCTGCGTCATGCCCACAACGTTGGGGATGGTTACCTTTTCAGAGCCCTTGGAAAGGTGGTACACAACCGTGTCGCCCTTGTTAGCGTTGCTGCCTGCCGAAGTGTCCTGGCTGGCTACCATGCCTTCTGCCACGTCGTCAGAGAACACCGCATCGCCTTGCTGGCCGTTCAGGCCCGCTTCGCTAAGCGCTTTTTGGGCATCGTCGGCCGACTTGCCCTTCAAATCGGGCACGGTTATCTGCTCGGTTCCCTTGGAAACGTTGATCTTGATGGTGGCACCCTTCTGAGCCTGCTCACCAGCCTGCGGGTCGGTGCTTACCACGTTGCCTGCGGAAACGGTGCTGCTGTACACCTCGGTTTCGGTGCCTACCTTGAAGCCGGCTTGCTCGAGTGTAGTACGTGCCTGCGCAATGGGCTTGTTGGTTACATCGGGCACGGCAACCTTGTCGCCTGAACCATTCAAGGCGAACACGGCGCCGGCAATGCCGATGATGCACAGCAGGGCAACGATCACGCCGATGATGGTGTTGCGCTTCTTCTTTTTAGTGGCTTCCGCTTCGTCTTCGGCGGAATAGGTGCGCGGGCCCACCTGCGTGAAGTTGCCAGTGGCCTGGCTGCCGGCAACGGGGCTCATAACGGCAGTGCCGTTCTGCATGGGGGCAACGCCGCCCATAACCTGCGTCTTCAAGCCGCTGATGTCTTCGCCCAGGTTGATGGGGCGTCCTGCCAAGAAGTCGTTCAAGACGTGGCGCATTTCTGCGGCGTCCTTGAAGCGCTTGTTCGGGTCCTTTTCCAGCGCCTTCATGATGATGGCTTCAAGACCCGGGTCGATGTTGGGGTTGATGGTGCTAGGCGGGGCAGGGATTTCGTTTACTTGCTTCACGGCAACGCTTACTGCGTCCTGGCCGTCGAAGGGCAGCTTGCCGGTGGTTGCCTCGTAGAGCACCACACCCAGCGAGTAGATGTCGCTGGCGCCGGTAAGTTCCTTGCCCTGTGCCTGTTCGGGAGAAACGTAGTGGGCGGTGCCCAAAACGGTGGCCGTCTGCGAAAGGCCCGCGTCGCCTGCGCGTGCGATGCCGAAGTCCATCACCTTGATGTTGCCATCGGGCTGGATCATGATGTTCTGCGGCTTGATGTCGCGGTGAATTACGCCGCCTTCGTGCGCAACGGTAAGCGCCTGCGCAATCTGGCTGCCGATTTCGGCTGCCTTGCGCTGGTTGATGGCGCCACGTTCGTTGATGGCGGTTTTAAGGTCGGTTCCGCGCAGGAACTCCATAACGATGTAATAGGTTTCGCCGTCAAGGCCCCAGTCGTACACGCTGACGATGTAAGGGCTTTGCAGGTTGGCAGCCGAAGCTGCTTCCTGGCGGAAACGCTTGGTAAAGGTTGGGTCGGCGGCGTACTGGGGCAGCATGACCTTAACGGCAACCGTGCGTCCAAGGACGTTGTCCTTCGCGCGGTACACCTCTGCCATGCCACCGAGGCCCACTCGTTCAGTTAGCGTATAACGGTTGTTGAAAGTTCTGCCAACCATGCTTCCAGCCACGTTTGTACTCCCTTTGGATCCATGCTTAACGACCATCGAATAAGCATATCGTATTACCCTGTCAAGTTCCTCGTGTTTGCAAGGCCTACACGAGTATTTGAGAAACGTTTTCCTTACAGTTCCCCTTGCACTTCAAGTGCGGCTTTCAACACGCCCTGGGCGCGTCCCGCTGCACCGCCGGAAAGCTGTTCCCCTGCTTCTTCAAGCACCACAGCAACTACTACCGAACAATCGTCGGAGGGGCCCATGCCCACAAACCAGCGGTCGTCCTTTTCCTTGCCCGTTTCTGCGGTACCGGTTTTGCCGGCAATCTGCACGCCGGAAATGGCGGCTGCCTTGCCCGTGCCGTTGTTGACGACGCCCTCGAGCACCTTGCGCACGCGCTTGGCTACGGAAGAGGAGCATACGTCCGACATCGAGGAAGGCGTTGCACGATAGCTGTTCTTGCCATCGGAATTGCTTACGCTGTCTACCAGGTAGGGCTGCATGATGGTGCCGTCGTTGGCGATGGCGCAGCCTACCAGGGCCATCTGCAGAACGGTTGCCTGCGGGCCTGCGGGGCTTGCGTGTTCGCCTACCGGTTCACCCGCTGCTGCCCAAGCGGTTTCCCATTGGGTCATTTCCTTCGGGTCGGGCATCAGCGATTTTGCCAGCGGCAAATCGAAGGTAAGTGCGTTGTTGAAGCCGAACTTCTCGGACGAAGAAACCAGGCCTTCAGCGCCAATTTGGTCGCCTACCTGGGCGAACACGGTGTTGGCGGAAAGCTCGGTAGCGCGCTGCAGCGTGATGTTGCCATACGATGCGTTGTTGAAGTTCGTAACCTTGCCGCCGCCGATGTCGAGCGTGGAAGGCGAATTGTAGGTGGAAGACTCGTTGGCAACGTTGTTCGCCAGCGCCGTGGTGAGCGTCACGATCTTGAACGTGGAGCCGGGCGAGTACAGCGCCTGGGTTGCGCGGTTGTACAGCGCCGAGGAATCGCCACCGGAAGAAAGGATGCTGTCAACGTCGTTGGCATCGTAGGTGGGCGAAGAGGCCAAGGCCAGCACCGCGCCCGTCTTTGGGTCGATGGCAACGCAAGCGCCCTTGTAGCCCTTCAGCGAATCCTGCGCCGCCTTCTGGATGGTGGAATTGATGGTGAGCTTCACGTCGTTGCCCGCCGTGCCGGCGCCCGAATAGGAGTTCAGCACGTCGATCCACGAAGCGTAGTTGCTTTCACCCTTCAGCGTGTCGTTGCAGGTAGACTCGATGCCCGCCGTGCCGTAGGTGTCGGAAGCGTAGCCCACCACATGCGATGCCAGCGAGCCCGCGGGGTACTCGCGCTTGCAGGTTCCGTCGTCCTGCAGCACGGAATGAGCCAGCAGCACGTTGTCGTAGGTGGTGATGGCGCCGCGCTCGGTCTTCGATTCCTTTGCCAGCGTGTGGTTGTTGATGGGCATGTTCTTGTAGTCGTCTGCCTGGATAACCATGATCATCGTCAGGTTGGCCACCAACAGGGCAAACAGCGCCGAGAACACGATCATGGTGCCGGTAAGGCGCTTGCCCAGCGAAACGCGGCCCAGTGCGCCGTTCAGGCTTACCACACCGGTGCCCGATGCCATTTCGGTGCCAAGGCCCGTGCCCTGGTCGCTTGCGCGCATCAAGAAGCCCAAGATGATGAAGCTTGCCAACAGTGAAGAGCCGCCTTGGCTTACGAAGGGAAGGGTAAGGCCCGTCAGCGGGATAAGGCGGGTAACGCCGCCCACGATGATGAAGGCCTGCAGCACGATGATGGCGGTGAAGCCCACGGCCATAAACGAGCTGACGTCGCTCTTCGCGCGTACAGAAATCAGGATGCCGCGAATGGCGAAGCACAGGTACAAAAGCAGCACGCCGGCAGCGCCCAGAAGGCCTGCTTCCTCGGCGATGGCGCTGAAGATGAAGTCGGACTCGACGATAGGAATCTGGCTGGCCATGCCGTTGCCGATGCCCACGCCGAACAGGCCGCCGTCAGCGATGCTGAAGATGGACTGCACCAGCTGGTAGCCCGTGTTCGTGGGGTCGGCGAAGGGGTTCAGCCACGTGTCAACACGCACCTGAACGTGGCTGAACAGGAAGTAGGCAGCCACAAAGCCCACGGCCATCAGGCCCAGGCCGATGAAGATGTAGGAATGCTTGCCCGTGGCAACGTAGAGCATGGTTACGAACACGAAGAACAGCACCAGGGCAGAACCCAGGTCCTTTTCGAACACGATAACCAGAAGCGCTACCGCCCACATGAAGATAACGGGCACCAGGGCGCGCAGGTCGGGGATGTGGAAGGGGCCCACCTTGTGGTTGAACACGGAAAGCATTTCGCGGTTCTGTGCCAGGTAAGCGGCCAGGAAGATAACGATGCAGATCTTGGCAAGCTCGCCCGGCTGGATGGAAAAGCCGCCGATGGAAAGCCAAATGCGCGAGCCGTAGATCTCGTTGCCGATAACCGGCAGCATCGGCGACATCAGCAGCAGGATGCCGGCGATCATGATGGTGTACTTGTAGTTGGCAAGCTTGTCCAGGTTCTTCACGAACGCCAGGATAAGCACCATGAACACTACGCCCAAGAACAGCCAGCCAACCTGCTTCATGGCCAAGTCGGGCGCCAGGCGCGTGATGAAGGCGATGCCGATGCCCGAAAGCGCAAATGAAATGGGCAGAATTGCCGGGTCGGCGCCGGGGGCAAGCTTGCGAATGGCCAGGTGAGCCACTACAAACGTAGCGAACATGCCCAAAGGCACGGTAAGGTTGTCAAGCGTTACCTGGTCGCCGCCGTTCATGGCAACCATGGCAAACAGCAAAATAACAAGCGGAGCCGCAATGCACAGAAGCAGCAGCTCGGTGTTGCGTCGCGTCATATCCTACTCGCTTTCGTTGGCGCTCTTGTTCGTGGCGCTTTGGGTGGTGGTGTTGGTGTCGGGGGTGCCGGTAGGCGTGCCGGTGGCAGCGGCGGAAGAATCGGTCTGTTTCGTTGCCGCTTCCTGACGGGCAATGTCTTCCTCGTACGAGGAAATAAGCTCGTTGGCCTCTTCCATGCTGCCTACCGAAATGCCGTCATTGATGCGCGCGGCCACGCTGGGCGTAAGCTTGTCCACATCAACATCGGTTACGCGGTCAAGGCTGGAAAGGGGCATGCCCAAAAGCTCGTCCTGCAAACCGCGGTACACGGCCACCTTGCCGTCCTGGTTCACCAGGTAGGCGGAATTGTTCACGTACTGGTAGCCCGTGAAGCCGGCAAGGGCGAAGATGGCGATAACCGCCAAAATCAGGAAGGTGTACAGCGCCTTCGACTTGCGGGCAGCCTTGCGCTGGCGCACCTCGCGAAAGCCCTCCACATCAATAACCACGGCGGTGGCGTTGTCGTAGCCGCCTGCCTGCAATGCGGCGGCTACCAGCTTGTCGGCGCAATCCTGTGCGGAATGGGTGTGCGCCATGATGGACTCGATCTGCGGGTCTTCGATCATGGTGCAAATGCCGTCGGAGCACAGAAGGATGCGGTCGCCCGTTTCCACGTTCAGCTCGTAGATGTCGGGCTGCATATGCGGGTCGGAGCCGATGGCGCGGGTGATAACCGAACGGTTCGGGTGCACGCGCGCTTCAGCTTCGGTAAGCTGGCCGGCTTCGATCATGTCGGCCATCAGGCTGTGGTCGCGCGTAAGCTGCTGCAGTTTTCCCTGGTGAAGCAGGTATGCGCGCGAATCGCCCACCTGGGCAATAATCAAACGCTCGCCTTCCAGGATAGCGGCGGTAAGCGTGGTGCCCATGCCTTCGCGGCCAATGCCCTTGGCAGGTGCCTTGATAACGTTTAGGTTGGCGGCTACCACTGCGCGTGCCAGCGCATCGGCATCAGCGCAGGTGGGAGCCAGCTCGGTAATGGTGTTGATGGCAATCTCGGAAGCAACTTCGCCGGCTTCGTGGCCACCCATGCCGTCTGCCACGGCAAAAAGCGGCGGCACGGCAACCAGGCTGTCTTCGTTATGTTCGCGGACATGGCCAACTTCCGTGCGGCTTCCGAAGAAGGCGAAGGCGTTGGGCTTGTCGGCGGCAGTGCGCTCGGCGCGAGCGTTGCGGGGAGTGGGCATAGTTGAATTCATCTTCCTCAATTATTGGGCGAACCGTACGCGCATGGTCACATCGCCGACGGTGACTTTGTCGCCGTTCTTAAGCGCGGTAGGTTCGGAAATGTAGCGGCCGTTCACGGCAGTGCCGTTGGTGGAGCCCAAATCCTCTACGAAGAGGTTCTGGCCCATAAGCACAAAGCGCGCGTGGCGCGAGGATACGTATTCGGCACCGATAACGATGTCCGATCCGGGGCTGCGGCCCACGATGATGGGACCGTTCACGGCGATGTTCACGCCGCGCAGTTCCTTCGGGCCCTTTTCAATGGCAACGGTCCAGGTTTTTTCGCCTTTGCGCTGGCCGCGTACCAGGCCAATGCCCGTTTTCATGATGGCGAAAAGGAACAGGTAAAGCAGGGCAACGAAAAGCAGCCGGCCTATAAGAAGGATTACGTCGATCACTGAATAGCCTATCGTTTGGAACGGATGGAAAAGGTGCGCATAAAGCGCAAACGGGCTGTGCCGGCAAGCGACGCAGCCCGTTCGGGAAGAAATCCCTTATCGGAACGTGAATAAGAACGTGGTAGTGCCCACGGTTATGCGGTCACCTTCCTGCAACATGGTAGAAGCAATGTGGCGACCGTTAACCAGCGTGCCGTTGGTAGACCCAAGGTCGGCAACGCTCCATGCACCAGCGCCTTCGCGGCGGATTTCGGCATGCGTGCGACTTACGTTCAAGTCTTCGATGGCGATATCGCTGGAAAGCGCGCGGCCCATCACAATCTGGGCCTTCGTGATGGGGAAGGAACGATTGGTGGTCAAGTCGATCAGGCGCGGCTGCTGAACAGCGGCACGCTGAGGGATGGCTTCAGGTGCCTCAAGCTGGTCGAAGCGCACGGTGCGCGGAGCAGCGGCTGCCGGTGCCGGGGTTACCGGTGCGGGCGTAAGCGGCTCGTTGGCGTTTTCCATGGCAAGGGCGTCTTCGGCCATAACGTCGATGCCGGTGCTTGCGTAGTGCTGCTCGGGGGCAGGTGCGGGCTGCTCGGCATAGGGTTCGGGCTGGTAGGCCTGCTGGTTGTAGTCCTGCTGCTGGCCGTAGTTCTGCGGTGCGGGGATGTTTGCCGGGATAGGAGCGCCGGCATCCTGAGCGGAAAGGCCGTAGCGCTGCATTTCCTCGGCGCGCAGCTGCGAAACGATGGGAGCGGAAACAAGCTCAGCCACGATGTCGAACTTGCCGTGCTTCAGCTCGTCGTCGATGATGAAGCGAACCAAGGGGGAACCGTCCATTACCAGGCCCAGTTCCTGCGCCTTGCCGCGCAGGTAGGTTTCGGTTTCACCGGCCAGGGTGGGGTAGTAGCCGAACAGGCGCTCGTCGTCGTCGGGGTTCACCAGCACGGTGTACAGCGTGGGGGCGTATTCCTTGCCGGCGCCCACCATCTTTTCGCGGCGCATCTGCTTTTCGGCCTTTTTCGCAATCTGAACGGGGCTGATAGGGGCATCGAAGAACTTATCGCCCATCTCATCGAAGCCATCTTCTACGCGGCGTTCGAATTTCGAGAAAAACCCCATGTGTGAACTCCTTACGGTGTGCAAATTCGTGTATCTCGGGTGTGGCAGCCTGCCACAGAATATTCCGACCATTAATCTTGCCATAAATGGGGAAAATGGGGAGGTTTTTCACCCCATCGCCATTAATAAAAACCGCTTATCCGCCTGTAGGGCGCGCAAGCGCTGTTTGGTGGGGCTCAGAGGCATTGCCAAGTGCCGTTCGAAAGGCGGAAAACGATGCCGTTCTTCTTTTGTTGCGCAACTGGGTTGTTGGAGGCGAGCTGGCAATGGGGCGCTTGCTGGTCTGGCTTTAGACTCATCCTTCCCTAAAAGTTCACCATGGCTTACAATTAACGGGAACAAACAGACGGCTTGCTAGAACAAGCCTGCTTGGGAAAGCCCTAGGAGGAACCCATGAACAAAGTGCATGCGAACGATATGTCCCGGAAAAAGCCCAATGCGGTGTTCGCGCTTACCGTGGTGGCGCTCGATGTAGGCGGCGCGGTGGTGTCGCACCTGCTAGGCTAGAAGCTCGCAGCAGGCAACAACCGGTAAAGAGGGAGCGTCGCTGGTCATGTGCTTGGCGGCGTTCTTTGTTTTCCTTCCGTCGAAAGACGCGCTGGCGCCTCTGCCCCTTTTGTCCTGGGCTGTTAAAAGGGCAATCCGTGCCGCGCTTCGGGAAAAGAAACTTTATAATAGGCAAATCGTAAATGTACGGGGCCACCCAAACGCCGGAAATGGGGAAGGAAGGCGGCATGGCCGAGTTGCAGATAAAGCCTGGAACCAAGTTGCAAGTAGCTTTCGACGTTCCCATGGGGCAGAAAACCGATTTCAACATGATGGCTACCTATAAAGGTGCCGTCGATGAAGCGTACTTCCTTATCAGCGTGCCCATGCTTGCGGGCAAGCCGCTTATTTTGGACGAAAACCAGAAGTTCCTTATGCAGTACAGCGTGGGCGAAAACAGCTTCATGGTGGCAGGCTACCCCGAATCGGTGGAAAAGGCCGGCATCCGCACCTATTGGAAGATGCGCCAGGTGGCCGAGCATCGCACCTTCTTCAAGCGCCGTGACGAACGTTTCAAGGTTTCCATGCGCTTGCACTACCAGCGCGACAATGCCGCCGAAGACGAGCAGGAAGACGGCATGACCATCGACGTTTCCGCCGGCGGCCTGGCAATGTATCTGAACGATTTCCCCGATGTGGGTGAAGCCCTGCAGGTGCAGCTTCCCCCGGTGCGCGTGAATGGCGAGCGTCACGAATTGCCTGTTCAGCTTGGTATTGTGTGCTGGTTGCGCCAGGCTCCTAAGGGCAGCTTGTACCGTAATGCGTGCGGTTTGCAGTTCCGCTACGCCGACGACTTGGAGCGTGAGGCCGTGAAGGAATACATGGGCTACGTGCGCGCCAAGTACAAGATCTGATTGCCATGGCGCTATTCAATAAAAAGAAGGGCGAAGTGCCCGAAGGCGAAGACGCCGCCACGAAGGATTCTGCAACGCAGCAGGAATCTAGCCAAGGCGCTGTCGAGGCTCAACCTGTTGCAGAGTCTTCCGTCGTAGATGCCCCTGCGGCAGAAGCGGCAAAGGCGGGCAAAGGCAAGCGGGAGCGTTTCGGCAAGAAGCGTGCTTCTAAGAAGTATTCCCGAAAAGAAATGATGCGCGTGCAAGAGGTGCAAGACGCCCTTGCCGAAAGCGGCGGCGACCTTGACCCCGAAACCATCGTTTCCATGTACCTGCCCAAGCGCCGTATGCACCGCATCGGTGCGGCGCTTTTGCGCATCGGCACGCTGCAGAAGGTGCTTTTGTGCTTGGCGCTGGTTATGGCGGTGCTGTTCGGCATTTCGTTCATGCAGGAAAACATGGGTAACTTCACCATCAACCTGAACCGCCTGGAGCTGTTCAGGCGCGGTGTGGCTATTGCCGACAATACCCAGTTCGAAGGGGCAACGGCACGCCTTACCGCCGACGCGGTGGCTGACGGCACCAACATCGCCGCCGACGATTTGCCTAACGATCTTGACCAAGTGGACGGCAGCCACAACGGCAAGAACTACGTTGCCTATACCTTTTATATACGCAATGCCGGCAAGGAAGATTTGACCTACGACGCCAAGCTGAAGGTGGTTTCCGCTTCGAAGGGCGCCGACAAGGCGGCGCGCGTGCGCGTGTACCGCAATGGGGAAGCCGTAACGTATGCGGCGCCTGCTGCCAATGGCGGCAACGAGGCGGGGTGCGAAAACTTCGAATCGAACGACGTGGTGTGCCACATTGCCGACGATGATTTCAAGCTGGGCTACGTGGACAAGTACACCGTGGTTATCTGGCTTGATGGCGACGACCCCGAATGCGTGGACGACATCATCGGCGGCGAAGTTGAGTTTGCCATGGACTTCGATGCGGAAGAGGCGGACAACACCAGCCTTATCGTGAAGTTCGTGGAAGACATCTTCGACACGCTCACCGGCAACGACCCCATCAGCGCGGCGGGCAACGACGCGCCCGACTACTACAAGAACAACCAGGTAACCTGGGACACCCGCCGCAACCAGCCTAACCCGCCGGCGTAAACACTTCCTGGGAAAAGAAGGCTCGCAAGCTAGGCGCAGTGAACCGCGTTTGCTTGCGAGCCTTTGTGAAATCTATAGTAAGTGCGCCATGTATAGGGGTAGCGCCAGGATATCGCCTTGTGCTTGGAATTGCTTGGGATGCAGTATGAATCGCTTTCCAACGCGTTTATCGAATTTCGTTTTGAATTTATCGAGCGAAACCGTGGTGTAACGTTTTCCCGATTTGACTTCTATGGGGCTAACGCGGGGCTTCATACCCGCATCGGCATAAGGAGCCACGATGAGGAAGTCAATTTCCATGCGGTCTTCTTTGCTCGTGCGCGAGCTGCACGAATAGAAGTGAAGGGGATGTTGCCGTGCTACGAGTTGTTGAGCGACGGCATTTTCGGTAAGCATCCCTTCGTTCACCGAAGCATTGCCTAGCAGTGTTTGACGGTATGCTTCGGGCATGTGCTCTCCGGCTGCATTGAACGCCATGGAGGAAAGAAGGCCCGTATCCGCCATGTAGCATTTGACAACGGACGCGTCTTCGCTCAGCGCCAGTCCTACAGAAGGGTCTGTGCAGGCAGTGCAGAGATTAACGGTTGCCGCCTCCTTAAGCCAAGCAAATGCGTCGACGAAATCCCGAGAACGACTGTTTTCTTCAACTTGACTATAGGTGAGTTTTTTCTCGTGCTTTGAAAGCTGTCCCGGTATGGCATCGAATATGGCTTTGATGCGTTTGCTGGCAAGTCCACCATATTTTTCTATATCTTCTCGATAGAGCTTTAAGATAAGGTGCTTGGCGCGCTCCGCTGCCATGAGGTCGCGTTCGGGCTCGTATGCCGCTACGGCTTGAGGCATACCGCCAACGAGCGTGTACTCATTCCAAAGGCGCATGGCTTTGCGATGAAGTGAGTCGGGGAGGCCTTTGCCCGATTCGTACGAGTTTCTGATAAACGTTGCCAAAGGGCGTTCGCCCATTGCCCAGAGGAACTCTTCAAAATCCATGGGACCCATTGCGATGGACTCTTCCTCTGAGGGAATAAGTATATTTTTCACATTTGCGTTGAGCGAGATGAGAGACCCTGTTTCCAGGTAGTCGTAGCGGCCGTCTGCCACTAGATGCTTGATGAACTCTCGTGCAGGAGGGAAAAGCTGGACTTCATCGAAAATGATGAGGGAATTGCGCTTTTCAAGGGTGGTGCCAAAAGCTGCTTGCAGGTACAGGAAGAAGCTATCCAGATCCATGCGGGTATCCAAAAAGGTTTGTTTGAACTCATCGTTTACGCGAGTGAAGTCAACCAGGATGTAGGAGCCGTATTCCTTTTCGCCGAATTCCTTTGCCACGGTGGACTTTCCAACACGGCGTGCGCCCTCTATAAGCATGGCGGTTGAGCCATTGCTGATACTTTTCCAGTCAAGAAGCTGTTTATACGATTTTCGCTGGTAAATAGGCATATAACTACTCCAAATGCACGAAATCAAGAGTTAATGCAAACCAATTATTACACGATTTCAAGGTTTAGCAATTGGTTAGTTTTACACGAAATCAAGGTTTATGCAGGGCGGCAAATCACACGATTTCAAGGGTTAGTGATAATGAAAGCGATGAATTCGGCGTTTAGGCTCGGGCGGTTTGACACGCTCACCGGCAACGACCCCATCAGCGCGGCGGGCAACGACGCGCCCGACTACTACAAGAACAACCAGGTAACCTGGGACACCCGCCGCAACCAGCCCAACCCGCCGGCGTAGGCGTAGAGGAGGGTGCCCAAACCGCGGCTGAGCGGTTGCGCAAGTGCAGGTGGGGCCGCATTGTTGCGGGTGATGCGCTATTGGTACATTTACCTGCGCAAAAGTGCTCTTTGCCGCAAGGTTCTTGTGGTAATCTGTGGAATGGTTATTAAGGGAAAGAGTCCCCTCCCACCATCCGGGCGTGGCATATTTCTCAGTTATAGGAAAAGGATCGAGAAAGGATCCAATATGGAAACCAAGGCACTGAAAAAGCAGCTTGGTGCTGCTATCGCCATGGTGATCGTAGCCGCCATTGCCCTGGGCGCCGCCACGTTCGCATGGTTCGTGAACAACAATCGTGTTGTTGCAGAGGGCGTTAACATGAGTACTACCTCGTCAGTACCGAATTTGTATATCAATCAGGTAGGCAACACTAGCGCAGGTATGACTCCCGGCGAGGACAACCCTTCGAAGCTTTATCCCGTATCGACTGGTGATGCGAAGAGCTTCTTCGAAACCCTTCATTGGACAAACGGCAATGCTGGACATGCTCTCGCCGATCAGTACCAGAGCGCTTTGAAAGTTAAAGAAAACGACGGGGATAAAAATAAATACGAAGATTACACCTTCAAACTTGGTGTGACTAACGGCAAGATGGACGTTTATTTTGACGCGGCGAATGCGACAAGCACTCTGAAGGCTAATGGCAAGATGGGTACTGCTGGTCGTTTTGCTGTAAAAGTTGGCAACAGCAATGAGTGGTTGATGTTCAAGCTTTCAGGCACTGAAACTGGCAGTGGTTACTATACGGACAAAAATGCTACAGAAGGCGATTATTGGGTTGCTTCCGCTGAAAATGGAGCAACCACGGCATCATATCTGAACTTTGCCGATTACGCTGGTTCGGTAGATGCGCAGGGACAGGCCGTTGCTGGTAAAATTAAGCTGACAACTATTGAACAGGGAACCGATAAGGAAGTAGAAATCACTGTTCGCGTATGGTACGAAGGTTGCGATAAGGACTGTGTTTCCGAAAATGCTAGCGACGGGATTGCAGATGCAGTAACCGGCAACCTTGGTTTCGTGGGCGTTGCAAGCACTACTCAGGCCTAAACTAACCTAACCAAAAGGGACGGTCTCTTTTGACACTACAGACCCTCGGGCGCGAAAGCGTTCGGGGGTCTTCTTGTATTGTCTTGCGTTCATTGCGACCCTGGTAACCAAAAGGGACAGTTCCGTGGCCCATCCCTTTTACTCGGTGCAGCGCTCGCAGGGTCCAGCGGACATCGCTATTCCTTTGTGCTTTACATGCTTTACGCATTCAACCAGGCATGGTATGTTCTCGTTGAATGGGGAAGGAGCATGCCATGGCCGCAACTGCACAGATCAATGCCCGCATCGATGCCTCGTTGAAAGAAGCAGGTGACGCCGCTCTTGCCAATGCTGGTTTTACTCCCACGCAGGCCGTTCGTGCCCTTTGGCTGTATGCCAGTCAGCACGCTGACAATCCGCGCGAGGTGCGCCAGCTACTAGCCCATGAAGAAGAGCAGCGCAAAAAGGCCGAAAGCGAAGAGGAAAAGAAAAGAAAGCTGAAGCTTGCTGAAGAGGGCGCGCATCTTCTTAAGGGCGCTTATCTCAAAATGGGGCTGGCATGGCCCTTGGCCGATTCGTCGGTTTCCTATAAGGAAATGCGGGAACATGCGTATGAGGAAAAATACGACGAATCGATGGGGTGGGATGAATGAGCCAATCGAATCTGATCCTTGTCGATACCAATGTTTGGCTCGATTGCTTTCAAGCGTATCGGCCCATGCACGGCCAAGCCTTTTCTTTTCTGAGCAAGGCCTTGGAAAAAGGGTACGAGCTTGTTCATGCAGCTATTTCAGTGAAAGATTTGTACTATTTGATATCTGCTGGGGTCAAGCGTGAGGTAAGACTCCAGAAGAAGGGCATTCTGAGCGAGCAGGATGCGCGTGCGGCGCGTGAGATTGCATGGGCGTGCGTTTCGTCGATGGAGTCTATTTCCTCTTCTGTCGGGTGCGACCAATCGGACGTGTGGATTGCCGAAAAGCAGCGTGCTGTGCACGATGATTTTGAGGATGACCTTATCATTGCGGCAGCGATGCGAAGCGATGCAAGGCTGCTAGTAACAAACGACGAAAAATTCTTGCAGCATTGCCCTGTGGCGGCGCTTTCGGTTTCTGACGCCCTTAAGTGGCTTTAACTAAAAGGCAACCAAAACAGCCAACAGCCAAAAGGGACAGTCTCTTTTGGACATCCCAGACCCTCGGGCGCGAAAGCGTTCGGGGGTCTTCTTGTATTGTCTTGCGGGAATGACAAAATGGGGACTGTCCCTATTTTGCTATGCGCATGTCGGGGTGGTGACACTTCGCTTACAATGAAACATTACGTGGGTTTTTCTTCCTGCGGTTTGTTACGGAGCGAAGGGAGGTAGCCCCCATGGACGAAGCGCGCGATTCGCAGCAGCTGCGCAAACGCTTCAAGCGCATGCTCGTTACGCTTATCGTTGCGGCGCTTGCGGCTGTGCTGGTTACCTACGCGTGGTACATCTACAACGCAAACCGCCACGTAACCGATGTGAAGATGGCCGCCGGCACGGGCGTCACCTTCCTTATATCCAACGACTACAACGGCGAATACAAGTCGAACGCAGGCCTTTCCTTCCAGGGCCTGCTAAACCCGGTTTCCACCGACAACATCCAAAATGGCTTTCAGAAGGTAACGGGCTTCACGGGCGGATCTACGCAGTCTTCCTTGCTGGCAACGTTCTTCGGCCCGGCTGAACGGTCCGACTACTACGAAACGTCGCTCTACCTTGCCACCAGTTCCCTTCCCACTGATGTGTACCTGTCCGATATCCGCTTCGATGATACGGACGCGAAGAACCCTATTTCCACTGCACTGCGTGTGGGCTTCTTGGTGCATCAGCCGGGGCAGAACCAGCCGGTGGCGGGGCAGTATATATTCGAGCTTTCGCAGGCACATAACCCCGAAGCGAACTACAACACCAAAAACGGCAAGGCGGGTTGCGTGCTGGATAGCACCAAAACCGACGGCTCTACGGTTGATTTTTCAAGTCAGCTTCTGAACTCTAGTAACTATTGCGAATACGACGAGGAAAGCGGCAAGGTTACCAAGCCAGGCGCGAAACTCTGCACGCTTCCCGCTGCCGCCCAAGGTGCCGACCACAGCACACCGGTGCAGGTAGACGTGTACGTGTGGCTTGAAGGGTGCGACGAAGACTGCACCAACAACCTGTGCGGCACCAACTTGGAATCGCTGGCCCTGCACTTTGCGGGTAGTCAAGGGTAGGGGGCGCTATGGCTGAATCGAAGGACAACCAACGCTCCGAACGCTTGCGCAGCATCCTTGCCGCCCGCCGCGGCATGGCGGGCGCCGCTGCTTGGCTGGTGGTGCTGGCGCTGGTGCTCAGTGCGGCAACGTTCGCCTGGTTTTCGGGCTCGCGTTTTACCAACGTAACGCCGGTGGCCCATACCGTCAGCGAAGATGGCTACGATCTGCTTATCAGCGCCAACGAAGGCGGCCCGTTCGACACCACGTGCCAGCTTTCCGCTACCGACAAAACGCTGTATCCCATTTCCACGGCCGATCTTTCCAATTTCTGGCGCGCCACGTTCCAAAATGCCAGCGGCATCACCACCGATTACGCCAATTGCACTTCGCAGCTGAACGACTACGCTCTTACGGGCACGTTTTACCTGAAGGGCGCGGCGTCCCCGTTGGCGGTGTACCTGTACTTAAGCCAGATGAGTGTTTCCGCCGACCCGCAGTTGCTCGCGGCGGCGCGCGTGGGCTTCATTGTGCAGAGCGCTTCGGGCACGCATACCTTCATCTTCTCGTGCGACGACTTGGGCAACACGTCTCAGGCTGCTTCGAAGCGCACCACGGCGCAGAACAACGTGGTAGTAGGCGGCCAGGGTTCGTGGAACTACGTTGCCGACCCGGCGCTTTCCATGGGCGCGCACACGATGGACGGCTCGGGCAATAGCCCTGTGCTGCGCTCGGGTGCCCAGCCCTTGTTCACCTTGGGTGCAAACGAAGTAGCCAGCGTGCGCTACTTCGTGTACATGGAAGGCTGCGATGCCAACTGCATCACCGAAGCGCAGTCGAAGAACTTTACCCTGCAGTTTGCCTTTGCGGGCGCCAAGGCATAAGGAGGCGCCATGGAACCGAATGCAACCAAAGCGAAGTTAAGGCTTTCCCAAACGGGGGCCGTGCTGGTGTGCCTGGTTATCGTGGCGGTGCTGGTGGCGGCAACGTACGCCTGGTTCACCAGCAATGCCGCGGTAAACACCAATTCCGTTTCGGTGCACAGCGATGAAAGCAAGCTGGTGGTTGAACTGGGCGATGCCCAGGCAAACCGCTGGACGCAAGACGGCGATGTGGCATTTTCATCCAACAGTCCCAACCCGCTTACCCTGTACCCGGTTTCCACGTTCGACTTGAACGGCTTTGCCGAATGCACCCGCACCGACGATTCCGGCCGCGCTGTGCATTTCACCCAGGCGGAAGACGGGCAGCATTTCTACCATGGCTGGATCGATATCCGCGCGAACCTGGTAGGCTCGGGCGCGGCAAAGGCATCGGGTACGGTGAACCTGTACTTGGGCGACACGCTGGCTCCCGAAGGCGCCGACCCTGAACTTCTGAAGGCCACGCGCGTGGGCCTGAAGCTTTCCCGCAACGGCGAAGTGCTGCAAAGCCGCTACTTCACGCTGGACGATGCGCCGGGAACGCATCGCGCCGAGCACCCCGCAACGGCACCTTCGCTTGCCGGCTATTCCAACGGCATGCTGCTGGGGTGGCGCAATGGGGCGCTGGCCTGCGCAAACGACAACGCACAGAACTTCAACAACTACGTTATGCAAGGCGGCGAAAACGCCACGCGCCCGCAGAACACGCTGCTTTCGCTTGATTCGGGCACCACGTACCGCCTGGACGTGTACTACTACATCGAAGGCACCGACCCGGATAGCGCCGACTACCTGTACAACGACACGGGCATCTTGCACGTGAACCTGTTTGCCGTGCTGGATGGGCAGGGGGCGTAAATGGCTCAGAACGCACAAAACCCCGATAAGCGCGAAGACCTGCGGCATCGCCTGGCAACCACGGTGTTGCTGGTGCTGTTCGCCCTGGTGGCCATTGCCATGGCAACGTTCGCCTGGTTTTCCATCGCCGACCATGCCAAGGCGCGCTCGCTTGCCCTGACGGCCAACGCGGGCAATGCCCTGCGCTTCGACTTGGACGCGCACGACAGCTTCGATCAGTACGTAAGCACGTTGGGCTTCGACCAGATTTCCGCGCGCATTGCATCCGAAAAGGGCGTGAACATCGACACTTCGAAGCTGCAGCCCGTTACCACGTCCGACTACCAGAACTTCACCTACGAAGACGGCTTGGCGGCGCAGGCTTCCACGGGTGCGTATCTGGAATTCACGCTGCACTTCATCAGCCACGATGATGTGACGGTGCGCCTTACGGGCGAAGCGGGCAGCAACAACGAACCGGGAACGCAGTTTTCCTCCAACAAGGAAGGGTTGCCGCAGGCCATGCGCATGAGCTTCACGTGCGACAACCGAACCTGGGTGTACAACCCCAACATGGGTGCCACGGCAAGCAGTGCGGGCTCGGCGACTGTCTTCGGGCTTGTACAAGGGGGGGGGTCAAGCGAGGCTGCAAACATGTTTAGCCTGGTCACTGACACCGATAAACCCGTGATTGTTCGCATCTGGTTGGAGGGGACCGACCCAAATTGCACTAATATGGTAAAAGGTGCCGATTATTCGGTATCGATGCGTTTTGAGGGCATCGAACAACAGGAATCTCAATAACAAGCTATATCGCGTAACGCATAGGAAAGGGCGTCATGAGTACGGTTAAAAAAGCTGCATCCATTGTGATCAGTGTTGTAATGTGGATCATCATCCTGGTTGCAGCGTTGTTCGCGTTCACCACGCTTGCCACGAAAGACGATGGCAGCGTTTCCAACCTGGGCGGGTTCACGCCGTTGACGGTTCAGTCCGAATCCATGGAGCCTACGTTCGGCGAAAACGATCTGATTATTATTCAGCAGTGCGGTCCTTCCACGCTGCAGGTGGGCGATATCGTTACGTTCCATACCATTATCGACAATCAGTATGCGCTGAACACGCACCGCATTGTTTCCATCAACGAAGTAAACGGCATGAACAGCTACACCACCAAGGGCGATAACAACGACTTGGCCGACCAGCACGTTATTGCCGACGGCGACATCGTGGGCAAGTACGCCTTCAAGATCCCGTATCTGGGCAAAGTGATGGATGTTCTTTCCAACACGTGGGGCTTCCTGATTATCATCGTGCTGCCGATGCTCCTGTTCTTCATTTACCAGGTGTACCACTTGGTAATCGTGGGCATGAACCTGAAGCGTGCTATGGCCGAAGAGGACCGCATGAAAGCCGCGGAAGCCATCGTGGATGGCGAGCAGGGCAAGCCCGCCAAGGGCGAAGCAGCCGCCGCTGCCGATGAACGAGCGCAGGCTGAAGCGGCCCGCGCCGAAGCGGAGGCCGCCTTGGCCGAGGCGAAGCGCCTGAAGGCCGAAGCGGAAGCTGCGCTGGCATCTGCCGAAGCAGGCAAGAACGAAGACGGTTCCAAGAAATAAACCAACTATCTCCTGCGCGTCGGGCATGGCCCAGGCGCGCAGGTTTGTGCAGGAAGGGGCGTGAGCCGTGAGTGAATTCTTGAGCTTCGCCTGGGAGCTTTTGGCAAAGGTTGTGTACAACATCGTTGCCGTGTTCGCTTCCATACTGAATTTGCTGGTATTCGGCTGGGTCGATTATTTCAGCATCTTCATCACGTACTTCAATACGTTCGACATCGTGGGCAAAATCGGCGCAGTGCTGCTGTTTGCCATGCTCATTGCCATTCCTGTGCTCATTGTTGTGATCATCGTGCGCCGCTGGAAGGTGCATCACGAGCTTAAGGCCGACAAGTCGGACAACAAGGTGCTCTACCGCGAAATCGGCCGCCTGAACAAACAGGTGCTCGACCTGATGGACGAAAAGAACAAGGTGCTGGCCTTGAAGGTGAATGCCATGGGCGGCACGAAGCGCATCCCCTATGTGGGCGCATCTGCCCTGGTTGACGACACCATTCCCACGCTTGGAAACGTAACGGGCGAAGGTGCTGCGGAAGGTGGTGCTGCTGGTACGGCGGGCGCAGCGGCAGGTGCGCCGGCGGCGGGTGGCAAGCTTTCGCTCGACGGCGATTCTGTGGAAGGCGCCGCTGCTGCCATGGCAAAGGCCACGGTGGAAGCCAAGACGCTTGCCGAGGCGAAGGAAATTGCCCAGGCAAACCGCTTCCCCAAGCTTTCGCTGGTCGACTTGAAGTATCGCGATTGGACGCCGCCCGTATATGACAACGAAATTTCGCTGGAGCAGTTCGTGGACGGCTACCGCTACTTCGCTTGCAGCGAAATGGGCCTGTACTACACACCTGAAATCGTGCGTCGCTACGTTGCCGGCATGGCTGCCAGCAAGCTGCTGATTCTGGAAGGCATTTCCGGTACGGGTAAAACGTCGCTGCCGTATTCGTTCAGCCGCTATGTGGACAACCCGGCCACCATCGTTTCGGTGCAGCCTTCGTTCCGCGACCGTACCGAGGTTCTGGGCTACTTCAACGAGTTCTCGAAGCGTTTCAACGAAACCGAGTTCCTGCGCGCCGTGTACGAGGCGGGCATGCGCGAAGACCCCAGCTATATCGTGCTGGACGAGATGAACCTGGCGCGCGTCGAGTACTACTTCGCCGAGATCCTTTCGGTGCTGGAAATGCCCAGCCACGACGAATGGACGCTCGAGCTGGTTCCCACCGCCTGGGCGGGCGACCCGAAGGGCCTGGAAGACGGCAAGATCCACATTCCCGACAGCCTGTGGTTCGTGGGCACGGCCAACAACGACGACTCCACCTTCACCATTACCGACAAGGTGTACGACCGTGCCATCCCCATCGAGCTGAACGAGCGCGCCGACGCATTCGAGTGCCCGCCGCATGAGCGTGTGCACATTACCAGCGAGCATCTGCAGTACCTGTTCCAGAAGGCCAAGGTGGAACACGTGGTTTCCGAGGAAATGCTGGAAAAGATGCACAAGCTTGACCAGTACCTGCAAACGCGTTTCCGCCTGGCGTTTGGCAACCGTATCATCAAGCAGATGTACGATTTCATTCCCGTGTACGTGGCGTGCGGCGGCACTGAACTGGGCGGCATGGACTACATCATTGCCCGTAAGGTGCTGAAGAAGTTCGAGTCCATGAACGTGAGCTTCGTGCGCGACGAGATGCAGGGCCTTATCGACTACATCGAGAAGACCTTCGGCGAAGGCGGCCTGCCCGACAGCGTTTCGTACCTGCAGCGCATCCAGAACATGTACTAAGAGATTGCCCGGGCGCACGTGTGGCGCCCGGGCTCGTTTATAACCCGTGGGGTACTTAAATGTCAGACACTATCCAAGATTTGTACGACAGCTTTTCCACCCAGATGGAGCCCATCCAGGAGGACGACCGCTACTTCCGCTACCTGTACGAAATGGCGCAGGCGTCCGATACCACGCTTGAGCAGAAGCGCGAAGAGCTGGTCAAAGTGGTGGACGAGGAATGGATCAAGGTAATCGAGGATTCGCTTGATGCCATCAACACCATCATCGAAAAGCCCCGCCGCTTCATTACCACCGAAGAAGAAGTGGTGCCCATTTCGCTGGCGAAGAAGATTTCGGCTGACAGCGTGCGCCATCTAAGCCAGAACACGCAGTTTTTGGCGCCCTCGGACGACGGCGAGATTCACCCCACCAAGATCTTGAACGTGAACATGGCGGAAACGTACGACCTGTACGAGAACCGCTTCGTGTACCACCTTATCCAGCGCTTGCTGACGTTCGTTGATAAGCGCACCGACGTCATCTTCTGGTCTACGGGCAACGAGATCCGCAACCGCTTCACCATGCACAGCAAGATCGGCGATGCGTACGAGGAAATCGAGTACAACGTGGAAATGACGGTGAAGGACCGTCAGAGCTTTGCCGAAAACGATGCCGACAACATCGATACCTTCATGCGCATCGACCGCGTGCGCCGCTTGGTTATGGCGCTGCGCAACGCGTCGTTCTGCCAGATCATGCAGGGGTGCGCCACCGTGCGCAGCCCCATTCAGCGCACGAACCTTATCATGAAAGATCCGAACTACCGCAAGTGCTATCAGCTGTGGCAGTTCATGGAGCGCTACGACAAGGTGGGTTACAACATCGAGGTCAAGGATTCCGCCATGGCCTTCGACGATGAGTACATGGTGCAGATGTACACCAACCTCATCAACAACTACACAGTGTTCAAGAGCCTGATTTCCGACGATCGCAACCTCACCGAGCTTGCCAGCCAACAGCACGAGCCAGTGCAGCCGAAGTTCATCAAGGAAATCAAGGAAGAGTTCGTGGACAACTGCGACATTCCCGATGTGGAAGTGCGCAAAGTGTTCGTTGAGGAAGTAACGCAGGCTCAGCTTGATGCCGAGGCAGCGCTTGAGGAAGAGCGCAAGAAGACCGAGGAACTGGAAAGCCAGCTGAAGGCCTGGAAGGTGCAGGCGCATGCGTTGGAAGACGAACGCGACAGCTTGTCCGATGCGCTTGATGAAGCGAAGGCCCGTGAAGAGGGCTTAACCCAGCGTGCCCAGCTTGCCGAATCCGATTTGGAGGAAGCGCGCGATTCCCTGGCCGACGTCGAAGAAGGCAAGCGCGCTGCCGAGGCGGAAGCGGCGAAGGCGCGCGCCGATGCGGCAACAGAAGTTGAGCGCATGAAGATCGAAACGGCCAACGAAGTGCAAGCGGCCATGGATGAAGCCACCGAAACGGTTTCCGCCGCCAAGGCAGAAGCGGAAGAGGCCGTGCAGGCTGCCAAGAACGATGCCGATGCACGCATCAAGGCGGCAACGGAAAAGGCCGATGCTCAGGTTGCACAGGCACGTCAGAAGGCGGATGCCGATGTTGAGGCGGCTCGTGCCGATGCTGCTGCCAAGGTGGAAGCTGTCCAGGCCGATGCGAAGAAGCGCGTGGATGATGCGCAGACACGCGCTGAGGAAGCGCGCAAGAACGCTGAAGCCGAACGTGCAGAGCTGCAAAGCCAGGTAGACGCTGCAGTAACCGAACGTGCCCATGCCGTGAAGGCGCTGCAGGAACAGCACGACGCCGAGCTTTCCCGTATGAAGCAGGAAATGCAGCAGCGTATCGACGAGCTTTCGCGCAGCTTGCAGGATTCAGAGGCCGCCCGTGCACGTGCTGAAAAGCGCGCCGAGGGCAACAGCCTTTCGCGCTACCTGCTTACGAAGCTACGCGGACAGGATACTTCTTCTGCTTCGGACGACGACGGTGAAACGGGGCAGGGCGGCTCTTCCAACGGCGGGAGCCGCGAATAATGAAATACGTGCTTCGCGTTGTGAACGTTCTGGCGGCAGTGATAATTGCCCTGGCGCTTATCGTGCTGCTTCGCACCGTGTTCACGCCCGCCGGTGAAGTGCCCAGCTTGGGCAACTACAGCTTCATGCGCACGCTTACCGGTTCCATGGAGCCGGCTATTCCGGTGCACTCGTTCATTGTGACGGAGGAAACCGGCCCTGCCGATTTGCAGGTGGGCGACATCATCACGTTCCGCGCCACGGAATCTTCGATGGAAGGCGCGCTGAACACGCACCGCATCACCAGTGTGTACGAAGAAAACGGACAGCTGATGTTCCGCACCAAGGGCGATGCGAACGCGGTGGAAGACGCGCAGCCCGTGGCCGCCACCAATGTGGTGGGGCGCGTGGTGTTCGTTTCGGCGGCATTGGGTACGCTGGTGTCGCTGCTTTCAAACCCGCTGGTGTTCTTCCCGTTCATCTTGCTGCCGTTGGTGGTGTTGCTGGTTCTGGAGATTTCCAAGACGGTGAAGTCCGCCAAGGAAGTGGCACGCATCGAGGAAGAGAAAGCGCTGCAAGAAGCGGTTGAGCTGGTGCGTCGCCAAAGGGAACAGCAAAAGCAAGCCGAGGCAAGCCCTGAGGGCGAAGCAGCCGCCGAGGACGCTGGCACGCGTGCCGATGGCGGGGCTGGCGATACGGGTGTGCACGGCGGCGAGGATGGTGCTGACGGACCCGAGCTGTCTGAAGATGTCAGGGAGCCTGGGCCGGCGGGCAACGATGGAGCTAGCCCGGAAAATATCGATCAGCCGAATCAAGCTGATGGCAGCGAGGAAACCCCCAGGCAATCAGAGGCAAAACCCGAGTAGCATATGCTGCGGCGGGCCGTTGTTGCAGTTCGACGACCATTCAACTTCGGCCTATAACCCCAGTTCACAAAAATATTTTCGGAGAAAGTAAATTAATGCTTGCATGCCTGCGGCGATTAAGGTAAATTAACTCCTGCAAAAAAGCTGCACATGCGGGTGTGGCGGAATTGGCAGACGCGTACGGTTCAGGTCCGTATGAGCTTCGGCTCATGAAGGTTCAAGTCCTTTCACCCGCACCATTTACGAATCAGGCACCCCACGGGGTGCCTTTTTTACTATCATTAGCAACGTTGCTATTGGTTCTGAAAGCATGGTAGTTAGGAGATCCTGTATGAGGCTCATTCATTGCTTGAACAACATTTCTGCCCACGGTACCGATTTGCTCGACCCTGAGACGTATTCACTTACCGATTCACTGGATGAAGCCGAGGGCATTCTTGTTCGCAGCGCTGCCATGCATGATATGCAGTTTCCTGCCGGCCTTCGCGCCATCGCGCGTGCCGGTGCGGGCGTGAACAACATTCCGCTCGACCGTTGCGCCGACGAAGGCATTGTGGTGTTCAACACGCCCGGCGCCAATGCCAATGCGGTTAAGGAAATCGTGCTGTGCGCGCTTCTGCTGGGCAGCCGCGATATTCTGGGCGGCATCGATTGGTGCCGCGAACATGCCGAAGACGAGAACATCGCCAAGGCAGCTGAAAAGGCGAAGAAGGAATTCGCCGGTCAGGAAATCAAAGGCAAGAAACTTGGCGTTATCGGCCTGGGCGCGGTTGGCGCAGAGGTTGCCAACGCCGCGGTGGAACTGGGCATGGACGTGTACGGCTACGACCCGTTCGTTTCGGTGAGCGCTGCATGGAAGATTTCCAGCCCTGTGCATTACATCACCGATCTGAAGGACATCTTCCGCACTTGCGACTACATCACCATCCACGTGCCCGCGCTGAAGAGCACCATCGGCATGGTAGACGCTCATATGTGCTCGCTGATGAAGGAAGGCGTGGTGCTGCTGAACTTCTCGCGCGACACCTTGGTTGATCCTGCTGCCCTTTCGGTAGTGCTGGATTCGGGCCGCGTGAAGCGTTACATCACCGACTTCGCAACGCCTGAAACCATGAAGATGAAGAACACCGTGGTTATTCCGCATTTGGGCGCTTCCACGGCAGAGGCGGAAGACAACTGCGCCATCATGGCCGTGCGCGAGATGATGGATTATTTCGAGAACGGCAACATCACCAATTCCGTGAACTATCCGGCATGCGATATGGGCGTATGCCCCGAAGGCCTCACGCGTATTGCCCTGTTGCATAAGAACGTTCCGAACATGATTGCCCAGATTTCCAGCATCCTGGGTGAAGACAACGTGAACATCGCCAACTTCATGAACAAGGCACGTGGCGATTACGCCTACACCCTTATCGACATGGACCAGGCTCCTTCCGATGAAGCTATTGCCAAGCTTCGTGAAATCGAAGGCGTTCGCAGGGTGCGCCTGATTTAGGTGATTGCGCTGTTCTGCCGAACAGCGCTGGACTCGCGAGACGCGATGGCGCTGCGCGGGATTCTGGCGGCACAGGGAAACCTCAAAGCCCGGGGCATGGCACGAAGGCCAATGCCCCGGGCTTTTCGCTTCCCTTGCACTCGCCAGAATCCCGCTCGCTGACTTACTAGCGCATGCCCGGGCTTTGCCCATGACAAAAAGGGGACAGTCCCCATTTTGTTAAAAGGCGTCCAAAAGGGACTGTCCCGATTGGACGCCTCTTGTTAAGAAGGCACCCGATTGGGTGCCTTCTTGCGTTTAGGCTTTGAAGCCTTCGTCTTTGATTTTGCCGGGGCCGTCGGCGGCGGTGGTTGCTAACTCGTCGCAGCGCTCGTTTTCAGGGTGGCCTGCGTGGCCCTTTACCCAGTGGAAGCTCACCGTGTGGGGTTTTTTCGCTTCCAGAAGGCGCTTCCACAAATCGGAATTCTTCACGGGCTCTTTCTTCGAGTTCTTCCAACCGCGCTTCAGCCAACCCTCTATCCAATGCTGGTTGAAGGCGTTTACCACGTACTGCGAATCGGAGTGCACTTCCACCGTGCAGGGGCGCTTCAGCGCTTCCAAGCCGGTGATAACGCCCAAAAGCTCCATGCGGTTGTTGGTGGTGTTGGTGTAACCCTGCGATATTTCGCGCGTGTGCAGCATGCCGTTCGAATCAGTGAAGTGCAGCACGGTGCCAAAGCCCCCGGGGCCGGGGTTGCCGCGTGAAGACCCGTCGCTGTACAGAATTACCTTCATAAAGAAATCTCCTTGCCTGGGAAACTAGGGGCAGGTCCCAATTCCCGGTTTTTGCTTATTTGCAGGCTGCTTCGATGAGTTTACGTAGCTGGTCGAATCCGGTGCCCTTTTCCGAAGAGCACACTACCATGTTTACGCTGTCGGGCAGGTTCAGCTGCTTGCGGATGGCTGCCTTCTGCTTGTTCGCCTCGTTCTTGCTTACCTTGTCGGCCTTGGTAAGCGCAATCATGAAGGGCAGTTGGCATTCGGTAAGAAACGCCACCATCTGCTCGTCGAGCTTGGTTGCGGGGTGGCGAATGTCAATCAGCGAAACCACCAGCGCATAGTAGCGGTACTGGTCGAAGTAGCCGTTGATCATTTCCGACCAGCGCGCCTTTTCGCTTTTGGATACTTTTGCGTAGCCGTACCCAGGCAAGTCGACGAAGTCGATTTCCTTGGTGGTGAAGAAGTTGATGGTGCTGGTTTTGCCAGGCATGGAAGAAACCTTCGCCAGTTTCTTGCGGTTGAAAAGGCGGTTGATAAGAGAAGATTTCCCTACGTTGGAACGTCCCACGAAGGAAACTTCAGGGCGAACCGATTTGGGGATCTGCGAAGAGGTGCCATAGGCGCCTTGGAATTCGACCAGGTTGTAGTTCACAGTGTGCTCCTTTTTGAGCGATTTCTTACTTTTATATAGGCGCGTTCAAAAACGCAGATACTGTTTGGCGCACCTGCGTCCAGAGCAAAGCCAGGCTGCTTTCTCGGGCTGCTGAATGCGTACGCGATGGCCATACATTTTGCCGCCGCATGCGCGGCGTACCTAAACACGGTGCTTTTCCGCATGAACGCAGTACGCAACACTGTCATGCGAGTTTCCATGATACCGTTGATGGGTGTAAAGCATTGCGCGGATAATGGAAGTCCAAACAGGCACCATTGGCTTGTATTCGCGGGCCGTGAAAGGGTAGGGCGCATGAGCTCTTTTGAAAACATCGTTTCCAACATAACAGGTGGCGATCTGCTGGGGAAAATCATTGTGGCTATTGTGCTGGTGGTGTGCATTGCCCTGGTGTCGCACATGCTGGTGAAATGGCTGCGTCACATCATGCAGCGCGACGACGCAAACATCCCACAGAGCTCCATCTTCATCAACATCGTGCGTGGCATCGTGTGGGGCCTGGGCGGCTGCTTCGTGCTGGACACGTGTTTCGACGTGAACATGTCGGCTCTTATTGCCGCTCTGGGCGTCGGAGGCATTGCAATTTCGCTGGGCTTTCAAGACACGCTTTCGAACCTTATCGGCGGCGTGCAGATATCGTTCATGAAAATCGTCAAGCCGGGCGACAACATCCAGGTTGGCTCCAGCAAAGGCGTGGTACAGGACGTAACTTGGCGCCATGCCACCATCAAGAACCGCTTGGGTGAAACGGTTATCATCCCCAATTCGGTTATCTCGAAGAACGCCGTCGTGCACCTGCCCCCGCCGGAACGGGTAACGGTTCCCTTTATTGCCACCACCAGTGAAGACCTTGATTCGGTGGCAGAAAAGGTGGAAAAGGCGGCGCATAACACCGCGCTTGAGTTCTGCGGCATTGTGGAAGAACCCACGGTTCTGTTCACCGAGGTTGCGGAAGACGGCTTGGTGGGCAAGGTTGTGCTTGAGATCAGCGATGCTTCGCTGGCAACGCCCACATCCGACGCCATCACGCGTGCTATTGCCCCGCTGGTACGCGCGTAGATAAAACCATACGGCCTATGAAAGCGCCCTGGTCTCTTCGGGAGGCCGGGGCGCTTGTTGTTGGTAGAAAAAGCGCAGTGCGAAGGCTTGGTGCCATGCGCGCTTGCCGTCTTTGCTCCCGACATGCGGTTGGCATCGGGCTTGCTTCCTTGACGAACGGGCGATTCATTCATGCGCTTAGGCGTATTCGTAAGGGTTTGCTGATAGGTTGGGGCGTGTTTTTGCCGGTTTTCCTTGTGAGGAAACCTGTCTTAGCCCCATAACGTCAAAAGCTATAGACCGGGCGAATGGAAACGTTTAAAAGCTCTTTTTCGTGGTTATAGATCAGATGAAGTGTGCAATCTTGCCATTTTTGCACTTTATGGGATTTACCAGGCATCATAGCTTCAGCAAATGAATTAAAAATTGGCTTCCTATCGTTTACCATTGCAATATTTAACCAGGTCAGCGCCTATATAGTTTTTTGTTATTCGGAAAAACAAAAAGCTGTTTGCGATAACCGCCCCTGACCCGAATAATGGGTATCCGGAAGTTGCGCTGGCAACCGTTTATTGGGTGGAACGGGTCAGCCGATTAGGGGAGAGGCGCTCACGCCTCATTGAAACTTCCTAGGAGTAAGAGTTTTACAAAAACTGAGGGAAATGAAGGGAAACCCTTTGCTTGGGGGCAAAGGGTGTAAATCGTTTTGTGCCTAGGAGGGACAAAACAAAAGAAAGGAAGGTAGGTGCATCATGTCCGACGCATTGCAAAGCTCGTATCACGGTATCGCAGCACGTCTTGACCGTATGCCCATTACCGGCTTCCACAAGAAGATCCTGTGGCTGCTTGCTGGTATTACGTTCTGCGACTCCGTAGATATGGCCGTTGGCGGTCCTATCGGTAACGTTCTCCAGGCTGAAGGCTGGATGACGCTTGAACAGTTCGCATTCTTCAACTCCATCACCATGGTTGGTTACCTCTTCGGTGGCCTCATGGCAGGTGCTCTTTCCGACGGCATCGGCCGTAAGAAGGCAGTTCTCATCTGCGGTTCTATCTTCACCGTGTTCTGCTTCGTTGCAGCCGGCTCTCCCGACGCAACGTTCCTGACCGGTTGCCGCTTCTTCATGGGTCTGGGCCTCGGCGCTGCGTTCCCGGCAGGCTACTCAGCGCTGACCGAGTTTACGCCCCCGCATAAGCGTGGTAAGTACCAGTCCTACGTTGGCCTGATCGCTAACTGCGGTACCCTGGTTGCTTCCTGCATGAACATGATCGTTCTGCCGATGCTCGGTTGGCGTCCCGTGTTCGTTATCTGCGGCATCATCGGCCTCATCGTTGTAGTTCTCTGCTTCGTCTTCCTCGAGGAATCTCCTCGTTGGCTGGCAATGAAGGGTAAGAACGCTGAAGCCGACAAGATCGTTTCCCGCATCGAGGAAAAGACCGCTGCTAAGGGCGTAAACGTTCCCGCTGTTCCCGAAGAGGAAATCCACAAGCGCGAGCAGGCAGAGGTTGTTAAGGAGCTTCCTTGGGCATTCCTCTTCAAGAAGAAGATGGTTCTGCGCACCCTTACCGCCATGTTCCTCTGCTTCACGATGAACGTTCTGGTGTACACCGTTATCTCCTGGACGCCGACCATCCTGACCAAGAACGGCTTCGACCCGCACATGTCCACCACGCTGACCGTTGTCATGCAGCTGGGCATCCCCGTTGGCGTAGGCCTGCTCACCTTCTACGTTGAGAAGGTAAACCGCAAGGTCATCCTCTGCACCACCTACATCCTGATTGCGATCATCGGTCCTATCTGGGCTTCCCTGCCGACCGACAACGTTGCGCTCATCATGTTCGTTGGCTTCCTGCTCTGCGTATGCACCTTCACCAACTCCGTTACCACCGCGGCCATCTACCTGTCCGAGCCTTTCCCGACCGCATGCCGCATCCGCGGCGCCGGCGTGGCAAACGCATTCGGCCGTCTGGGCTCCATCTTCAGCCCGATGTGGATCGCCTTCCTGATCACCACCTCCGCAGGCACCATGGGCGTATTCGCCATCAACGCTTGCCTCTGCGTGTTCATGGCAATCTGGCTGGCAGTATTCGGTGTTGAGACTCGCGGCCGCACCCTCGAGGACATCACCAAGGGTCTGCTCGACGACTAGTAACTAAGTCGCTAAAGCTCCGATCCACCCATCGGGCACATAGCTACCCGAAAACGGGACCTCCACATTGGGGGTCCCGTTTTGTTATAGTGAATAGGTTCATTTGCGATGAGAACCAATAGCGAGGGTCTATGTATCTGGTTTCATCGCCTTTTCAACGGGGATCGCTACATGAAGCTTGACCATTTGCGCTACTTCGACCGCTTGGCCGAAATGCTCAGCTATACCAACGCGGCAAAGTCACTCTATATTGCCCAGCCGACGCTTTCTGCTGCCATTAAACGTATGGAACAGGAAGTGGGCCTTACCCTTTTCCGCCGTGCCGAAGGCGTGGCATCGCGCGTGGAGCTTACCGAACAGGGGCGCATCTTCCACGAATATGTGACGCAGGCGCTTGAATGCTACGACACCGGGCTTAACCTGGCGCTGGAGTCGCAGAACGAATCGGACAACCTGCTTCGTTTGGGCACGGTATATTCCATGAAGGGGCGCTTCTGGTCGAACGCTATCGATGATTTCATCAGCCAATGGGGCTCGTTGCCGCACTTCCATATGGAGCAGGCGTATTCTGCCGAGCTTGCCAATCAGCTGAAAAGCCGTGGCATCGATGTTGCCTTTGCGGCTATGACGCCCGAGGCAAAGGGGCTGAACCATATTCATGTGTGGTCGCAGTCGTTGGTGGCATGCGTGAACGTGAAAAGTCCCTTGGCCAAAAAAGAGTCCATCACCATCGAAGAGCTGAAGAACGAGCGCTTGCTTACGTACAGCGCGAAATCTTCCGTTTCAGCTAGCATCGACGAGCTGCTGAAAGACTATAAAGACGAGCTGAACATGGTTCGTAGCTTCGACGACGAGCTTTCGCTTTCTTCGTTTGTTTCCTCGCATTCGACCGATGTGGCGTTGATGGTGTACTCCATTTTGGTGAACGCCTTCGATGATGTGGTGTGCATTCCCATCGCCGATGCCCCTGCCGACTTCCATAAGATTTATCTGATGAGTCGCGATGAAGCTCACTCGAAAATCGTGGGTGATTTCATCGATTTCATGAGCGAATATGATTTCCCCGATGTGTTCTCGGAGGCACGCACCGCGTAAGCCCCCGTCGGGTTCTTGCTTCATGTGGTTCTCAAATGAATAACTTCTAACTGTTCAATGGCCTGGGGTTTTCCGGGCCATTTTGAATAGGTTCCACTCTGCTTTGTATGAATGCTTTTGTGTCGCATAGCGTATGGTATTTTTATTGAAAGAACGCATAACTATTACATTTATTAATAGTTAATTACTTCTGTTAATTGCTCTGATGCGTGCGTTATGGGGATGTAAAGGAGAGGGAAATGGGATCGATCAGACTGGCTGTGTTGGGCTTGAACCAGGGCTCTAAAATCGCTCGCGATGCAAAGGCAAACCCGGAAATAGACCTGGTTGCGGTAGCGGGTTTTGGCGACCATGACGAACAGGTTGCCAAGGAATTGGAAGTGCCGATTTACCACGACTACACGCAGTTGCTCAAAGAGGTTCCTCTTGATGCTATTGCCATTGCCCTTCCGAATTCGCTGCACGTTGCCGCAACAGAGGCTTCCCTTGCAGCGGGCATCAAGAACATCCTGCTGGAAAAGCCCATCGCCAACACGGTCGAGGAAGCCGAGCACATCATCAAGATCTGCAAGGACGCCGGGGCGGTTCTGCTTATCGGCCACCATCGTCGTTCCTCCAACCGTTACCAGCTGCTTCGTGAAGTGGTGGAATCGGGCAAGCTGGGCCAGATCGTGGGCATCCAGTCGAACTACGCCATCGCGAAGCCGCACGAGTACTTCGACGTGGAGTGGCACACCAAGAAGGGCGGCGGCCCGCTTCTGATCAACGCCATCCACGACTTCGACGACCTGAACTTCGTCACCGGCATGAGGCCCGTGAAGGTGTACGCCGCGGCCCGCAACACCATCCGCCACAACGAGGTCGAGGACTCCGTGTCCGCCGTGGTGGAGTACGAGGGCGGCGTGACGGCCAGCTACTTCATCTCGGACGGCACGCCCGGCCCCTGGAACTACGATCTGGCGGCGCAGGAGAACACCTTCTTCACCATGTGCCCCGGCGAGAACAGCATGCGCGTGTTCGGCACGCGCGGATCCTTCGGCTTCCCGAACATGGACCTGTACTACCAGGACGACGACGCCTACGGCTGGCTGCAGCCCGTCAAGCACGAGCACTTCGACGTCGAGAGGAACGACCCGATGACCGCCGAGCTGGAGCACTTCGTCGACCTGTGCCTGGGCCGCGAGACCGTCCCGCGCTGCTCCGGCGAGAACGCCCTGGACACCCTGAAGGTGATCAAGGCCATCCAGGAATCCGCCGAAACCGAACTGCCGGTGAAGTTGTAGATGCTTCTTTGAGCTGAGCGAGTGACAATTGTCTTTGACTAGCTGGCATACATAAGCCAACTCTTACAAAAAACTTATATAGGGCATGCTGCCGGATTGAGTGCAGCATGCCCTTTTTCATGCTGCTAATCACGCAGTTCCTACCATATTTCCCTTATTAACCGAACGTGTTCGTGAACTCGTTCAATAGTTTTTCGTAATTGCTTTCATAGATGGGGGCAATTTCGCTATTGGCGGTAGTACCCACCTGAGACTGAAAATAAATGAGCAGCAGGATTGGGCTGCTGACCTGTACAACATCCAATTGAGTTTGGAAGAGGGGTAAACGGTCAAGAGCCCACTTCGCTGTCGAAGATTTGTCGGGGGACGGATTTTCGAGACAGCCCCTTAAAGCAAGGGGGAGGAGAAAGTCCCACAAACGTGGGGCCTGTAAAGAAAGAAGGTGGGTTATGAGTTCTGAAGCGCAAACTTCTTATCATGGCATTGCAGCTCGTCTGGACCGTATTCCTATCACGGGTATGCACAGGAAGGTTCTGTGGCTGCTCGCCGGCATTACATTCTGCGACTCGGTAGATATGGGTGTTGGCGGTCCTATTGGTGCCGTACTTCAGTCTACCTACGATGCCGCTGGTAATCAGTGGATGACCCTCGAACAGTTCGCTCTGTTCAACTCTGTAACCATGATCGGCTATCTGGTTGGTGGCCTCATGGCAGGTGCCCTTTCCGACGGCATTGGCCGTAAGAAGGCAGTACTCATCTGCGGTTCTATCTTCACCGTGTTCTGCTTCGTTGCAGCTGGTTCCCCCGATGCAACGTTCCTTACCGGTTGCCGCTTCTTCATGGGCATGGGCCTTGGCGCTGCGTTCCCGGCAGGCTACTCAGCGCTGACCGAGTTTACGCCCCCGCATAAGCGTGGTAAGTACCAGTCCTACGTTGGCCTGATCGCTAACTGCGGTACCCTGGTTGCTTCTGCAATGAACATGATCGTTCTGCCGATGCTCGGCTGGCGTCCCGTGTTCATCATCTGCGGCATCCTGGGCACTCTCGTGGTTGTATGCTGCTTCATCTTCCTCGAGGAATCTCCTCGTTGGCTGGCCATGAAGGGCCGCACTGAAGAAGCAGACAAGGTTTGCCGTGACTTTGAGGCTAGCGCCGAGAAAGCTGGCAACAAGCTCGAGCCGGTAACTGCTGAGGAAATTCAGCGCCGTGTTGACGAAGGTGAGGTTAAGGAGCTTCCCTGGTCGTTCCTGGCCAAGAAGAAGATGCTTCCCCGTACCCTTACGGCAATGCTTCTCTGCTTCACGATGAACGTTCTGGTGTACACCATCATTTCCTGGACTCCTTCTATCCTGAAGGCAAATGGCTTCGACGTGCATCTGGCAACTACGATGACCGTTGTTATGCAGCTGGGCATCCCAGTAGGCGTTGGCGCTCTTACCTTCTACGTTGAGAAGGTTAACCGCAAGACCATCCTGATCGTTACCTACATCCTGGTAGCAATCCTCGGTCCTATCTGGGCATCCCTGCCCACCGATCAGCCCGAGCTCGTTATGTTCTTCGGCTTCCTGATCTGCGTATGCACGTTCACCAACTCCGTTACGACTTCGGCTATCTACCTGTCCGAGCCTTTCCCGACCGCATGCCGCATCCGTGGCGCTGGCGTTGCAAATGCCTTCGGTCGCTTGGGTGGCATCCTCAGCCCGATGTGGATCGCGTTCTTCATGAGCACTTCCATGGGCACCATGGGCTGCTATGCAATCAACTCCGCACTTGCCATCTTCACTGCAATTTGGCTGGCAATCTTCGGTATTGAGACTCGCGGCCGCACCCTTGAGGAAATCACCAAGGGCCTGCTCGACGACTAGTCGTCACACGCTGAGAAATCAGCCCTCTCTCTGAACGGGGCCTCTGATGGGGCCTCGTTTTTGAGATTCGTTTTGCTGCCGGCATGAGGCAGGGAAGAAGGGGACAAGTTCTTTTGGTGGACTTCGGAAGCTCGCAGCCCACCAAAAGAGCCTTTCTCCAAAGGAAAGGGAAATACTGAGTTTCACCTTGCCAAGGCAAGGATGAGACGGCATGTACTTTGGGTCATAATGCAAATAGGACCGCTTTCCCAAAGTGCATACCCCTTTGGGCGTCGCTTGGGGAGGCAGGCGTCCGCCTTGCCTTGGCAAGGTGAAACTGGGAGTTGGAAACAGGAGGGGTTCCTATGAGTACCGAAAATGCTAAAGAGATGGTCGAGCTTCTTGGAGACATTACCCAAGTTGGTATCGTCATTGAGGACATGGAGAAAGCCAAAGCCGGCATGCTGAAGGTATTCGGTTTAAAACCTGATGCGGAAAGCGACAATCTCTACAAAAAGACGTGGTATCGCGGCGAGATTATTGACGCTCCAGTTAAGGCTGCCTTTTATAACCAACTGAACATTCAGCTGGAATTCCTACAGCCGGTAGGTGATACCGACACCATTTGGCACGACTATCTTGATGAGGGCTTCCGCAAGCATGGGCATGCTTTGCACCATCTTCGCTTTGACGTTGAAGATAATGACGAGGTAACTAAGGCCATGGAAGAGCGCGGTATCGCAAAGTACATGGAAGGTAAGTCGCTTGTTGACCCTACGGCGACTTTCACGTACTACGACTCTGTTGAGGCACTGGGCTTCATTATCGAGGCTGTCACTAAGTCTAAGGAATAGCCGTTGGTTGCGCACTTATCGGGTAGCAATCTTGGTCTAGTAATTTAGATTCGCAATAAAAGAATTACGTATTGCAAGCTCACAGCTTATGCTGTGAGCTTTTTTATTGAAATGCATAATCGAAAAAGCATGAAACATCGGTCTGAAAAGCGCATATTACGATTTGCAATACTTGCCTGTCAGGCTTGAGTTAACACTATTGGATTCGAGAAACAGCGGGCCACATAATCGAAGACGTCAGAGGGGAAATCAAAAACCTAAGGAAGGGGATCCTCATGGATAAGATCAAACTGGCAGTTCTCGGTTTGAACCAGGGCTCCAAAATCGCCCGCGATGCAAAGGCAAATCCGGAAATCGAACTGGTTGCTGTAGCGGGCTTCGGCGATCACGATGTTAAGGTTGCCGAAGAGCTTGGTGTTCCTCTGTATAACGATTACACGCTGCTCCTTAAGCAGGAAGACTTGGATGCAGTGGCAATTGCATTGCCCAACACGCTCCATGTCCAGTCTACCGAGCTTGCCCTTGCGGCCGGCATCAAGAACATCCTGCTGGAAAAGCCCATCGCCAACACCGTCGAGGAAGGCGAGCACATCATCAAGATCTGCAAGGATGCGGGTGCAACACTTTTGGTCGGCCATCATCGCCGTTCTTCCAATCGTTACCAGCTGCTTCGTCAGGTTATTGACTCGGGCAAGCTGGGTCAGATCGTGGGTATCCAGTCCAACTACGCTATCGCAAAGCCGCATGAGTACTTCGATGTTGAGTGGCACACCAAGAAGGGTTCTGGCCCGCTGCTGATCAATGCCATTCACGACTTTGACGACTTGAACTTCGTCACCGGTATGAAGCCTACCAAGGTATATGCTGCAGCTCGCAACACCATCCGCCACAACGAGGTTGAAGATTCTGTTTCTGCTGTCGTTGAGTACGAGGGTGGTGTAACCGCAAGCTATTTCGTATCCGATGGCACGCCCGGCCCTTGGAACTATGACCTGGCAGCTGAGGAAAACACCTTCTTCACCATGTGCCCTGGCGAGAACAGCATGCGCGTGTTCGGCACGCGCGGATCCTTCGGTTTTCCGAACATGGACCTGTACTACCAGGACGACGACGCCTACGGCTGGCTGCAGCCCATCAAGCACGAGCACTTCGACGTCGAGAAGAACGACCCGATGACCGCCGAGCTCGACCACTTCGTGGACCTGTGCCTGGGCCGCGAGACCGTCCCGCGCTGCACCGGCGAGAACGCCCTGGACACGTTGAAGGTGATCAACGCTATTCAGGAGTCTGCTGAAAAGGAAGCTCCTGTAAACCTCTAGCCCTCTCTCTGTTGTGCTCTTGCGCCACTCCGAGCTTGAGCGCGAATTAAGCCCTTCCGGGCTGTCCCCTAACAACCCGGAAGGCACCTTTCTCTCTTTTAAATTTCCTTCATTTTCTTCAGGACGCCCCAATCGTCCTGGTAATTTGCTTGCTCCTGGGTGATGGGCTTTGTGCCCATCACCCGAATTCCAGAAAGGATATCGTCATGGGAATCGAAATCAACATCTCCGGCGCAACCAAGCTTGTAGGCCTTGTAGGTTCTCCCGTTGAACACTCGATGTCTCCGGTAATGCATACCGACTCGTTCCAGAAGATGGGCGTGAATGCTGTGTACACTGCATTCGACGTAACGCCCGACAAGCTTGAGGACGTAGTAAAGGGCTTGGCTGAAATGGGCGCCGTTGGCTACAACGTAACCATGCCTTGCAAGACCGCAGTAGGACAGTATCTTGATGAGTTGAGCCCTGCTGCAGAGCTTATGGGTGCAGTAAATACCGTAGTTATCAAGGACGGCAAGTCCATCGGTCACAACACTGACGGTGCTGGCTTTGTCGAGAACCTTCGTCATCACGGGTTCGAACCTGAAGGCAAGGTAGTTACCATTGTTGGTGCAGGTGGTGCAGGCTCTGCAATCTTTACCCAGCTCGCTCTTGATGGTGTTGCGTGCGTAAACGTATTCAACCGCAAAGATGATTTCTGGGCTTCTACTCGCGAGCGCGTCGTAGACCTTTCTCAGAAGACTGGCGTTCCTATGGTTTTGAACGACCTTGAGAATAGGGAACAGCTTGCGCGTGCGGTAAAGAATTCCCAGCTGTTCATCAATGCCACCCGTGTTGGTATGCCTCCGCTGGATAACGAGTGCACTATTGATGAAGATATGCTGCATGACGATCTTTTCGTGGCGGATACCGTATACGATCCGCGCGAAACTAAGCTGATCAAGATGGCAAAGGCTCATGGCCTTGAAACCGCACCTGGTATCGAGATGCTGCTTCAGCAGGCTGCTTTGGGCGAAAAGATTTGGTTCGATATCGAGATGCCCTGCGATTACATCGAAGAAAAGTACTTCTAATCAGCACTTTCATCCCTTCGAATGGAGCCCTGGCGTCGTAAGGCGCCAGGGCTTTTTTCAACTGCCGTTCATTCGCGTTGGTTATCTGTTTGCGGAAAACTCATAGTTTTTAGTTTTAAAAAACTTACAATCAAGTTTGAAAAAATCAACGCTCAGCCAGAAGGAGACTTTCACATGAGACTTGATTACCTGCGTTATTTCGATCATTTGGCTGAAGTTCTTAACTACACGCGTGCGGCAGAAGATCTCTATATTGCTCAGCCGACGCTTTCGGTGGCGATGAAACGTCTGGAAAAGGAGCTGGGCATCAAATTGTTCCAGCGCGGTGAAGGTTCAACACGTATTGAACTTACCGATATGGGCAAGGCGTATCACGAATACGTTTCGTTGGCCTTGAAAGATCTTGATAAAGGACTTCGCATTGCTCGCGAGATCCAGGGTGAGATGAATTCCCTAGTTCGTGTTGGGACGATTTACGCAATGCAAGGGCGCTTCTGGTCGGAGGCCATTGAATCATTTGCGTCTTCTTGCCAAACGAAACCTCAAATTGCCATTGAACAGGCTCTTTCCCCTGAGCTCACTAAGCGCCTCCGCAACGGAGACATCGATGTTGCCTTTGCTTCTCGCGTGGACGATTCCGATGATTTCAACCATGTCCTTGTATGGTCCCAGCCTTTGGTTTTGGGTGTTCACAAAGACAGTCCGCTCGCCAAGCGCAAGTCCATCAATCTTTCTGACTTGGGAAATAAAGAGGTGCTTACCTACAGTCCCTCTTCGCCAACGGACCCTTCCATTCGAGAGCATCTGCCGGAAGACAGCATGAACCTTCGTCGTGAATTTGCTGACGAGATCACCATGTGTTCGCTTGTTTCCTCAAGTAAAGAAAAGATGGCGTTGTTCTGCTATTCATTCCTCGTCACCGCTTTCCAGGATGTGGTGTGTTTGCGCGTCAACGACCTGCCCATCGATTTCCACAAGGTGTACCTGATCAGCCGCAGAGAAACCCATCCGAAGGTTGTAAATGATTTCATTGACTTCATGAGTGCCTATAGGTTCCCGAACATCATGCTCGGGGGGGCAGCAATAATTAAAGGCCTGCCTTCTTTGCCTCGTAGCTTCGCTTCTGCGGCATAGACCTCAGCGCAATCCGCCGTTCGCAGCGATATAGCGCCGTTCGGTCGTGTGACCTGGGGCGGCGGGTGCCGCCAGCGGGGCAAAGTTGACGGCAAACGGCATTTTCGGTGGTCATTGCCCTTGTTTTGACGGTCTCTGCTGGGCAATATGCCTTCAGATGACCGATATTCGGTGGAAATTGCCCTTGTTTTATGGGTAAAATCGCAGCTTTTCGAAAAAAAATACCCAATCCCGAATTACTGACCGTCCCAACATGAACCCAGGATGCCGATACTAAATAAGGTAATGTAGTTTGCCTTGAACGCAGGGATGCGCGAAGCATCGCACGTCCTCGCTAAAGGCAAATTTCATGGTTTGTCATAATGGAAGGAGAACAGTCTGTATGTCCACTACAGATAAACTCAACGGCTTCGGCCCTCTCGCAGGCGTCAAGATCGTAGAGCTCTGCGAATGGGTTGCCGCTCCTGCTGCAGTACGCTGCCTGTCCGAAATGGGCGCTACCGTCATCAAGACCGAGCCCCTGCACGGCGATGCTCAGCGTACTCAGGGCCCCGGCTTCGGTTGCGAAAAGAACGACTACGAAGATCCTACGTTCGACCTGAACAACACCAACAAGGACCTCGTTGCCATCAACCTCAAGGACGAGGACGGCATGAAGTTCATGAAGAAGCTTCTTGCTGATGCCGACGTATTCGTTGTTAACCTGCGCGACAAGGCTCTGAAGAAGCTCGGCCTTGACTGGGAAACCCTGCATGCTGAGTTCCCTCACCTGATCTGGGCTCAGATGCGCGGCTATGGCGAGTTCGGCGCTGAGAAGGATTCTCCTGGTTATGACGCAGTATGCTGGGCTGCTCGTGGCGGCGTTGCCAACGTTTTCCGTGAGAAGGGCCAGTCTCCTGCTATCGCACCTCAGGCATTCGGCGACAACAACGCTGCATGCATGCTGGCTGGCGGCATCTGCGCAGCTCTGTTCAACCGCACCCGCACTGGTGTGGGCGACAAGGTTGTAACCAACCTCTACGCTGCTGCAATCTTCGCATCTGACATCGGCATCTGCGCTCAGCAGTTCGGCGCTGACTATCCTAAGTCCCGCACCGACGTTCCCAACCCCTTCAACAACACCTATCGCACTTCCGACGACAAGTGGATCTACATCTGCATGCCTCAGTACGACAAGTACTATGCAATGATGATGAAGCTCTTCGGCCGTGAGGACCAGGTAGACAACGTTGATACCCGCGACCTTTCGCACCTCAAGGCTTCCGGCAAGAACAAGGAAGTTATCGGCTGGCTCGAAGAAGCATTCGCAAAGCAGCCCTTCGAGTACTGGATGGAACAGTTCCGCGAGAACCAGGTTCCTGCTCAGAAGCTGTTCCGCTTCCCCGATATCCTGCGCGACGAAGAGGCTTACATTAACGACTCCCTGCGTACCGTTGAGTATGACGAGTATGGCAAGCATGCTCTGCCTATGACTCCTCTCCGCTTCGAGTCTGCTGGCGATCCTCCGGTTATCCTGGCAAAGCCCGTTGGCTACCACACCAAGGAAATCATGGAGAAGTACGGCTACTCCGACGAAGAGATTGCCGCAATCGAGAACAAGGGCGGCGTAGGTGTATACCACGGCGAGCCTATTCCCGACACCATCTTCAAGTCCAAGCGTCAGGTTGCCGGCGAGGCTCCCTGCACCTGGGAATAAGCTGCATACCATTTGCATCTTTTCGAAAGGTCACCTTCGGGTGGCCTTTCTTTATGGAGAAAATTTAGTCTGTGCTCGGACTAGACTATACTGTGCTCCTGAAATTAGTCCGTGTTCGGACGAAAGGATTGGTATGACGAACAGAACTGAGCGGGGCATTCGAATGGCGGATTCGTTTGTGCCCCTGCTGTGCCAGTTCGACAAGAACTATTCCGATTTGGCGAAACGCAACGGCGAATCGTATTTTGGCATGTGGGTGTTGGAGGAAATAGGGCAACGCCCCGAAGGCGTTACGCAAAAGCAGCTTTGCGAGATAACCCATATGCCCAAGCAAACGGTGAACTCCCTTGTTGCTTCATGCGTGAAGCGCGGCCTGGTTGAAACCAGACCCAACTCGCAAGACGGCAGGAGCAAGCTTCATGTGCTTACCGAAGCGGGAATGGCGAAATACCAGGCCATTTGCCACGACGAGCAATGGCTGTACTCGTTTGCGGCTGAAAGCGTTTCGGAAGAGGAAATGAGCACCGTGTTGAAAACGCTGGCATGCCTCGTTGCTCGTTTTGAAGAGGGAATTGAACTGCTGGAAAACGAAGTTCCTTCCTGCAACAAGGGAGGTGATCAGTAATGGCTAACGCGGAAGCAAAACCTCAGGGCTCCGTCTTGGCGCACGAACCTTCCCAAAGCACTGTGGTGGCGGTGTTTGTTGCCCTGATGATCGCGATGGTCATTGGCTCGCTTGACCAGACCATCGTTTCCACGGCACTGCCCACCATCGTAGGCGAGCTGGGCGGCATGAGCCACCTTCTGTGGGTAACCACCGCGTACGTCCTGGCAAGCACCATCACCATGCCCGTTTACGGCAAGGTGGGCGACATGATTGGCCGAAAAGGGTTGTTCATCCTGTCGCAGGTGCTGTTCTTGGTGGGGTCGATCATGTGCGGTGCGGCAACCGATATGGGCTTGCTTATTGCAGGGCGCGCTGTGGCTGGTTTGGGCGGAGGCGGTTCCATGGTGCTTTCGCAGGCCATTGTTGCCGACATCGTCCCTGCTCGTAAACGCGCACTGTACCTGAACGTTATGGGTATTGGCTGGGCGTTGCCCATGCTGGTAGGCCCGCTTCTGGGCGGCGTGTTTACCGACTTGGTAAGTTGGCGTTGGGCGTTCTGGATCAATATTCCGCTTTCCGTTGTGGCCATTGTGGTATCTGCGGTGCTGCTGCCAACATATCGCAAGCGCGAATCGCTGAAGAACTTCGACTTCTGGGGCATGACGTTTATTGCTACGGCGGTGTGCACGCTTACCTTGGCAACCTCGTGGGGTGGCGTGGAATATGCATGGGATAGCCCGATAATTATCGGACTCATTGCGGCAACGGTGCTGCTGGCGGTGCTGTTTGCTGTGGCGGAAAGCAAATCGAAGCACGCGCTTATGCCGTTGTTCCTGTTCAAGAACCGCAATTTTGTGCTTACCACGGTGGGCGGCTTCATTGTTCTGTTCGCCACTATGGCCGCCATGTCGTACTTGCCCACCTACTTCCAGATTGCCCACGGTATGAGCGCTACGGCAGCAGGGTATATGGAAGTGCCAATGAGCATTGCGTACTTGGTGGCATCGCTGATTTCCGGCGTTCTGATCAGCAAAAGCGGACGCTACAAGAAGCTTATGGCGGTGAGCTTTATCATTGCCACGGTGGGCACACTGTTCATCGCAACGCTGACAGCCGACACCTCGGTTGTGTTCGCGGGCATCTACCTTTCGGTTATGGGCTTCGGTATGGGCTTGAGCTTTGAAGTGCTGGTGCTTATCGTGCAGAACGAGTTCCCAGCTGCCATGGTGGGTGTTGCCACCAGCGCCACGAACTTCTTCCGCGAAATTGGCACTACGCTGGGCGCTTCGGTTGCGGGCGCCATCTTCACCGCCAACCTTACCGGGCAGCTGGCCGACAAGCTTGCTCCGTTGGGTGGTGTGGAAGCTCTGGGCTTCGATGTGAACTCTCTGACGCCCGCCCTGGTACACATGTTGCCCGATACGTTGCAGCATGCGGTGGCGGTAGCCTACAACGATGCGCTGATGCCAGTATTCCTGCTGATGGTTCCCCTTACCATCGGTGCGGGGCTGTGCATGATGGCGCTAAAGGAAACGCCTCTGTCCGATTCCCTTCGTGAGCAGGGTGGCTCCAAATAGGCTCAAAGCGTGTATGACATCGGCTGAGGCAGCCATTCATTTCCGCTGGCACGGGGAAAGGGCGCATGCCATGGGTTTTCGCAGGGTTGCGCCCTCCCTTTGCCATCTGTTCGCCGTTTTCGCTTGCTAACCCGTTATTATGTTCAAAAAGGGGATTACTCTTCGAGGCTTGGCGCTGCGCGCGTGCCCGTTTACGAGATTTTCATAAGGAGTGGGTTTATGGATATCAAGCTTAATTACCGCGAACAGGGTGAAGGCTATCCGTTGATTCTGTTGCATGGCAACGGCGAGGATAGCAGCTGCTTCAGGCATCAGCTCGATTATTTTTCCAAGGAGTACCGCGTTATTGCCATCGACACGCGCGGCCAGGGCGAATCACCCCGCGGAACCGCTCCGTTCACGTTCGAGCAGTTTGCCAAGGACTTGGAAGACTTCATGGATGAGCATGGCATTTTCCGTGCCAATATCCTGGGCTTTTCCGATGGCGGCATCACGGCGCTGATCTTTGCTTTGAAGTGCCCTGAACGCGTGAACAAGCTTATCCTGAACGGCGCGAACCTCGACCCCGAAGGCGTTATCGAGCCGGTTCGAACCAGGATCAAGGTCAAGGCGAAGGAAGCCGAGCAGCGCAAGGACGAAAGCCCTGAAGATATGCAGCGCTACGAGAACCTGCGTCTGATGGCCGAACAGCCTTCCATCGATCCGAAGGAGCTTTCCAAGGTGGAGGCTCCCACGCTGGTTATTGTGGGCACGGAAGATTTGATCGAAGGCGCCCATACTCAGCTTATCTATCGCAGCTTGCCCAATGCCGAATTGGTGTTTGTGCAGGGCGACCACTTCATCGCGTATGACAATCCGGATGCGTTCAATGAGGCAGTGGACAAGTTCCTGAAAGAGTTTTAACTCGAATATGAAGAAAGCCGCATGTGCGGCTTTCTTTTTTTTGTGGCCCCGATAGCTGGAGGACAGCTATCGGGGCTGTATGACACTTTATGCAAAAGGCTCTTTGGGCGGGATGGACATGCTCGTCCAAAGGCTGAAGCAAATGGATTACTTCAACCGCTCAATCAAATCTGTCATGTCGCGCCCGAGCTGCTTTGCCATGGGCACAGCGATGGGGTCTTCTTCAACGCTGCGGCGCCAGCGTGGTTTGCCGTCTTTCATTCCCGCCATAAGCGACCCAGTAATACCCGAGCCGATTACCGGCCCTGTGGGGCGCGGGTGCACAACCAACATTTCGTGGGTGGTGAAGAAGTTTTCCAAGACCCGATTGGTGGCTTCTGCACCGCAGTTATCTAAACCTGCCATGGTAAGGAAGCCTCCCACCTTGCCTTTCAGCTGATTTTCCACCATGTGAAGTGGGCGCGTGCGGTCGATGAAGCATTTGGTGCGGGCAGTAACATTGCCGAAGTAGTCGGGCGACCCCAAGATGATGCCGTCGGCTTCGAGCATCTTTTCCTTCAACTCGTCCATGTCGTCGGATATTGCGCAGGCTGGCTTTCCTAAACAGCGGTTGCAGCCGTTGCAATACTCGATATCGAGTTCCGAAAGCTCGATCAGCTCGGTTTTCGCTCCTTTCGCCTTAGCCTCTTCAAGGGCAAGATTCAAAAGGTAGGCCGTGTTCTGACCGGCGCGATGGCTTCCGTTAATAGCGATTATGTTCATCAAAGCACCTCTTTCCTCGGGCAACACACCCATTGTATCGGGTAGGGGAGCCTTGATGCCTTGCCATTTGGCCAGGGGCGCGGAACCGAGTATTTGCGATACGCCTGGGAATGCGCATGGTATTGACGCATCGCACAACCCATGTGCGTATTGCATGGGTTCTCATTTATCTGGTGCGATGCTTTCAGCTTTCTTATAAAGAACTTTTTTGAAGGGCGGTTTTTGTCTGCAAGTTCAATAAGAGACGAGCTTGTTAGGCTTCGTACAATGAAGTAGAAGCAGGTAATTGCTTTGCGGGGACAAGGGAAGGGGAGAACGATGAGGACTGTTCTTTGCGGTGATCTGTTGTTTTCGAGCAGAAATTTAAAGGAACGTCTCGATAGGCGAATCGTTGATTTACTGCTTGCTGCAGACGCTGTATTTGCGAATGCTGAATTCAGCACGCCAAAGCGTGAAACACCGCCAGGGCTGTGTATGTATTTGACGTCAGTCAGACCGGAAACGCTTGATGAGTTGGTCGACCTTAATATCAACTTGGTCTCCTTCGCAAATAACCATACTACCGATTATGGCCCTCAAGGATGTTTGGACACTATTGAGGCGGCGGAGGCAAGAGGGATCATTCCCTGCGGTGTTGGGCGAAATTTAATGGAGGCGCGTAAGGCTCGTTTTCTGGATACGGCTCAAGGTCGTGTGGCGGTGGTGGCATGCTCATCGACTTGGGCGGAGCGTGCTTTGGCAAGCAATGCGAATGCTGATGTCGTAGCGCGTCCCGGTTTGTGCCCATTACGTTGGGGCCGGTCGTATGTCTTGCCTGATGAGCAGTTTGAACAGCTGCGCGAAATCGATGCGATGTTGGGCACCGATAAGAGCCTAGAGGAAGTTAGCAAGATCGAGACATGGGATCCTCCAACAGAAAACGCTTTCAAATTTGGTTCTCCAATGAACGGCAATTTGCAGATAGAGCGAGGGAAGTGTGCCCATGTGCGCGATTACGTGAATGAAGGGGACCAGGAAGCGATACTTGAGAGCATTTGGGATGCGGCATGTCGTTCCGACGTGGTAATTGCCACACTTCACACCCATGAAGGCGAGAATGAGAATTGGTATGCAACCTATGCTCCTCATTTTGTCGAAGAATTTGCGCGTAAAACCATTGAAGCTGGCGCAACTTGCTTTATTGGTCAGGGCGCTCATTTCCCGCGTGGGGTTGAAGTGTATAAAGGATGCCCCATTTTTTATAATTTGGGCAGCCTGCTCATGGAATTTGAAGCAGGTGAATCAATGATTTCACCTGAAATGTACGAAACGTACCACTTGGGCCCTGATGCTCATCCCTCGGATTTGCACTCGAATCGCGCAAAAAAGCCCGATGGCACTTGGAATGGATTCTATTCCGAGCGTCGTTTTTCAACGAACTACCTTGTCGTGCTCGACACGGAAAGAGAAAAAGCAAGGTATTCCATCGTTCCAATAGATTTAGATATGCATAGGGAAAACAACCTCGAACGTGGCCTTCCTGTTGTCTCTACACCCGAAGAGGGACGGAGGTTTGTCGATTATTTGACGAAAGCAAGCGAGCGCTATGGCACTACATTTTCATACATGGAGAGCAACGGCTCAATTTCTTTTTGTGGGTAGATTTACCATGGCGATGGCTTGTGATGCTTCATTTCGTTTATGGAAAAATCTAAAACTTGAACCATGCGCGTGCTGCATGGGTTCGCATTCATTTGGTGCGATGCTTTCAGCTTTTTGGGCAGGTGAATGCGGTAATCTTGCATTAGGGGATTATTCATTCGTGCGAGCCTAGGAGGGGCTATGCCGTACAACACCATCAAAACCGAAGAGCGTGATGGCATCTACATCATCACGCTGAACAGGCCCGAAGCGAAAAATGCCATGAACAGCGAAATGTGGCAGGAGCTGTGCTGTGCTTTCGACCACTTGGAGGAAACCGATTCGCTTCGGTGCTGCATCATGACCAACGTAGGCGATTGCTTCTGTGCTGGCAGCGATTTGAAGGAAATTGCTGCAGGAACCTACCATGCGCCTGAAGGGTATGAGAAGACCGGCTTCTGCGGCATGACGAAACGCTACATCTCCAAGCCGCTTATTGCGGCATGCCAGGGGCGTGTTTTGGGCGGCGGCATGGAAGTGGTTATGGCGTGCGATTTGGCGGTGTGCTCGACTGAATCCACGTTTTCGCTTCCCGAGCCACGTCGCGGGCTTACCGCTGCCGGTGGCGGTTTGCTGATGCGCATTATGCAGATGGTGCCGCAGAAAGCTGCAATGGAGCTGATGCTCACCTGCGAGCCGTTTTCTGCTCAAAAGGCGCTTGATTGCTTCTTGGTAAACCGCGTTGTTGGGCCTGAAAAGGTTCTTGATACCGCCATTGAACTGGCGAAGCTTATCTGCAAGGGCGCGCCGCTTTCCATTGAGTACACGAAGCGCACCGCCTACGAAACCATGGGCGAAAGCATCATCTACCCTTCGAGGGGTTGGGAGATTCTGGAAAAGTACGAAGCGATAACGCAGAACAGCGAAGACAAGATAGAAGGCGCCACGGCATTTGCCGAAAAGCGTGAGCCCGTATGGAGGGGCCGCTAACTTTTCTTTGAATATTTGCACAAGGAAGAGCCCCTTCGGGGGTTCTTCCTTTTTTCGATAAAAACGGGCATCTGTTGGGCAAAAGGAATGCTGTGCGGCCATTCGGCCGGCAATCTTATACTCAAAGTACGCATTTATGGGTACATTTCTGAAAACTTGGGAATAGGTTGCTGCGCTTTGGTGCCGTATCCTCTTCGAAGAGACTTGAAAACGCATAGGAGGGTGCGCCGTGGACTTCGCCTTGTCCGACAGCCAGAAGAACATCATCGCAACGTTTCGCGAATTCGGTGAATCGGTGTTTACCCCCGAACGGGTTTTCCAATGGCGCAAGGACCAGGGCCTTCCCGACGATGTGGTGAAGGGCTTTGTCGATCGTTACTTCGCCTTTGCTGATCAAAGCCCGCGTGGCATGGGCATCATGTCGCAGACACTGATCTTGGAAGAGCTGTGCCGTTGTGCAGGAGCTGCCCTGCCATTCCAAAACGACCTGTTCAACCTGCAGATCATGGGCGATTTCGCCGAAGAAGCGGTGTTTACCAAGGTGCTTGACGATTATCGCCAAACTGGCCGCTTGATGTTTTCCCTGGGCGTTTCCGAGCCCAATGCCGGCTCTGACACCATGAGCATGACCACGTCCGTCGAAACGCGCGATGGTCGGCTTATCTTGAACGGGAAAAAGACGTACGTGAACAACGGCGAGTATTCGCCAAGCATTCTGGTTGCCGCCATTGACAAGGACAACCCCGGCTCGGACGATTACCCGCCGCTGACGTTTTGGCTTATTCCCCACAACCTGCCGGGCATTCGCGCCGTTCCCATCAACAAGATCGGCCAGTCGATGGTGCCGTTCGCATCCGTTTCCTTCGACGAAGTGGAATTGAAGCCCGAGTATCGCCTGCGCGGCAATGAAGGCGGATTCCGCCGCTTGTTCAAATTGCTGGAGTTCGGTCGTGTGTTCACCTGTGCGGCTTCGTTGGGCATGGCACAGGCAGCTATGGAGGATGCGGTGGCAAATGCCCGTGTGCGCAAGGCATTCGGCGTTTCCATTGGACAGTTCCAGCAGGTAGAGCAGATGCTTACCGATATGGAAGTGTCTCTGCGCACCATGCGCTCCATGCTGTATCAAGCTGCGTGGGCCATCGAAAACGACCAGCCCGACAAGCGCCTGGCCGTTGCATTGATGAAGCGCTACGTGCCTAAAACCGCAACGCAGGTGGCAAGTGATGCCATGCAGATACTGGGCGGTTTGGGCTACACCGAAAGCGCCCGCGTCAGCACTATCTGGCAAGATTGCCGCGGCAACCAGATAGCCGAAGGTACCGACCAGATCATGGTGTACATCTCTGCGCCGCTCATCATGAAAGAATACGAGTAAGGGGCGCTATAGGCGGAAGGCGTGAGCGCAACGCACCTCGCTTATTTCGGCGCGCTTTGGCGCTAGGGAAGCAGCGAAATGATTCGACGCATGGTTCGCTGCTTCCCTAAACATTAGATCGAATACCTGGGGCTGCTTCTTTAAGGCGTCAAAGCTTGCGCCGCGCTCAGAGTGTTGCGCGCACGCCTTCCGCCTATAGCGTCATAGGATTTCTTTGAAGTGCGTCCGCTTCGAAAAGCGGCTAGGTTGGCGTAGTAAGTCAGCGAGCGACTGTGAGGGCTTCAAGATTCCGTGAAAGCGAGAGAAAGCGTGCGGAATGCACGTGACGAACGCTTGGAACGAGAAGATTGGAGCTCTCACAGCCGCGCAGCGTCGGCAACGTGCTTCGTTCGGAAGAACGAAGCACTCATAGATTCCTACGAAGTTGAGCTTCTTTGATCTCGCTCTCCATGGAGCTGTGAATGATGTTGGCGAACGGGCCGGCGTTGCTGATCAGGTGCTTGGTACCGGGTTGTTCGCATTTGTGCGTGAAGTAGGAAAGGAACGCGCACGTGTAGAACTCGCTCAGGAAATCGATGTTTTCCTCGGGCAAGTAGCGGTTTGCAAGGATGATGGTGATGTCGTTGCGCAGGGCGGGCAGGTACAAATCGTACAGGTACGTGCGCAATGCGGCGGGCCCGGTTTCGGCAAACGCCTGCATATAGAATGTGCGGTTGCGCTCTAGCACGATGGCGAATGCATCGAAGAACTTGGAATGGTCAAGCGAGCGCACGCCCGATTTCTGCGTGATGTAGTAGGGGAAAGCCGAAAGCGAAGGCTCTTCGTCCTTCTTGTAAACCAAAATGTTCTCGGGGAAACGGTTCTGCAGTTCCATACCTAGGTCGTAGCGGAACTTCCAAATAATAAGCGCGTTCTTGTCCTCGAAATGGTAGTAGAACGTTTTGCGGTTCTTGCCCGTGCGCTCAACGATGTCGCTGATGGAAACTTTCTTCAAAGGCTGTTCTTCGCAGAGTTGCACCAAGGCATCGGCGATCAACAGTTTTGTGTCGAGCGTTCCCATTTCGTGGTCCTTTCCCTTTCGTACGTGGCTAGTTTAGCGCTCTCGTAGGATTTTGGGTCAAAACAATAAAAATGAGTAGTAAATCGAAAAACTATCGCATCGCAAAGCGGGTTAATGCGCGGTGAATGAATGCCCATCGCGCAAATTATGCATAATGCCGCCTTTTCGTCCCGATATCTGTTTTACAATATGCTAACGCGAAGGAGTGCTCACGATTGGTCATCACTGGTATAGATCGTTGCATGTAAGTAAGACGGCTTCCGAAGAGGGGTCGTCTGTTTTCATGTTCGAAACGATTTGTGCCAGGTATGTCTAATCTGCTCTCGAAAAAAAAGTTCACATCTTTTGTTCTTACGAAAGGGGCTGCGACGTGAAGTACGAACTACTGAACAAGCCGTTTAAGATCGGCAATGTGGAGCTGCGAAACCGCTTCGTCATGCTGCCGATGACCATCGAAAAGACCGACAACTACCATGTTGGCGATGACCTCGTAGATTTCTACGAGCAGCGCGCAAAGGGCGGTGCCGCTCTGATCGAGCTCGGCTCCTGCTATGTTTGCGACGTCTTCGACACCCACCCCAAGTATCACACCACCACCGGCGCTGTAGGTGTTTGGGACGACTGCTTCATCCCTGGCCTTACCCGCACCGCTGAGGTTTGCCACAAGCACGGCGCAAAGCTCGCTGCTCAGCTGCAGCTCTGCTACGAGTGGCGTGCAACGGGTGAAGACGAACTTCACTCCTACGCTCCTTCCATCGACGTTGCATCTGGTCCTTTCGTTGGCATGCCCGAAAAGGAATTCACCAAGGAAGAGCTTCAGATCGTAATCAAGCAGTACGGCGAAGCTGCTAAGCGCTGCCAGAAGGCTGGCATCGACATCATCGAGATCCATGCAGGCATCGGCTACATGGTTATGCGCTTCATCTCCAAGTACTCCAACCATCGTACCGACGAGTACGGCGGAGACACCAAGGGCCGCTGCAAGCTCCTCACCGACATCATCGACGAGATCCACAAGCAGTGCGGCGAAGATTACCCGATCCTCGTTCGTTATTCCGCTGACGACCTTATGCCTGGCGGTCAGCGCGTTGAAGACCTCAAGGAGGTCATCGAGGTTGTAGAGGCTCACGGCATCGACGCTTGGTCTATCCAGGCTGGCTTCCATGAGGCTCCTCGCCCCGTTGCTAACCAGCTCGTTCCCGAAGGTGAGTTCATCTACCTGTCCAAGGAAGCAAAGAAGTACACTTCTCTGCCTTGCTTCCCCGGCACCCGTATCAACCACCTCGACGTTTGCGAGAAGATCCTCGCCGACGGTTCTGGCGACGCTGCTGGTATGGCTCGTCACTGGATTGCAGAGCCCGAAATCGGCATCAAGGTTGCCGAAGGCCGCTCCGAGGAAGTTCGTCCCTGCATCGTTTGCTCTCGCTGCCTGGACAACATCTTCATCGGCAAGCCCTGCAAGTGCTCCGTTAACCCCAACGTATACTTCTCTCAGTACGGTCAGCCCCAGGATCACAAGGTATCCGGCGCAGAGGCCGAGAAGAAGATCCTCATCGTTGGTGCTGGCCCCTCCGGCCTGGAAGCTGCTCGCAACCTCAAGATGCGCGGCTTCAAGAACGTTACCGTTGTTGATCAGAAGAAGAAGGCTTGCGGCCTTCTGAACCTCGCACAGGCTCTGAACGAAGAGCTTCCTCCGATGGTTGACTGGTACAACAACGAGATCAAGCGTCTTGGTCTCGACGTTCGCCTGAACACCAAGGCAGACGCCAACTACATCAAGGAGTTCGGCGCTGACGAGGTAATCCTGGCTGTTGGCCCTGAAACCTCTTCCCCCGACGTTCCTGGCAAGAACCGCAAGAACGTTATCGACTCCCACGCACTGAAGGAGCTCGTAGAGGGCAAGAACACCCCGGGCATGGGTGCTATGTGGGGCCTGTCCTGCTTCGGCATGGGCATCCTGGGCGCACCTCTTGGCCTTATGAAGTGGGGCCTCGGTACGCACCTGCTGGTTAAGAAGCGTCTTGCTGTTATCGGCGGCGGCTTCGCTGGCATCGAGGTTGCTTCCTCCATGTACGAGGGCCGCGAGGTTACCGTTATCGAGTCCGCCAAGAAGGCTGGCGCTGAAATCGGCATCATCGACAAGAACCCCGAGCTGCGCAAGCTCAAGAAGGCTGGCGTTAAGATCCTTACCCTTACCAAGGTTAAGGCTTACACCGACGAAGGCGTTCTCTGCGAAGATGCTGAGGGCAAGGAATTCACCGTTCCCGCTGACACCATCATTGCTGGTACCGTATGCGTTGACAACACTTCCCTCTATGACGAGGTTAAGGGCGTAGTTGACGCAGAGCACCTGCACCTCATCGGTAACGCATCTCCCCACACCGACTGGGAAGGCGTTGCTGCAAACGATCCTTACGGTACGCCTGAGTTCAAGCGTCTCCTTGAGGCCGTTCGCGATGGTTACCTCACCGCAATGCAGATGTAATTTAGTTGCCTAAACGCATCTGATTCGCTTAAAGCGTATTTGAAAGCCGCTCTTCGGAGCGGCTTTCTTTTTTTTGTATGCGCAGGTCAATAATGTAATACACTTGTATTGCACACTGCGGTAAGGAGGTTCTGATGCCAACAATCGAGAAAACCGCCGATTTGAGAATTCCTGTTTCGTTTCGCCTTCCCACCAGCCTGGTGCGAAAGGTGGAAGCCTATGCGGAGCAGAACCGTCTAAGCAAAACCACCGCCTTTGAGCATTTCCTGCAGCTCGGAATCGAAAGTGAGCTCAATAAAGAAGGCGAGGCGGAGTTCAGCCTTGCGAAGCTTGACGAAAAGCTCGATAAGATTCTTTCCCTTATTGAGCCTGAAAACGAAGGCGAGGGGGCTGCCGCCGCCGATGAGGCGGAGCGCGTTAAAGAAGCCATCTGTTCTTCTGCGCAAAAGTGCCCTGCAATTAAGAAGGTTTACCTGTTCGGCGCGTTTGCGAGCGGAACGTTCGATGCGCAAAGCGCGGTAGACCTTCGCATCAAAACGGATCGTGCTATGGCGTTTAGTGTTCAGGATGGTTCGCGCTTTGCAGGGCAGGTAGAGCAGCTTTGCGGCAGGAAGGTGAAAGTAGTCTCGTCGAAGAAGGTAAAAGATAAGCAGTTGGCGGAATCTCTTGCCAAGGAAAAGGTGCTGGTATACGAGCGTGGGGAATAGCTTTTCTTCAAAAGCTGCGTCGAGCTGCCTGTTTCAAAGGCGTGAACGTTGCTTGTGCGCCAGATCGCACAGCTAGTGCAACGGTGGGGTTTGCTATCATAGGAACGTTCTAGAGTTGTGCCGGTTTCGGCATGAAAAACGATGAAGGAATACCATGACTCAGCATCTTACCGAAAAGGCCGTGCGCGGCATTGCCACGTACGCACGCATCGGGCTGACAGATGAAGAGGTTGCGGAAATGACCGTCGACCTGAACAACATCATCGAAAGCCTGAAGCCTATTACTGAATACGATTTGGAGGGCGTAGAGCCTACGTTCCACCCCATCGGAAACCTTACCAACGTTATGCGCGAAGACGTTGAGGGAACCAGCTTCACGCAGGAAGTCGCCCTGGAAAACGCGCCGAAGCAGCAGGACGGCAGCTTCCTTATCCCCGCAATTTTGGGCGGAGGCGATGAGTAATGACGCAGGCGTTTGGCGAGCTTTCAGTAGCTCAAATTCAGTCTGGCCTTTCTGCGAAGGAATTCAGCGCCAAGGAAGTAGCAGAGGCTTCGCTTTCCCGTATCGCTTCTGCCGACAAGGCGGTCCACGCGTTCCTGGAAACCACCGAAGAGGCAGCTCTTGCCGCGGCAGCGCGCGTTGACGCAGCCATTGCCGCGGGCGATATTTCCCAGGCGGGCCCTTTGGCAGGCGTGCCCGTTGCCTTCAAGGACAACATGAACCTGAAGGGCACCCACACCACGTGCTCTTCCCATATGCTTGAAAATTACGTTTCCCCGTACACGGCAACGTGCGTAAGCAAGATCATCGAAGCTGGCGGCATTCCGCTGGGCAAGTTGAACATGGACGAATTCGCGTTCGGTTCTTCCACGGAAACCTCGGCATTTGGCCGTACGTTCAACCCGTGGGATTTGGAGCGCGTACCGGGCGGTTCTTCCGGCGGTTCTTCCGCTGCGGTTGCAGCTGGCTTGGCAACGCTTACCCTTGGTTCCGATACGGGCGGATCTATCCGTCAGCCGGGCAGCTTCTGCGGCACTGTTGCCGTTAAGCCCACCTATGGCGTTGTTTCCCGCTATGGCGTGGTGGCCTTCGGTTCTTCGCTCGACCAGGTAGGTCCGTTTGCCCGCAACGTCCAGGACGCTGCGCTTGCCATGAACGCTCTTGCCGGCCACGATCCGCTGGACTGCACCAGCCAGCCCGTTTCCACCGACTTCACGGCGAACCTGGCTGAAGGCGTGAAGGGCATGCGTATCGGCGTGGTTCCTGCCTTCATGGAAGCAGAAGGCCTTTCGCCTGAGGTTCGCGCCAAGGTCGAAGAAGCCATCGAGCATCTTCGCCAGATGGGCGCCGAAATTGTAGAGGTCGAGCTTCCCAACGCGCAGGCTGCCATGAGCGCCTACTACGTGCTTGGCCCGTGCGAGGCATTCTCGAACCTGGCTCGTTTCGACTCCGTTCGCTACGGTTATTGTGAACCGGGCTGCAAGGACTTGGGCCATCAGTACGAGGCATCGCGTGCAGCTGGCTTCGGTCCCGAGGCGCGCCGCCGCATCATGTTGGGCAGCTATCTGCTTTCCGCAGGCGTGTACGAAAAGTACTACTATCCGGCACAGCAGGTGCGCACGCTTATCACGCAAGACTACGTGAAGGCATACGAGAAGGTGGATTGCATTGTGGCGCCTGTTGCGCCGCGCACGGCATTCAAGTTCGGCGAGATTGCCGACCCCACCTCGATGTACCTTTCCGATATGTTCACCATCTCCATCAACATCGCCGGCAACGGCGGCATGAGCATGCCGGTTGGCCTGGGCGCCGATTCTGGTTTGCCCGTGGGCGTTCAGCTGATCAGCCCTGCGTTCAAGGACGAGAACATGCTGCGCGCCGCTGCTGCGCTTGAAACGGTATACGGCCCGGCTCCCGTTGCGCCGGCGTTTGCCGATGGAAAGGATGGTGAATAACCGTGAAGAAGCTCGAACAAGTACTTGAAGACTGGGAAGCGGTTATCGGCCTGGAAATCCATGCCGAGCTCACCACGCTTGAAACCAAGATGTTCTGCAGCTGCAAGCTGGAATTCGGTGCAGAGCCCAATACCCATACCTGCCCGGTATGCCTGGGCCTGCCTGGTGCTTTGCCCGTGCCCAATAAGGCGGCAATCGAGTCTATCGTGCTGGCCGGCCTTGCCACCAACTGCGATATCGAAAAGCGCTCCATGTTCTACCGCAAGAACTACATGTATCCCGATATGGCCAAGAACTTCCAGACCACGCAGGGCCCCGTTGCCTTCTGCATGCGTGGTCACTTGGACTTGGACGTTGATGGCGCTGCTGCGAAAGAGCGCATCGACCTGGGCGATTTGAAGCCCGGCGAGCAGGGAGCCGAAGGCACCACCGCTGCCAACGTAACGCGCACCGAAGACGGGTACGTGGCGCACGTGGGCATCGAGCGCATCCACATGGAAGAAGATGCGGGCAAGATGATCCACATCGGCGGTGGGGAAGGCCGCATTGCCGGTGCAACCCATTCGCTGGTTGATTACAACCGTGCCGGCACGCCGCTTATCGAGCTGGTAACCAAGCCCGACCTGCGTACGCCCGAAGAGGCACGCCTGTTCATGCAGAAGCTGCGCCAGATTTATTTGGCCATCGGCATCTCTGACTGCTCCATGGAAGAAGGCTCGCTGCGCTGCGACGGCAATGTTTCCCTTCGCCGTCGTGGGTCCACGGAGCTGGGCACCAAGACCGAGCTGAAGAACATGAACTCCTTCAAGAACCTGCATGATGGCCTTGCTTACGAGATTTGCCGTCAGGCGGAGGTTCTGGAAGAAGGCGGCATCATCTACCAGGAAACCCGCCATTGGGACCCCAGCGCAAAGCGCACCATTGTTATGCGCGTGAAGGAAACCGCCGACGACTACCGTCTGTTCCCCGAGCCCGACTTGGCGCCGTACGACCTGTCTGATGAGTTCATCGAAAGCGTTCGCGCAAAGCTGCCCGAGCTTCCCGATGAAAAGGCGAAGCGCTTCGAGGAAGAGTTCGGCCTTTCCGCTTACGATGCACGCCATTTGGTGGAGCATCGCAGTACCGCCAACTTCTTCGAAGCCTGCATGGCACAGGCCGAAGGCGATGCCGCTAAGTTGGCAAAGCCCCTGGCCAACCTCATCATCAACGATGTAGCTGCTTACGCAAACGCCAACAATGTTTCCGACATGGCGGAAACTGCCCTTTCGCCGGCGCGCGCCGTAGAGCTGATAAAACTGCTTGCCGAAGACACCATTTCGTCCAAGCAGGCTAAGGAAGTATTCGCCATCGTGCTGGAAGAGGACAAAGATCCTTCTGCCATCATCGAAGAGCGCGGCATGAAGCAGGTATCCGATACCGGTGCAATCGAAGCGGTTGTCGACGGCGTTCTGGAAGCCTTCCCCGACAAGGTTGAGCAGTACAAGGGCGGCAAAACCGGCCTTCTGGGCTTCTTTGTTGGTCAGTGCATGAAGCAGATGAAGGGCCAGGGCAACCCTAAGGTCATCAACCAGCTGCTTGCCAAGAAACTTTCGTAGCCCCGTTAAGCAAATGTGGCATTCCGTCTGAATGTGCGCATTGTCTAAGCGCCCAGCCTCAAACAGGCTGGGCGCTTAGTGTTTCCGCGAAAAAGACCACGCTGCAATAAGACTCTATTTTTTTTGTTTTTATGGAGGGATTCCGTGACCGAGGAATCGAATAAGTTGGCAATGGATGCCGCTCGTGCGGCGCTGAAAGAGCATTTTGGCTACGATGGTTTTCGCCCTGGGCAGGAAACTTTGGTAGAGGCTCTTCTTTCGGGGCGCGATTGCCTGGGTGTTATGCCTACGGGTGCCGGCAAGTCTATCTGCTACCAGATTCCCGGAGTGGTGCTGCCAGGCCTTACCCTGGTGGTTTCTCCTTTGGTCTCGCTGATGGGCGACCAAGTGCGGGCTCTGCTCGATGCCGGGGTGCGCGGCTCTTATCTGAATTCCACGCTTACCCCAGGCCAGCAGAACACCGTTATGCGCCGAGCGCTTGCCGGCACCTACGACATCATGTACGTGACGCCCGAGAGGTTGGCCGACCCGCGCTTCATCGAGTTCGCGTGTCAGGCGCAGATTCCCCTTATCGCCATAGACGAAGCGCACTGCGTTTCGCAGTGGGGGCAGGATTTCCGTCCTGCGTATCTGGGCATAGGCGAATTCATCGCCGCCTTGCCGAAGCGCCCCATTGTGGCGGCGCTTACGGCAACGGCAACCGAAAAGGTACGCGAAGACATTGCCTCGCTTTTGGGGCTGGTAAACCCTGAAACGGTGGTGACGGGCTTCGATCGTCCGAATCTGCGCTTTGCCGTGGAGCAGCTTCCCTCGAAGCGCAAGCTTGCCCGCATTGTTACCTATGCCGTGAACCACCCTGAGGATTCGGGCATCGTGTACTGCTCAACGCGCAAGGACGTGGAAAAGGTACACGAAGCGTTGCTCGATGCGGGGGTGAAGGCAGTGCGTTACCATGCTGGCCTTTCCGTTCGGGAGCGTACCGATTCGCAGCAGGCGTTTGTCGTAGACGATGCCCCGGTCATGGTGGCAACGAATGCATTTGGCATGGGCATCGACAAGTCGAACGTGCGGTACGTCATCCACCACAACATGCCCGGTTCGCTCGAGGCCTACTATCAGGAAGCAGGCCGTGCAGGCCGCGATGGCGAGCCTTCCGAATGTCTGTTGCTGTGGAACGACGGCGATATTGGAACCTGCCGTTTCTTCATTGAACAGGAAGTGGAAAACGAGGCGCTTTCACCTGAAGAGCGCGAGCTGGTGCGCGCCTCGCAGCGCAGGCTCCTTGCTGCCATGACGGGATATTGCCTTACCACGCGCTGTTTGCGCTGCCACATCTTGGAGTACTTCGGCGACGAATCCGCGAAAGAATGCAACAACTGCTCGAATTGCGAAGGGCAGTACCAGGCCATCGACGTGACGCAACAGGCGCGCGCCGTGATGCGTTGCGTGCAGGAACTGCGCGGGCGGTTCGGCAAGTCGGTGGTTGCCGATGTGCTGCACGGGGCGAAGAATCAGCGCATTTTCGAATTCGGCTTGGAGAGTTCGCGTACCTACGGCACGCTTCCCAACGATTCGGCTGCGCGTATCAAGGAAATAATCGAGATCTTGGCAAGTGACGGGTACCTGCAGATAGGAGAGGGGCGCTACCCTCTTGTTGGCTTGGGCATTCGTGCTCGCGAAGCGGCGGTGCCTGAGTTCCGCCTTGCCATGAAGCGCCCCGCCGAACGCATAACGCGCCTGAAGGGCGCCGAAGGTGCGGCCGAAGCGTTCGGTGCGGCTGGCTCCGATAAGCCCAAGAAGGCTAAGGCTGCGGAAGGACTCGACCCGATGGACGCCGAGCTGTTCGAGCGGCTGCGCGCCCTGCGCAAGCGCATTGCCACCGAAGCCACCGTGCCGCCCTATGTGGTATTCTCCGATGCCGCTTTGCGCGCTATGTGCCTTGCCCGTCCGAAAACTGAAGAGCAATTCCTGGAAGTGCAGGGCGTGGGCAAGGTGAAGTTGGAGCGCTACGGCGAGGAGTTCCTGCGCGAAATCAATGCGTAGCAGCTTCAAGGTGCTGCAGGCGTGAAGGGTGCAGGTTCGTGTCTTGCACGTCAATGAAAACGCGTATTATTGAACGGTTGTGTCTTTGAGGCGCAACCGTTTCGTTTTTCCGACAGAAAGGCGGCTTGCATGGCCAGCCAGAACACTATCGATACTTCCGTGGACGGGCAGGGCCGCGAAGGCTTTTCCAGCCGCTTGGGCTTTCTGCTCATCAGCGCCGGTTGCGCTATCGGCTTGGGCAACATTTGGCGCTTTCCCTACATCACCGGTGAATACGGTGGCGCCGCATTTGTGCTGTTGATCATTTTCTTCCTGGTGGTATTGGGCTTGCCAGTATTGGTCATGGAGTTTTCCGTAGGCCGTGCAAGCTATCGTTCCACCGCGCGCAGCTTCGACGCGCTTGAACCGCGTGGGTCGAAGTGGCATTGGTTCAAGTGGTTCACGCTTGCGGGCAACTATGTGCTGATGATGTTCTACACCAGTGTGTGCGGCTGGATGGTTGCCTACCTGTTCAAAATGGTGTCGGGTGCACTCAGCGGCGGGGCCGATTTCCCCACGGTGTTCAGCTCCATGACCGGCGACCCGGTAGAGATGACGGGGTGGATGCTTCTGGTAACGCTGATGGGCTTCGGCGTGTGCGCGCTGGGCGTTCAGAAGGGCGTTGAACGCATCACCAAAGTTATGATGGCGGCGCTGTTCGTGCTTATGGCCATTCTGTGCGTGCACTCCTGCATGCTGGAAGGCGGGCAGGAAGGCTTGGCGTTCTACCTGCTGCCGAACCTTGACAACCTGTTCAACAATCCCAATGCCAGCTTTGCCGAAATCCTGTACGCCGCTATGAGCCAGGCATTCTTCATGCTTTCCATCGGCGTTGGCTCCATGTCCATCTTCGGCAGCTACATTGGTCGCGATCGTAAGCTCACCGGCGAAGCGGTTCAGATTGCAGGCATGGACACGCTGGTTGCCATCATGGCGGGCCTTATCATCTTCCCGGCGTGCTTCGCCTTCGGCGTTGACCCCGATTCCGGCCCCAATCTGGTGTTCCTCACGCTTCCTGCGGTGTTCGACCAGATGCCGTTCGGACAGCTGTGGGGCACGGCGTTCTTCCTGTGCATGGCATTTGCGGCGCTTTCGACGGTTATTGCCGTGTTCGAGAACATCTTGCGTTTCTCCATGGACGAATGGAACATTACCCGCAAGCGCGCCATTGCCATCAACGGGCCGCTGCTGGCGCTTCTTTCCATGCCGTGCGTTTTGGGCTTTTCGGTGTGGTCGGGCGTGCAGATTCCGGGCATCGGCGACATCCAATCGCTGGAAGATTTCATGGTGTCGAACAACTTCCTGGTTCTGGGTGGTTTGGTGTTTGCCCTGTTCTGTACCCGTAAAGCGGGCTGGGGCTGGAAGAACTTCCTTGCCGAAGCAAACGAAGGCGAGGGTATGCGCTACCCCAAGGCGCTTTATGCGTGGACGCGCTATGGAGTGCCGCTGCTGATTATCGTGATCTTCGTTGCCGGGTGGGTGCCGAAGATCATGTTCTGGCTGAATATGTGATCCCCGTCCGGTCGCCGTCCCTTGGCGGGGCGCAGGCCAGCTCGGGGCTCCCGCTTCTCTGCTCTAAAGGCTCGCTTCGGCGAGCCTTTTTCGTGCATTCGCTGCTTCATGCTTTTGAAGAAGGTTTGCTTGCGCGAATTGTTTGGGAAATACTTTCAGAGAGCCCCGACTGTGTCTGCACTCCGCCAGGGGATGGCGACCTGCGTTTATTTGCCACGTTCAGCCGGTCCATGCTGCTGCGGTGGTGCTGGGGGTAGGCCATTTGCCTACATTGTTGGGCGTGAACCTGTTGCGGCGGCGTATACTTCGAACATTGCAAATATGACGCGAAGGAGCCGCAAAGGTGGCAGGTAAAGAAATCGTAGACGAGGGGCGCGAGAAATTCTCGAGCCGTCTTGGGTTCATCCTCATCAGCGCTGGGTGCGCTATTGGCTTGGGCAACATCTGGCGTTTCCCCTACATCACCGGCGAATACGGCGGCGCGGCATTCGTGCTCCTTATTCTGTTCTTCCTGGTTGTTTTGGGCGTGCCGCTGTTGGTGATGGAATTCGCCATGGGACGCGCGAGTTATCGCTCTCTGGCGCGCAGCTACGAAGCACTGGAACCTCAAGGATCGAAATGGCATCGCTTCAAGTGGCTGGGCCTGGTGGGCTGCTACCTGCTGATGATGTTCTACACCGTGGTGTGCGGCTGGACCATTGCCTACTTCGTTAAGGCGGCTATGGGCACGTTCGACGGCACGGAAGACGTGAGCATGGTATTCGGCTCGATGCTGGGCAACCCCATGGAGCTTACCGGTTGGATGCTGCTGGTGGCCGTTATCGGCTTTGGCGTGTGCGCCATGGGTCTGCAGAAGGGCGTTGAGCGCATCACCAAGGTTATGATGGCGGCGCTGTTCGTTATCATGGCGCTTCTGTGCGTGCATTCCCTTACGCTTGAAGGTGGTCAGGCGGGCTTGGAATTCTACCTGCTGCCTAATTTCGACAACCTGTTCAACAACCCCAACGCCAGCTTCCCGCAAATCGTGTACGCGGCCATGAGCCAGGCGATGTTCATGCTCTCCATCGGCGTTGGCTCCATGTCCATCTTCGGCAGCTACATGACGCGTGACCGTAAGCTCACCGGCGAAGCGGTGAACATCGCGTTGCTTGATGCGTTGGTTGCTATCATGGCGGGCCTTATCATCTTCCCGGCATGCTTCGCCTACGGCATCAACCCTGATGCTGGCCCCGGCCTGGTGTTCCTTACCCTGCCTACGGTGTTCGAGCAGATGCCGCTTGGTCATTTGTGGAGCACGCTGTTCTTCCTGTTTGTTGCGGCGGCGGCGCTTTCTTCCGTTATCGCGGTGTTCGAAGCCATCCTGCGCTTCACCATGGATCAGTGGGATATCACCCGCAAGCGCGCTGTTGCCATCAACGCGCCCATCCTGGTGTTGCTTTCGTTGCCATGCGTGTTCGGCTACAACATTTGGGCCGACTTCCTGGTACCAGGCATTGGCGATGTGCAATCGCTGGAAGACTTCATCCTTTCCAACAACATCCTGCCTATTGGTTGCTTGCTGTTCGTGCTGTTCTGCACCACGAAGCGCGGCTGGGGTTGGGACAAGTTCATTGCCGAAGCTGATCGCGGCGAAGGTATCGCTTTCCCGAAATGGGCTCGCCTGTGGGTGAAGTACGGCGTGCCGGTGCTTATCCTTATCGTGTTCTTCACCGGTTGGGCGCCCACCTTGCAAACGTGGTTGGGCTTGGCGTAATACGCCTCTCTGTTTAGCGAAGAAGGCCGACGCGTGGGATGCGCGTCGGCCTTCTTTTTGCATAAGAGAAGGGGCCGACTTCGAAAATTCCCTCGAAGTCGGCCCCTTATTGTCAGATTCGTGCGTCTATACTCGGCTACCTTGACTCCGCTCGATGGGTATCGGCGGAGCTTTTCTTATTCGGTGGAGTTACTTGACCACCAGCACCGGCACGTCGGAAGCGCGCAGCACGCCGTAGCTTACCGAGCCGATGGCGCCGCGGATGGCGCCTAAACCGCGCGATCCCATAACAATCAAATCGCAGTCGTAGTGCTTTACGGCATCGATAATGGTTTCGATGGTGTACACGCCGAAAATGACTTCAGCGGTAAGGGTCCCAGGGAAGTCCGCCACGATTTCGGCGATGTTGTCTTGCAGCTCTTTGTCTTGCTCTTCGTTGCGCTCTTCAACCACTTTGGCGAAGTCGCCCTTGGAAACAACGGAAACGCCCATGCCGAACCCCGTTTGGTTGATGCTGCTGTACACCAAATCTTGCGGAGGTGCTACAACCTCGACAACATGGATGGTTGCCTCGGCGTTTTCGCCGGCCATGCTAATGGCTTCTTTCAGTGCGTTCTTTGCGTGCTCGGAATTGTCGTACGGCACGAGGATGTTCTTGAACCCCATGTGAATCGCCCCCTCAGGCTCCTGTTATTACCTTTGATTATACGCTTTTCGCCTGCGTAGTAGAACGCGTTCATCGCGCGTCTGGCTTCGTTTTCGCCTGCTGGCGTGGGGGCGGCGCTTAACGGGCCGCTGTCTTTTCCCGCTGGCTCGTGGACGAAATATGAACGCCTCATCTTTAGGTTGCTTTAGTACTCTACTGTGGTAAAGTACTTTCAACGGAAACGGCACATGCAGATGCTCGCCGAAACCCTTCGGGCCTGTGGCGCTTGCGTGGGACGTGCTTGCAGCATTGTCGCCGATGCGGAAAAGCCGTTTCCGTAAAAAGCCTGTTACGCAGCTGGGCAATTCCGCAGAAATGCGGTGCTGGCGGGCATAATAGGAGAACTGAGAACAAACGCAAGGCGGGCTGGCAGGGGCTGGCTTGCTTGGTTTGACACATAAGGAAGAGGGAACATGAACTACATCACTCCGGTTGGCTTCCGCGACATGATGAGCGACGAAGCGCTTGTCCGCGAAGACCTGATTTCGCGTGTGCGTGCGTGCTTTGCGGCAAAGGGCTATCGTCCGGTTGAAACCCCCACGCTGGAAGTGCTCGACGTGATGGAGGCAGGCGGGCATGTGCCCGAGGCGCCTTTCAAGTTCTTCGATTCCCACGGCGACTTGCTTGCCATGCGCCCCGACGTCACCATGCAGATTGCCCGCATGTGCGCGACGCGCGGCTTGGGCGCATCTGAGCCTTTGCGCTTGCGCTACACCCAGCGCGTGTTCCGCGAGAAAACGGCGGAAGCTGCCGCGCGCGAACTTACCCAGTGCGGCGCCGAGCTCATCGGCGCGGCGGGCAGCGTTGCCGATGTCGAGCTGGTTTCCCTGTTCGCTTCCGCGCTTGCAGAATGCGGCTTGGAAAACTTCACCATCGCCTTGGGCTCGGCGGGTGTGCTGCGCGACTTGTTGGACGCCAGCGGTGCAACCGACCAGTGGAAAAGTGCGGTGATGCAGGCGTACCACACCTCGAATTTCGTGTATTTGGGCGAATTGGTTGCTGCAGCCGAGCAGGCCGCCAACGGCGGTTCGGCGCAGGAGGCGGCCAACCAGGCACGTTTCAAGCTTGCCGACCCGGCCATCGCCAACCCGGGCAGGGTAGTGCCCGCCATCGCCCGAGCCATCTTCCAGCTTTCGCGCTTGCGCGGCGGCAAGGCCGAGCTGGCGCAGGTTCGCACCTTGCTCGAGCCTCTGGGCTGCGCTCGCGGCATCAGTGAGCTCGAAGGCGTGTACAACGCCCTTATCGAGTCGGGCCTGGAAGGTAAGGTGCTCATCGACTTTTCGGTGATGAGCTCGTTCGACTACTACACGGGCCTGGTGTTCGAGGCGTATGCGCCAGGCTTGGGCTCGCCTTTGGGCGGCGGCGGCCGTTACGACAACCTGCTGGCGCAGTACGGTGCCGAAAAGGTGCCGGCAGCCGGCTTCGCGTTCTACCTGGAACAGGTAATGGCCGCGCTCGAAGCCTCGAAAACCACGCGTCCGTTGCGCATTGCCGTGCCGAAGGGCTCGCTCAAAGACGACGCCATCGCAACGTTGGAAGCTGCCGGCCTTGACGTTACGGGCCTCGCCGATGCGGGCCGTACGCTGATGCTGCGCAACGGCGACGTTGAGTACCTGTTCGTGCGACCCACCGATGCGCCGGTGTTCGTGGCTTTGGGTGCCGCCGACTGCGGCATCTGCGGTGAGGATTCCCTTATCGAAGCATCGCCCGACGTGATCGAGCTGGCCGACTTGAAATTCGGCGGCTGCCGCTTCGTGGTGGCGGAATCTGCCGGCACCACCGAAGCGGTGGAAAGCCGCTACCGCAAGCTGGGCTCTATCCGCGTTGCCACAAAATACCCCAACATCACGCGTTCCTACTATGCCAAGATGGGCATGCCGGTTGAAATCGTGAAGCTTCACGGCAACATCGAGCTGGCTCCCATTACGGGCATGGCCGAACGCATCATCGATATCACCGCAACGGGAACCACGTTGCGCGAGAACAACCTGGTGGTAGTAGACGACGTGCTCGCCTCCACCGCGCGTTTCTTCGCGAACCCGTGCTCGTACCGTACCAATCCGCGTGTTGGCGAACTTGCCGACGTGCTCTATTCCCAGACGAAGGAGAACTAATCCCATGAGAAGAATCGAGCTTGCCCCTGGTCAGGTTTTCGAAGAGAAGATGCTCAACCGCGTGGGCGCGTTCAACGCCGATGCCCTGGTTGCGGCAACCAATATCGTCGAGGATGTGCGCAAGCGTGGTGACGAGGCTCTGCGCGAGTACACCGCGAAGTTCGATGGTGTGGAAATGGAGCAGTTCCGCGTTCCCCAGGAAGCCATCGATGAAGCCATCGCCAAGGTTGACCCGAAGGTTGCTGCGGCAATTCAGAAGGCGGCTTCGCAGATCCGCGATTTCCATGAGCGCCAGAAGCAGCAGGGTTGGTTCACGCTGCGCGAAGACGGTGCACTGGTTGGCGCCAAGGTGGAGCCGCTCGATTCCGTGGGCATCTACGTTCCTGGCGGCCGTGCGCTGTATCCTTCTTCCGTTCTGATGAACGCCATCCCTGCTTCCGTTGCGGGCGTGAAGCGCATCGTATGCGTAACGCCGCCCACCAAGGATGGCTCGCTTGATTCGGCCATCCTGGAGGCTTGTCGTGTTGCGGGCGTAACCGAGATCTACGCCGTTGGCGGTGCGCAGGCAATCGGCGCTCTGGCATACGGCACCGAAAGCATCAAGCCCGTTGACAAGATCACCGGCCCGGGTAATGCCTTCGTTGCCGCAGCCAAGAAGCTTGTTTCGGGTGATGTGGGCATCGACATGATTGCCGGCCCTTCCGAAGTGTGCGTTGTCGCCGACGAAACGGCACTGCCTGAACTGGTTGCCATCGACCTTATGGCCCAGGCGGAGCACGACCCGCTGGCCAGCTGCTACCTGGTAACCTTCAGCTCCGAATACGCCGATGCGGTGGAAGCTGCCATTGCAAAGCACATGGAAGGCTCTACCCGTGCCGAGATCACCACGGCTTCCCTTACCAACAAGGGCCTGATCATTGTGTGCCCCAACATGGACACCGCCATCAATACGGTGAACATCATCGCTCCCGAGCACTTGGAGCTGCACGTTTCCGACGCGATGGAGCTTTTGGGTGCCATCCACCATGCCGGTGCCATTTTCCTGGGCGAATGGACGCCCGAGGCGGTGGGCGACTACGTTGCCGGCCCCAACCACACGCTTCCCACGGGTGGCACGGCTCGCTTCTCCAGCCCGCTTTCGGTGGACGAATTCATAAAGAAGAGCAGCGTATTGCAGTACTCCCCGGCAGCCTTGATGCGCGATTCCGAAGCGGTTATCACGCTGGCCGACCACGAGGGCCTCTGGGCTCACGCCCAGAGCGTTCGCCTGCGCCGCAAGCTGGTTGAGCAGGCGTTCGAGGAAGCGAAGGCAGCTGGTGAAGTAAACGGCGCGGCGGAGGCGAAGTAGCCCATGCACGGCGTACGTCCCTCGCACCCCAACCTGGCGGACATCGTTCCGTACGATCCGAAGTACCTGCCGGCCAACCAGTATCTTTCCGCGAACGAAAATCCCAACAACGTTCCCGAAGAAGTGCAGTTGGAAATCCGCAAGGCCTTGAAGGGCTTTCCCTTCAACCGTTACCCCGACCCGCTGGGCAACGAACTGCGTGATTTGATTGCCGAGGCCAACGGTCTTACGCGCGACAACGTGCTGTTGGGCAATGGCGGCGATGAACTGCTGTTCAACTTCGCCCTGACCTGGGGCGGCCCAGGGCGCACGTTTTTGAACGTGCCACCCACGTTTTCGGTGTACGAGGCCAACGCGCGTCTTACGGGCACCAAGGTGGTGAACATCCCGCGTAAGGAAAACTTCGATATCGACGAAGAGGCCGTGCTTGCCCGCATGGCCCAGGGCGATATCGACTTCGCGGTTATCACCAGCCCCAACAACCCCACGGGCAAGATGGCCAGCGAAACGTTCTTGAAGAAGCTGCTCGATGCAAGCGATGCGCTGATCATGGTTGACGAGGCGTATTTCGAGTTCAGTCGCTTTTCCATGCGTCCGTACCTTGACCAGTATGAAAACCTGGTTATCCTGCGCACGTTTTCGAAGGCGTTCAGCCTGGCCGGCGTGCGCATGGGCTACATCTTGGCGAACCCGTGCGTTATCCGCGAGTTCTTGAAGGTGCGCCAGCCCTATTCGGTCGACTCTGTTTCACAGGCTATTGCCACGGCGGTGTTCCGCAACCGTTCGCTGTTCGTGCCGGGCATTAACCAGATCATTGATCAGCGCGGCGTGCTTCTTGAAGAACTGGAAAAGCTGCCAGGGGTTACGGTGTTCGACTCCGATTCGAACTACGTTCTGTTCCGCGTCGACAAAGCCGACGAGGTGTGGCAGAAGCTCTATGACCGCGGTGTGCTGATCCGCGATTTCTCGCATGCGCAGTATTTGGAAAACTGCCTGCGCGTTTCGGTTGGGTCGCCCGAGGAAAACCGCGTGTTCTTGGGTGCATTGACCGAGATTTTGAACGAAAGGGGCTAGCAGTGACGCAGCAGCGAACCGCAGAGCTTACCCGCACCACGAAGGAAACCGATATTGCGCTTTCGCTCGATATCGACGGCACGGGCAAAACGAATATCGATACGGGCGTGGCGTTTTTCGACCACATGCTCGATGCGTTCGGGCGTCATGGCTTGTTCGATCTGAATGTGAATGCCAAAGGCGACATCGAAGTGGACGCCCACCATACGGTAGAAGATGTGGGCATTGTCCTGGGCAAGGCGTTTGCGCAGGCCATGGGCGAAAAGCGTGGCATCACGCGCTTCGCATCCCAGTATCTTCCCATGGACGAGACGTTGGTGCTTGCGGCTGTCGATATCTCAGGACGCGGCCAGCTTCATTGGGACGTTGACGTGCCGTTGTGCCTGCTGGGCACGTTCGACACCTCGCTTGCCAAGGAATTCTTCATTGCCTTTGCCACGAACGCAGGGGTTACGCTGCATGTTCGCATGGTAGCGGGCGAAAACGCCCACCACATCGTGGAGGCATGCTTTAAAGCGGTGGGCCGCGCCATGTGCCAGGCGCTGGAAATCAACCCCCGCATTGCCGGCGAGCTTCCCTCCACCAAGGGCGCTCTGTGATGCGCGAATGACAAAATGGGGACAGTCCCCTTTTTGTTACCCTTGGCCGTTTTTATCAGAAAGGCGTAAAGCAACCGATGATTGCCGTTGTTGATTATTGCAAAGGGAACCTGAAAAGCGTGGAACGCGGCCTGCGTGCGGTAGGCGGCGACGCCCGCATTACCGACAACCCTGACGAGATTCGCACTGCCGATGCGGTGGTCCTGCCTGGCGTGGGCGCATTCGCCGATGCTTCGGCCCATATGGTCGAATCGGGTCAGATGGATGCTGTGCGCGATGCCATTGCGGCCGGCAAGCCCTTCTTGGGCATTTGCCTGGGCGAACACCTTTTGTTCTCTTCGGGCGTGGAAGGTGCGGCGGGCCCCGGCGTTGACGGCACTTTAGGTGATGCCAACTTGCCGGTCGGCCTGGGACTGATCGAAGGCACGGTGGTGCGCATGCCGGCAACAGGTGCGGACGGAACGTCGTACAAGGTTCCCCATGTGGGTTGGAACTCCGTTGAGTTCGCTTCCGCCTGCCCCTTGTTCGAAGACATCGAATCGGGGGAGTACTTCTACTTCACCCATAGCTACATTGCCCCTGAAAACGATTACACCGTGGCAACCACCACGCATTCGGTGACGTTCCCGTGCGCTGTTCAGAAGGGCAACGCCTTCGGCGTGCAGTTCCACCCCGAAAAGTCGTCGGATGCGGGTGCAAAGGTGCTGGCGAACTTCCTCAAAGTGGTAGAAGCCTGCAAGTAACGTGCGGAGGTGCCCGAAGGTGTCCAAAAGGGACTGTCCCTTTTGGACACCTTCGGGCACCCTGGCCAAGCGAAAGGAACATCATGGATATTCTTCCTGCTATCGATATTCTGGGCGGCAAAGCGGTTCGCCTGGCGAAGGGCGACTACAACGCCGTAACCGTGTACAACGACGACCCGGTGGCTCAGGCCGCCAGCTTCAAAGAGCAGGGTGCGCATTGGATCCACGTGGTTGATTTGGACGGGGCGCGCAGCGGCGTGCCGGAAAACATCGACATCATCGAGCGCATCATCAAGGAAACGGGCTTGAAGATAGAAGTGGGCGGCGGCATTCGCAGCCTGGAGACCATCGACCGCTTGGCTGCGGCGGGCGTTTCCCGCGTGGTTTTGGGCACCACCTTGGTGACCAACCCCGAATTCGCCAAGGCTGCCTTGGAAAAGTATCCCGATATGCTTACCGCCGGCATCGACGCCAAGAACGGCGAGGTTGCCGTGGCGGGTTGGCGCGAAGGCGCAGGGGTTCCTGCCGAAGAGCTGATTGCCGAGGTCGGCAGGCTTGGGTTCAAACACTTGGTGTACACCGACATTTCCCGCGACGGCATGCAAACGGGCATCGATGCGGCACGCTATGTCGAGGTTTCCCGCGTGTTCGGCAACCCTGTTATCGCTTCAGGCGGCGTGGCCAGCATTGAAGATGTGAAGAATCTGGCCGCCGTTGCCGATTGCATCGAAGGCGTTATTGCGGGCCGTGCGGTATATGAAGGCTCGTTGAGCGTCGAAGAGGCCGCTAAGCTCTGCAGGTAAGGTGTCCTGCAGCTTGCTTTGGCTTGTTTCGACTTGAAGCTCGTCGGGGCGAAGGCGCGAAGCGCGCTCATTGCTTCCTGGGGTTGAGCGATACAGGGAGGCACATAGGCAAGCGAAGCAAACGGTGGCCGAACGGGTGGTCTGAGGGCCTTTTCCCAACAGGCGGCAAGCCAGCCGATAAGGCTGTAAGAAAGGAAACCAATGCTTACAAAACGCGTAATACCGTGCATGGACGTGAAGGACGGTCGTGTGGTGAAGGGCGTGAACTTCGTCAACCTGCGTGATGCCGGCGACCCCATTGAGCTGGCGCAGCGTTACGACGAGCAGCGTGCCGACGAAGTGATTTTTCTCGACATCACGGCAACGCATGAAGGTCGCGCCACCACGGTAGACATGGCAAGCCGTGCAAGCGAAGAGCTGCATTTGCCCTATTGCGTGGGCGGCGGCTTCCGCAGCGTTGAAGACATTCGAACCATGATTGCCGCCGGTGCCGACAAGGTTTCGGTGAATTCCGCCGCCATTGCCGACCCGTCGCTTATCACCAAGGCGGCGGCAGCTTTTGGCACGCAGGCCATTCTGTGCGCTATCGATGCCAAGCAGGTTCCCGGCAATCCCAACAAGTGGGAAGTGTACGTGCAAGGCGGCCGTAAGAACACCGGCCTTGATGCGGTTGAGTGGGCCGTTGAGGCGGCGCGCCGCGGTGCCGGCGAGATTCTTCTTACCAGCATGGACCGCGACGGCAGCAAAGACGGCTTCGACCTGGCGCTTACCCGTGCCGTGTCCCGCGCGGTGAACATTCCCGTTATCGCTTCGGGCGGTGTGGGCAAGCTCGAGCACTTCGCCGAGGGCATCATCGAAGGCGAGGCGGATGCCGTGTTGGCGGCAAGCGTGTTCCATTTCGGCGAGCTTACCATTCGCGAAGTGAAGGAATATATGGCAAGCCAGGGAATCCCGGTAAGGCTGTAGGCGTGGCAACGCGCCGAAAAAGCGCTGATGCAGCGCGCATTCAGCAAACAAGGGCCCTTGCCTTCTTCGGGATAATCGTGGCGATTATCGTGGTGACCATTTTGGCCCTGTATCCTGCTGTGGCGCCTGCCAACGAACTGCCGCTTGACGTGGAGGACAGCGACCCAGCCCATTTCAACCAGCTGGAGCAGCTTACGCCCGAAGGGGAGGGCTGGTCGGAAGGGCTGGCTTCTGCCTACAGCATGGAAACCAACGATGGGTGGGATGCTACCGCGTCGGGCATTCCCCTGAACAACTATTCCCTTACCGTTGCCGTGCCTCAGGAAAACAAAGATCTTCTGGGGTGCACCGTGGAAATCTTCTATGCAGGAAAAACGGTGGAAGCGAAGGTGACCGATACCGGTGCCTTGGGCCCATTGGGGCGCATGCTCGATTTGAGCCCTGCCACCTGGCGTGCCTTTGGAGCCGACAGCCTCAGCGACTGGGGCGTGCGCGAGGTGTATTACCGCTTCAAATCCGCATAATGCAACAGGCTTGCAAAGGTTGTCTGCCGCTCGTTGCGATATATGGAACTCGCGGGGTTTCTTCTGCGTGCAAGGCATACCTGTGCCACTCTTTACTGATACGAACAATTCGGCGCATCCCCGTGCGCTTGACGAAAGGGTTGCCATGAACGAACGCGAAGCAGCGGCGCTTAAGGTGGAAGACCTTACCTATAACGCCGATGGGCTTATTCCCTGCATTGTGCAGGATGCTTCTACCCGCGAAGTGCTGATGATGGCTTGGATGAATGAAGAAGCGGTCCACCGCACCATCGACCAGGGCACCACGTGGTTCTGGTCACGCAGTCGCCAAAAGTTCTGGCACAAGGGGGAAGAATCGGGCAACACCCAGGAATTGGTGGAGCTGCGCTACGACTGCGATGCCGACACGCTGCTTGCGCTGGTGAATCCTGCCGGCCCGGCGTGCCACACGGGGCAGACTACCTGTTTCTACCGTTCGTTCTAGTATGGCAGGCATGGCAAAAGGCGCGCTTTCCTTGGCAACCCGCGGCATTGCGGGGGCTGCCGTTGTGCTTGCTGCGGCAGCGGTATTGCTCGCACGCCCCAGAAAGGCCGAGTGACCTGCGTGTTCGGCTATATCCTTCCTAATTTGGAAAGCCTGGGCGAAGAGGAGAAGCTTCGTTATCACGCGGTGTACTGCGGGGTGTGCCGTTCCATCCGCGCCCGCTATGGGCAGCGGTGCCGTCTGGCGGTTTCCTATGACATGACGTTTTTGGCGCTGGTGCTGGGATCGCTCTACGAACCCGAGGAACAGCGCCAGACAAAGCGTTGCCCGGTGCATCCCGTGCAACCCCAGGAAATCGCGCAGTCGGAGTTCACCGACTATGCGGCCGATTTAAGCGTTGCCATGGCGTATCACAAGTGCATGGACGACTGGCGCGACGACTGTTCGGCTAAAGCGCGTGCGGCGGCAGCGGCGCTGGCGATTCCCTATAAGAAGGCGAAGCGCAGGGTGCCCGAGGCGTGTTGCGCCATCGAGGAGGCGATGGCTGCCATCCATGCCATTGAAGATGCCGCCAAGGGCGAAGCCGGGTCTGCGCAGGAAGGCGCGTGCCCTGTTGTAGAGCAAAGCCCCGATGCCGCTGCCAACTGCTTCGGGTTGCTTCTAGGGAATCTGTTCGCCTACAAGAATGACTTTTGGGCAACGGATTTGCGCCGTTTTGGTGCGCGATTGGGGAAATTCGTCTATGTCATGGATGCCGCCATGGATCTGCGTCAAGATCGAGAGAGTGGCAGTTACAACCCCTTCGCAAAAACGGATCGCACGCGCGAAGATCTTCGTGAAGATTTGGAGCTGCTTGCCGCAAGCACAGCCGATGCCTTTGAGCGGTTGCCACTCGAACGTGACGTGCATGTGCTGCGCAGCGTGCTGTATTCCGGAGTATGGCAGCGCTATAACACAGAAGAGAGCAAGGTAGAACATGGTTAAGGACCCTTATGAGGTTCTGGGCGTAAGCCCGAGCGCATCGGCTGACGAGGTTAAGAAAGCGTATCGCAAGAAGGCGCGTGAGAATCACCCCGACTTGAACCCGAATGACCCAAAGGCTGCCGAGCGCATGAACGAGATCAACGAAGCGTATGACCGCATCGTGAATCCCGAGAAATACGCGGCAAGCGATGCCCGTGCCGCCGCCAACAGTGCTGCTGCCGGTGGGCAGAGCCAGGCCAACCCCTTTGCGGGCAACCCGTACACCCGCGGCTCGTATACCGGTGCCGGCCAGCAGGGCCAGGGCGGTTACCAGACAAACGGCCCCTACGGGTGGACCACCATCGACTTCGACGACTTGTTCGGCTTCGGTGGGTTCGGTAGCAACAGCGCCCCCATTCATCCTGAAGCTTCGGCAGCCGACAGCGCCACGGTGCGCAGCGCAATCGATGCCATCAACACCCAGCGCTATGACCAGGCGGTTTCCCTACTCAGCAGCGTGGTCAGCGCCGAGCGCGATGCCCGCTGGTACTACCTCAGCGCCCTTGCCAACAAGGGGGCGGGCAACACCCTTCGCGCGTTGGAGCACATCAAGAAGGCGTTGAAGCTCGACCCGAACAACGCCGATTACCGCAGGGCATACCAGCAGTTCCAAATGGCAGGCCAGGCCTACCAGGAAGAGGGAACCAAGCGCGGGTTCAGCATGAGCGTCATGGACCCCAGCCTTATCTGCTGCGGTTTGTGCTTGGCGCAGTATGCCTGCGCAATGATGGGGCGCGGCGTGTATTTCTAGACATTGCAAGGCGAATCGGAAAGGCTGCATGAGACTTTCCGATTCGCCTTTTGCTTTTTGCCCTGGCCAGAGCGCAAGTAGACCTGGTCCGCAAAGCGCGTTTGCCTTGTGGCGGCGGAGCGGGCCTTGCTGCATGTGGGGAGCGCAATGCTTCAGGCAAGCATTAAGAACATCAGTGCCGGCTTTTTAGCGCGGCACATGATTCAACCAAGAATAAGGAGGCACCACATGGGTGCGACAATCGGAATCGACCTGGGAACAACCAACAGTTGCATGGCAACGATGGAAGGTGGGCGCGTAACCATCATCCCGAACGCGGAAGGCGAGCGCACCACCCCCAGCGTGGTTGCGTTTTCCAAGAACGGTGAGCGCTTAGTGGGCAGCATCGCGCTGCGCCAGACAGCGGTGAATCCCGACAGGACCATTTCCTCGGTGAAGCGCCACATGGGTAGCAAATGGAAGGCACAGGTAGACGGCAAATCGTTTTCCCCGCAGGAAATTTCTGCCATGATTTTGCGCAAGCTGCGCCATGATGCGGAAAACTACTTGGGGCAAGAAGTGACCGATGCCGTCATTACCGTTCCGGCGTACTTCGACGACTCCCAGCGCCAGGCAACCAAGGATGCAGGGCGCATTGCCGGCTTGAACGTGCTGCGCATCATCAACGAGCCTACCAGCGCCGCCTTGGCTTACGGCCTTGACAACGGCACGCCGCAAAAGGTCATGGTGTACGACTTGGGCGGCGGCACGTTCGACGTTTCCATCATCGAGATCGGCGGGGATGTTATCGAGGTCCTGGCAACGTCGGGCGACAACCACCTGGGCGGCGACGATTTCGACGAGCGTCTGGTGAGCCACATTGCCGATGCCTTCAAGCGTGAGCACGGCGAAGACCTGCGCCGCAACCCTATGGCGCTGCAGCGCGTGATGGAAGCGGCCGAGCAGGCGAAAAAAGAGCTTTCCTCTGCCATGTCCACCCAGGTAAACTTGCCGTTCATTTCGCAGAACGCGCAGGGGCCGCTGCATCTTGGCCTTACCGTTACCCGTGCCGAGTTCGACCAGATGACGCGTGACTTGGTGGAGCGCACGGCTGGGCCGGTGCAGATGGCGCTCGACGACGCGGGCATTGCCACTTCCGAGCTGGGCTGTGTTTTGCTGGTGGGCGGCTCTACCCGCATTCCCGCTGTGCAGGAGCAGGTGCGCCGCATCACGGGCAAGGAGCCTTCCGCTTCCATCAATCCCGACGAATGCGTGGCAACCGGTGCCGCTATCCAAGGCGATACGCTGTCGGGCGCGGCAACGGGCATCGTCCGCTCCAACAGCCTACTGCTGCTCGATGTGACGCCTCTTTCGCTTTCCATCGAAACCGTGGGCGGTGTGGCAACGCGCCTGGTGGAACGCAACTCCACGCTTCCGGTGCATTACTCGCAGATCTTCAGCACGGCGGCGCCCTTCCAAACCAGCGTCGAGATCAAGGTGCTGCAGGGCGAGCGTCCCATGGCAAAGGACAACAAGGCCATCGGTACGTTCCGCTTGAAGGGCATCAAGCGCGCACCGGCGGGCGTTCCTCAGATCGAAGTGACGTTCGACATCGACGCGAACGGTATCCTCACCGTTTCCGCGAAGGACTTGGGCACGGGCAAACAGCAGTCCATCACCATCGACGACTCGGATCGCATGTCCGATGCCGAGATCGAGCAGGCCATCCACGATGCTGAAGAATATGCCGAGGAAGACGAGTTCCGCCGCGCCACCATGGAAGTGCGCCAGAAGGCCGAAACGCTGCTTTCCGAAGTGGATGCTGCGCTTTCCAAGGTGGGCAAGCAGCTTGATAAAGCCGAGAAGAAGCAGGTCAAAGCCGATTCAGCTGAGCTTCGCCGCATTTTGATGAAGCGCCCCAGCAAGAAGGAACGCGCCAACCCCGAAGAAGAGGGCAGGCGCATTGTCGTTGCGGCCGAGCAGCTTGACCGCACCAGCGCCCACCTGCGCGAGTTGGCCTCGCAGCAGCAGGGCTAGACTTCGAGCCGGCGCAGCGGATTCGCGGTGTTCTTGAGCCTTTGCGACAAGCGCAAGTTTTGTGGCTTTCGGTGGGGCAGGGCGGTGCGAAATGCTATACTCCCAGCATATGCGATGACGAAGACAGCGCACCGCCTACCCGCAAGCTTCCAGAGAGGAACCCTTGGCTGAAAGGTTCCAGCTTACGTGCCGTGCGATTCCCTTCACCAGCATCGAAGTAAAAGCAGGGTGGCATTGCCATGGATGTTACTAGCTTCGACGGGCGCTCCCGTAACAGAGCAGCATAAGTGGGTGCTTGTGCGGGTTTCCGCAGGGCATCAACCAGGGTGGTACCGCGAGAGCCCTTCTCGTCCTTGGATATATCCAGGACAAGAAGGGCTCTTTTTTATGTGTTGGAACGCTTTCCTTGGGCGGCGTTCCGCAAGAAGTTGAAGAAAGGTTGCAAGGAATGTCAGTTATCGACGATATCAAGTCCCTGCATGCCAATACGCTTTCCGCTATTGGCAAAGTTCCTAACACCGATGCGTTGGAGAAAATCCGCGTAGAGGTTGTGGGCAAGTCCGGTACGCTTACCGGTTACCTGCGCGCTATGGGCCAGGTTGCCAAGGAGCACCGCGCGGAAGTGGGCAAGACGGTTAACGCCGCCCGCAACGAAATCGAAGCCGCGCTGGAAGCCAAGAAGCGCGAGCTGGCGCATGCCGAGCTCGAGGCACGCATGGAAGCCGATGCCATCGATATTTCCCTGCCGGGCCGTTCCCAGCAGATGGGCACGCGTCATCTTATCAATGCCATCAGCGATGAGATTTCCGAGATCTTCCTTGGATTGGGCTACACCGTGGCAACGGGCCCCGAGGTTGAAACCGACTGGTACAACTTCACGGCGCTGAACGCTCCGGCCGACCACCCCAGCCGTTCCATGCAGGACACGTTCTACGTACGCGACATGTCGGGCGAAAAGGCCAACGTACGCGGCGAGTCCGACGTTTTGCTGCGCACCCAGACCTCGGGCGTTCAGGTTCACGTGATGGAAGATCAGGACCTGCCCATCTACATCATTGCACCGGGCAAGGTGTACCGTCGCGACGTTGCCGACCCGTCCCACTTGCCCCAGTTCACACAGTGCGAGGGCCTGGTGGTAGACAAGGGCATCACCTTCGGCGACCTGAAGGGCACGCTGGAGTATTTCTGCAAGCAGATGTTCGGCCCCGATCGCAAGACGCGTTTCCGTGCGCACTTCTTCCCGTTCACCGAGCCTTCCGCTGAAGCTGACGTAAGCTGCGGTGTATGCGGCGGCACCGGCCACACGCACGACGGCGAGCGCTGCCGCATGTGCAAGGGCACCGGTTGGCTTGAGATTTTGGGCTGCGGCATGGTTGATCCGAACGTTCTGCGCATGTCGGGCATCGACCCTGAAGAGTACTCCGGCTTCGCCTTCGGCGTGGGCGTGGAGCGCGTGGCATGCTTGAAGTACAACGTTCCCGACCTGCGTATGCTGCTGGAAGGCGACATGCGGTTCCTGCGTCAGTTCTAAATTGCAAAGCGATTCAGACTGACTGCCGACGCTGCGGCCAATTACGGCGGCCCATCTGGCGCTTCAGGAGGGCTTCACGTATGCAGTACGCGTAGCGTTCTTCTTCATGCCAGCTGCATCCGCTGTAATTGTTCTCGCTAACTTTGGTCAAATCCGAGTCTCTTCTCTTGTAAGGATTCGGGCTCCGTTAATTTCCTTGTCGATTCAATTCGGCTCGTAGATAGAAAGAGATAAACATGAAAGTATCTTTGAAATGGCTTTCTGATTATGTTGAGGTCCCGCAGGACATCAAGGCGTTCTGCGACCGCTTGGACCTTACCGGTACGGGCGTTGAAGGCGTCGAGCGTATCGGCGATGCGTTCGACGGCGTTGTGGTGGGCCATGTGCTTACCTGCGTCGATCACCCCGACAGCGACCACATGCATGTAACCACAGTAGACGTGGGCGCAGGTGAACCTGTGCAGATCGTGTGCGGCGCCCCTAACATTGCCGCAGGCATCAAGGTTCCCGTTGCCACCATCGGCGCGGTGCTGCCCGGCGATTTCAAGATCAAGAAGTCGAAGCTGCGCGGCGTGGCAAGCTGTGGCATGTGCTGCTCTCAGCGCGAGCTTGGCATGGGCAACGACCATGAGGGCATTTGGGTTCTTCCCGACGATGCTCCTACAGGCATGCCCATCGCTGATTACCTGAAGATGTCCGACACGGTGCTCGACCTTGAGATCACCCCCAACCGCCCCGACTGCCTTTCCATGGTGGGCATGGCGCGCGAAGTGGGTGCCATGTACCAGGTGCCTTATACCAGCCCCTTGGCCGAAATGGCCGGCAAGCTGGAGCTTTCCAAGGAAGCTGCTGCCGTCGATTCCGAGGTAAGCGTGTGCATCGCCGACGAGACTCGCTGCCCCCGTTATTCTGCACGCGTTATCCGCGGCTGCAAGGTGGGTCCCAGCCCCGACTGGATGGTAGAGCGCCTGGCGGCCATCGGTCAGCGTTCCATCAACAACATCGTTGACGTGACGAACTACATCCTGTTCCTGTTCGGCCAGCCTCTGCATGCCTTCGACCTGGACAAGCTGAAGAATGCCGATGGCAAGGCCAATATCGTTATTCGCGCTGCCGAAGAGGGCGAAAAGCTCACCACGCTCGACGGTGAAGAGCGCGTGCTTACCTCTGACATGACGGTAATCTCCACGCCCGACAAGGGCGCGGTTGCCCTGGCTGGCGTTATGGGCGGCCTGGAAACCGAGGTAACCGAGGAAACCTGCAACGTTCTGCTGGAAACGGCCACCTTCGAAGCGGGCCGCACCAGCCGCACCAGCCGCAACCTGGGCCTTATCTCCGAAAGCTCCATGCGCTATGAGCGTGGCGTAGACGATCACGGCATCGAAGAGCGTTCTGCTGCGGCCGCTGCCCTTATCGCCGAGGTTTCCGGCGGCACGGTAAGCTATGCCGAGGGCAACGAGAACGGCATCATCGACGTATGGCCGGTGAAGTCGGAAGAGTCCCACCTGCAGTTCCGCATTGACCGCTTCAACGCGATGATGGGCGCTCAGATTCCGCGCGAGTTTATCGTGGACATCCTGGGCCGTTTGGGCTGCGTTGTTTCCGATGGCGAAAGCGAAAACGTGCTTGAGGTTACGGCTCCTACGTTCCGCCCCGACCTTCCGCGCGAAATCGACCTGTACGAAGAAGTTCTGCGCCTGTACGGCATGGACCGCATCGAACCCACCTTGCCTGGCGGTCGTGGCCGCTTTGGCACTCGAAGCGAAGCTCAGCGCACGCTCGACGTGGTGAACGACACCATGCGTGCCTCTGGCTTGAACGAAACCATGACGTACTCGTTTGCTGACCCGCACGAGCTTGAGCAGCTGCGCATGAACACCGAGGGCATGGGCATTGCGGTAGAGCTTCTGAACCCGCTGAACGCAGAGCAGTCCGTTATGCGCCAGTCCATCATCCCGGGCCTCTTGCGCAGCGTTGCCTACAACCAGTCCCGTGGCGTACATAACGTGCAACTTTACGAAACCGGCGTGGTGTTCTTCGGTGCTGAAGGTCACAAGAAGCCCAAGGAGCGCCAGCGCCTTGCTGCCGTTATGGCTGGCGGCATGGGCGATGTTGCCTGGAACCGCAAGCCCGAGACGTTCGACTTCTTCGATGGCAAGGGCGTTATCGAAAACCTTATCCGCGAGCTTGCCATCCCGAAGCCGCGCTTTAAGGCCCTTTCCGCTGAAGAGGCGCCGCATCTGCAGCCTGGTCGTGCGGCGCAGGTTCTTTCCGGCGGTACGGTGCTTGGCTGGGTGGGCGAAATCCATCCGCTGGCAGCAGAGGCATTCGAGGCTCAGGCTCCCATCGTGGCGTTCGAGCTCGATCTTGACGTTTTGATCAAGGCTTCCCGTCCCGCACGTGACTACGTTGATGTGCCCGTGTTCCCTGCGGTAACCATGGATGTTGCCTTCGTGGTAGACGAGGACGTAACGCACGAGAAGCTTTCCCGTTGCATTAATTCCGCAGGTGGCAAGCTGCTTTCCTCTGCTCAGCTCTTCGATGTGTATCGTGACAAGAAGCGTTTGGGCGAAGGCAAGAAGTCGATGGCGTACGCGCTTGAGTACCGCGCTGCCGACCGTACCCTTACCACGGAAGAAGTGGACAAGCAGCATACCCGTCTTATCAAGAAGGTATGCGGTGCAACGGGCGCAGAGGTTCGCGGTTAGTTGAGCTTTTTGCTCGTCAGCGAAAAGCATATGCGATGCTGTTAGGGCTCTGACGGTGCAGGGGAATTTCAATCGGGTAAGGTGGCGAAGGCCGGCCTTCCTCTTTCAAGCCCCCTGCACTCGTCAGAACCTTGTTCTCCGAATTACTGATGCACACTCGGGCAATCAAGCCCCGAGTCTTTGCGTCTTGAAAGCGAGCTCGATTTTCGGGCTCGCTTTTTTGTGCGCTATCATAGGTCGGTGAAGCGAAAGGGGAGCTTGTGGCTGGAACGAATGCTGCTGGGAAAGCAAAGCGTCAGAAGAAGGTGCGCATTTCTGCCGACGGCACGCCGTATACGGTGTGGCAAACGCGCACGCGCATTCTGTGCTTGATCTATGCGGCATGGGCTGTTGCCGAAATTGCCGTGGGTGCTGGGTTCATCACCATCCGCGCAATCGGCCTGTTCGATCCCACCGATCTTATTCCTAACATCACTTTTGGTGGTTCGACGGTAGTAAGCGGCGTATTGAACCTGATCATCGCGCTTTCAGGGCTGTGGGGAGCGCATAACCCTCGCCGCATTACGCTGTTCTTCTGGGTGTCGTTCCTTGTTGCTCTGCTTTCCGCGTGGGCAGTGGCAAGCGCTTGGTCTATGGGGGAAGTAGACCCTGCGATGGTGGTGTCGCTGGCAGTAGTGCTTGTTTATGCTGCCTGCGCGTGGAACGTCCGTGGCCAAACCGGCTACTTCGACAACCATCCGCATCCCAACGACCCTGAAGAGCTTCCCATTCAGCGCGACCAGCGTTTGATCCAAGAAGCGGTTGCGGAAAAGGAACTCGAACTTGCCGCCGCCAAGGAAGAGCTTGAAGACGTGAAGGCCCAATTTGAAAAGGCCAAGTCGGAGTTGAATCGCAAGTAAGCCGTAAGGATCTTTCATTTCCAGAGTTTTGCCTTCACGCATGCTTTTCGGAGCGTTGGAAAGGGCGGTTTCGCGTTTGAAAACCAAGAGACGTCCATCGCGTGGCAAAATAATCGGCTTAAGAACGGTCTATTGATGCAACGAGGGCCAAAGCTACGCTCAAATGGCAAAATATTCGACTTGTGCACCAAGATAGCGTTCTATAGCGACCATCAACCGTTCTTAAGTCGATTATTTTGCCAATAAACCCCCATTCTTTGGTTCTGCGCATTGCTGGGCCATAATAAGGGTGTGAAATTGAGGACTAGGAAAGGAGTGCCGATGGCTCTCTCTGATCTTCTGGGCATCGAGCTCGTTGAAAGCACGCCCGACAGGTATGTTACCCGCATGTTGGTAACGGAAAACATGTTGCAGCCCCACGGTGTGCTGCACGGTGGCATCAGCGCCGCCCTTGCCGAAAACGCCGCCAGCCAGTGCTGCACCGACCACTACGACAGCGACAAGATGTTCTTCCTGGGCGTAGAGGTTTCCAGTACTCATTTATTGCCGGTGAAAGCGGGCGATACGGTGAAAACCATTGCAACGCCTATCCGTGCTGGCGGTCGCATTTCGCAATGGAAGGTAGAGCAGTATCGCGAATCTGATGGCGAGCTGTTCAACGTAAGCCAGATGACCATGTACGGCAAGAAGAGGTAAAACATCTAGCGGCCCGCGAATATGATTTCGCGGGCCTTTTTTTGAGGCTGTCTTATGGCTACTCGATAGATTGCAGGTAAGCACGGATTTGCGGAGTGCAACCGTGGTAGGTATCGGAATATCGTTAAAGCAGCCTAAGGGCGGGATGGTTGTTGCGTGTTGAACAGACAGCTTGCAAAAGGGCAAGGCTCTGCGAAATGCGCCCTGAAAGCATTTCTTGAATGATTTTCTGAAAGAGAACTTTCTTTTGGTGCTGAAGCGGCATCGCACGAAAAAGGCTCCGTCAAAGACGGAGCCTTTTGAACAGGGTAGCGGGTGCGTGGAGCAGATCCGCGCCTGCCTTCGAATAGTTGATTCGATTTAGTCGACAACCTCAACCAAGGTAATCTCGAAGTTCAGATCCTTGCCTGCCATTTCGTGGTTCAGGTCAAACGTCACGGTTTCGTCGGTAACCTCAACAACCAGAGCAGGAATGGGCTGACCGCCAGGGCCCTGCAAGTATACGCGCTGGCCAACGGGCAGTTCGTCTGCACCGGGAATCTGAGCGGTGGGGATGGTCTGAACCAGCTGGTCGTCGTGCTCGCCGTATGCTTCGGAAGCAGGCAAGTGAACCTTCTTGGTTTCGCCAACTTCCATATCCTTAACAGCAGCATCGAAGCCGGGGATCATTTGGCCGGCCATGCAAACGAACTCAAGGGGTTCGCCGCGTTCTACAGAAGAGTCGAATACCGTGCCGTCGTCGAACGTGCCGGTGTAATGAGCGCGAACGCGCTTACCTTCATTGCTCATGAACATTCCTTTCAAAGAAAAAGTGTTAGCAGCTAGTGTACCTGGTTGTTGGCGCTTTGGCGCGTATTGGCTTAAATCCACCATTCAGGGGTAAGCTCGCCAAGGCTTACCACGCGCCAACTTTCGTAGTCCATCATTATCTCGATGGATTTATAGGATTCGGGCATCATCTGGGCCATGAACTCGCGGCAGGCCCCGCAAGGCGGAATCGCCTTTCCTTCTCGGTCAATGGCGATAACACGGCGAAACGAATCTTCCCCGTTGGCAATCATGTTGAACAGGGCATTGCGCTCGGCACAAACGCCAAGGATGCAGGCGGTGTCAACGCACACACCGACATATATCTTTCCCGACACAGACTCAACGGCGGCTGCAACTTGCCCTGCTTCGATGATGCTGGACACTTCGCGAGGGTTAAGCGCCTGCATGGCAGCAGCATGCATCTTTTGCCAGATTTCTTCCATGGGCATCCTTTCTTTGCTTGCTCCATTAAAACAAAAAAGAAGGCTCCGTTTTCGCGGAGCCTTCTTTGAGTTGCCTATTTGCATAGTGCCCATTGTTTGCGTTTAGCGTTGCGGCAATTCCTAGAATACGCAGAAGCGCAGCACCAGGTACACGCAGCTGATGGCGGTAAACACCAGCATCAGCGGGAAGCCCACCTTCGTGTAGTCCATGAAGGTGATGGGATAGCCGTAGCGTCCCGACATGCCGGAGAGCACTACGTTTGCGGAAGCGCCGATGAGCGTACCGATGCCGCCGATGCAGGCGCCCAGCGAAATTGCCCACCAGTACGGCATAACGTCAACGCCGGTGGATTCCATGGCAATCAGGATCGGGATAAGCGTGGCAACCATCGGGATGTTATCCAAGAAGGAAGAGATGATAGCCGATGCCCATACCAGCACGATGATGGTAACAAGCATGTTGCCGCCCGTGATGTCAATGAGGCCATTTGCCAGCATGTTGATAACGCCCGTTTCGGAAAGGCCGCCAACAACGATGAACAGGCCGGCGAAGAAGCCGATGGTGGCCCACTCTACGTCAAGCAGAACCTTTTCAACGTCGGCGCTGCTGATAAGCAGCATGATAGCTGCCGCGGTAAGGGCTACTACGCTCGGCGGGATATTCACCATGCTGTGGCATACAAAGGCGATGGCAACCAGCACGATCATGACCACGCTCTTATTGAACAGAGACTTGTTCTTGATGGCTTCATGCGCATGCAGCTCCATGATGGAAGCCTGCTGCTCGGCAGAAGCGCCCATGTTGCGGCCGTACATCACGTAGAAGATGGCGATGGCAACAACCATGATCATCAGAATGGCCGGGCCGTTGAATTCCAGGAAGTCCATGAAGGTCAGGTTTGCAGCGGAGCCGATCATGATGTTCGGCGGGTCGCCGATGAGCGTTGCCGTACCACCGATGTTGGAAGCCATAATTTCCGTGATGAAGAACGGAACCGGGCTCATTTCCAGCATCTTGCAAACCGTGAAGGTAACCGGGCCGATAAGCAGAACGGTAGTCACGTTGTCCAAGAACGCGGAAAGAACAGCGGTGATGATGCAGAACAGCACCATGATCACCCAAGGGTTGCCCTTCGCTATCTTCGCTGTTCTGATGGCGATGTACTCGAATATGCCCGATTGTTTAACCACGGCCACGAATATCATCATGCCCACCAAGACGCCCAGCGTGCCGAAGTCGATGTGCTCCATGCCGGTATCGAAACTTAAGATACCCGTCAGGATAAGCACAACGGCGCCCGCAAGCGCGGCGACCGTACGGTGGACCTTTTCCGAGATGATCAGCGCGAACACCACAATGAAGATCACTATTGAAATGATCTGCGGTGTAGTGAATTCAGGCATACACATCACTCCTCACTCTTTTCCCGTTTCCTGCAAAAACGGACCTTCTCTCTGTTGGGACGTGGGTCCCAATAACCGATGCCATAAAAGAAAAGAAGCCCTCAGGCCTCCTGCATGGCATCGATTTTCCCTTGTAAGAAGGGTACGGCTAGCCTAATTGAGCGTCAATAACGCGTTCACTAAATGCTTATGAACAACGATTTGAGTTCGGTGAGCGACCCATTCAAAAAACAAGCCCCGCCGAAGCGGGGCTTGTTTTAAACAATCATAGGCTTGCGCAACGTCAGGCAGTTTCGGGCGAACGTTCGTTGCTCGCCCGAGCAGCGAAACGCTAAACCAGTACGCAGAAGCGAACTACCAGGTACACGCAGCTGATGGCGGTGAACACCAGCATCAGCGGGAAGCCCACCTTCGTGTAATCCATGAAGGTGATGGGGTGGCCGTACTTGCCCGAGATGCCGGCAAGCACTACGTTTGCCGAAGCGCCGATGAGCGTGCCGATGCCGCCGATGCAGGCGCCCAGCGAAACCGCCCACCACAGGGGCATTACGTCCATGCCGGTTGCTTCCATCGTGGTGATGATGGGGATAAGCGTGGCAACCAGCGGGATGTTGTCCAGGAAGGAAGAGATGATGGCCGATGCCCATACCAGCACGATAAGGGTGATCATCATGTCGCCGCCGGTGATGTCGATAAGCGCGTAAGCCATCATTTCGATGACGCCGGTTTCAGCCAGGCCGCCAACTACCACGAACAGGCCGGCGAAGAAGCCGATGGTGGCCCATTCCACGTCCATGAGCGTGTGCTCAACGTCGGCGCGTCCGATAAGCAGCATGATGGCTGCCGCGGTGAGTGCTACCACGCTCGGCTCGATGTCCAGCGCGCCGTGCACTACGAAGGCAAGCGCAACGAGGGCGATCATAACCACGCTCTTCTTGAACAGCGCCTGGTTCTTGATAGCCTCATGAGCATGCAGTTCCATGACAGATGCCTGCTTTTCGGCGGAAACGCCCATCTTCTTGCCGTACATGAAGTAGAAGATGACCATGGAAACAAGCAGGATGATGAGCACCGCAGGGCCGTTTACTGCCAGGAAGTCGAAGAAGGTAAGGCCGGTAGCGGAGCCGATCATGATGTTCGGCGGGTCGCCGATGAGCGTTGCCGTGCCGCCCACGTTCGACGAGATGATTTCGGTAAGGAAGAAGGGAATCGGGTTGATTTCCAACATCTTGCATACGGTGTAGGTAACTGGGCCGATAAGCAAAACGGTGGTCACGTTGTCCAAGAACGCGGAAAGAACAGCGGTGATCAGGCAGAACAGCACCATGATTATCCAGGGGTTGCCCTTTGCCATCTTCGCAGCGCGAATTGCCAGGTATTCGAAGATGCCCGAGTTCTTTACCACGGCAACGAAGATCATCATGCCTACCAGCACGCCTAGCGTGCCGAAGTCGATGTGTTCTACGCCGTTGTCGAAAGTAAGTACTCCCGACAGGATAAGGGCGACTGCGCCCGCCAGGGCAGCCGTAGTGCGATGCACTTTTTCGGAAATGATGAGCGCCATCACGACGACGAAGATGACGATCGCGATGATCTGAGCGGTGGTTAAGGCGATCATTCCGTAGTGCTCCTCTCTTTATTAATAGGTGGAACAGATTCGAATTCTCGTCTTGAAGCACAGAGTCCCGGGTAACACACGTCCATTGCGTTAGCAACGCCCCACTCTGGCGTACCGACTCCAAAAAAAGATCCTCGGGCAAAGTTACGGGAACTTGCGCGCTTGCGTCAAGAAGGAAACGGCAAGCGTGCGAAAAACGATGAAACCAACGGAAATTGATAGCCCACGGCGTCTCATTTGCTTTCGCAATGGTTAGAGAGTTTTTCTATTGCTTGACGAAAAGGTAACGCCGCAAGTCAGAGCAAGAATGGGACGGATTTCCCTTTTTGGGTGATAAATAGTGCATTTTGTATAACTTTGACGAATATCATTTGCTAACGCTATATAAAACACGTTCGTTATCAATTAGAACATGTTCACTCATTGGAGAATAATCGGCCTTGGACTTAAGCGCTGCGCGCTGCCCATCGGGGGATCGGGCATGTGGCGCAACAGTTCAAAGTAGGGACCATCTTCATGGGATCGAGGAAAGGGGATTTCCGTTTGGCTTAGCCTTTGGGGCGCAAGCTCTAACAGCCAAGTGAAGCAGAACTCTCTTCAATCTTTCCCCGGTCGATTGAAGGCATCAGGCAAGCAAGCGTGCACGTGCGAACCCGATGCAATCAAAGAAGGAGGAGAAAGATGGTCGATTTTATTTTTGCGCAGGAATGCGCAAGAGGAGAGAGGGGCTAAGCGATGGCTATGCTAAAGCGTGAATACGGTGGTATTCAGCCTTGTTGGAAAGTAGGCGTGTTCCGTATTCGTTTACCGTTCATTCACTTCAAGATTTCACCTCCTGAAGTGGTAACCGGCCTGATGAATGCTTGTACTTCGTACGGCGCTCTGGCTGTTCTTATCTCCACCTTGGGCCTCGACCCTGCGGTGGCATGGGCACTGGTTGTGTTCGAAACGGGTATGTACACCCTGAACTGGCTGCTCGGTGAGCCTTCCATCTGCGGTTGGATCACCCCTGCAATGGCTATTATCGTCGTGTTCCTGGAATCGCTTGACCCAGGCGTTGCAAGGTTGCAGATGCTAACAGCGATTCAGCTAGAGTTAGCGTTAATGTTCATAATCTTGGGCGCAACAGGCTTGTCCAAGAAGCTGAACACGCTCATCCCGCCAGCAATTAAAGCTGGTATCGTAATGGGCGCTGGCGTTAACGCTGTTGCTGTTCGTCTGAAGACTGGCGGCGCTGTAGACACCGTTACCGTTGGTTGCCTCTGCGGCCTGGTAGTTGTGTTCCTGCTCATGTTCTCCAAGCGTATCCGCAAGTACATGGACACCAACCGTGTTATCGCTGTTCTCGGCAACTACAGCTTCCTGTGGGCTGTTATCGCACTGCTCGTTGCAGGTGGCTGCGCTGGTGAGTTCAACTTCCAGTGGTCCGGCGAAATCATCAAGGTTCCTGACTTCGGCCTGCTCTTCGCAACCGTTTCGCCCTTGTTCATTGGCTTCGCTACTGATCCTACTGTTTGGATCTCCGCTCTGCCTTACGCAGTTGTTGCATGGGTTATCGCATACGGCGACTTCATCACCGTTCAGCAGCTCGGTCTTCAGGCAGCACGTGACGACGAGTACATCGAGTTCGACCCGAACCGCACCAACATCATCTGCGGTATTCGTAACGCACTCCTGGGCCTCTTCGCTCCGTACCCTGCACTCGCAGGCCCCCTGTCCGCTCCTTACTGCGTAGCAACTTATGCTCGCTATAAGCAGTCCGGCCGTCAGGGCATGGACTCCATCTACGATGGTTCTGGTACCAACCTGATCTTCACCGTAGTTGGCCTGTTCGTTTATCCTCTGTACGAGGCATCCCTGGCAGCATCTGCAGCACTCCTCGTAGTTGTACTGCTCATCCAAGGTTGGGTATGCGCACAGATCGCCTTCGGCCTGGTACGCGATGACCTTGATAAGGGCATGACAGGCATGATCGCAGGCTTCATCGTAGCCCGCGGCGGCGGCGTCGGCTTCATGGCAGCTATCGCCCTGTACCTGCTCATCTCCGACAACGACAAGATCCGCGCAGACTACGCTTACAACAAGGAGCTGCAGCGCATCGAGGACGAGGAGACAGAGCGCCAGCTGGCAGCACTCCATGCTCGCTTGGAGGCAGCCAAAGCAGGCAAACTGAAGGACGAGAAGTAACACTTCTTTTCCCAGAAGGTTTCCAATCTGAAGCAATAGCTTCAAATCCGAAAAAAGACCGGAGTGCACGCTCCGGTCTTTTTTTGTTGCGGGTTGAACAGGGCTTTCCTGTACAATCATGAACATGTTCTTAAGGAGGGAGAACCTATGAGCAACAACGTATGCGATCTTCGTAGCGCACTGGATTTTCTGCGCGATATTCCTGGCCAGTTGGTGGAAACCGATGTGGAGGTAGACCCCGAAGCGGAGCTTTGCGGTGTGTATCGCCATGTAGGTGCAAGCGGCACCGTGCCACGGCCCACTAAAGAAGGGCCGGCAATGGTGTTCAACAACGTTAAGGGACACCCCGGCGCACGCGTTGCCATTGGCCTGCTTGCCAGCCGCGATAGGGTGGCCAGGCTCCTTGATGCCGACCCGAAGCGTTTGGGATTCCTGCTGAACGATGCCGTGCTCAATCCTATTCCGCCTGTGGAAGTGCCGGAAGAAGAAGCGGTATGCCGTGAGGTAGTACACCTTGCCACCGAAGAGGGCTTCGATGTGCGTAAATTGGTGCCAGCGCCTACCAACACACCGGAAGATGCAGGCCCCTACATTACGCTGGGCATGTGCTACGCTTCCGATCCGGAAACCCACGTGTCCGATATCACCATTCATCGTCTGTGCTTGCAGGGCCCCGATGAGATTTCGATTTACATGGTTCCTGGTGCACGCCATATCGGCGCGTTCTATGAAAAAGCGGAAGCGTTGGGCAAACCGTTGCCCATTTCCATCAGCATCGGTGTTGATCCCGCCATTGAGCTGGCAACGTGCTTTGAGCCACCTACCACGCCGCTTGGCTACGATGAACTTAATGTGGCGGGTGCACTGCGCGGCAAGCCAGTGCGTATGGCCAAGTGCCTTACCATTGAAGAGCGCTGCATTGCCAATGCCGAATATGTGATCGAGGGCGAGATTTTGCCCGGAAAGCGCGTGGCGGAAGACCAGAACACCCATTCGGGCAAGGCTATGCCGGAATTTCCCGGTTACACCGGGCCTGCCGTTGCAGAGCTTCCCGTTATCAAGGTGAAAGCGGTAACCACCCGCAAGAATCCCATCATGCAAACCTGCATCGGTCCTTCGGAAGAGCATGTGAGCATGGCGGGCATTCCCACCGAGGCAAGCATCATCCAGATGATAGAAAAGGCCATGCCGGGGCGCTTGCAGAACGTGTACTGCGCAACGCCGGGCGGTGGCAAGTACATGGCAGTTCTGCAGATTAAAAAGAGCATGCCCTCCGACGAAGGCCGTCAGCGCCAAATGGCCCTGCTGGCATTTTCGGCGTTCAGCGAGCTGAAGCATGTGTTCTTGGTTGACGAGGACGTTGATCCCTTCGATATCAAAGACGTTCTTTGGGCTATGAACACTCGCTTCCAGGGGGACGTGGACATTGTCACCATACCTGGCGTACGGTGCCATCCGCTCGACCCGTCGAACGACCCAACCTGTTCGCCTACTATTCGCGATCATGGCATTGCCTGCAAAGTCATCTTTGACTGCACGGTGCCCTACGACCAGAAGGAACGTTTCAAGCGCTGCCACTTCAAGGAAGTCGATCCGAAACATTGGCTGCCTGATTTCGAGGAGTAAGCGTGGAACGCATCGTTGTGGGCATAAGCGGGGCAAGCGGCACGCATCTGGCATGCCGCTTCGTTTCCCAGTTGAAGAAGTACGCGCAGTGCGAAGTGCATGTGGTGGCAACGGAAGGCGCGCGGATAACGGCTGGCTTTGAGGAGCCGGAGCTGTTCGAGCAGACTCTGCAGCAGGCCGATTTCGTGCATAGCAATGTTTCGATTGGCGAATCGATTGCCAGCGGCACGTTCAAAACGCAGGGGATGGTGGTAATTCCCTGTAGCATGAAAACGGTTGCAGGCATAGCGTGCGGGTACACGGATAACCTTCTGCTTCGTGCTGCCGATGTGACGCTGAAAGAACAGCGCCCTTTGGTTCTGGTGGCGCGCGAGACGCCCATGAATGCCATTCATTTGCGCAATATGGCTCAGCTGGCAACCGTCCCAGGGGTTACCTTCATGCCGCCCATGATGACGTACTATCATCATCCTGAAACCATTGAAGATATGGAAGATCAGCTTATCGGCAAGATTTTCGATAGGTTTGGGTTGGAGTATCCGCCGTTTGAGCGGTGGAGCTGAAGGCTTTTTAGCCGCAAATGTGAAAACACGTTAAACGGGGCGTCTTAGGATGCCCCGTTTTTTCGTAGCGGGGGTATACTCGTTATTGAACATGTTCACGGTTAATGGGGATTAATTATGAGCGTGGCTGGCAACTAAGTCGAGTAAAGGGTAGGGGCCCTATGTTCGAGAATGCTACACATCGGTTCATTGAAGGGGAAGACGGTGTGCCCATCCATACTGTGGTGATGGGCACGGGCGCGCCGCTTCTTCTGCTCCACGGCCACCCGGAAACGTATCTTATGTGGCATAAGGTAGTAGATGATTTAGCGCGCCGTTTCACGCTGGTTATGTGCGATTTGCGTGGCTACGGCGACAGCGGTAAGCCCGAGGGGGAGCCTGACCATAGCACGTATTCGAAGCGCGTTATGGCCCTTGATTGCATCAAGGTCATGGGCACGTTGGGTTATTCCAGTTTTTCCGTTATGGGGCACGACCGTGGTGCCCGCGTTGCCTATCGTATGGCGCTTGACCATCCTGAAGTGGTTGATAAGCTGGTTTTGCTGGACATTGTTTCAACGTATGACATGTATGCGTTAAGCTCTGCAGAATTCGCAAAGGCACTGTTTCATTGGTACTTGCTTACGCAAGACGAGCCGTTCCCTGAAGATTTGATTCTTTCCAGCAGGAAGATGTATTTCCGCAATGCCTTGCATATCGGTCGGTACAACTCCGAAAACGACACTTCGTCGGAGGCATTTCCGCAAGAGGTGTACGACGAATATCTGCGCCATTACAACATGGAGTGCATCCATGCCATTTGCGAGGAATACCGTGCTGGCGAAAGCATAGATCGCTTTCTTGACGAAAAGGATTTGAAGGCAGGCAAGAAAATATCCGCTAAAACGTTGGTGCTGTGGGGTGCCAATGGCTTGGTTGAGAAGTTTTTCGATCCGCTGCAGTGTTGGAACAAGTTCTGCACTGATATGCAGGGCGGAACCATACCATGTGGGCACTTTGTTCCTGAAGAGGCCCCTGCGCCTTTGTTAGAGGAAGTGCAGCGGTTTTTATAATGACTGAAAGCCGTTTGATCTGCGGTTTTTCAAGGAGGGGCCATGGTAGTGCGAAACGCTGCCGTGGCGAAAACAATCCCGTAATGGGGTGCGCTTTGGCGCAGAAAGGGATGATCAAAATGGAGCTTATGGAGGCAATTCGCGGTAGGCGCAGCGTAAGGAAGTTCAAGCCCGATCCGATTCCGCGTGAAGACCTTGAGGAAATCATCGACGCAGGCCTATGCGCTCCTTCGGGACAGAATCTGCAGCCGTGGTACTTCGTGGCGCTTACCAAGAAGGAAGATTTGGCCTATCTGTTCTCCGAGCTGGGGACTACCGCTTTCTCGCACCGTAAGGAACTGGAGGCTCGCTTCAAGAACCATCCTGAAGTGGTAGAGGAAACCATGGAATTCATGTCCGCCATGGGTGGTGCGCAAACCATCATCTTGGGCTTTTTGAACAAGCCCGATTACACGGACGATATCCTTCCCAGTTGTGTAGAAAGCGTTTCGGCAGCAATGGAGAACATGTGCCTTGCTGCGTATGACAAGGGCATCGGCTCCTGCTGGGTTGAAGCGGTTGTACGTGCCGGCAACGCCTTGGGCAGCCATTTTGCCCCCAGCCATGGCAAGCTGATTGGTGCAATTGTGCTGGGCTATCCCGACATGGAGCCTCGTCCTATCAAAAAGAAGGGCGCCCGCTACGTAATCCGATAACAAAATGGGGACAGTCCCCATTTTGTTATCCCGCGTATGGCTCCGCCGAGCGGGGTCTGGCAGTCTAGTCGGGCTCAATCGGTGGGGCGGTATGAAAAAAACAGCCTTTCCTCTTCGTTTGTGCGCCTGCAGGTTGTTCCTGCAGGCGCATTTTTTGTTTGGGGTATGCGCTTATAATTACAGAAAGCGATTTGCGTGCCTTCCGCGGGTGCGCTTCTGCAAGGAGGGGCTATGAGAGACGGATTCATCACAGTTGCTACGGCAACGCCCACGGTGGCGGTAGCCGATTGCCAGGCCAATGCTAAGGCGGTGCTTGATTGCGTTGATGAAATGGCGGCGGCGCATGCCAAAGTGATGGTTCTCCCCGAGCTGTGCCTTACGGGCTACACCTGCAGCGACCTGTTCTGGCAAACCAAGCTGCTCGACGAGGCGGAAGCGGCGCTTGCCGCGGTTGCCGAAGGCTCGCGCGAAGTTGATGCCCTTATCCTTGTTGGCCTGCCTCTTCGAGTGGCGGGCAAGTTACTGAATGCTGCGGCTGTGCTTTCGCGCGGCAAGGTGCTGGGCTTTGTCCCCAAGGTTAACTTGCCGGCGTACAACGAGTTCTACGAAACACGCCACTTTGCGCCAGGTTGCGCCGATATGGGCACGGTCAGCTTCGGCGGTGAAGAGGTTCCCATTGGAACGAACCTGCTTTTCACCTGCGAAAGCGTTCCGGAGCTTTGCGTTGCCGCAGAGATTTGCGAGGACCTGTGGGTACCGAACCCGCCCAGCACGCGTCATGCTTTGGCGGGCGCTACAGTGCTGTGCAACCTTTCTGCCAGCGACGAAATGGTAGGCAAGGGTGGCTATCGCCGCGGTTTGGTTTCGGGTCAGTCGGCGCGCTTGGTGTGTGCGTACCTGTATGCTACGGCAGGTGAAGGCGAATCAACCACCGACTTGGTCTTCGGCGGGCAAAACCTTATCGCCGAAAACGGCACGGTGCTGGCAGAATCCACCACGTTTGAAAACGAAGTGAACCTGGCAACTATCGACGTGCAGCGTTTGGCGTCCGAGCGCCGCCGCATGAGCACGTTCCCGGCGGCGAACATGCAGGGCTACCGAGCCATTCCCTTCAACTTGCAGGTGGAAGAAACTGAGCTTGTGCGCACGTTCGATGCTGATCCGTTTGTTCCAGCGGACGCCGCGAAACTCTCCGATCGTTGTGAGGAAATACTGAACATCCAGGCGTTGGGCTTGAAGAAGCGCCTGGCCCACACCCATGCGAAAACTGCAGTCGTGGGTATTTCCGGTGGCCTTGATTCGACGTTGGCGCTGTTGGTTACGGCGCGTGCCTTCGATATGCTGGGACTTTCGCGTGAGGGTATCGTCGCTGTTACCATGCCTGGCTTCGGTACCACCGACCGCACCTATCACAATGCGGTTGCCATGATTAAAAGCCTGGGCGCCAGGCTCAAGGAAGTGTCCATTGCAGCAGCTGTTATGCAGCATTTTGCTGACATTGGCCATGACGCGGCAGTGCATGATGTGACGTACGAAAACAGCCAGGCGCGCGAACGCACTCAGATTCTGATGGACATCGCCAACCAGGAAAACGGCTTCGTCATTGGCACGGGCGACCTTTCCGAGCTGGCTTTGGGTTGGGCAACATACAACGGCGACCATATGTCGATGTATGCCGTAAATGCCTCGGTTCCCAAAACGCTGGTGCGTCACCTGGTCCGTCACTATGCCGATACCTGCGGCAGCATCGAATTGGCCGAAGTGCTCTACGATGTGCTGGAAACGCCGGTGAGCCCCGAGCTTTTGCCACCGGAAGACGGTGCCATTTCGCAGAAAACCGAAGACTTGGTTGGCCCGTACGAACTGCACGATTTCTTCTTGTACCAGATGCTGCGCCTTGGTTTTGCGCCAGGTAAGATCTATCGCGTTGCGAAGCAGGCGTTTGCGGGGCGCTACGACAACGAAACCATTTTGAAGTGGCTGCGCACGTTCTACTGGCGTTTCTTTGCGCAGCAATTCAAGCGCTCGTGCTTGCCCGATGGCCCCAAAGTGGGCAGTGTGGCGGTTTCCCCACGCGGCGATTTGCGTATGCCTTCCGATGCGTGCGTGAATGCCTGGATCAAGGAAATCGAAACGCTTCAGCCGTAAACGTATTTGACAGGAACAGCCTTCAGCGTAAAGGCTACCTATGCTCCGTTGCGCTGAAGGCTGTCCCTGTATTACCGGGTGCTGTTAAGCGCTGAAGTCGGGTCGCTTGTACTCGGGTGCCTTGAATTCCAAAAGGAAATCGATGAATGCCTGTGTTGCGGGACTGGGTGTGTCTCCCTCGCGACGGGTAAGCGAAACAGGGTAGAAGTCTTCTGCGCCCTCAACGTCGAGCGGTAAGATAACCATGTTGGGGTCGGGTGGTAAATTCGAGGTAAGCATGGTAAGCGCCACGCTTGATTCATGCACTGCCAAAGCCCCTAGAATAACCTCGTCTTCGTAATTGCGCACCAGTGTTAGCTTGTCCAATGGTGCGCCTGTGGCCTGCAAAAATGCTTCGAGCGTTTCACCGCAGGCAATGCCGCGCCGGTAGGTGATAACAGCGTGGCCAATCAGATTCTCGTAGCGCACTTTGGAAAGCGCCGCCAGCGGGTGGTCGCGTCGCACAGCAACAACGAGTCGCTGGTGGAACAACGTGGTGCAGGTGATGCCGGGCTTGCGAACGGGTCCGGCAATAACCACGTCGCATATTCCCTGTTCAAGCTTCTGATTCAACGGTGCCGTTTCGCCTTGAAGCACATGGAACTCTGTTTTGTCGCCGAATTGCTTGCGGAAGCTCTGCATTGCTGCGGGCAAATATCCCGAGCGCACCGTGGCGATTGCCCCTACGTTAATGGAGCCGGAAAGGCTGCCGTGCCTGCGATCTATTTCGGCAATTCCGCGGTCGATGGCGGCAAGCCCCTCGGAAACATGCTTCAAAAACACGCGCCCGTCGTCGGTAAGCTGCACATTGCGACCTGTTTTGCAAAACAGCTGACAGCCCAATTCCTTTTCCAGGGAAGAAATGGAATGGGAAAGCGCCGATTGGGAAATATGCAGGCTTTCGGCCGAGCGGGTATAGTGCTCGGTTTTGGCAAGATGGCAGAAGTAGGTTAATTGCGCCAGGTTCATGAGTCCCCCTTACTGCGCATTTCGGTGAAACGCATGCATGCAAAACTATGAATGTTGCTCATATATTACCGCAGCTTCCACTAATACTTTGCAGCAGACATAAAGGCGGTGCTGGAGTACCGTTTTACCTGCGGAACCAAGGGATTCCGTGTTGGATGGTTTGCACATCGGTTGCTTGTTTTTGTGCGAATGCCGTCCTGCGCAATGGTGCTTTCGCAAGCGCCAGGCCGAACCCTAGCTCGAGCTTCGGCGAAAAGCAGGTGCCATTGCGCGGGTCGGACCTGCCAGCAACCGGCAGAAAGGGGATTCACCATGTCAAAGTTGCCATTGGAAGTGGGAAACAGCTGCTCGTTCACTAAAACGGTTAGCGAATCGGACGTGTATCTGTTCGGTGGCATCACGGGCGATTACAGCCAGATGCACTTCAACGAAGCTTTCATGAAAACCACGAAGTACGGTACGCGCATCGTTCACGGTGTACTCACGTTTGCTTTTGGTAGCACGGCTTCAACGCTTATTCAGCAGAAGTACCAGTCGCCCATTCCCAGCGCGTCGTACGGCTACGATCATCTGCGTTTTACGGCGCCGGTGTACTTTGGCGATACCCTTACGGCAACCTACACGGTTAAGAACGTTGATGAAGAGGCCATGAAAACCTATGCCGACGTGGTGATTACCAACCAGGACGGCACGGTAGTGTGTGTGGCTACCCATATTCTGAAGTTCTTCGAGTTGGAAAAATAAGATGCTGCGCCTTTTGCTTTCGGGGGAGGGCAAAAGGCGCAGGCGGCGCTTGGGGTGGCTGTATCCGCTTAGGGGAGTTTCGCGGGAATGGGCCAGCCTAAGCGCCGTTTGATAGAGGCTTAGGCTTGCAAGGAGGAAAGATGGGGACCCCAGTAGTTGATCACGTTGCTGTTAAGGTAGCCGATTTAGAGGCTGCGGTGGCGTTTTTCACCCAGGTGATGGGGATGGAAATCACGCTTACCGACCCAGCAGATGGAGCGGGGCCGTTCCAGCAGGTATGGGTCGGAGGGATTCAGCTGCAGCGAGGCGGCACGGGCAGGTATTCGGGCGATGTGACCCATATTGGCGTGGTTGCCGAAAATCGTAACGAGCTGTTAGATGCGGTATACGCGCAGCCGGGCGTTGCTCAGGCGGAGGGGAAGCCGCGCAACTGGTTCGTCACGCCGTTTGGTCTAACTATCGAGGTCAACGAATGCGCGTGAGCCCGATCGGCGAGTGATTGAGTTAGGGCGTTTGGGCGTCGTGATGCTTGGACGCTGATTTTGTTCTAGGACGGCTGGATTTCCCGCCTGTGCGGAGTTCTTGATGTTGAAGTTGGGTGGGATGCCGGCATTGTTGATTAGGGGGAGCAATGAAAGTTTGCGTTTTAGGTGCGGGCTCGTTGGGCAGCACCATCGGCGGGGCATTGGCGAAGGCCGGTAACGAAGTTCATTTCGTCGGCCGCGCTCCGCACATGAATGCGATAAACGAAAAAGGCTTGGTCATGGTAACGCCCACAGGCGAAGAAATGGCTCATCCCGTTGGGCATACCGTGCCCGATGGCATTGGCGCAGTCGACCTGGTAATTGTGCTTTGCAAAGCCTTCGATACGGCAAAAACTATCGAAGAGGCGCGCGAATTAGTAGGCCCAGACACGGTGGTTATGTCGTTGCAAAACGGCTTGGGAGTAGAAGACGTGCTGTGCGAGGCTGTGGGTGCCGAGCATGTTATCGGTGGCAAAACTTACATTGGCGGCATGCTGCTGGAACTGGGGCGCGTGCAAGCTACCATTCCCGGGAAGGACACGTTTATTGGCGAGCTTGACGGCGGCGTCACCCCGCGTGTGCAGGCTATTGGCAAGGCGTTCGAAGATGTGGGTATGCACTGCATCGTATCCGACAACATCATGGGCGTTATCTGGGACAAGCTGCTGGTGAATGTGGCAACGGGAGCTGTGTGCGGTGTTACGCGTTTGCCTTACGGCCCCATGTATGAAGAGGAAAAGCTGGTGGCCTGTGCTTGTGCCGCCGTGCAAGAGGGGATGGACGTAGCGGCAGCCGCAGGCGTGAAGTTGACGTACAACAAGCCTATTGACGTGCTGGAGCTGGCGCGCGCAGGCTTGCCCTACGACTTCAAACCTTCCATCTTGCAGAGCCTGGAAAAGCACCGCCCCACCGAAGTGGGCGTTATCAACGGCGCTGTGGTTGCACAGGGTAAGAAGTACGGCGTGCCAACGCCCGTAAATGAAACGCTGCAAGCGCTGGTCGGCGGCGTAGAACGCTACATCCGCGAGTATGTGGTGAAATAAGATCCGCAAGATTGCCGATCTGTCGCCTGTTTTTTCTGCGGCCCCAATATGGGGCCGCTTTTGCTTCTTGGTTGTTTAATGTGCGAAAGCGGGTTAAAACTGCGGGCGAATTGGAGTACCCTAAAGAAACCTGTAGTACAGGATGTTTCATTAAAAGAACTCGCGCGGGTATCCGCGTTGGGCGATTAGATCGAAAGAAGGCTCAGCGAAATGTTGAAGGTCGGTATCGTAGGCGCAGCCGGATATGCTGGAGCAGAGCTGGTGCGCATCGTTCTGCGACACCCCGAATTCGATCTGTGCGTAATCACTTCCAACTCCGATGAAGGCACCGCCCTTTCAAGCGTGTACCCTGCTTTTGCGGGTGTAACCGATTTGATTTTCACCCGCCACGACAATCCGGAACTGTTCAACTGCGACGTGGTATTTTTGGCCACGCCCCATACGGTTGCTATGAAACAGGCTCCTGGCCTGCTTGAATCGGGCGTTACGGTGGTAGACCTTTCCGCCGACTATCGCCTGCGCAATCAGGCAACCTACGAAAAATGGTACAAAGTGCAGCACACTTCGCCCGAGCTTCTGGCAACGGCTGCATTCGGTCAGCCCGAGCTTAACCGTGAAGAGCTGAACGCTGCCGCTGCCCGTCATGCCGCAGGCGAATCGGTGTTGGTGGCATGCGCGGGCTGCTACCCGACGGCAACCTCTTTGGCTGCCGCCCCTGCCGTTGCCCTTTCTACGGGTATTGTGGTTGCCGATGCCATCTCAGGCGTTTCCGGCGCAGGTCGCAGCGCAACGGCGCGCACCCATTTCGTTTCCGCAAATGAAAACCTTGAGGCATACGGCGTAACCAGCCATCGTCACACCCCTGAAATCGAGCAGATTCTGGGTATCGAAGGCCGCTTGGTATTCACGCCTCATCTGGCCCCGGCAACCCGCGGCCTGCTTTCCACGGTAACTATCCAGCTTTCCGAAGAAGCCAAGCGAACCGAAACCGCCGAGTCGATTCATCGACGATACTGCGGCGCCTACGCAAACTCGCCGTTCGTCACTGTGCTGCCGCAGGGGCAGCAGCCTAAAACCTCTTCGGTTGTAGGCACGAATCGTGCTCATGTAGGCGTCGCCTATAACGCTGAACTTGGCTGCGTTGTTGCCACGTGCGCCATCGACAACATCGTGAAAGGCGCAGCTGGCCAGGCTGTTCAGTGTGCGAACATCGTTTGCGGCTTCCCTGAGGCCGCAGCGCTCGATACTGTTGCCAATCCCTCATAGGAGTGAAAAATATGACTGAAGCGAACTTGAACACCATCGAAAACGGTGGCGTCACGTCCGCCAAGGGCTTCCACGCCGGTGGCATCCACGCCGGTTTCCGCGAAGACCCTAACCGCCTTGACATGGCTTTGGTCGAGGCTGACGAATTGTGCCCTGCTGCGGGTGTGTTCACACAGAATGTGTTCTGCGCGGCACCCGTCATCGTTTCCCGCGAGCATTTGGACGGCGTGGGCTTCGGCTTTGCACGCGCCATGGTAATCAACTCCGGCATTGCCAATGCCGCTACGGGTTCGGTGGGGCTTGAAAACGCACGCCGTACGGCGGGCATCGTGGCTTCCACGGTAGGATGTACGCCGGAAGATGTGTTGGTGGCTTCCACTGGCATCATTGGCCAGCAGCTCGACATCACCCCGTTTGAAACGGGCGTTCCCGCTTTGCATGCGCAGCTTGCCGAAACCTCGGGCAATAGCGCCGCCCGCGCCATCATGACCACCGACACGGTTTCGAAGGAAGCGGCGGTTTCCTTTGTTTCCGCCGATGCAGATTATGAGGGCATCACTTTCACGGTAGGCGGCATGGCAAAGGGCTCGGGCATGATCATGCCGAACATGGCAACCATGATTTCCGTGCTCACCACCGACGCGCCCATTCCCGCTCCGCTGCTTCACCAGGCGCTTTCCGCTGCGGTGAACCAGAGCTTCAACAAGGTAACCGTCGACGGAGACACTTCCACCAACGATACGTGCGTGTTGTTTGCCTCGGGCAAGGCTGCTCCTGCCGGTGCGCCGCTTGCGGGCGAGTCGAGCGTGCTCTATGCCGAGTTCTGTCAGGCGCTAAACGCGGTAACCCAAACGCTTGCCCGCAAGATGGCAAGCGACGGCGAAGGCGCCACCAAGTTGGTAACTGTTACCGTACGCGGGGCCGCAAACGATGCGGAAGCCGACATGGCAGCGCGTACCGTTGCCAATTCACCGTTGGTGAAAACGGCCATTTACGGCCACGACGCCAACTGGGGTCGCATCGCCGGAGCCCTGGGCCGTTCGGGCGCGCACTTCTTGCAGGAAAACGTCGACATCGACATCATGGGCTTGCCTGTGTTGCGCAGCGGCCTTCCCGTTGCCTTCGATGAGGAAGAAGCGCTTCGCCGCTTCGAGGCCGATGAGATTGTCATCGAGGCAAACTTGGGCGCAGGCATCGCCGAAACCACCATGTGGACCTGCGACTTCTCGCACGAATACGTTTCGATCAACGGAGACTATCGCTCATGAAATACGCTAGAGACCGCAAAATAACCTCCACGCATACCGCCGAGGTTCTTATCGAAGCTTTCCCGTGGATCAAAACCGCCACGGGCAAAACCGTGCTTATCAAGTACGGCGGAGCTGCTATGGTCGACCCTGAGTTGCGCAATGCCGTGATGAGCGACATCGTCATGCTGAAGATCATGGGCGTGAACCCTGTTATCGTGCATGGCGGTGGTGCTGCCATCAACAAGAACATGGAAAAGTTCGGCATCGACGTCGAATTCAAGGACGGCCAGCGCGTTACCACTGAAGAAGCCATGGACGTGGTAAAGATGACGCTGGTGGGCAAGGTGAACGAAGAGCTGGTGCTTGCTATGAACGAGCACGGCAACCTTGCCGTTGGCGTGAACGGCACCGATGCGGGCACCATGATCGCCGAACAGCGTAGCCCCGAGCTTGGCCGCGTGGGTCGTGTGACGGAAGTGAACCCCGCCTACATCAACGCGCTTATCGCCGCAGACTACGTGCCGGTTATCGCTTCGGTGGGCAAGGGCGTAGACGGCGGCTCGTACAACATCAATGCCGATGCGGCGGCTTGCGCCATTGCAAGCGCCATCGGTGCGCATAAGATCATTTTCCTTACCGATGTTGACGGCTTTTACGAGGATTTCTCGGACAAGAGCTCGCTCATTTCCCAGATGACGGTTTCCGAGACGCGCGAAATGCTGGCATCGGGCCGCGTAAGCAGCGGCATGATTCCAAAGCTGCAGTCGTGTGTGGAGGCAATCGAAGGCGGTGTGCCGCGCGCTCATATCGTAAACGGCACCAAGCCGCATTCCATCTTGGTTGAGCTGCTTACTTCAAGCGGTTCGGGCACCTTGATCTACGACGATACGGTGGAATTCTCGAAGGAGGAAATGCGCCCGCTGGGCATTCTGGCCTCCCGATTGAGCGAGAACTTGTAGAAACACCGTGCGTGGGGTATTCGCAAAACCCCCAAACCCGTAAAATATACGGATGGGTTTTTGCCCTTGGCAACAGGGGAACAAAGGCCCATCCGCAAAGAAAGGAACACCATGAGTTTTGAAGAAGCAAAGAAGCTCGACGATCATTTCGTCATGCATACCTTCTCTCGTAAGCCGGTACTGCTGGTTGAGGGCTCTGGCATGGAAGTTAAGGACGACGAGGGCAAAACCTACCTCGACTTCATTGCCGGCATTGGCGTAGACAGCTTGGGTCATTGCCACCCCGCCGTTGTGCGCGCCATCCAGGAGCAGGCTGCCAAGCTCATTCACGTTAGCAACTATTACTACATCGAGCAGCGCGGCGAGGTAGCCAAGCTCATCTCCGACATGCTCAATGTGTGCGTGCCGAAGTTCTTCCGCGCTCCTTGGCCGGTATTCTTCGCCAATTCCGGTGCAGAGGCCAACGAATGCGCCATCAAGCTGGCTCGCCTGTATTCCAAGAAGATGGGCAACGGTGGCCAGACCATCATCACGATGGACCGCAGCTTCCACGGCCGCACGCTGGCAACGCTTGCCGCAACGGCTCAGCCTGCAAAGCAGGAAGCCTTCCAGCCCCTGCCGGGCGGCTTCATGCATGTGCCCATGAACGACCTCAACGCACTTCATCAGGCGGTTTACAACAACCTGGCCGATGTGTGCGCCGTTATGATCGAGCCTGTTCAGGGCGAAGCCGGCGTATATCCGTGGGATCCCGAGATCCTCTATGACGTGGCGCAGTTCTGCCGCAAGAATGGCCTGCTGTTCATCGTTGATGAAGTTCAGTCGGGCATCTTCCGTTGCGGCGAATTCCCCTTCGCCTTCCAGAACCTGGGTATCACGCCTGATATCATCACCATGGCCAAGGGCATCGCTTCGGGCTTCCCGATGGGCGCTTGCGCTGCCCGCATCGAGGTTGCCGAGGCATTCGAGCCGGGCGACCATGGCTCTACGTTCGGTGGCAGCAACCTGGCTATGGCTGCAGCCCACGCAACGCTGGCAACGCTTACGCGCGGCCACTACGACGACCGTGTAACCGAGGTGGGCGACTACTTCGCCGACAAGCTGAGCAAGGTAGAGGGCATTACCGAGGTTCGTGGCCTGGGCCTGATGCTCGGCGCCGACCTTGAAGAGGGCATCGACGCTCACAAGGTTGTGGAAAAGGGCCTTGAAGCCGGCTTCCTTCTGAACGCAACCGGCAACAACACCCTGCGTTTCCTGCCTCCGCTGATTTGCACCGAAACCGAGGTCGACAAGCTCATGGACGCATTGCCCGACCTTATCGCCGCTAGTCGCGAAGAGTCCATCGAAGACGAGATCGAAGCGGCAGAGGTTGCCGAAGGGGAACCCGAGGAATAACAAGAACGGAGGGCCTTTACGGCCTTCCTGTTTTGCCCCGTGTGGGCTTTGAATATACGAATAATTGCCAAAGGAAAGGTAGTTGAACATGGCAAAGGATAAGTGCGTACTCGCATATTCTGGTGGCTTGGACACCAGCGTCTGCATCAAGTGGTTGCAGGAGGAAAAGGGCCTCGACGTTATCGCTGTTGTAGGCGAAGTTGGCCAGGAGCATGAGGGCCTTGAGCAGGTTAAGGAGCGCGCACTGGCAACGGGCGCAATCGACTGCATCATCGCCGACATGCGTGAAGATTTCGCAGCAGACTACCTTTCCAAGGCTCTGTATGCAAATGCTCACTTCGAGAACAAGTACCCCCTGGTATCTGCTCTTTCCCGTCCGCTGATCTCCAAGTACCTGGTAGACACTGCTCATAAGTTCGGCGCCAAGTACGTAGCTCACGGCTGCACCGGCAAGGGCAACGACCAGGTTCGCTTCGAAACCTCCATCCAGGCTCTTGATCCTACGCTGGAAATCATCGCTCCCGTCCGCGAGTGGGATATGCACACCCGTCAGGAGGAAATGGACTGGGCTGCTGCTCACGGCGTAACCGTACCCACCACCAAGAGCAAGCCTTACTCCATCGACGACAACCTGTGGGGTCGCGCTATTGAGTGCGGCGTTCTGGAAGACCCGATGAACCGTCCTCCGCTGGACATCTACACCATGACTACCGATCCCGAGAAGGCTCCTGACACGCCCACCGAGATCGAAGTTGAGTTCAAGGGCGGCCTGCCTGTTGCCATCGACGGCGAGCAGATGAGCTACCTGGACATCATCGCCAAGATGAATCAGATCGCTGGCGACAACGGCTATGGCCGCATCGATATGATCGAGAACCGCATGATCGGCGTTAAGAGCCGTGAGTGCTACGAGGCACCGGGCGCTTTGGCTCTGATCGTTGCTCACCGCGGCCTTGAGGACATGTGCCTCGAGCGCGAGGTTCTGCGTTATAAGCTGCACCTCGAGCACGACTGGGCAACCATGGTTTACAACGGCCAGTGGTTCAGCCCTCTGAAGCATGCGGTAGATGCCTTCATGGCAACCACCCAGCAGTGCGTAACCGGCGTTGTTCGCCTGAAGTTCTACAAGGGCAGCTGCACCGTTACTGGCCGCAAGTCCGACTTCAGCCTGTACGATTACGGTCTGGCTACCTACGATGCTGCCGACACCTTCAACCACAAGGCAGCTAAGGGCTTCATCGACCTGTACGGCCTGTCCACCAAGGTTTGGGCTAAGAACCGTCGCGAGCAGGGTGTAACGGACGGCGAGTAAATAGTTGCGCTGTGGCCCAGCCGGGCACCCCATCTTCGCGTGATTTCGCGAAATCACGTAGCGCTAGTACGCTACGTTCGCGAAATCTCACGAGCCAGGGCACCGGGCTGGGCCTCGCTGATTTACTGGCGTATGCCCGAAGTTCGGGAACGCCCTTTCGGGCGTTTGCTTGAATTCGTTTCGCTCTTCAAGCTTTCTGCAGGGCTCTTCCTTCGTCAAGAGGGGAGGGCCCTGTTTTGCTATCATAGGAGCATTGATTGGTAACACACTTATGGGGCGGGTGCCCTGCAAGGTTAGGAGCTCATACTATGGCGTTGTGGTCTGGACGTTTCGAGAAGGGCGTAAGCGAATTCACGCAAGAATTCGGCGCATCCCTTCCGGTTGATAAGGCAATGTATCACGAGGACATTGCGGGCTCCCGCGCCCATGCACGCATGTTGGCCGCTCAGGGTGTGATTTCCGAAAAGGACGCTGAAGATATCGTTGCCGGCCTTACCGATATCGAAAAGGACATTGAAGCGGGTAACTTCACGTTCGATATCAACGATGAGGACATTCACATGTCCGTTGAAAAGGTGCTCACCCAGAACATCGGTGATGCTGGCGCCCGCCTGCATACCGGCCGCAGCCGCAACGACCAGGTAATCACCGATACGCGTCTGTATGCTAAGGAGCTTGCCTCCGAGCTGATGCACGACGTGAACGCTATGCGTGAAACGCTCATCGAGGCTGCCCGCAAGAACATGGGCACTATCCTGCCGGGCTACACTCACATGCAGCATGCCCAGCCGGTGCTGCTTTCGCATCATTTCATGGCGTACTACTGGATGTTCACGCGTGACTTTGCCCGCCTGAAGCAGGCATTCGACGCGGCAGATGCCAACCCGCTGGGCTCTGCAGCGCTTGCTGGCACCACCTATCCGCTCGACCGTCAGAAGACCACCGACGAGTTGGGCTTCGACCATATGATTCCGAACTCGCTCGACGCGGTTTCCGATCGTGATTTCCTGCTTGACCTCGATTATGCTTGCTCAGTGGCTATGATCCACCTTTCCCGCCTGTCCGAGGAAATCATTTTGTGGTCCACGTCCGAATTCGGCTTCATCACCTTGGCCGACGAGTACTCCACCGGTTCTTCCATCATGCCGCAGAAGAAGAACCCCGACTTCGCCGAGCTTATCCGCGGCAAGTCGGGCCGCGTAGTGGGCGACTTGATGGCGCTGCTCACCACCATGAAGAGCCTTCCTCTGGCCTACAACAAGGACTTGCAGGAAGATAAGGAAGGCGTGATGGACGCCTGCAAGACGCTGCATGATTGCCTGGTATGCATGGAAGGCATGATTTCCTCCATGAAGGTGAATGCCGATGCCATGCGCGCCCAGTCGAAGAAGGGCTACTTGGCTGCAACCGACGTTGCCGACTATCTGGCAAAGAAGGGCCTGCCGTTCCGCAAGGCTCACGAAATCGTCGGTCATCTGGTGCTTCTGTGCGACAAGTGCGGCTGCGACCTGGACGACTTGAGCCTGGAAGACTTCAAGGCAGCATCCGATTTGTTCGAGGCCGACATCACCAAGGCGCTTGATTTGGAGTCTATCGTTGCTGCCCGTACCACGTACGGCGGAACCGGCAACAGCGTTGTTGCCGAGCAGATCGAGCTTGGCGCCAAAAAGCTTGCCGAAGATAAGAAGATCGCCGAATAAGCGCTCCTGAAACAACTTGAGGGGAAGAGCCGCGTTGTCCGCAGTGACGCGCGGCTCTTCTTTTTGCAAGGGGATAACAAAAAAGGACTGTCCCCATTTTTTTGTTACTGCCAAGGAAACGCTTCGGTACCGTTTGCGGAAACCGAGCAGAAAAGGTATTGACGGGTTGTGCAGATTCGGGCTATGTGGCGCAACAATGATAAAATGACGAGAACTATATTTAGGGAGGTTCGATGGCTTCACGAGCTAGAAGAAGCAAGCACGGTGCTCGCCAGGGGAAGGCGGGGCTGAGGCTTGGCGTCGTTGGCGCGGTTATCCTGGGCGCTATAGTTGCCTGCTGCATTGCCGTAGTTGCGGTATGCACGGTTTGGCTGCAAGATCTGCCCGACTACACCGATGCTTCGGCTTACAACTACGCGGAGAAAACCAAGGTATACGCCAGCGATGGCACAACGCTGTTGGCCGAGTTCTACCTTGAGAACCGCGACCCCATCGACCTCGAGGATATGGGCACCTACGTGACCAAGGGCACGGTAGCAACGGAAGACGAACGTTTCTACCAGCACAACGGCGTAGACCTTATGGGCATTGCCCGTGCGGTATGGGTGAACGTTACCCATACTGGCCATGAAGGCGCTTCCACCATTACCCAGCAGTTCGTGCGCAATACCATTCTTGCCGATGAGGCAACGGAATCCACGTTGAAGCGTAAGGTTCGCGAAGCGTATATCGCCATCAAGCTTGAGGAAGTGTACTCGAAGGACGAAATCCTTCAGATGTACCTGAACACCATTAACTACGGTCAGGGCGCTTACGGCATTCAGGCCGCAGCGCAGCGTTACTATTCTAAGGACGCCAAGGACCTTACCATCGCACAGGCGGCAACGCTTATCGGCATTCCCCAGTCGCCTACGTACAACAACCCCATCGACAATCCCAAGAACTGCCAGCAGCGCCGTAACTTGGTGCTCGACCGCATGCTCACCAATGGCGTTATCACCCAGGCCGAGCATGATTCTGCTCAGGCGGAAGACCTGAACCTGAACCCGTCTGCGGTGAACTCGGGCGATGGCATGTACAAATACAAGTACTTCACCAGCTATGTGCGTGAAACGCTTTTGAAGGAATATTCTGCCGACGAAGTGTTCAAGGGCGGCATGACGGTTATCACCACGCTCGACCCGAAGGTGCAGGATGCCGCCGAGGCTGCAGCTCAGGAAAAGCTGAAAACGCTTTCCAGCAACCTTGAGCTTGCCATGGTTTCGGTTGATCCTGATACCGGCTACATCAGGGCGCTTATCGGCGGCCGTGATTATGATTCGAACGAATTCAACCTGGCAACGCAGGCAAAGCGCCAGCCTGGTTCTTCCTTCAAGACATTCACCTTGCTTGCCTCACTGAACGAGGGCGTTTCCCCCGACACCAACCTTGACTGCTCGGGTCATGTGAACATCAACGGTTGGCAGGTAGAAAACTACGGCGGCACCGACTACGGCACGCGTTCCATCAGAAGCGCCTTTGCGGTTTCGTCGAACACCGGCTTTGCCGAGCTGTGCACCGAAATCGGTGCCGACAAGGTAGTCGACATGGCAAAGAAATGCGGCATCGAATCCGACCTGGACGCATACCCCTCCATCACGTTGGGCTCTGAAGAGGTAACGGTTCGCGAAATGGCGCAGGCGTATGCCACTATCGCCAACGGCGGCACCAAGCACGAAGCGGTGTGCATCCAGTCCATCAAGGATTCCAACGGCGCAACCATCTATCAGGCCGACACCAAGGGCGAAAAGGTGCTTGATACAGCACTTACCCAGGCGGCAACCGACGTTATGGAAGGCGTTGTGACCAACGGCACCGGTCGTGGCGCCGCCATCGACAACGGTCAACCGGTAGCGGGCAAAACCGGTACCTCTGAAAACTGGCGCGACAAGTGGTTCTGCGGTATCACTCCGCAGCTTTCCACGGCAGTGTGGATCGGTGGCCGCGACGAGGTTCGCATGCCTTCCTCGGTTGCTTGCGACGGTGTGTACGGCAGCTTCATGAGCAAGGTACTTGAAGGCCAGCCCATCGAGGATTTCCCGACGTCCGATACGCAGCTTACCTACACCACCACCAACTTCGGCCATGGCAGTGGCTCGTACGGTTCGGCACCTGAGCACGAAGGCGATACGGTGATGTCCGACGGTTCGTCGAGCTCCAGCACTGAGACGAGCGGCGATACCGACAATTCCGCCAACAATACCAGGGGCACCACCAATTCGGGCGGCAACACCGAAGCCAACACGCCTTCCTCGAGGCCCAGCAGCGGTGGAAGCTCCGGCGGCACTTCGGGCGGCAGCTCCGGCGGTAACTCGGGTGGTTCTACCGGCGGTGGTACTTCCGGCGGCAATACCGGTGGTACCACAGGTGGTGGCGGAACCACGGGCGGCGGCACCTCGGGTGGCACTACTGGCGGTGGCGGAACCACGGGCGGTGGTTCTACCGGCGGCGCTTCCGGCAGCGGTCCTTCGGGTGAATAACGAATAGAAAGAGGCGCGTCCTTTGGGGCGCGCTTTTTTTGATGGTGCGCGATGCGAGGGCGGCGCAGACCGAGGCGACGATACGGCACGGTTGCTGCAGGGAATGGGATGCAAACAGCCTGTTTGCCCTGCAGGCTGTGGATTCTTCGGGTAGAACGCCAATAAAGGATGCGTAGATGGGCAAGAGCGTTTTTAATAGGGAAGAGTGCAAAGTCGTGCTGGCTTTGCTGGCTTTTCGTTCGGAAGGATAGTATGAAAACGAAAGCACGTTTTCTGATAGTTGCAGCGTTCTGCCTTGCTTGCCTGGGCGCCTTGGTGGGCTGCTCCGCCTCTAACGAGCAGACGGATGCCCAAACGCAGAACCGCCAGTATATGTCTTCGGTCAACACCATTATGGAAACCCTGAACACCAACATGGATACGTTCTCCAAGGCAGTAAAAGATGGGGAAGTGGTTTCCCTTACTGCCCAGCTTTCCTCGGTAGACCAGTGCGTTTCCGACCTTCAGGGGCTTACCGTCCCCGATGCCATGGGCGACATCCAGTCTTCCTATGTAAACGGTGCCAAGGAATTGCAGACAGCACTTTCCAGCTATGTGCAGCTGTACGAAGATGTGAAGGCTCCCGCAAACGGCGTGGCTCCCAGCACTTCGGACTACAACAGCCGCATGGCGGACATTCAGTCTCACTACGATGCAGGCATCAAAGCCCTGCAGGATGCGGACAGCAAGGCCGAATCCGCTTAGCGGAGTGCGGCATAACCGAGTAACAGAACGGCCATCATGTTAGGTGATGGCCGTTTTCTTGCCTTATGCAAGAGGTTAAGGACAAAGATATGAGCAATGAATCTATGAATATGACCGCAGGCGCGCAGCCCGAGCCCGCCAACGGCCAGGCAACGGGTGCGAAGAAGGTAGAGCTTCTGGCGCCGGCAGGCAACATGGCATGCCTTCATGCCGCGGTAAAGGCCGGAGCCGATGCGGTGTATCTCGGCGCAGGCCATTTCAACGCGCGTCGTGGTGCCGACAACTTTTCGCTGGAAAGCCTGAAAGAGGCATGCGATTACGCACATTTGCGCGGCGTGAAGATCTACCTCACTTTGAATACGGTGGTTCTTCCTTCCGAGCTCCCCGATGCCTTGGAGCTTGCGCGTCAGGCATACCGCTGCGGTGTTGATGCCTTCATCGTGCAGGATACCGGCATCGCCATCGAGCTCACGCGTATCATGCCCGATGTGGAAGTGCACGTTTCCACGCAGATGAACATCCACGACGAAGACGGGCTGCGTGCCGCAGCAGCGTTGGGCGCATCGCGCGTTACGCTTGCCCGCGAGCTTTCGCTGGAAGAGATTTCCCGCCTGCATCAACTCGCCGAAGAGCTGGGCGTCGAACTGGAATCGTTCGCGCACGGCGCTTTGTGCATCTGTTATTCGGGCCAGTGCTTCATGTCTTCCATGGTGGGTGGCCGCTCCGCCAACCGCGGGCGCTGTGCTCAGGCCTGCCGTTTGCCCTACGAACTGCACAACCGCGCCCTGCGCAAGAACCTCGATGCGCCAGGCGAGCATCTGCTTTCCCCGAAAGACCTGTGCACGGCAAACCTTATCCCCGAGCTTCTTCAGGCGGGCGTTGCATCGCTCAAGGTTGAAGGCCGCATGAAGTCGCCGGAGTACGTGCAGGCTGTTGTGGGCGTGTACCGTGCCGTGATCGACCGCGTCGAGGCGACAGTTGCGTCCCAGGGAATCGACGCCGTTGTTGCATCAAGCGCACCCGAGCTTCGTGCAACCGAAGAAGAGATGAGCGTGCTTTCCGAGGCGTTTTCCCGTGGGTTCACCACGGCGTACCTTACTGGCAAGCGCGGCAACGAAATCATGAGCTACGGCCGCCCCAATAACCGCGGCGTTTTTGTGGGGCGTGTTGCCAAGGTACGCGAAGGCCTGGTATTCATCGATCCGGAAACCGAGTTGCACACCGGCGACCTTATCGAGTTTTGGACCAATCGCGGTCATTTCGTGCATACCATTGGCGAGTTCAAGACCGATCGTGCGGGACGCGCGTTCTTTCCGGTTGAGCGCGCCGTTGGCAAGGGCGATCGTGTGTTCCGTGTGCGCAATGCCGAAGCGGCATTCATAGATGACGATAAGCTTCCCTCCGTTGGCGTGAAGGCTCATGCCGCGCTTCATATTGGGCAGCCTGCACAGCTGACGTTTGAAACGGAGGACGGCAGCGCAAAGGTAGTTGTGGAAGGCGCCGAGGTTGAAGCGGCCCGCACCAAGGCCATCACGGCAGAAGAAGTGCGCGAGCACATCGATCGCATGGGCTCCACGCCGTTTTATCTGGCATCGCTTGACGTTGATCTGGATGAGGGTGTTGGCATGGGCTTTTCGATGCTGCACAAGCTTCGCGCTCGCGCTGCCGAGGAATTGCAAGAAGCGATTCTCGCGTCGTACCATGCCCGCAAGCTGGGCCGCACGCCCAACCGCACGTTTGCGCCGGTATCGCGAAAGGGCTGGTGCAAGGTTGCCGCTTTGGCTACCAATCCCGCCTGTGCCCGTGCCGCAAAGCGCGCTGGTGCTGACTTGATTTACGTGCCCGCCACCAACTATCGTCGTGGGGAAGCGGTAATCGCCGGCCAGCTTTCCGATACCGCCGAACAGGCGGGCTATCCCAAGCAATGCATCCCGGTGCTGCCCGTGGTTTCTCAGATGTTCGACGAGGAAAAGCGCAACGGCTTCGATATCTGGAAGCGCGTCAAGGCGGATAAGCCCGTTATGGTGGAAAACCTAGGACAGCTTCTTCATGCAACGGAAATGGGCGCTTCACCTGAGGTTGGTCCGCATGTTCCCGTCACGAACAAGCTCGACCTGCAGGCTATGGCCGATTTGGGCGCACAGCGCGTATGGCTCTCGCCCGAGCTTTCGCTGGTTCAGATCGAAGAGCTGGGCGATATGGCACCCATGTCGCTGGGCCTTACCATCATGGGCCAAACCGAGCTTATGGTTACCGAGCACTGCCTACTCATGAGCCAGGGGCCCTGCAACCAGAAGTGTGCCGAATGCGCCCGTCGCAAGAGCCCGCACTATCTGAAAGACCGCAAGGGTTATGAAATGCCGGTAATTACCGACTGCACGGGGCGCAGTCACCTGTACAACGCAGTGCAAATGGACAACGCACATCTTATGCCGGAAATCATCGGCGCTGGCGTTTCTGCCGTGCTGGTTGACACCACGATGATGAATGTGAAGGAAACCACCGAAAAGGTTGCCCGTGCGGTGCGCGCACGCGATATTGCCCAGAAAGATGGCAACAAGGTTTCCAAGGCAGAAGGGGCAACCACGGGTCACTTGTTCCGCGGTGTTTCGTAGTGTTTGGTAGGGAAGAAAAGCGGCAAAGTGCCTTGGTTCGCAGGATGCGCGCCGAGGGCATTCGCGCTGCTCTGGCCCCTACGCAGCGGTAGGCGGCGCGCCTTCGGTGCGCACGTTCGCCCTGTGCTAGAATCTTCGCCATACGCAAGAAAGAGGAATCATGATTTCAGCTGAAGAACAGTTTCACATCATTCAATCCGGTGCGGCTCAGATTGTTCCCGAGCAGGCACTTATGGAAAAACTCAAGCGCGGCAAGCCGCTGAACATCAAGCTGGGCGTAGACCCTACGGCTCCCGATATCCATCTGGGCCATGCCGTTCCGCTGCGTAAGCTGCGTCAGTTCCAGGATTTGGGCCATCAGGTAACGCTGATCATCGGCGACGGCACCGCCCTTATCGGCGATCCTTCCGGCCGTAACTCCACGCGCCCCCAGCTTACGCGCGAGCAGATCAAGGAAAATGCCCAGACCTACGTTGACCAGGCTTTCAAGGTGCTTGACCCCGAGAAAACTACCCTGCGCTACAACTCCGAGTGGATTCTTGCGCTGGGCATGGAAGAGCTTCTGAAGATCGCTTCCAACTTCACCGTTGCCCGCATCCTTGAGCGCGACGACTTCCACAACCGCTACACGTCCAACTTGCCCATCAGCTTGCACGAGTTCTTGTATCCCATCATGCAGGCATACGACTCCGTGGTTATTAAGGCCGACGTTGAGCTGGGCGGCACCGACCAGCTGTTCAACCTGCTTGCCGGCCGTGAGCTTATGGAAAAGATGGGCATGGAACCCCAGGTATGCCTGACGCTTCCGCTGCTTGAGGGCACCGATGGTGTTAAGAAGATGTCGAAGAGCTACGGCAACTACATCGGTTTGACCGACGCCCCCAACGACATGTTCGGCAAGGTAATGTCTATCCCCGACGAGCTGATGGTGAAGTACTACCGCCTGGCTTCCACGGTTTCGGTAGACAAGATCGATGCTATCGAAAAGGGCCTTGCCGCAGGCGAGATCCATCCGAACCGCTGCAAGCGCGACTTGGCTCAGAACATCGTTGCTGCCTACTACGACGAAGAAGCCGCCAAGGAAGCCGAAGCTGCGTTCGATCGTCAGTTCAAGCAGCATGAGGTGCCCGAGGATATCCCTGAGTTTGCCGCCGACCTTACGCCCAACGAAGAAGGCAAGGTGTACCTGGCGAAGCTTATTGCTGATTCCGGCCTTACGAAGTCTACCGGCGATGCTCGCCGCATGATCGACCAGGGTGGCGTGAAGGTGAATGGCGAAGCTGTGGCACCTAAGGCCTACAATGTAGCGCCTGAAACGCTTGCCGGTGCGGTAATCCAGGTTGGTAAGCGCAAGTTCGTGCGTTTGGTGTAACGACCGCTCTTCTGGGTGCTGCGAAGGTATTCAAGACACCCGCTACCTTGCTTAAAAGGCCCGCCATCGGCGGGCCTTTTTCGTGCAGTTGCTGCTTCAGTTTTAGGAGAAGGTTCGCGTGCGCGAACCTAACAGGGAGTGCTTTCAGGGTGTCATTCATACCTTCGCAGCGTCAAGAAGAGCTACCTGTTCTGACGAGTAGCTTGGCGGTCTGCCGTGGGAGTGTGAGGGGCTCTCTGAAAGCTTTTCCTAATGGATTGCAAAGCAGATCTTCTTTAAAAGCATGAAGCAGTGAGCGCATGAAATGAGAAAGGCTGTCTCAGGACAGCCTTTCTCATTGGATAGCCGAACGGGAATTCCCGAACGTTTTTATAGCAGTTTGCTAAGCGGATAGTTGGCTTAGTAGTTCTCTGCGTGAACCTCGAAGTAGCTCTTGGGATGAGCGCATACGGGGCATACCTCAGGAGCCTTGGTGCCAACTACGATGTGGCCACAGTTGCGGCATTCCCATACCTTAACTTCGCTCTTTTCGAATACCTGAGCGGTTTCAACGTTCTTCAGCAGGGCACGATAGCGCTCTTCATGATGCTTCTCGATTTCGCCAACCATGCGGAACTTGGCAGCCAGAGCCTTGAAGCCTTCTGCTTCAGCGGTCTTGGCAAAGTCTTCGTACATGTCGGTCCACTCGAAGTTCTCGCCGTCGGCTGCAGCCTCAAGGTTTGCAGCGGTATCGCCGATGCCGCCGAGCTCCTTGAACCACATCTTTGCATGTTCCTTTTCGTTGTCGGCGGTCTTCAGGAACAGGGAAGCAATCTGCTCCATGCCTTCCTTCTTGGCTACGGAAGCGAAGAAGGTGTACTTGTTGCGTGCCTGGGACTCGCCAGCAAATGCTGCCTGGAGGTTCTTTTCGGTCTGGGTACCTGCATACTTGTCCTCGCTCATTTTGGGCTCCTTTCGCGAGATTGATTATTCGTTATGAACAGCGCTTTCCGGGGCGCATGTTTCCTTGCATTTGGGGCAGACGTAGATGATGTTCAAGTCGTATGACAAAATCTCGACGCCCGCATCACGTTGTATTGCTGGCGTGAAATCTTCCAAGAACACATCGGTCAGTTCGCCGCAGTTCTTGCATACCAGGTGATCGTGCTTGGTGATGTTGTCGTAGCGATCGGGGAAGCCGGAGATTGAGATCTTGCGGATAAGGCCCTGGGAATACAGGGAGGCAAGGTTGTTGTACACCGTTGCCACCGAAACCCTGGTACCCTGATCCTTCAGCTTCAGATACACCATTTCTGCCGTGGGGTGGTCGGTGGAGGCATTGATGGTATCCAAAATGATCTGCGCATTCTTGTTCATCAGTACCTCCTCTGCTTTGTTCCTTGAATTAGAACAGTTCTAATATAGAGGCTAGAAATCTGGTTAGTCAATAGAAACTTAGAATTAGTCTAATTTTGTTGCTTGAGCGTAATTCGGTTAACCAAAGCGAACAAAACAGGGCATGCAGTGATTAGGATGCAGACGGGCTCTGGCGGCTCAAGAAGCCTGGGAAGGGACAGCGCACCTTCTTTTCAGGTGGTTTAAGCAAACGAGGGCCAAATTGTTGGGGCCCTCGATGATGCTGGCAGTTTAGCGCGGATATTAGTTGTTCGCGCTAAACTGCAACGAGCAAATATTTTCGACATGATTGGTGTGGGGGAACATGTCTACGGGCTGAATCTCGGTGAGTTCATAGCCGTGCTCTACCAGGTATTTCACATCGCGGGCCTGCGTGGTGGGGTTGCAGGAAATGTAGACGATGCGCTTAGGTGCCAGCGTGCAAGCGGCGTGCAGGAACTGCTCGTTCGATCCAGCGCGGGGCGGATCCATGAGTAGTACATCAAGCTCTTCGCCTGCTTCTGCCAGGCGTGCCATGTACTTGCCGGCATCGTCGGTTGAGAAATGGGCGTTTTCGATGCCGTTGTGGTGGGCGTTCTGCTGGGCGTCTTTGATGGCGGATGCCACGTTGTCTACGCCGATAACGCGGGCGGCATGTGCTTCAGGTGCATCGGGCAGGCCTTTTGCCGCCACCAGGCCAATGGTGCCGGTGCCGCAATAGGCGTCCATGGCGACCTCGGTGCCGGTGAAGCGTGCCATTTCAATGGCCTTGCGGTATAGCACCTCGGTTTGCGTGGCATTTACCTGGTAAAACGAATGGGAGGAAATGCGGAAGGTGAGCCCGCACAGCTCGTCGATGATGAAGCCGGGGCCGTAAAGCGTTTTTTCGCCTTCACTGCCCAGGATGACGTTGGTTTGGCGGGTATTCACGTTCTGCACCACGGTGGTAATGGCGGGGCAGCGCTTTTTCAGCTCGCGACAGAAGTTGCGTGAAGCGGGGAATTCCTTGCCGTTGGTAACCAGCGTTACCAGCATTTCCCCTGATGAATGGCCAATACGAATCACAGCATGGCGAATAAACCCGGTGTTGGCATCTTCGTTGTAGGGTTGCATGTCGTAGCGTTGCATCAACGAACGGATGGCAAGCACCACGCGTTTTGCTTCTTTGTTTTCAAGAAGACATTCGTCGGTGTTGATAACGTGGTGCGTGCCGGCAGCGTACATGCCGCACAGAATCTCGTGCTTGGCGTGCTGCTTTGCGTTGCCCTTTCCCTTCTTGCCCTGTGGCTTGCTCCTGCCGGCGATCTTCTTGCCGGGAACATAAGGCGAGGTGACCTTGTTGCGGTAGTGGAAGGGGTTTTCCATGCCGGCAATGGGGTTGAACACGCATGCTTCGCTTGCAAGGGATTCGAAAAGTTCGATCATTTCGTCTTGCTTGCGCTGCAGCTGCTTTTCGTAGGGTAGGGAAAGCAGCTGGCAGGCTCCGCATTGTTTTTGGGCGGGGCAATGAGGCGTGTTCATGGGGCGGGCTCCTAACGTTTGTACGTAAGAAGTGTAGCGGAATTGGCGCGTTGGCGACATCGGATGGGGCGTCCAAAAGGGACAATCCCTTTTGGACACTTTTGGTCAGAAAGTTCACCCTTGCCGAAAGGGGAACTGCATGATGATGCAAAAGCCGTTGCCTTCTTTGCTTTGCACGGTGAAGGTGCCGCCGTGTACCAAAACGATGCGTGCAATAAGGGGCATTCCCAGGCCGTGCTGCCCGATGGTTGCATGAGGCATGCGCGTTGGCTCGGCAATGTCCGCGGCGTCGGTGGGTGCAGCTGCACCCGATTGGACTGCAGCGGGAGCTTCGGGTGCGTGGTTGCGCTTCAGCGCCCACGTTTTGATGGTGGGTGTTTCGTAACTGGCGGGATACGCCGTTGGCTGGGCGTAGGGAAGGGGAGCGGCGGGCGCACCTGGCTTGCTTGCTTGGGGAAGAGTGCCCGGCGCACTGCCTGCGGCAAAGGTGAAGTGGGTGCCGTCGAGCTCGGTGAGCAAGCCTGCATCAAGATAATCCTCCTGCAGCATGCGGGCCAAAGCGGTCAATTTCGCGGGCGTCATGCCGCTGCCGTCGTCGGAAACGGTGAGGCAAACATTGTTGTTGTGCAGGTGAAGGCCCAGTTCAATGGTGCAGTGGTATTGATTGTGCTTCAGTGCGTTGTTCAGCGCATTGCTCAAAGCGCGCTGCATAAGGCGCTCGTCACCCTGGATTGTTGCGGTTGTTGCCGCCTCTTCGATATCAAGGCGTATCTCGGCGTTGCCGTTCAGGCCCTGGTTCAGGTAGCTTGCCACCACTTCACGCATCAGGCGGGCAAGGCCGAGTGTGCTTATCTTCAGCGGCTGCATGTCGTACTCAAGTTGGGTGGCGATGTTTAGATCTTCCACCAAATCACGGATGCGAATGCCCTGCTGCACAATAGTGCTGGCGGTTTGCTGCTGGGCAGGTGGCAGGGCGGGGTCGTTTTCCAGACGTTCAGCGTGGCCCATTGCCACGGCAAGCGGAGTACGTACATCGTGCGAAACGCCGGCAATCCAATTCTTTCGCGCGGTTTCCTTGTGCTCCAGGGTGTGAGAAACCTGGTTGATGCGCGTTCCGATGGGACGCAGCACGCCGCCGAAGCGCACCTGGGCAGGTTTTCCTTCGGCCAGGTTGTCAAGGGCGTGCAGCGTGGGCTCGATGTTCTTGATGATGCTGCGTTGCGAAAAGGTGTACAGCAAGAAGATGATGGCCAGGTCAACCACAAAGAACAGCAGAACGTAAAGCGGAATACGGTACAGTGCCGTTTGCTCCACCGTAATGCCGAACGAAGCGTATTGCTGATGGGGATAGCCGAGCACCACCAGGTACGGGTCTTTCGTCCAGATGAAGGTGGTATCGTTTCCAAGCGTGCGGTCGTGCGACATCACGGCAATCTGATTCTGAGTGAACGAAGTGGGGAAATCGTCGGGCGTGTGGTATGTCCAGGCTACCGACCCATCCGGATTTAGCACAGCGGCCCAGCACTGTGCGGCATCGAGGTTTTCCCTGATGTCGGGGCTTGCGGGGTTGTCATTTTCCGCCAAGGTCCAGGTGCCGTCTGCGTTTTGCGTCAGGCAATCGGCGAGTTCGGAAACGCGTACGTAGCTGTGCTGAGAATTGTCGTCGTCCCAAGCGTGGTCGTTCAATAGTTCGGCGGCGGAAATCCCGAACAGCAGCAGAAGGTCGACCAACAGCACGGCCATGGTCATCAGAGCAAACAGGAAAAGCTGCTTTACGGCGAAGAAGTGTCCGGGTTTTCCTTCCACTGAGGCCTTCTTTGACTTCGGCATGGCTGCTACCTAGCTGCCTTCAACCAGCAATTTGTACCCCAAGCCCTTCATGGTGATGAGCGATTCGGGCTTTGAAGGGTTCAGCTCTATCTTTTCGCGGATACGGCGAATGTGCGTCATAAGCGATTGCTCGTAGCCGAAGGTGGAGCCCCAGCATTCTTCGCATAAGCGGTCGGTGGTTACGATGCGGTTGGCGTTGTTGGCCAGGATATGCACCAGATCGCTTTCCTTCGCGGTGAGGTACACGGGGTCGGTGCCGTCTTTTCTCACTTCGACGTTTTCCAGGTCGATGGTGCAGTGGGCAAGGCGCAGTACGGGTGTGCTGTCGGGGTAGCAACGACGCAGCACGGCGTAGATGCGCAATACCAGCTCTTGCGGCGAAAACGGCTTGGTAAGGTAATCGTCGGCACCAGCGCGCAAGCCGGTAAGGCGGTCGTTCGTCTCATCGCGTGCGGTAAGGAATATCACCGGTAGGGGATTGCGCCCGGAAAGCTGACGAAGGTAGGTGCACAGGGCGAACCCGTCGCCATCGGGCAGCGCAACATCGAGCACCGCCAAATCGGGGCGGTGCGCTTCGTAAGCAGCAAGGCCGCCCGCTACCGTGGCGGCGGTTAGCACGTTTGTGAAGCCGTCAGCTACCAGCACTGTTTCCAGAAGGCGCAAAAGCTCGGGCTCGTCGTCGACCAGCAGGATCTTCTTGGTATGTAGTGCATCGATTTCCATACCTGCATTGTAGGGCCATTTACTTGCGCGGTAGGGGGACGCGGCAAAAGTCAGGTAAATGTCAGGTACGTGCCAGGCTCGCGCAAGGGCCGCTTTCTATCGTTGAATGCGCAGGGCAGACGGGCCTTGCGCATAGCGAGGAAGGAACGGCCATGCCTGAAACGATACTGGAAGTTCAAAGCATTTCGAAATGCTACGGCGGAAGGGGAAAGCACCGAAAGGGGCACGACGAAAACACCACCAAGGCGCTTGATTCGGTGAGCTTTTCCGTTGAAGCGGGCGAATTCGTTGCCATTATGGGGCCAAGCGGATCAGGGAAATCGACGCTGCTGAATTGCCTGGCAACCATCGATGCGCCTACAGAAGGCAGCATCGCTGTGGGCGGCAAAGCGGTAGTGGGCCTTTCCTCTGCGGAAGTGGCGAAGTTCCGTCGTGAGGAACTGGGATTCATCTTCCAGGATTCGAACATGCTCGACACGCTTACCATCAGGGAAAACATTGCCCTTGCCCTAACGCTGACAAACGCGCCGGCGCGTGAGGTGAAGCTTCAGGTGGAAGGGCTTGCGGCGCGCTTGGGCATCGAATCGACGCTCGATAGGTACCCGTACGAAGTTTCAGGTGGACAGCGCCAACGTGCAGCGGCGGCGCGCGCGGTGATAACGAAGCCCCGTTTGGTTTTGGCCGACGAGCCCACCGGAGCGCTTGACACCAAAGCCACGAAAGACTTGCTTGCCAACCTTGTCTTCCTGAACAAAGAGGGCGCCACCATTGTGATGGTTACCCACGATTCGAACGTTGCCAGCTATTGCGGACGCATCCTGTTCATCCGCGACGGCAAGCTGTGGGGCGAAATGCTTCGCGGAAACGACGACCGCGCAACCTTCTTAGCGCGCATTTTGGCCGCTACTACGCGCATGGAAGAAGGCGATTCCTATGACGCTTAAGTTGGCTTGGGCGAATGTGCGCAGGTCATACAAGGACTTCGCCCTTTACTTCATTACCCTTCTGGTGGGCGTGGCCGTGTTCTACGCGTTCAATTCCATCGAAGCTCAGCGGGGTGTGCTGGCTCTTTCCAGGGCGCAGGGTCAGATGATAGAGATGCTGGGCTTGCTCACCAACATCGTGTCGGTGCTCATTACCGTCATCATGGCGTTTCTGGTGGTGTATGCCAGCCGCTTCCTTATCAAAAGACGCAACAAGGAATTCGGCCTGTATCTTCTGCTGGGCATGCAGCGCGGGCGCCTTTTGCGCCTAACGGCTGCGGAGACTTTGATGGTAGGCTTGGCGTCTCTTGGGGCGGGGCTCCTGCTGGGCGTGGGCCTTTCCCAGGTGCTGGTGTGGGCTACGGCATTCATGTTCCAGGCGAACATGAACAGCGCATTCACCTTTCTTTTCGCACCTGAGGTTGCCGTGCGCACGATGCTGACGTTTTGTGCCATCTTCGCGGTTTCCCTGCTGATAAACGTAGGGTACTTGATGCGCGCGAAGCTGGTTGACCTTATCAACGCCGACCGCAAAAACGAGGTACTTACGCTTCGCAGCATTCCGCTTTCTTTCGCATTGTTCGCGGCCTCCTGCGCGATTATCGGCCTGTCGTACCACTTGCTGCTGGAAAACGGATTGCTTACTGCCGACAGCAATTTCTGGATTGCCACCGTGCTGGTATGCGTGGGCACTTTGCTGTTCTTCTATTCGCTTTCGGGGTTCTTGCTAAGGCTGGTGCAGCTGGCGAAACCGCTGTATTACCGTGGCCTGAACATGGTTGTCCTGCGCGAGGTTGCATCGCGCGTGAATTCCACCTTTGTTTCCATGGGCGTTATTTGCCTGACATTGTTTCTTGCCATTACCAGCGTGTGCGGCGGCATCGGCATCTGCAATGCCATGAACAACGGCTACCGCACGGGCTACGATGCCAGCATGAGGGTGCTGTACTCTTCCGGGCAGCAAACTGCCCCGCAGGATGTGAATGCGCAGATGGCGCAGCGCTTCAGTGAAGTGGGTGCTGACCCTTGGGATACGTTGGTAAAGGAAGCGAAGCAGGTTGATTTCTATGAATCGGATCTTACTTTAGGCACTTTCGATACGCTTTCGGACAAGCCACTTAGCGGCTATGTTGCCAACGCGATGGACGGTTACCAGAAAACGGCGGTGTGCGTGGTGAAACTTTCGCAGTACAACCAGGCATTGCAGATGGAAGGCAAAAGCCCGGTTTCCCTGGAGCAGGGCCAGGCGCTTATCGCGTGTGATATGGACATGATGGCCGACTACTATAAGGCGGTTGCCGAATCGGGCGGGAGCGTTTCCGTGTACGGGAAAACGTTGGAATTGGCACCCTTCGTTGCTCAGGAGTGCATCGAAACCACGTCGGTTACCACCAATTCCGGCGTACTGGTGGTAAATGATGACGTGGTGCCTGTGGGAGCTTCAGTTTATTCGTCCCTGCTTAACGTGGACTACGTAAGCGCTGACGCCGAAGGACAATGGACCAGCGGCGTGGAAAAGGTGGCGGAAGAATTCGGCGAAGACGGCACGTTGAGAATTGGGGTATCGGAAACCAAGCAGCAGGTGCGCGATCAGGGCGTTGGCCTAACCACGGTAGTAAGCTACCTGGCTATCTACATCGGGTTTGTGCTGGTGGTTGCCTGCGCGGCCATCTTGGCAATCCAGCAGCTTACCGCCGCATCCGACAGCCGCAAGCGCTACGTTCTGCTTTCGAAACTGGGTGCAACGAAAGGGATGCTCGACGGCGCGCTGCTCAAGCAGATTGCCATCGCCTTCCTGTTCCCGTTGGCGCTTGCCGTGTGCCATTCCGCATGCGCGTTAACCACGGTAAACGATGTGGTGCAGATGTTCGGTCATATTGAAATCGGGTACGTGGCGGGCATTGCCTCGACTGCATTCGCTGTAGTGTACGGTGCGTACTTCCTGCTCACGTTCTTCCAGGCCAGAAGCATTATCCATTCCGGATTGCAGGAACGGTAAGGCATCGCTAGAACTTGAGTTGTGTGATCAGGTTTTGCTTTTGATACGGGATCGACCCGATTGTTCCATTAAAGAGAAAAGCCCCGTACCTGCACAGCAGGTACGGGGCTTGGCGTTTCGGCGAGGGTAGGAGACTTTACGCCTTGGCGGGTTTTTCGTTCTTGGCAAGCGCCTCGATGGCGGCAAGGTTTGCCATGGTAGAGCGGATGACGTCGGAACGGGAAAGCGAGCCGATAAGCGTGCCGTTTTCGTCTACGACGGGCGCCTTCTTGATGCGCTTTTCCGCCAGCAGGCGGCATGCCTCGTCGAGCTCCGATCCGCTTTCCACGGAAATGGCGCCCTTGGTGGCGATGCGCATGACGTTCAGGTCGAGCAAATCGGTAACGCGCTGCGCGAAGCTTTCATCGTCGGTGGCGCGGTACAGCATCAGCGTTGCGTCTACCAGCGCGCCGTCGCTGCGCCCGATGTACTTCATGATGTCGCCATCGGAAATGAAGCCGACAACCTTCATGTTCTCATCGACGATCGGCACGCCCGAGGTTTTGTTGGCGGCAAGGATCTGGGCAACTTCGCGCACGGAATCCGTGCTATGCACGAAGTACGGCTGCTTGTTCATGGCCAGGTCAACGGCGATGTGGTCGTCGGCTTTGGTGGGCATGCGCAGGGCGTCGATGGTGGTGGATGCCTTCTTTTCGCTCTTCGTGTCGCGTACCACGGCAACGATTACCACCAGGATTGCCACCATGATAAGCGCCGTGAAGGCAAATGCGATGCGATCGCCTGCCATGGCCTGATCAAGGGCGGGCATTTCGGGGAACAGGAACGTGGAGGTTGCGGAAAGCGAAACCAGGATTGCAGTGCCCAGGGAAGCGCCTACCTGGTTCAGCGTGTTCTGCAGTGCGTTCGCGTGCTGGATCACGCGGTTGTCGAGCGTGTTGATACCCCAGGTGTTAAGCGGGGTAACCAGTGCCTGCATGCCAACGCCCAGGCAGGTGTAGACAACGATGACGTAGGGGATAGGCGAATCGAGCCCGAAGCCAACCAGGCCGCAGCCGCCGATGGCGGCAACCAGCGCGCCGGGAATGGCAACGCGGCGAACGCCCAGCTTGTCGAACAGGCGGCCAGCGAAGAAGCCCATGATGGCGCCCAATACAGCACCCGGCAGCATGATAAGGCCGGTTTGCAGAGCGGAAACGCCCAGCAGGTTCTGCAGGTAGATGGGCAGCAGAACGCCCGTGCCTACGAGCGCTGCCTGAAGCATGGCAACCAGGGTGACGACGATGGCGTACTTGTGGCTTTTCAATACGTCGACCTTCAGCAGCGGAACGTCGAGCTTGAGCTGCCTGCGAACGAAGAACGTAAGGAAGATGGCGCCAACCACGATGAGCGCAACCGGGATTGCGATATTCGTAGAAGACGTGATGGTGGCAAGGCCGTACAGCAAGCACAGCAGACCCAGCGAGCACAGCACGACAGAGGGCTTGTCGAACGAGGTGGGCTCGAATTCGCCGTAGCTCTTCAGGAAGATGACAGACAAGATAACGATAAGAACAGCCAAGGCGGTAACCAGCACGAACAGTGAACGCCAACCGATGGATTCAACCAGCAAACCGGAAAGGGAGGGGCCGACTGCCGGCGCGAAGCCGATTACCAGCGAAACGATGCCCATGGCGCTGCCGCGTTTTTCGCGTGGGAACACCAGAAGGATAACGGTGAAAACCATGGGCATCACCACGCCGCAGGCCGACGCCTGGAAAATGCGGCCCAGAAGCAGCACGCCGAAGAAGGGCGAAAATGCCGCTAAAAGGGAGCCGATGGCGAACAGGGAAATGCCTGCGATGAACAGGTTGCGGGTGGAAAAGCGCCCGATCAAATATGCTGAAAGCGGGATAACGATGGCTTCTACCAGGGAATAGGCGGAAGTGAGCCACTGAACGGTGGTGGCATCTACGCCCAGGTCGGCCATGATGGAAGGGTACGCCGGCGAAAGCAGCGTCTGGTTCAGCACAACCAGGGTGGCGCCTGCCAGCAAAATGGCAACGATAACTACTTGGTTACGGGTAAGGCCCATTTAGTTTTCCTTTCTAGTGCGATGGTTCGGGGTTGCTGCGCCAAGCTCGCTGCTCAATTCAACAAGCTGGCGAAATGCTTCAAAGCCTTTGATGACCTGCCGCTGAAGCTCTTCGGCAGAGGCATTGTTTTCGAAATAGGCTGCGAATTCCGCATCGATGGCGGTGGATTCCTTGCGCCCTTCTTCGGTGAGGTAGATGCGAAAGCTTCGTTTGTCGTTTTCGTCTTGGCGACGCTCGATAAAGCCTCGCTGGGAAAGCGGCTCGATGATGGGCCTGAAGTTGGAGGGCTTCACGCACAGGTGGCTGGCCAGTTCTTTGATGGTCTGTCCGTCTTGTGAAGCGATGTCGCCTAGCAGGTGGGCCTGGTAAGGGTTCAGGCCGTGCTTCGCAACGATTTTCGAAAGCGTGGACTTGATGGTGATGTTCATGAATCGGGTTTCTTCGAACAGGGTTCGGCAGAAATCGGTGGTTTCCAAGGAAGCGTTTCCTCCTTTCTGGTTCCAGGGAATAAGAAAGCGCCCCCGTATGGGAGCGCTTTGGCTTTTGTTTACGTACTAAATAGTACTGAAACATAATTATATTTTAGAAATAAATAGCCATCTTCACATAATGTCAACGAACGCGTTATTGGCATTCGAAATAACGTAAATGCCGTTGAAGAATGCGAATAAGAATAGGAATGGAACGGCCTTGGCCTTGCCTCCATTCGCTCTTATTGAACGACATAATTCGATGTTCGGGTATGCGCCAGTAAATCAGCGAGCGGGGCTCTGGTGAGTGCAGATAAGGCGAAGACGGGCGCTGGCGTGCTTCGCACGTCAAGCCCGCCTGGAGCCTTAGCGGTGCCACCAGAGCCCCGCGCAGCGTCATCGCGTCTCTTGTGAACGATTCGCTGATCGTAGATCAGCGAATCTTAAGAGCTCCTTTGTCGCAGCGATTGCCCCAGGAATCGATGAGCGTGTCGTCTTTGTACACGCATACGATCTCGCAGTGGTTTGCGCACTTCTGGCAGATGATCTCGCGCGTGGTGAACTCGAAATCGGAAACATTGAAGTCGAAGGGCTTGCGCTTTGCCACAGGGGCATCTGCCGCCAGAAGCGCTGCGCCGTAAGCGCCCATCAGATGCCCATCGGGGTCTACCAGCACGGGCTGTTTCAGTGCCTCTTCGAAGAAGTGCACCACGCCCACGTTCTTGCTTACGCCGCCCTGGAACACGATGGGCGATTCGATGTGCTTTCCCTTGCCCACGTTGTTCAGGTAGTTGGTGGCAACGGCCTTGCACAGGCCGGCGATAACGTCTTCGCGTGCGTAGCCTACCTGCAATTTGTGCACCAAGTCGCTTTCGGCGAACACGGTGCAGCGTGCTGCGATGTTGGCGGGTTTCTTCGAGGTAAGGGCAATGGGGCCGAACTCTTCCACTTCAACGCCCAAGCGGTGCGCCTGGCTGGAAAGGAACGAACCGGTGCCTGCGGCGCACAAGGTGTTCATGGCGTAGTCGGTGGCGATGCCGTTTTCCACGCAGATAATCTTCGAGTCCTGGCCGCCGATTTCCAAGATGGTACGGACATCGGGGTGCAAGTGCGTGGTGCCTACCGCATGGGCGGTGATCTCGTTCTTCACTACGGTTGCGCCCAGAATGGCGCCTACCAGCCGGCGTGCACTGCCGGTTGCGCCTACGGCAAGAACCTGCACCTCGTCGGTGCTTATCTGGCTTTTCAGGTCTTCAACCACACGGCGTGCCGCATCGGTGGGGTTGCCTTCCGTCCACAGGTAGGAACGGGCGATGATGGTGCCGTCGGGCGTGATGATAACGCCTTTGGTGGAAATGGATCCGGTATCGATACCAAGGAATGCGTTTGTCATCAGCGGGCCTTTCTCATTGCAATCATGTCGTAGAACGCCTCGAGACGGGTGTCGAGGCCGGTGTCGCTTGTTTGCGAATCGTAGCTTAGGTACAGGATGGGGAGGTGGTAGTCGTCGCTGATGCGCTGCAGCACGGGCATCACGTCGATTTCGGGCGTGCAGCCGGCCGATTTCAGGTGAACAATGCCGTCGAAGCCCTTTTCGGCGTAGCTCTTGGCAGCGGCGATGTTCATGGTGGAAGTGGGGCCCATGTCGTACTTCACGTATTCGCTGATGCCACGGCGCAGGTTTTCCTCGTTGTAGTGCAGGTTGCGATGCGTGATGTTCATGTAGCGGGCCAGGGAAACGCCCATGTCGATGAACTTTTCCTCTATCCCTAAGTTCGAATGGGCATCGGCAGCGGTGAAGTAGTCGCCGATGATGCCGATGCGGATGGGGTCGACGGGCTCGTTTATGGGCAGCTCGTTCAAGACGCGCATGCCTTGCTTGTAAGCTGCGGTTATCTCGCTCAGGGAAGTGGCGGCGCGCATATCGGCGAAGAAGTCTTCGCGGGCGCGTTTGAACGAACCGTGCTCTACCTCAAAACCTGCCTTCTCCAGGTAAACATCGTTGTAGGAATCCAGGTACTCGACCATCTTCAGCAGGGCAAGGAACTGCTTCACGCCCTGCGGAATGGAAAGGTTGGGGTTCACCTTTTTCTTGCAGATGGTGAGGTATTCCTGCAGGGGCTTTCCGGTTACTGTGGCGAAGTTCAGCATCTCGAACTCGTAGCCCATGTCGCGCAGGATGGATTCCTGCAGCTCGCCGTAGTAGCCCAAACGGCAGGGGCCGGCAAACTGCACCAGCACGTCGGCCCCACGTTCAAGCGCCTCAAGATAGTCGCCCAGGATGTGCTTGAACGGTGCGCATACGTAGTCGTTGCTGTGTTGGGATCCCAACTCGAGCGTGCGGCGGGTTGCCTCGGGCAGCGCCACATAGTCGGCATCGAGAACCTGCTCGACAAAGTACTTGAAGGCGATGTCGTAGTAGGAGTAGCGCAAGAAGGCAACCTTCGTGCGGGCATGATGCTTGTCCTGCTTTTTCTGCTTCTTCTTGGCGCGGAGGGCCTCGGGCTTGCCCGGGATAAAGGAAATGGAGGCATTGGGCGTGTCATCCGAATAACGGCGCTTCAAGGTGTCGGCCGCCTTCTGCACGGCGTTCAGTGCCGTTTCCTTACGGGGGACCTTTTCGTCCGTGTTGGGCGCGGAATTGTTATTCATGCAGGTAGCCACCCCTTTGCTGGTATTTCAAGATGTCAACGAAGCTCTCGATGCGCGTTTCAAGGCCTGCGGTGCCGCTTTGCGCGTCGATGGTGAGCGAAAGGATGGGCTTGCCCTTGATGCAGCGCATCAGCGCATCGTTGGTCATGGAATCGGGCCCGCAGGGGAATGCGCTCACCAAAACGATGCCGTCGATCTGGTCGTACAATCCCAAAATTGCCCCGATAACCTCGCGGTTCACAATCCAGGGAAGGGTATCGGAAAACTCGAAGCTTTTTTCCAGCGCCTTCTCATGGTTGCAGCGGTCGGCGAACAGCACGCAGGCGCCCATCTCGTGCAGCATGTCAACCAGCGGTGCGCCCACGAAGGCATCTTGGATCACGTAAGGATGCGCTGCCACGAGGATGCGCAGGGGGCGTTCGCCTTCGGGCAATTTGGAAGTGCTTTTCAGAAGGTCGGCTTGTTTGCGGGCGCGTTTCTCGTCGCTTTTCTTCTGGGCGTGGACAGCGGCGGCGTAGGCTTTCTTGGCTTCCTTTTTGGAAGCGCCGAATTTCTGCCCCAGCTCGATGAAGGCTTCCTGCTCCGTGATATGCGTTTCGGTGTGGTCTACCTCGCACGATACGATGCGGGGTTTCTGGGCGCTGAAGGTGTTGGCAACCAAGTCGGGCAGGGCTTGGAATTTAGTGCAGAAGCCTTTGAAATTGCCTAGGTTGTCGATGCTGGGCGCGAAGATGGCGTCGCATGTGCCAAGTAGGCTGGCAACGTGGCCCATATACAGTTTGGAAGCCAGACAGCATTCGTCGATGGAAAGGTGCGCGCCCGTTTCAAGCGTGCTGCGATCCGATTTCGCGCTTACTACGACGGTGCGGCCTAGCTCCTCGAAGAAGGTACGCCACATGGTTTTGTAGCGGTAATACAGCAATGCGCGAGGAATGCCGATGTTTTGCACATCGGCATATTCGGCTTGCATTCTGAGGTCTAAGGGGCTCATGTTCCTCCGTAATGCTAAGAGTGCGATGCGCATGCCAGATACGGCACGCGTAGGCAACGCTTGAATTGAGCGTCCTTGCTATTCTCTTCTTCTTGGCGCTCTCGTAGACGCGGTTCCATGCAGATTACATCTTGGGCACCCTGGGCATCCTGCGTGATTTCGACACTGTGCGCCTGCTTCGTGCGTCGTGTTTACGCAGGTCGGGGTCGTTCGACAAGATATCGAACGACCCCGACAACATGGGTTTGCCCAGCTATTTCGCTACAGGTTGTTGAGGATGGCCTCTTTCAAATCCTTACGTCGTCGGATCTTGGGCTGAATGCCAAGGACGAACGCGGACACAAGGGCAAGCGCGGCAAGCAGAGGAAAGGCGCGCAGCATGTCTTCTGTTTTGGGGAGGTTGGCAGCTAAAGCCTCGACGATCCCCTCTTGCTCGGTGTCGCGGTGCGTGATTTGCATCACGGCGTCTTTGTCTTCGTCGTGGAGCTCCAAATTACGATGCGTGTCGATCTCGGCGGTGTTCCAGAGCTCCTCTTCGCTTTCTGAGGCGAGCACTTCGTCGGTTGTCTGCATGTGCAGGATCGCAGGTGCCCAGGCAAGCTCGGTGCGCTTCTCGGTACCGGTGGGGCCGGTTGCCTGGGAAAGGTCGAACGTGCTCCTGTTGTCACCGGGAAGGCTTGTGGCGTCGGTTTCGCGGTAACGCTCGGGGCGGTCCCATTCCTTGGCATCGGGGGCGTTGGTGCCGAAGCCCTCTTCAACGCGGCCGTGCTCAAAGGCGATGGCGACTACGTGCTCTCCTTCGCCAAGAGCCAGGTCGGCAATGGAAAGCTTTTGAGATTCCAGAGTCGAAACGCCCTCTTTCCATATATGCCAGCCGGTGAAATCGTGAATGCGCTTGTTGGTGGGATTGTCCTTGCTGTAGGGGTTGGTGGCGCAGGCGTTGGGCTCTTCTTCTGCGTTGGCTTCCTTGGCTTGCGCCGCTTTGGTTGCCGTGCTTGTCTTGTTTGCGCTTTGCTCCTTTGCCTCTTTGCCATCGAGGTTGGTGCGGTACCAAACGTTCATGGTGCCGTCGTAATCCTCGAAGCTCACGGGCGTTTCCAGGCTTATAAGGTTTGCCTTGCCTTCTTCGGCGCAGGTGATGGTGTCGGTCATGGTGAACTCGTCTACCCAGGTGTTTGAAGTGGAGCGGTAGTCAATGGTGTAGTCGAAGGCGCCTGATTCGTTGAGTGGGGTTTCGCGTTTGTCCACTTCGCCCGAGATTTCAAGGGCAATGCTGTCATTGTCGACGGTTCCCAGATCAAGGGTGGTGTTGTTCCTGCTGATGGTGACAGTGAAGTGCGCAAGAACGGTGTTCTCGTTTTCCTTGCAGGGAAGCTCTTCGATGTCGTACGTGTCATAGGGGAGGGCGCCGAGGGCGTCGTCTACCTCTGCCGTGTTTCCTTGCGCGTCCTGAGCGAACCATATGCCGTCTTTTGCCGAGCTTCCTGCATTGGTGTTGCGGGTGTGGGGCGTCCACGAGCTTGCAGTGCTGGCCATTCCGTTTTCGTCGGTTACCAGCACATGCGCTTCGCCCGTGGTGTGCGACGTGATGCGAAACGGCACGTTTGCAAGGTGTTCCATGGTGCCGCTTTTGGCCTTGGTGAAGGAAAGGTCGCCGCGGATTACCTGTTCTGCGAAATCTATCGGAGTCCAGGCGCTGATGTGCTCTTCGGAGCCTTCAGAGGCAAGGCTTACTACCCAAGGCATAGGATTGGCGGTGTAGCCCGCCGGCGGCTGCACCTCCTCAATAACAACGGTGCCCAAGGGAAGCGTAATAGCGTTATTGCTGTCGCGGTAAAACTCGTCGCCTTCAACGAAATGGCTTTCATCGAAGGCAATCTTTCCCTCATCGTCCGTTTTGAATGTCCAGGTGCGTTTTGGCGTGCCCAGGCTTTTGACGGCTTCGGCGGCATCGTTTGCATCGTTTGCGGGTATCGAATCTGCGGGCAACGTCTGGTCGAAATAGCTCACGCGGAACAAAGCCCCCTCGAGGCATGCCGAGCCAAGAGGGTAGGGCTTGCCCGTTTCGGCGTCGACTTTCTGACCGATAAGGCTTATCAGCGCATTTTGGGGCGCATCGGAAACGGTTGCAGCGGTGGTGTTGCCCGAGGTGATTTCGGCGCTCGTGTCGGATGCGGGAGCAAATCCGGAAGGTGCTTTTTCTTCGCGGATGGTGTAAGTCCCTGCCGGCAAAAGCGGGCTTTTGGCGGTTTTGCCATCCTGCGCGGTAACAAGCTCCGCTACGCGTGTTCCTTCCTGGTTGTACACACCGAACACGGCGCCTTCCAGGGAATAGCAGCGGTTATCGTTGCTTAAGGAAGGGTTGGAAGAAGTTTTCGCGATTTCGAGGTAGCCGCCGAAGTTCTTCTTCACCACTGCCTTCATATACACGGTTTGGTAGCCGATGAGCCCCAAGCTGTTGCTGGGGCCGCCGGGGCGTGCGGCGTTGGGCGGGGTTATGGCCACGTCGTAGATTACCTCGCCGGCTTCTACGTTCACTTCCTTCAGGGTGGCAACGTAGTCGGCCCAGGTGTTAGAGGGCGCAGCGGCGCTGGGAAGCGAGCACGTGCCCGTGCCGGCATACCCTTCAAGCCCGCCGGTGAATCCGGAAACAGCAAATTGTGCGGGGTGCACGCTCCATGTGGCGCCGATGTAGCAGCGCCCCGTTAGGGTTTGGGGAATGTCCTTCGCGGGGTCGAAGGGCTCGACCTTGCTGGTGTCGGCAACTTTGAACAGGGCATATACGCTGGTTGACTTGGAGACGGGTTTCGTGAAATCGAAAGTGGAGTTGTCGGAGGTGTCTACCCAGCGCACGAACTCCCATCCCTGCTTCGAGGGTGTTGAAGGGACTGAGCCATGTGCTTGCTCGAAGGAAGATCCGCGGGGCACGCGCACCGCCAGGTCTTCGCTTGCGCCGTCGTTGAACGAGACGCGCACTTCATAATCGGCTGCTTCGAAAGTGCCTATTACCGTGATGCTCTCGCTGACGGGGGTGGTAAGCCAGTCGAACTCCTTGCCTGCGCTGTCGTGCCATTTCAGGGTGAGCCCCTGTGCTTCCTTCGCTTCGACCAGTTCTGCCAAGGGCTGCTTGCCCGACTCGTCTGCCATGAAGGCGGGGTTGGATCCAACGGGTTTGCCCAAGGTGAAGTCGGAACCCGAGGTCAAGGTGGGAAGCTGACCTTGATAGCCTTCAACTTCTATGGTGATGGTGGCCTTTTGTGTGGGCACGTCTCCTGCCTGCGCCCAGCGGGGCAGTGCCATTGCGGCGGCAAGGGAAATAGCGGCAAGCACGAAAAACGCGCAGAAAACTGCACGATGAGGAAAGGTCTGCGAAAGCCCCTCTGCCTCGGTGCTGCGGGAGGCTTCGATAACGTATTTCTTCCGTTGCTTGGGTTTGTGCGGGGCGGTGTTTTTGTTGGTGTTGCTGCGGTTTGTTTCTTGTATGCGCGCGGCGGCACGCTTTTTCGCATCCATGGCGCTTGCCTTTCTTCTACGGTGCCAGTCTCTGCGAGTGTTGCAGCCGTTGCTTAATTGGGTGCGAAACCGGTGCGAAAGAAACGCGAAAATGATGGGAATCATGTGCGGAAAGAAAAATTTCAGTTTAGGCAAAGCAGTGCCCATCAGGCATTTTGCCAAGAACTATGGAATATCATCTTTTTCCGATATGAATTCTGGAATTAATACTTGACAATACCTACGGGGTTAGTAGGATTTGGAGTCAAGAAAAGGACTTCCTTTGAAGGGTTCCGAACGAAAACGGGCTTACGCTGCAAGGCGAAGGCGCCAGGGTCGCCGGGATGCTTCGAAGGCGATTTGCCGCAGGGGCGGCAGGAAGAAGGAATCATGACCGTATACAAGAGCGTTTCCGAGCTTATCGGCAATACCCCGTTGGTCGAGCTTACCAACTACGAAAAGAACCATAACCTGAATGCAACCATCATCGGCAAGGTAGAGCTGTTTAACCCTGCAGGTTCCATTAAGGACCGTATTGCCAAGGCTATGATCGACCAGGCAGAAGCCGACGGCAAGATCGACGCAGACACGGTATTCATCGAGCCCACCTCGGGCAACACCGGCATCGGCCTTGCTGCTATCGCTGCTGCCCGTGGCAACCGCATCATCATCACCATGCCTGAAACCATGAGCGTTGAGCGTCGCAACCTGATGAAGGCCTACGGTGCCGAACTGGTGCTCACCGACGGCGCCAAGGGCATGAAGGGCGCAATTGCCCGTGCAGCCGAGCTTGCCGAGGAAATCCCCAACTCCTTCATTCCCAGCCAGTTCACCAACCCCGCAAACCCCGCAATCCACGAGGCAACCACCGGTCCTGAGATCTGGAAGGACACCGACGGCAAGGTAGACATCCTGGTTGCCGGCGTTGGCACGGGCGGCACGGTTTCCGGCACGGGCGCTTACCTGAAGAAGCAGAACCCCGACATCAAGGTTGTTGCCGTTGAGCCTGCAGGTTCCCCGGTTCTTTCCGAAGGCCATCCGGGCGCTCACAAGATTCAGGGTATCGGTGCAGGTTTCGTTCCTGATACACTGGACACTAAAATCTATGACGAAGTTATCACCATCGCCGACGAAGAGGCTTTCGAAGCTGGTCGCGAGCTTGCTGCTAAGGAAGGCTTGCTGGTAGGCATTTCTTCTGGTGCTGCTGTCGCTGCTGCAACCAAGCTTGCCCAGCGCCCCGAAAACGCCGGCAAGACCATCGTTGCCATTCTCCCCGACACGGGCGAGCGTTATCTTTCCACGGCGATGTTCAACTTCGAGTAAGACGCGTTGCGGCTTAGAGCCGCTGCAGCAAGTGAGGCGTGAATGTCCTACGAGCAAGAGAATAAACAGGCACTGATCGCTTACTTCACGAAGGGCGCGAAGGGGAACAAACCCCTTGGCGCCCTTGGCGTTGAGGTGGAGCATTTCGTGGTGACGGCCGAAGGGGAACGCCCTGTTTCCTATGCGGGCGCCGAAGGCGGCTTCGGCGTTCGTGATGTGCTGGCGCATTTGGCGCAGAAATACCCGAAGAAAACGCTGGGACGCGAAGGCGACCTGATCGGCTTGGCAAGCGACGAGGCCTCCATCACCTTGGAGCCGGCGGCGCAGTTGGAAATCAGCATCGCCCCGTATTCTTCGATTTGCCAGATTCTTCGCGTGTACGAAGAGTTTCGTGCAGACGTCGATTCGCATTTGGCGCAGCATGGCTGCAAGCTGGTTACCAGCGGGTATCACCCCACGGCGTGCGCGCTTGACCTTGCCCTTATTCCGAAGCAACGCTACCGCTTCATGAACGATTACTTCAGGAAAATCGGCACGCATGGCGAACGCATGATGCGCGCATCGGCGTCTACCCAGGTTTCGGTTGATTACCGCGATGAGGCCGATGCCATTCGCAAGATGCGTGTTGCCCAGGCCTTGGCGCCTATTTTGGCCAGTGCAACCGACAACACGGCGGTATTCGAAGGCAAGCCGGCGGGCCGCCTTGCCCGTTTCGCCCTGTGGCGCAACGTCGACAACGACCGATGCGGATCAGTGCCGGGGTTGTTCGACGAAGGGTATGGGTTCGCCGAGTATGCCGATTGGATTCTGCGCACCTGCCCGATTTTCGTGACGCGTCCTGCGGCGAACGACCCTGAGGGCTCCGATCTTCGCCCGGTATACGGCCAGTCGGCCTATGAAGCGTATGGCGATGCTCCCATGAGCGAAGCCGATGTTGAGCATGCGCTTTCCATGTTCTGGCCAGACGTTCGCCTGAAGAGCTTCGTGGAAATCCGCCCTGCTGATTCGCTCCCCGCGCCATTGATGGCAGGTTATGCGGCGCTGATAAAGGGCATCTTCTATTCCGAGCATTCGCTTGCTGCCGTTGAGGAAGCCTTTGGCGTGAAGGACGGCGTGTGGCCGCTTGACGACGGAAGCGCCAACCGCGCACTTGACGCTATTCAGGCGCAAGGCGCCGCAGCCCTTATTGCCGGCAAGCCTCTCTCCGAATGGCAGGATTTGCTTTTCGCATTGGCGAACGCTGCACTCGATGAAGCCGATGCGGCGCATTTGCAGCATCTGGCGGATTTTGCCCGCAGCAAGCGTTAGGGCACGTAGACGGGGCGTCCGTGCTACTATAGTTGTATTCCTATATGATTACAGGTTGTTCTAGGCGCGCTTCCGCTTGGGTGGAAGTACGCCTAGGAGCGACTGAAGCATTTCTCCCAGGAGGCACCAATGAAGATATCTACTAAAGGGCTCTATGCTGTTCGCTTCATGGTGTTTTTGGCGGGACATGGCGGTACCGAGCCGGTGCCGTTGAAGGAAATCGCTCAGGCGACGGGTATTTCTCGCAAGTATTTGGAGCAGATTGCCTCGAGCCTGGCGGCAGCTCAGTTGGTTCGCAGCGCTCGTGGCGCTTCGGGCGGATACCGTTTGGCACGCAGCGCTATGAACATCACCATGCTCGATGTGCTTACGGTGACGGAAGGATCCCTGGCGCCGGTCGATTACCTCGACGAGCTTTCCGGCGAGGCATCGCCGGGCGAATCGTGCTATGAGATTTTCGTTTGGAAGGGCTTACACGAGCTGGTGAAGAACTACCTGAGCGGCATTTCGCTGCAAGACGTGATTGATCGCTCGAACCAGCTTGCGATAGACAGCTACTCTATTTAAGGTTTGCGACGCGTTCTACGGCGCGTTGCGGGAAGGGAATGCCATGACGGATACGAATAGCCGCACCGGCCAGGTGAAGCGCTTGCCGGTTATTGGCATTGTCCCTTCGCAGAACACCACCGAAAAGATGGTGAGCTTTCCTGAGCGCTATGCGAACGCCATCATCAAGGCGGGCGGCGCTCCGCTGCTTTTGCCGCTTACCGGCAACCCCCATGTGTACGAAACGCTGTTCCCCCTGATAGATGGCTTCGTGCTTACCGGAGGAAACGACATTGACCCTGCGCGCTACGGTGCTATCCGCGATAGCGGCAAAATCGATGAGCATACCCCCGAGCGTGAAGAGCTGGAATATCTGATTCTGAGTTATGCGTACCGCTTCGATTTGCCCTTGATGGGTATTTGCCGCGGTATGCAGATGATCAACGTGTGCTTGGGCGGCACTTTGTATCGCGATTTGGGAGACCAGTTCCCTGGATTGGTGCGTCCGGGCATCAACGACGCTCAGGGCGAGTTGCCCAAGCTTGTTCATTGGCAGCCGAAGCCTTACAGCGAACCTACCCACCCGGTAACCATCATGCCCAATTCGAAGCTCAGTGCACTGTTGGGCGCAAAGGATATTATGGTTAACTCTATGCATCATCAGGGAGTGTGCGACTTGTCCACCCGCGTCGATGCGGTGGCATATGCCCCCGATGGCTTGGTGGAGGCTATCGAAGTGCGCGATAAGGAATTCATGATCGGCGTTCAGTGGCACCCGGAGTTCTTCACGGGCAGGCACCGCATGGAATGCGTGTTCGATGCGCTCATTGAAGCGGCAGCGAAATCGCATGCGCGCAGCGAAGAGCGCGGCAGCGTTGCCATCACGCGCACCGAGCCGTCGGGTGTTCATGCGCAGTGGCCCGCCATCACCTTCGCCGATTGCATCTAACGCGCGCTTATTTGCACGACATCTGCGTATACATTCGCACCCGTGATTCCAATTCTGCCAGCGAAATGCCCTGGGCTTGGCTGATGCGCAAAGAAAGGAAACGAGCGTTTTCCTTGATGGTGTAGCTGATTTCCTCGGGGAACGTCACGCCGTCAAGCTTGTTTTCGCGGTAGAGGAAATCGATGACGCCGATAAGGCCACTGATGGAAAACTCGATGATGACGCGCGAATTCAGCGTGAGCGTTTCGCCTTCGTTGCACAGGATGGTTTCCCAGATGCTTGCCACCACAGCCTTTACCTTTGTGCTCACGCACTCCTGGCCGGCGTGTTTCATAACCAGGCCGAAGCGCTGGATGCGACGGGGGAAATCCGATTCCTGAAGAGCGCATTTGTCGTTGCTGAGCAGGTAAAACAAGCTCAATGGCAGGCCATCGCGTCTGAGCATCTCTTCTTCGATGACCGAATACAGCAGCGCATCCATCGATTCGTAATGGTAGTAGAAGGTGCCGCGGTTGCAATGCGCCTTCTGGGTGATCATATTCACCGTGATGCGTTTCGAGTCGTTTTCTTCGAGCAGTTCCCAGAATGCATCTTTGATGCGCTGTGTTGCGCAGGGTTCCTGCTGGTCTTTGCGGGGTCGTGCCATGTGTGGGCTCCTTGGAAGGTTGGGGCTTTGACGGTTGCTATGGCGCGTCCGCTAGGACGTGCGGGGCTTGCGGGCGTTCATGATAAGCATCTGTAAGCGGTTCTCGATGTTGGCGAAGCTGACGTCGGGGTCGAAGTCGAGCGGCAGGATCTGTGCATCGGGGTAGAGCTCCTTCAGACGCTTCGAGATGCCGCGTCCCACCACATGGTTCGGCAGGCAACCGAACGGCTGCAGGATAACGAATGCGCGGCACCCGCGTTCTGCGTGGTGCAGGATCTCGGCGGGAATCAGCACGCCTTCGCCCGCATCGAACGTGTGGTGGATAATCGGGTCGCTTGCCTGCACCAATTCGGGCATGCGGCACGGCGGTGTGTACAGGGGGTGCGCCGAGGCTATCTTGTCGGTGGCATCGTGGGCGAACTTGAAGAAGGCATCCGATATGGAGTTGCTCAGCTTCACATCAAGCGGGCGGTGCACCTTGTACTCGCGCTGCTGGGAGTGCTGGTAGAAGTACGTTTTGCGGATAACGTCGGTCATGCGTGCCTCGATGATCTCAAGGCCGTTGTTTTCCAAGTACAGCTCCATGTCGTGGTTGGCGCCGGGGTGGAAGTTGAGCAAGTACTCGCCCACGATAAGTACGGTGGGGCGGGGGTTGCTGCGGTCGTATTCCACGGTGCTCATCAGCTTGATGGCTTTCTTGAACCCCTTCTTGGCGCCACCCACGCCGTTTTTCTCAAGGCCTTCCATCACGTAGTCGATGGATTTCTCGAAGGCGGCGTCAGCGCTGCCGGGTACCAACTCATAGGGCCTGATCTTGCGGAGCAGTTCTTCCAGCGCGTCGATCATGGGAAGGCCGAAAGCAATCTGAATGCTGGTTTTCAGGTTCATCTTGAAGCCAGGATGGATGTTGTGCGCATCGACGACGTCGTTCGTGACGATGGGCACTTGCTTGTAGCCGGCATCGTCGAGCGCTTTGCGCAGCAGTGCCGCGTAATGGGTAAGGCGGCAGTCGCCGATGTACTTACCGGTGGCGATGGCAACGTTGTCGGGGTCGTACTCGCCCGTCTCAAGTGCTGCCAACGCCTCGCCGATAACGATTTGAGCTGGGAAGCAGATGTCGTTGTGAACATAGCGTTTACCCAGGTAGATTGCACGTTCGCGGCCAATGGGCAGCGAAACGGTTTTCAAACCCTGGTTGGCGAACGCCGCAGCCATAAGCCTGCTGAACGCATGGGAGGTGTTGGGGATCAGCACCGTCTTCGTGGCGGTGTCTTCCTTGGTGAACTTTTGCGGGTAGGGGTCTGACAGCTTCGAGCCGGTAGCCTGTGCCAGCGCTTCGTCGATCTTGCGCTCGAAGGCGGCAGTGCAGGCGGCGCAACCTTCGGGGCTGCAGCCTGCGCTTGCGCATGATGCAGCGGAGTCGCTTGCCCCGGGGGCTTCTGCCGTGCCGTTCTCGGTTTCGGGCAAGGTGGGTGCTGCGGCGTTGGGCGCTTCCTTCGCACGGCGTTCGTTCACCGTTTCAATGAACGAACGAACGCGGATGCCCAAAGGTCCGCGCACGTCGCTTTCGTCGACCTTCAGCACCAACGGCGTTTTCGGGCCGGCCTCCTTCATAAGGCGAATGATCTCGTCGGAAAGGTAGGCATCGTGGCCACAGCCGAAGCTTACGATCTGCACGTATTCCATGTTGGGGCTTTGCGCCGCCAGCGTGGCAGTGGAAAGCATGCGGGCGTGGAAGTTGTTGGCGATATCGATCAGGCTGTTCTGCAGCGGCACTTCGGTGGCGCCTGGTACGGAATCGGCGGTGATTACGGGAATGCCGCGTTCGGTGAACAGCGTGGGAAGCTCGTGGTTCACCAAATCGTCGTTATGGTAGGGTCGGCCTGCCAGCACCACAGCGTAGGTGCCTTCTTGGCGTGCCTGCGCCAGCACTTCGGCGCCGCGGTTCAAAAGCGCCTCGCGGAACGAGTTTTGAGCGCCAAGTGCCTGCTCGAGTGCGGCAAGGGTGGCGTTCTGGGGAATGTTGAACTCCTTGAAGAAGTAGGCGCAGAGCTGAGTTTTGCAGTCTTCTTCCGTAAACCAGTGGAACATAGGGTTGTCGAACGGCGTGTTCCAGCGGCGGCTGGGGTTGTCGGAGTTCTGCACTACCAGCGGATAGCCCTTCACCACAGCGCACATCGACTGGCTGTCCTTCGAGGTGTTTTCCGAGGGGACGGTGGTGACGATGGGCATGAAAATGCGGTCGACGCCCTGTTTATGCAGGTCGCGCAAGTGTCCGTGCACGAGCTTCGCGGGGAAGCACACGGTGTCGGATGTGACGGCGGAAAGGCCGTTCTCGTAGATGGCGCGCGTGCTGGCGTGCGAGAGCTTCACGGTGAAGCCCAGCGCCTGCAGAAGCGTTTTCCAGAAAGGCATGGTGTCCCAGAAGGAAAGAACGCGCGGCAAGCCCAAGGTAATGCCGCGGTCGGGGATTACCGGGTTGCAGGGCCAATCTTGGAACACGAGCTTTTCGCGCTCTGCGTACAGGTTCGGCACGCTTTGCATGGCGCGGTTCGCTTCGCGCACCTGCTCGCGCACGGAAGCGTCGGAGAGCTCGCCTACCACTTCGCCCTTGGTACAGCGGTTGCCGGTGATCCACGAAGTGCCGTTGGAAAACGTGATACGGGTGCGGTTGCAGCGGTTGGCGCAGAACGGACAGATGAGGTTGGTTTCCTGGCGGTAGCTGAACGTCTCAAGAGCGTTCCAGCCGATGAAACTGCTGGTTTCGCTCGCGTTTTCCTTGGCAATGAGCGCCATGCCGATGGCGCCCATAAGACCCGGGTATGGCGCGCGGGTAACCTCGCGGCCCACGTATTGCTCGAATGCGCGCAGCACGGCATCGTTTAGGAACGTGCCGCCCTGCACCACAATGTGGTTGCCCAGCTTTTCCAGGTTTGAAACGCGGATGACCTTGGTGAATACGTTTTCGATGATGGAACGGCACAAGCCCGCCATGATGTCGTTGGGGTTCTTGCCGTTCTTCTGCTCGGTAACAATGCTGCTGTTCATGAACACCGTGCAGCGGCTGCCCAGGTCGGCGGGCGATTCCGAGGTGAAAGCGGCGTTGGCGATGCTTTTGGTGGGGATGTTCAGCGTGGAAGCGAAGCTTTCCAAAAACGATCCGCAGCCGCTGGAGCAGGCCTCGTTCACCACAACGTTGGTGATAACGCCGTTGTCGATCCAGATGGCCTTCATGTCCTGGCCGCCGATGTCCAGGATGAACGATGCGTCGGGCTCGAACTGCTGCGCGGCGCGCGAATGCGCCACCGTTTCCACCATATGACAGTCGGCACCCAGCGCGCTGGCGAACAAAAGCTCGCCGTAGCCGGTGGTACCGCACCCTGCCACTTCCAATTCGCAGCCGGCATCGTGATAGCGCTGATGAAGCGCGCGCAGGGCGCTTACCGCCACATCGATGGGCTCGCCTTCGTTGGGCGCGTAGAAGGAGTCAACCAGGCGCCCCTCTTCGTCGAGCAGGGCGAACTTCGTAGTGGTCGATCCGCAGTCGATGCCCAAGTACACGCGCAGCGTTTCAGGAAGATTCCCCTGCTCAAGGGCGCTTTCGGTGTGGGGCAAGGCGTGGCGTGCGCGAAAATCTTCCAGACTTTTTGACGTTTCGAAGAACGGCTTCCCCGCGTAGGCGCTCTGCGAGCTTGCGCCGCCTGCCGCATCGTCTACCACAACGATATGCGCCGTTTCCAAGGTATGGACGGCATCGGCCGGGTGCAGCTCGGCCTCTCGGTCGGCGAACAGCTCTTCCAGTGAAAGCGCCGCGCCGACGGCCACGATGGTTTCAGGATGGTCGGGGATGATGATGTCTTCGCGTTCCAGCTCAAGGCGCTCGGCGAACACGCCGATAAGGCGCGGGTTGAAGGTGAGCGGGCCGCCTTCGAACACTACCGGTGCTTTGATTTCAAGGCCTTGCGCCAAGCCGCCGATGGTTTGCTTGGCAATGGCATGGAAGGACGAAAGGGCAATGTCAGATTTCGGCACGCCCTGGTTGAGCAAAGGCTGGATGTCTGTTTTTGCGTACACGCCGCAACGACCCGAAACATTGTGCACGGCTTTGCCTTGCTGGGCCAGGTCATTGAACTGCTCGGTAGGCACTTTCAAAAGCGTGGCGATCTCGTCGATGAAGGCGCCGGTGCCGCCCGCGCAGCTGCCGTTCATGCGCATGTCGGCAACGGAAAGGCGGTTTGCCTTTTCGTCGTATGCGAAGAAGATCATCTTGGCATCCTGGCCGCCCAGCTCGATGGCGGTGCGGGCAGTGGGGTAGTTGGCGCTTACGGCCAGCGAGTTCGCCACCACTTCCTGCACGTAAGGCAGCCCCAGGGCTTCTGCCAGGGCAGCGCCGCCCGAGCCGCAGAGTGCCGCACGCATGGGAGTGCTGCCGAACTGTTGGTGCAGTTCTTCCAGCAGCCCTTTAAGGCAGTTTGCCTGCTGGGCATGATGGCGCACGTAGCGGCGCATGAGCACTTCGTGGGTGGAAGCGTCCATCACGGCGATTTTCGCAGTGGTGGAACCTACGTCGATGCCCACCAAAAGCTGGGCTGGCTGGTTGTTCTGCACGGGTGAAACCACGGTATCCAAAGCTCTTGTCCTTAATGTTTTCGCTGACTCCTTCGGTGGGAGCGTAGCTAGTTTACCCAACAAAGTGTTCAATAAAAACAGACAGGTTGCCGATATCCACGCAATATTCGCGTCATCTTCATTTTGGCGGATACCACCTGGCGATATTCCACGGGCAGGCACGCAACGTTACGTTTCTCCAACACGGCTTCAGGCTGGGGCAAAGCCGATATAATAGGTGATAGGGATCACAATCTGATTGAATTGGAGGGGTTATCATGGCTACCGATTTCGAGAAGGGCTTCCGCGACATTTTCCTGGCAGGCGTAGGCGCTATGGCCATCACGGGCGAAAAGGCCAAAGAAGTTTTGGACACGCTCATTGAAAAGGGCGGCGTTACCGTAGAGCAGGGCAAGGACATCAACCGCGAGCTGCAGCACAAGGCAACCGAAACCGTTGCCAAGGTTCGTGAGGAAAGCATTGCCGCAGCCATGAAAACCATGACTGCCGAAGAGCGCGCTGAGTTTGCCGCCACCGTTGCCAAGTTGGCAGCAGAACCCGCCGAGGAAGCGGAAGAAGCTCCCGCCGAGGAAAAGGCGGAATAGCTTGTAAGCAAAGCGCGATGGGGCTCCCATCGCGCTTCTTTTGTCTTGATTGGCAAGTACCTGCAGGCCGCTTTTGCGTCCGCATGATTGGGGCTTAACCCCAGATGGGCTGAAGGCTGTCAGCGTGCGTTGCATTTTGGCCGAAGGGCCTGCTCGTGCTCGCTTTCTGTGATAGCTGGGCAGCATTGGTGCTGCTTTATAAAGGAACCGTATGGATGAAAACACCCTGCTCAAACACTTCTTCCAAGATAGGGCCGAATTCGACCCCGATAAGCAATTCGGCTTAAGCCGCAAAACGCGCACCCGCCGTTTGCGCGAAATCGTGCTGCTTATGCGCAAGCATCATGTCATGGAAGGTCTTTCGCCCAACCAGTTCCGCGATATTCTTATCGATTTAGGGCCGAGCTTCATCAAAATCGGCCAGATGCTTTCGCTTCGTTCGGAGATTCTGCCGCAGGCATATTGCGATGCGCTGTCGGAATTGCAGATGGACTGCGATCCTATGCCGTTCGACACCACGCTTACCGTGCTGCAGGGCATTTACGGCGAGCGTTTCGGCGATATTTTCAAGGAAATAGATCCCAAGCCGCTGGGCAGCGCTTCCATGGCGCAGGTTCACCGTGCAGTGCTTGCCAACGGCGACGAGGTAGCGGTAAAGGTGCAGCGCCCGGGCGTGCGCGCCACCATGGCACAGGACATCGACGTGATGCGCTCGGTTGCCAAGCATGCCTCACGCTTCATGAAGGACAACCAGATGCTCGACCTGCGCGATGTGGTGGAAGAGCTGTGGGTTACCTTCCTTGAAGAAACCGACTTCTTGAAGGAAGCGCACAACCTGGAAGAATTCGCCCGTCTGAACAAAGATGTGGTGTACGTTACCTGTCCTAAGCCCTACATGGAGTACTGCACCGAAGAGGTGCTGGTGATGGAGTATGTGAAGGGCATTTCCATCCGCGACACGAAGAAGCTGGTTGAAAACGGCTACGACCTGGAAGAAATCGGCGTGAAGGTGCTGGACAACTACGCAACGCAGATTTTGGAGCACGGGTTTTTCCACGCCGACCCGCACCCAGGCAACATCTTTATCAAGGACGGTAAGGTAATCTATATCGACCTGGGAATCATGGGCCGTCTTTCTGTGCGCGACAGGGCAGGCTTTGGGCGCATTATCGAAGCGGTAGGCGCGAAGAACGCTGCCGAGCTGAAGGATGCCCTTATCACGTTTTCAGTAGCGCACGATATGAACGCCATCGACCATCCACGGTTTTTGGCTGAGCTCGACAACGTGTTGGAAAGCTACGGTTCCACCGATGTGGCCGATATTGACATCGGTGCCCTGCTCAGCGACATCATGGTGCTTACCCGTCAGTGCAAGGTGACGCTGCCTGCTTCAGTGACGGCGGTTTCGCGCGGCATCGTTACCATTGAAGGTTCGCTGCAGGAATGCTTGGCCAAGACGAATATCATCGACATCATCAATGGCCACATCATGCGTACCAAGGACATGCGCACGGAATTCGAGAATCGTGCGAAAGACCTGCTCATTTCCTTGAATGCATCAGCGCACAGCTTGGTGAAGGCGGCTGAGTACTCGGGCGACACCCTGCGCATGCTTTCGCGCGGGCAGCTGAAGGTGAACATGGAAATGCTCAGTTCTCCCGAGCCTTTGTATAAGGTGGGACGTATCGCGAATCGCTTGGCCATGAGTTTGGTTATTGCGGGTTTGCTGGTAAGCGGCAGCCTGATTATCGCGGTGGATATGCCCCATGTGTTCGGCTTGCCGTTCCTTTCCCTTATCGAGTATGTTTCCGCCTTCGGCCTTTCGGCATGGCTGGTCTGGGACATGTTCCATAAAACAAAATAACGGTTGGTGGTGGCTTTCGACGGTGGCTGGCAACCTCCGAAAGTGCGGGAAATTGCGCTGTGGTTGCCCCCCAAGGTCGTTTTGCTCTTGCCCAAAGGTGACGGTGGCTGTTCGAGCCCGCTTAAAAGTACGACCGATTTGCCTGGCGGCTTTCCGACGGCACCGAAAGCTTGCCCGAAAACCAAGAAAGGGCCCTTGTGTGGCAAAATAATCGACTTGAGAACGGTGGCCTTCGCTATTTCGCTGCGAACAAGAGGATTTTTGCTAATATATACCTCATTTTAACTTGATTTGGGTAATAACTTGGTGCGACTAGCGCATCGTATCGTTCTCAAGTCGATTATTTTGCCAAGAAATGCTTCAGATTTGGTTTTGCCCAATATGACAGAGACGATTGGCTTTCTTATCCGCTTGTTGTCGCTTTAACGTGCGGTGCTGTGGCTTAGGTACAATGCAATCAATGTTTCGCCTACGAAAGGGGCTTTTGATGAATCCTGATTCTCGCATTATCCGAGGAGTCAATATTGCAACTATCGTTTTGTCGGCATTGGGAATTTTCGGAGGGTTGGCCCTTGCCCTGCTTATGGGCATGGCGTCGGTTTCCTTAAATGACCCTTCGGTTGTCAATGCTTTGGTTTCCGAACTGCAATCTTCGGGATCTACCTCTTCGGCGTTTGACGGATCTTCGCCGTATTCCTCGTACGATTTTTCCGGCATGACCCAAGATGAGGCCATGGCGGTTGCCGGCACCAGCATTGTGCTGATGGTCGGGCTGAGCTTGGGATATGTGGTGTGCAAGGTTGTATGCCTGGTGGCAGGCATTTTGGCTTTGCGCAATTGCAACAACCCCGCGAAGCTCGGCGGTGCCTTTGGCTGGACCATCGCGGCAGCCATCGTGAGCTTGCTGGTTGGCGGCATGATCTCGCTGGTGCTGTTTGTTATTTCGGCGGTGTACATCAATCGTGCCCGTAAGGCGTATATGGCTGGTGGCAGGGGCGGCTACGACTATCAGCAGCCGCAGTATTATCAGCAGCCCCAGCAGAACGGGCAGATGCCGCAGCAGGGCCAGCAACCTACGCCTCAGGCTCCCCAGCAGCTGCAGCAGCCCAATCAGAACCAGGTACCGCCTGCGGCGCAGCCTCCCGTCAATAATGAAGGTGAGGATCCTCATTCCGGCGAGCAGAAATAAACGGGTGCAAGCATTTCTTTGAAGGGCGTCGGCTTCAAGCCGGCGCCTTTTTTGTGTGCTGCAGGGCGAACGGGCGCTTAGCGGCCTATCGAACACGGGTGCCTTGCTTCGAGGTGGAGCTTCTTCTTTGTCAAACTCATACCCACTTGGTTGGTTGTGCCTTCTTGGAGCAAGGATGCCTGCCAAATAAAAGGAGCCTGGAACAGGTTGTTCCAGGCTCCTTTGCTGTGCTTGCTTGGGGCAGCGTCGCGCCGATGGTTTATGTCGCGATGAAGCTATTTCCAAACCTCTTCGGCAACCTCTTTGATGAGGGCGATTTTCTTCCATTGGTCTTCGGGCTCGATGATGTTGCCCTCTTCGGTGGAAGAGAAGCCGCACTGCGGGCTGATGCAGAGGCTGCGCAGCGGCACGTACTTTGCGGCCTCTTCGATGCGATGCTTCAGGTCGTTCGGGTTTTCCAGAGCACCGTCTTTCGACGTAACCAGACCCAGTACAACCTTCTGATCGGCAATGTGATGCAGCGGGCCGAAATCGCCTGCGCGCTCGGAGTCGTACTCCAGGAAGAAGCCGTTTACCTTCAGGTTGGGGAACAGGATGGGTGCTACCGGATCGTATCCGCCGGAAGAGAACCAGGTGGAACGGAAGTTGCCGCGGCAGATGTGAATGGTAACGGCCAGATCGTCGGGCTTGTCGCGCAGCGATTCGTTGATCAGGTTAACGTAGTTGCGCTCGAGCTTGTCCAAATCGAAGCCACGAGCCTCGTAGGCGGCGCGCTTGTTCGGGTCGCACAGCTCGCCCCAGGAGGTGTCGTCGAACTGCAGGTAACGGCAGCCTGCATCGTAGAATGCCTGCACAGCCTTGCGGTATGCGGCGGCGATATCGGCAAACAGCAGTTCCTCGTTGTCCTTGTAGCGCTCGATGGGGGTGTAATGCTCTTCGCGCACACAGCAGATAAGGTGCAGCATGGAAGGCGAAGGGATGGTCTGCTTTACCAGCGTATCGCCTGCAACGCTTTTGGTGTAGGCGAAGTGCTTCAGGAAAGGATGGTCGCCGAAGTCAACCTTGTCGGTGATCACGACGGTCTTCGACTTCGGCTGATGGCCCTTGAAGTGCACCGACCAATGCTCGGCGCCGACTTCTTCGCAGCCTTCCAGCTCGGTGAGGAAGTCGAGGTGCCACATGGAACGGCGGAATTCGCCGTCGGTTACCGCGTGAAGGCCGGCGGCCTTCTGCTGCTCGACCAATTCCTTGATGGCCTCATCTTCTACTGCTTCGAGCTCATCGTGGGAGATGGCGCCCTCGGCGAACTTTGCGCGCGCTTCTTTGAGCTTTTCAGGGCGCAGGAAACTGCCAACGATGTCGTAATGGAACGGCGCGGTTGTTTCAGACATGGGAATGCTCCTTTGAGGATACTCGGCAAAGTGCCGTATGTTCTGGGATTTTAGGGCGGAGTTTGCGGCGCCCTTGTGCGCATTTGATTATAGGAGCGTTTGGCGGGCCCTGGTTATAGGCGTTCTTTTTAGCGGGCTATAGGTTTGCCTCGGTTGGGGCGGGAGCCGTGCGTCACGCCTCGCTTCCGCTTTTATCGGCTTTTAAAGAATTGATTGCTATTTGGTGGAAGAAATCGCGGAGATGGTTCGACGTGCGGTTCACCGCATCCCGGTATCGTTGGCCGAATACCTGGGGCGATTTCTTTTCTTCAATTCTTTGAAAGCCGCACTTCAGAGAGGCGCGACGCACGGCTCCCGCCCCAACGCTGGTTTTCTTTAGCTCGCGAAAAGAGAATATGCGCCTTTTGTGGGGGGTGTCCAAAAGGGACTGTCCCTTTTGGACACCCCCTAATAAAGAAGGGCCCCTTCGTGGGAAGGAGCCCTTTGGGTGGTTAGGAGGGTTTGGGGTTAGTCGAGCTTTGCGAAGGCTTGGTCGAGGTCCCAGATGATGTCTTCGGCGTTTTCGGTGCCGATGGAAAGGCGGATGGTGGAAGGCGTGATGCCCTGGTCGGCGAGCTCGGCTTCGGTGAGCTGAGAGTGCGTGGTGGAAGCCGGGTGGATTACCAGGCTCTTAACGTCTGCCACGTTGGCCAGCAGCGAGAAGATCTGCAGGTTGTCGATGAACTTCCAGGCTGCTTCCTTGCCGCCCTCGATCTCGAACGTGAAGATGGATGCGCCTCCGTTGGGGAAGTACTTTTCGTACAGCTCGTGATCGGGGTGATCGGGCAGGCTGGGGTGGTTCACCTTGGTAACGTGGGGGTTCTTAAGCAGGTACTCCACAACCTTCTTGGTGTTTTCCACATGACGGTCTACGCGCAGGGAAAGCGTTTCGGTGCCCTGCAGCAGGATCCAGGCGTTGAAGGGGGAGATGCAGGGGCCTTCGTCGCGGAGCAGGATGGCGCGCACGTACGTTACGAATGCTGCAGGACCAGCTGCTTCAGCGAAGGAAACGCCGTGATAGCTGGGGTTTGGCTCGGCGATGGGGGCGTACTTGCCGCTTGCCTTCCAATCGAAGTTGCCGCCGTCTACGATTACGCCGCCGAGGGAAGAACCGTGACCGCCGATGAACTTGGTGGCAGAGTGAACAACGATGTTGGCACCATGCTCAAGCGGACGGAACAGGTATGGGGTGCCGAAGGTGTTGTCTACCACAACGGGCAGGCCGTGCTTTTTGGCGATTTCGGAAATGGCGTCGATGTTGGGGATGTCGGAGTTGGGGTTGCCCAGGGTTTCAAGATAGATGGCCTTGGTGTTTTCCTTGATGGCGCCTTCTACTTCTGCGAGGTTATGGGCATCAACAAAGGTGGTTTCAACGCCGAACTGGGAAATGGTGTGCTCCAGGAAGTTGAAGGAGCCGCCATAGATAGTCTTCTGGGCAACGATGTGGTCGCCTGCCTGTGCAAGCGCCTGGATGGTAAGGGTGATGGCTGCAGCGCCGGATGCTACTGCCAGGCCCGCAACGCCGCCTTCGAGTGCTGCGATGCGGTCTTCGAACACGCCCTGGGTGGAATTGGTAAGGCGGCCGTAGATGTTGCCGGCATCGGCCAGGCCGAAGCGGTCGGCTGCATGCTGGGAATTGCGGAACACATAGCTGGTGGTTTGATAAATCGGCACTGCGCGGGAGTCGGATGCGGGGTCTGCCTCTTCCTGGCCAACGTGCAGGGCAAGGGTGTCGAACTGGAATTCATGTTCAGGGTTGTTTACGAACTGGCTCATGGCAAGTTCCTTTCTTATGTGGAAGCGAGTGTTGCGTGTTTGCTAGCAGAACGAAGTAAACCGCTTCAATTCCTACGGGTCAATGGGAAAAGGGGTATATAGCCATTTGCATATCGGATAGCAGGGGTTAAGTGCTGCCTATATCGGCCTTTCATCAGGTGAAACGTTCTGATTTTGCGGTGGTTTCATGCTACTGTGTGCGCAGTTTGCAAGCCGAGAATCCGGCAGGGTAAAGGCGTTTGAAACGCAATGGAAACATTTCACTGCCGGTTCGCGCTTTGCGCTGAGGCCTGTCCGCATCGGGTGGGCGCGCATGTTGCACCGCGGATATGCATGGGGGTGCGGGGCGCTGCTTTTCTGGGCCAAATGTCCCGTTGCGTGGTTTTCCGAAGGCTGTTTGTGGGCAAAGCTCTGGGAGGGGGGTGCCATTATTTTGCTTTCTGCCTGCATTTGTCTGATACGCTTTTGACGCGCTTTGTCTCGGAAAATGGCAGCGTTTGTTACAGCTAACATACAAGGAGTTCTACATGGGTGAAGAAAGAGCGCAGGCAGGCAGCCTGCAGAAGCCATCGAAGCGAATACGGACGGCACGGGCATTAGGCATCGTCACGGCCGTGTTCTCTGTGCTGGGCTTTCTTTCTTTGGCATTCAATGCTGTTGTGACGGGCACCTCTATTCCTGAATTGCTTGGCGATCCGGCGTTCCTCGCTGAAGCGGAGGACTCGGGCATCGTTTCGCTTGTTGCCGCGGTAGGCTTCACCGGCCTTACCTCGGCGGAAGCGGTTGCCGCGGTATTCACCTTGATCACCTTGTTTGTGGCCTTCGATGCGCTGACGTGTTTGGTTTCGCTGGCGGCAAGCATCGGCATGGTCCGTTCGGTCAAGAACCCTCAGCTACGTCACCGTTGCTTTGGCTTGGGGCTGGTAAGTGGCATCACTTCTCTTCTTACCCTGCGCATCGTGACGGGCACGCTCCTTATTGTTGAGTCGGTATTGGTGCATATGCAGCATGTCGAAGACGAAGGCGGGTCGCAGGCGTATTATGCGGACGGCAAGCACATTGGCTTCATGCGCTTTGTTGAGTTTGCCTGCATTGCGGAAATCATCGTAAATGTGACGCTGCTCCTGTTCATCACGAGGTCGGAATCGTTTGACGGCGCATGGTGGATCAACTTCGTGATGCTGCTGATGATGGCGGTAACCCTGTGGATCATCTGGAACCGCAAGAGCCATGGCCGCGAGATTATCCTTGCCATGGTTTCGGCGTACTTGGTAATCAACCTGGTGTACTACGTGGCGATAGGCTCATTCGATCCGTTCACCTTCTTGGTCAACGCCTTCTGGCCGATTGTCATGCTGGTGTACTTTGGCTTTTCCAAGCAGGCCCGCTATGCCCTTTCGCGTCCGTTCAAGCTAGAAACGCGTGCTGCGCAGCTTGCCGCCGAAGGAAAGCTGTGGAACCCGAAGAGCCTTGCATTTTGGCGTAATTTGGTGCTGTACTTCTGCATCTTCAGCGTTGTGGGCCATTGGATGGAATGGTGCGTGTGCTGGCTTATCCGTTGGGGTATTGTCCCTGGCACGTACGATCCGAATTCCGGCATCTGGCACGACATGCTGAATCCCTTCTTCGTGTACGGTGCGGCATTCGTGGTTATTGGCCTGATTCTGTTCCCCGTTAAGAATTGGCTTATGAAGGTGACGAAGAATAAGATTCCCGTTGCCTTGCTTGTAAGCTTCCTGGTTAACACGGCGTTTTGCGCTGCTATCGAGTTGGCACTGGGCTTTACCTGCAATTGGCCGCCCGACCCGGTTACCGGCGCGCTGCCTTTGTGGGACTACAGCAACATGGACTTCAACTTCATGGGTCAGATATGCCTGTTGAACACCACGTTCTTCGGCATTATGGCAACGATCATGACATGGTTGGTGTATCCCGCACTGGAAAAGGCATTTGCCAGGATCCCGAAAGACGTTATGAACATCTTCACCGTTGTCGTTATCATGTTCTTCGTTTTGGTTGTGTGCATGTACGTTATCAATCTTGACCTTGCTGGCCTGGCGATGAGCTAGCGGTATTCGGTTGATAAGACCGTCTGTAAAACGGGCCCGTGGATCAGATCCGCGGGCCCGTTTTTTTACAAATTGGGGACTGTTCCTAATTTGTTATTTTCAGCGAGTTTTCGGGGACGCGCTCCTGCATTTCGGTGATGTTTTTCCAGAGGCGTTTGGGCATGAAGGCACGGCGTAGTTCCGGGTGGTAGCGGTCTTTGATGGAAACGGTGTCGTAGAAGCGTTTCCAGGCATCGGCCATAAGCGCTTCGTCGGCGGTTTCTTCCGGCAAGGTAAGGCTGTCGCTCTGCACGAGGGTCCATGCCTCGTTGCGCGATACGCCGGCTATGTTGTGCACCTCGTCGAAAATGATGAAAGGCTGTGTGTTGAAACGCTCGGCGAACCAGCCCATGAGGATGGGAACCACGTTCGCCTTGGGGTTGCAGGCGGCAAACCATACGCCTCCCTGCATTTCGCGGAAGCGCAAGAACTGCATCATGCGGTGACGTTCGTTTGCCACGAAACGATGCAGCTTAATCAGCGGCTCTACGCATGGGTGCGCCAGCTGCCCCGTAACATCGCCGCGTTCCGCCATGGCATAGCGGACGAATGCGCAGATAATCATGCCTTTCGAAGGATCGTCCGAAAGCGAGGCAATGCGCACGGCATCGTAGGTGCTGCCACCGCAGGTGCGGCACAACCCGTTTTTCACGCGTTGGGCTATGGCAGGGCTGCTGGGTATGGTTATGGGTTGCTGCGTCAAACGCAGCTGCAGGTTATCCTTGGTGACGATTTCGCTGGGCACCAGCTTGCGGCGATATGTTTCGAACACTGCGCACAGCAGGCCTTCCAATGTGCCGTCGTAAACAAAAGCGTACGATGTGTCAGGTTCGGGGTAGGGCACTGCGCTCACCACCCTGGCAGCGGGGAAATGGGGGCGGGTTCCGTTTCCCTGTTTTGCGATTGAGCTGGGAAACGGGTGCCTGCCCCTATTTCCCCAGGAAGATTCAAGCGTGTGGTGAAGGCGGGCAATGCTTGTTTTTCTTTCTTTGGCGCTAGATCGAAGATACTCATTTGGCCTGGTGCCACTTTGGCGCTTCGGCTGCCATGCCTGCCGCCGTCGATAGGTGCGGCGAGCTTGGCGCGCAGGACAGCAGGCTCGAATTCCGTGCTGCAGCCTTGGTATTTGCCCGCGCAGGTTATGAAGTGGCGGGCACGTTTGAAAGCGATGCCCAGTTTTCGCAGTTCTGGTTCGCGCAGGCAGGTACTGCGGCGAGCGCGGATGATGTGGCGGGCGCCGCGCGGTCCTATGCCCGGCACGCGCAGCAGCGTTTCAAGGTTTGCGGTATTCACTTCCACGGGAAAGCACTCCAGGTGGTTCAGTGCCCAGTTGGCTTTCGGGTCGAGTTCTGGGTCCAAGAATGGGTGGGCCTTGTCGATCAGTTCCTTCGCATCGAACTTATAGAAGCGCATAAGCCAATCGGCCTGGTACAGGCGGTGTTCGCGGTTCAGTTGCACACCTGCAGAAGGCAGACGCTTGTCGGTGTTCACCGGCAGGTAGGCGCTGAAGAACACGCGTTTCAGGGAAAGCGTGCGGTACAGGGCGCTGGAAAGCGTGAGTATTTGATAATCCGATTCGGGTGTGGCCCCGATAATCATCTGCGTCGATTGCCCAGCAGGGGCGAACGCACGCGTTTTGCGCGCAATGGGCGCCTGCGAGTAATAGGTGGTATTTTTGCGCATCAGGGCGCGCGTGTCGCGGTCTTCGGCGATGGAACTCTTTATCTGGCGCATGGGCGCCACGATGTTCTGTTTGGATTTGTCGGGTGCCAACAGAGCCAAGCTCTGATGTGAGGGCAGTTCCATGTTCACGCTCATGCGGTCGGCCAAATGCCCTAACTGTTCTACCAGTTCAGGAGAGGTGCCGGGCACGGCTTTGGCATGGATGTAGCCGCGGAACTTGTATTCGTTTCGCAGGATGGAAAGCGTGCTGATCATAAGCTCGGTGGTGTAATCGGGGCTTTTGATAACGCCCGAGCTTAAAAACAGCCCTTCTATATAGTTGCGGCGGTAGAAGCCGATGGTAAGGTCGGCCAGCTCGCGGGGCTTGAACAGGGCGCGGCGTACCTCGTTTTCGGCGCGGTTCACGCAGTAGGCGCAGTTGTAGACGCACGCGTTGGTCATAAGCACTTTGAGCAGCGTGATGCAGCGCCCGTCGGGCGTGAAACTGTGGCAAATGCCCGCGTCTAACGTGTTGCCCAGTTCGCCTTTCTTTGCAGAACGGTTGATGCCCGAAGAAGTGCAGGCAACATCGTATTTCGCCGCATCGGCCAGTATTTCCAGCTTGGTTGCAATATCCATACGTACATCCGTTCGCCAACTTGGAGTTCAAGAATATGCGAACATCTGTACGTTGTCAAACGGCAGGCTTTGGGTCTGGTCGTGCCTGGCTGCTGGACGGGTCCCAATGCGCAAAGACGGTCGGTTGCAACGAAAAGAAGGGCTTGCAAGCGCGAACTTGCAAGCCCTTCCTGGTCCCTGGAATCTTTGTTCCGAGGCCCTTATTCCTCTTCGGCTTCGGGGAGGAACTTTCGAGAATTGTAGGCGGAAATGCCGATGGTCCCGGAGTTGTGCAGCAAAGAAGATATCTGCGGCGTGATGATACCGCCGATTCCCAGTGCCAACAGCAGCGAGTTGAATCCAATGGTGAAACTGTATCCTTGCTTCATGCGCTTTTCCAAGATGCAGGAAAGTTGGCGCAATTCCACGAGCGAATGCAGGTTGTCGGATACCAGCGAGATGTCGGCGGCTTCGCGCGCCACGGCGCTGCCGGCGCTCATGGCGATGCTGACATGTGCCGCCGCCAGCGCAGGCGAGTCGTTTACTCCGTCGCCTACCATGACAACGCGGTGGCCTTCAGCCTGCAGCTGCTCTACGATTTCATGCTTGTGCTCAGGCAACAGGTCGGCCTTGAATTCCGTGATGCCGGTTTTCGCGGCAATGCGGCGGGCGGAACGCTCATTGTCGCCGGTGAGCATGATCACGCGCTTGAAGCCCTCGTTGCGCAGTTCCTGCACTACCTCGGCCACGTTTTCTTTCAGCGGGTCCTCGATGTACAGAACGCCCCACAGCGTGCTGTCAACCGCCAGGAACAGCGGCGACGTGCCGGCGGCCTTTTCATGGATGGCTTCCAGCTCTTCGGCCGGGATGGCGACTTTTTCATCTTCCACCACGAAGTGCTCGGAGCCGATAACGCAGCGTTTGCCGTTGATGCTCGATGCAATGCCATGGGCAACCACGTACTCCACTTCTGCATGACGTTCGCGGTGCTCGAGTCCTTGCTTCAGGGCCTCGTTCACCACGGCGCGCGCCACAGGGTGGGGGAAGTGCTCTTCCAGGCAGGCCGCCAGGCGCAGCACCTCTTCGGCAGGCATTTCGTTGTAGCTGGTCACCTCACGTACCGAAGGTGTAGCCTGGGTGAGCGTGCCCGTTTTGTCGAACACGATAACGTCGGCTTCGGCCATGTTGCTGAAGTAGCGCGAGCCCTTCACCGTGAAGCCGCGTTTGGCGCTTTCGCTCTGTGCCGCCATAACAGCAATGGAGCCGGAAAGGCGCAGCGCGCACGAGTAGTCGACCATCAGCGCCGCGGCCGTCTTGGTAAGGTTGCGCGTGGTTGCCGCTACGATGCCTGCCAGCAGGAAGTTCCACGGCACCAGTTTGTCGGCCATGGCTTCGATATGCTTCTGATCTGCTGATTTGAGCGCTTCCGATTGCTCGACCATCGAAACGATGGAACGCAGCTTACTTTCCTCGGGGTTGCCCGAAACGCGGATGAAGATCTCGCCTTCCTCCACGGCGGTGCCGGCGTAGACGGTGTCGCCCGCCTTGCGCACGATTGCCAAAGGCTCGCCGGTAAGCGAACTCTGGTTTACGCCTGCTTCGCCGGAGATAACCTCGCCGTCGGCGGGGATCTGGCAACCCAGGCGCACCACGATGGTGTCGCCGCGCTTCAGCTCGGAAATGCCCACTTCACGCTCGATGTCGCCTTCCACTACAGTGGCGGTGCTGGGGATATCCAGGAGCGAGCGTACCAGGCTGCTTTCGCTGCGGCGCTGGGTGTAATCTTCCAGGATCTCGCCCACCTTCAGAAGGAAGATGGTGCTACCAGCGGTTGCCGGCTTGCCTTGGATGAAGCCCATGGCAATTGCGGCGCCGTCCAAGACGGGCACGTCAAGGCGGCCATGGCGCAGCGAATCGAAGGCGGCCTTCCAGAACGGGATGGCCGAGATGATGGTCCATGCGGTACGCAGCGGTGCCGGCAGAAACCAGCGTCGCAGGGCGCGGAACACGATCATGTTGGCAATCTGGGTGAACAGATGGCGCGGACGCGGTGCCAGCATCAGCGAGTTTTCGGGTTCCCAAGCTTTGATTTCCTGGTATGTAAGCGCTTCGAGCTTGCTTACCACCGTGGTGCGTGCCACGGCAAGCTCAGCCTTGCTGTCTGCCTCGAAGGTAACAGCAAGGCTGCCTGCTTTCGGGTAGGCAACGCACTTGGTTACGCAGGGAAGAGCCAAAAACGTTTCTTCGAGCGCGATCGCATCGGGTTCAGGGATTTTCCCCTGAAGGTCGAAGCGGATCCTTCCGGGGATCTCATGTTTGATCGCGAATCGCATGGGGTCTACTTGCCCTCGGCTTCCTGAGCTTCTTCGAGTTCCTCGGCAGCTTCTTCCTCAACGTCCTCTTCGGCCTTGTCGTAGCCTGCTTCAGCGAGGATATCGTCGAATTCAGCCTTGGCTTCGTCAACCAGCGATTCGGCGCCTTCCTTGAGCTTCAAGCCCTGAGCGATGGTGGCAACAGCAGCCTTGTGAGCGGGCTCGCTCTTCAGTGCCTTAACGCCAAGGGTGCCCAGCAGAAAGCCAGCGCCTACGAGAATTCCATGGTTCATTGTGTCCTCCTTAGAACGTTTCTAATCCTTGCTTCAGTATATAGCGTTTTGCGATGTTGTTAACCAAGAGAAACTTATTGGTAATCTTATAATCTTCATGCGTTTGCCCAGGTTAACCGCGCTTTTTCATATGTGCAGATGAACAGGTGTTGCGTAATGCCTGGTCAAACACTTTGGATATGGCGGCAATTTTATGCTTGGTGTGTGCTAACGATGGAGCTCGCGCCATTCGGTAGGTGATACGCCGTGGGCCTGTTTGAACGCATGGGAAAAGGCGCTTTGGCGCGCAAATCCCAGCTTCGCCGCAACCTGCGCTATGCTCAGTTCCTGGTTTTCCAGCAGCTTTTCGGCTCGTTCGATGCGCTTTTGACGGGTGAATGCACCGATGCTTATGCCCGTCCTGTTTGAAAGCAGCACACAGTGCCGAGCGGCTGCAAAACAGCTGTTCGGCAAGCGCTTCGATGGATGGTGCCTTGCCTTCTGCCAGCAGTGCTTCGATACGCGCTTTTGCCTGCAAGGCCACCTGCGCTTGCTTCGTTTTGCCTGCTCCGGCGTGGGCATGCTGTGTGGTGCTGCGGTCGGCGGCAAGCTCGGCAATCATGGCGTTGATGATCGATTTGGCAAAGAGATGCGCACCTGGGGCCAAAGAACGCTCGGCGCGCAGGTTATGCAAGGTGCTGCAGATGACGAGCGATGCCTCTTCGCCCCAGTCTTTTGAAAACGCATCGAAAAGGTGGGAGAACTGCCCTGGGTACGTGCGCTCCAGCTCTTGGAAAAACTCTCGTTCGAACAGGATAGAGCGCGAGTAGTACAGGCGGCCCTCCTTCAAGGGGCTATGCCCCTCGCCGCATTCGTTTTGCACGAACGTGCACACCGGATTTTCTTGCGGCGTCTGCTTCGTTGGGCGAACGTTGGCGGGGTTGATGTGCGCTTTGGGCATGCACTCAACGGTGTGCGTGCTTACCTCGCTTACGCATGCGTACGGTTCGGGCGTGATTTCCAGCAACTGCATATCTCGTTTGGGGACAATACGGTGCTCCAGCACCATGCAATGGGGGCTTATCGGCATGACCCATGCACTGCCGCTTCCCGTTTCAGACGAAACGACGCCTATAAGACCCGCTCCTTTGTTTTCCAGCGAAAAGCCGAACTGTTGGTACTGGGGAAGGTAACGCTTTGTCATGGTTTCGCTGAGCGCTCCAAACATGTGCCGAATCGTCTCCTTCTTGTTCGAATTCGTCTTTACTATGCGGTCGGGCCGGCAGACGATGCTTTACTGCCTGTAAGTTTACTACGGTTAACAAAGGGGTGCACGCCTTTGAGGGCAAGCACCGTGCCGGAGGTTCGGTTTTGCTTTCGGCGCTTGGGAAAGAAGGAGAGTATGGCTAAGGAAAGGAAGAGGAGCGATATTGTGGCGATCCTTGATTTTGCGGGCTCGCGCAAATGGCTTACCTATCTGGGCATGTTGCTTTCGGCGGTGTCTCAGCTGTTGAGCTTCGGGCCCTATGTGTGCATTTGGTTTGTTGCGCGTGACCTGATTGCCGTTGCGCCCAACTGGGCTGCAGCGGGTGATATTGCCCGGTACGGCTGGTGGGCAGTTGGCTTTGCATTGGCAAGCATCGTGCTGTATTTCGCTGGTTTAATGTGCACGCATATGGCGGCATTCCGCACTGCTTCCAATATGCGAAAGCAGACCACCGAGCATCTGATGAAGCTGCCGCTTGGCTACTTTGACACGTATGCTTCCGGCGAGCTGCGCCGTGTGGTAGATGGTTGCGCCTCTTCCACTGAAACGTTGCTGGCCCATATGTTGCCCGACGTTGCCGGTTCGGTTGCCATGGTGCTGGGCATGCTGGTGCTGTTGGCCGTGTTCGATTGGCGCTTGGGCGTTGCCTGTCTGATTGCCGTGATTGTTTCCATTGCGGCAATGATGGCCATGATGAGCGGCAAGGGCATGGAATTCATGAAGCAGTACATGGGCGCCCTTACCCGCATGAACAAGACGGGCACCGAATACGTGCGAGGCATTCCCGTGGTGAAGGTGTTCCAGCAAACGGTGTACTCGTTCAAGGCGTTTCACGATTCCATAACCGACTATGCCCGTATGGCGCAAGACTATGCCGGCACGTTCTGCCGCGGTCCGCAGGTGCTGAACCTTACTGCGTTGAACGGCCTGGTGGTGTTCCTGCTTCCGGTGGCGTTGCTGCTTGCCCCGGGCGAGGCGGATTTTGCCCATTTTGTTGCGAACTTCGCGTTCTACGCTATTTTCTCGGCGGTGATCCCTACAGCTATGTCGAAGTTGATGTTCGTAAGCGAGGCTTCCCAGATGTCGGCCGATTCCCTTGCGCGTGTGAACAGCGTGTTTGAGGCAAAGCCCCTGCCTGTTTCTCAGAACCCGCAGCATCCACGCGGCAACGATGTGCGCTTTGAGGATGTTTCCTTTACTTATGAGGGCGCTGAGGCTCCTGCCGTATCGCACGTGAGTTTTTCGGTTCCTGCCGGTTCCACAGTGGCGCTGGTTGGCCCTTCGGGTGGTGGCAAAAGCACCTGCGCCAGTCTGATACCGCGCTTCTGGGATGCGACGGGAGGCAGTGTGAAGGTTGGCGGCGTTGATGTGCGCGATATCGACCCGCATGAGCTGATGGACCAGGTTGCCTTCGTGTTCCAGACCAACCAGCTGTTTCGCCAGACGTTGGCGGAAAATGTGCGTGCAGCACGCCCCGATGCAACCGATGAAGAAGTAAAGGCGGCGCTTTGTGCTGCCCAGTGTGATGACATAGTGGCAAAACTGCCCGATGGTTTGGACACGATGCTGGGCACCGGCGGTGCTTACCTTTCCGGTGGCGAGGTGCAGCGCGTTGCTTTGGCGCGTGCCATCTTGAAGAACGCCCCCATTGTGGTGCTGGACGAGGCAACCGCCTTCGCCGACCCCGAAAACGAGGCTCTTATTCAACGCGCTTTTGCCCGCTTGGCCGAAGGCCGCACGGTGATCATGATTGCCCATCGTCTTTCCACCGTGGTGGATGCCGACAACATTGTGGTGCTGAACCAGGGCAGTGTGGCCGAGCAGGGTACGCATGCTCAGCTGCTAGAAAAGGGCGGCTTGTACGCGCATATGTGGGCCGACTATGAAAGGGCGGCAAGCTGGAAGATCCCCTCGGGTGCTCAAGGCTCTTCAGGGCAGCCTGTTCCAGCGGCAGTTGTTATGGAAGGAGGTGAGGCATAAATGTCCGCCTCATTCCAAAAGAAGTATTTCCTATCCGACAAGGGTATGTCGGGTGTAAAGCGCGGCATTGTGTGGACCGCCATCACCAACTTGGTGGTAATGGCTGGCATGTGCTTTTTGTTCATGGCCATGGCGGGCTTTGTTTCTCATCTTACCGGTGGTGGCGAATTGCCCGATGTGGTGCCGTTCGTTATCGGCTTAGTAGTGTTTTTCGTGGTGCTGTTCGCCTCGAATTGGCAGCAGTACAACAACACTTATTGCGTGTTCTATGAGGAGTGCGGCAACCAGCGCATAGAGATTGCCGAGCGTTTGCGCAAGCTCCCGCTTTCGTTTTTCGGGCGCCGTGATTTGGCCGACCTTACTGAAACCATTTTGGGCGATGTGCAAACCATGGAGCACGCCTATAGCCATGTGTTGGGCGAGTTGTGGGGCGCGGTTATCTCTTCGGCCATTGTGTTCGTGGTGTCGCTGTTCTTCTGCTGGCCGCTTGCCATTGCGGCATTTTGGAGCGTGCCGGTGGCGTTCTTGATCCTGTTCGCCACGCGCAAGCCTATGCAGCCAGTGTTCGATCGCAACCGTGCGGCGAAGGTACGGGTAACCGAAGGAGTGCAGGAAACGCTTGATTGCGTGCGCGAGATTCGTGCCACTAATCAGGAAGCCCATTACTTGGAAGGGCTGTACCGCACCATCGATGCACAGGAGCGCGAAACCACCAAGGGTGAGCTTTTGAACGGCTTGCTGGTGAACTCTGCCTTTGCGGTAATGCGTTTAGGTATTGCCACCACGCTTATTGCGGGCGCGGCTATGGTTGCCGCAGGGCAGGTCGACTTCATGGTGATGTTCGCGTTTTTGCTGGTGGTAAGCCGCATTTACACCCCGTTCGACCAGGCGTTGATGCTGGTGGCGGAGTTGTTTGCTTCCGAGGCTTCGGCAAAGCGCATGCGCAGCATCACTGAAGAACCCATTGCCAGCGGCTCTACCGATTTCAAGCCGTCAGGCCATGATGTAGCGTTCAACCACGTTGCCTTCAGCTACGGTGCGGGCTCTGATGGCCGTGCGGGCGATAAAGTGCTGAAGGACGTGAGCTTCACGGCGAAGGAAGGCGAGGTTACGGCATTGGTTGGGCCTTCGGGTTCCGGCAAGTCGACGGTAAGCCGTTTAGCGGCCCGCTTCTGGGACGCTACCGCAGGCACTGTTACCGTGGGTGGCATGGACGTTTCCACGGTTGATTCCGAAACCCTGCTGCGCGATTACGCCATTGTGTTCCAGGATGTGCTGTTGTTCGATGATACGGTTATGGGCAACATTCGTCTTGGCCGCCACGATGCCACTGATGAAGAGGTGCTGGCTGCGGCAAAGGCGGCAAACTGTGATGAGTTCGTAAGCCGCATGCCTGAAGGTTACAACACCATGATCGGCGAAAACGGCAGCAAGCTTTCCGGTGGTGAGCGTCAGCGTATTTCCATTGCGCGTGCCCTGCTGAAAGATGCGCCCATTGTGTTGTTGGACGAGGCAACCGCTTCGCTTGATGTGGAAAATGAGACCAAGGTGCAGCAGGCGCTTTCCCGTTTACTGGTAGGCAAGACGGTTATCGTTATTGCGCATCGTATGCGCACCATTGAAAACGCCGACAAGGTTGTGGTGCTTGCCGATGGCACGGTGGCCGAGCAAGGCGCCCCTGCTGAGCTTCTGACGAAGAACGGCATGTTTGCGCGAATGGTTAAGCTGCAGAAGGAAAGCGATTCGTGGTCGTTGGGATCCTTGGCCGATTAACCCAACGCCGGCTGGGCCTTGTTGGCCCATTGCCGTCTGTCCGGATTCGCTAGATCAGAGAGTAATGGAGGGCGCCTTGGGCGTCCTCTTCTCGTTTCAGGGCGCCTTCGTCGGCCAAATATTCCAGATAGGAAAACGTCATGGCGAAGCGACGTACGCGCATACCGAACTCAAGGTTTTCAAACGCGCCGTGCGAGCGTTGCGCCGCCTTGGTAACCTCGAAGACGGTTGCGCTGCCCAGCTGCCCTACGATGGCAAGGCGTTTTGCCAGGGGTTTTTCGAATTTCGCCACCATATAGTCGTAGAAGGCGTTGATGGTTGCGACCCCCTGTAAAGGCTCGTGGTGTGACATGTACACGGTTTCGAAGCCCATCTTCTTCAGCAGGGGGAAGGTTTCCATAAAGCGCTTCAGCAGATGGTCGTCTTTCCCAAATTGCATGAGCGATGGCGCGGCATCAACGATGTGGTCGCCGCTGAACAGCACTTTTTTCTGCACGTCGCCAAAACAGAGGTGCTCGGGTGCGTGCCCGGGTGTTTCGATGGCCTCTAGGTTCCAACCGCCGATTCTCAAGGTATTGCCTTGGCTTAGGATTTCGGCGTTGGGCGTGGCGGGCTGCTTAACCTGCATGATGTACAGCAGCGTGTCGCGGAATTCCTCCCAGCAGGTATCCAGTGCTTCGGGCCAGCCGATGGTGCGTGCGAAGCTGCGGCAGAATTCGTCATTCACCTGCGGAAGGGCACCGTGGTATATGCGGCGCCCGCCCCGCTTCACGAAGTAGGGCAGGTTGCCCACATGGTCGGCATGGAAGTGCGTTATGGCAGCATCGGCTTTGTTCCACGGCACGTTTGCGCGCTGCAGCATTTCATCAAGGTGGGCGCTGCCCGTAAGGGTGGGATGTCCTAGGTCGATGAACAGCGCCTGCTTGCCGCGATCGAACAGCAGGTAGCGGTCGATGCGGTCGGCGAAATAAAAGTTCTGCACATCGAAAACCGCATGCAGAAGGCCTGGCAAGGGTTCTTCTAAAGAAACCATCCGATAGGTTACGTTCTTCAGCAAATCGTCCAACCCACTTTTGTCGGCGGTGGCGCTGCTGAACGTGTCGGCTTTTGCCGAGGGTTCGATTGCGGGGCTTTGAGCCATGGCTGCTCCTCTCTTTGCATTTATGATACGGCCCATTGCTCCCTTCAAAAACAAATTAGGGCGGCATCGTGCAGGAAAATTGCGATTGCGGACGGGCCGGTTGGTTTTGGCTGCTCATTTTGAGTGGATGGGCCGTATTGTTGCGTGTCAGGTGGTCCTTTTCGCGGAACTTGGCTTGGCTCAGAGTCCGTAATCGCAGTTTTCTCGCAAGAGGAAGTGAAATCTTGTTTTTCGAAGGTAATGCTTGAGTTCGTGGGGATGGTCCTTGTGATGGACATTCTTGTGAAAGACGGCTTCTGTGCGAGCGTGGTGAATCTGCGCGTGAGCGGCAGGCGCGGTTCCGTTGCTGGGACGCATCGCTCGCTCGCCGATGAAGCGCGGGGGAATTCTGCGCGGACAGGCATGCTGACTACCATTGAATGCAATGGACGCATGCTGAAACCCGCTTAACCCTTCTTCGACGGGTTCGCACTCCGCCCTGCGCCATGGGCGTGGGGCGGGGCTTGTCCGTTGGTCGCAACATGAATCCGGAAGGAGACCTATGAAGATCGCTGTCCTGGAACCGCTGGGGATATCCGATGAAAGCCTGCGTGGCCTGCTTGCCAAGGCAACCGAAGGCCACGATGTCGAGGTAATAACCTATCCCGATCGCAAGGAAGACGAGGCAGCGCTTATCGAACGCAGCGCTGATGCCGATATCGTGGTGGTTTCGAACATCAAATACCCCGCTTCCGTGATGGAGAAAAACCCCAACCTCAAATACGTGTGCGTTGCCTTCACCGGCTACGACCATGTTGACATGGCCTATTGCCGCGAGCATGGCATCCAGGTTTCCAACTGCGCCGGTTATTCCACGGTTGCGGTGGCTGATTTGACGTTTGGCCTGGTACTCGACGTGCTACGCAACATTTCCACGTTGAATTCCATTGTGCGTCAAGGTGGTACGAAAGATGGTCTGGTGGGCCCCGAGCTTGAGGGCAAGCGCTTTGGCGTTATCGGCGCAGGCGCCATCGGCTCGCGTGTGATGCGCATTGCCCAGGCATTCGGTTGCGACGTGGTGTGCTATTCGCGTACAAAGAAAGAGATCCCTGGCGTGCAGTTCGTTGATTTGGACGAGCTGCTGAAAACGTCTGATGTGGTAAGCCTGCACATTCCGCAGACGGCGGAAACCACGGGTCTTATCAGCGCAGAGAAGATTGAGCTTATGAAGCCTACGGCGGTGCTTATCAATTGCGCTCGTGGCCCGGTCGTCGATTCCGAGGCGCTTGCGGCTGCCTTGAACGAGGGTCGTATCGCGGGTGCCGGCATCGACGTCCTGGAAATGGAGCCGCCGTTCCCTGCCAACCACCCGCTGCTGAACAGCAAGAACACCGTGGTAACGCCGCACGTTGCCTTTGCCTCGCATCAGGCAATGGAGAAGCGTGCGGTTATCGTTGCCGACAACGTAGCATCGTATCTGGCCGGTAACACGGCGAATCTTGTTTCATGACATCTTGCGGATAAAAGGCCAATGGGGACAGACCCTTTTGTCTAGCGATAATGGCCTCCATCTGCAAATGCGGGTTGAGGCCATTTTTTTGTGAGCGAATTAGCGCAGACGAAAGAAAACGCCCGAAAGGGCGTTAACGAACCTGGGGTATGCGCTAGTAAATCAGCGAGCGGGATTCTGGCGAGTGCAGGGGAAGCGACTAAACATGCCAGTGGCATGTTTAGTTCCTGACTATGCGCCCGAGCGGGCGCATCCTGCTCGGTTTTGCCGAGCAGGATTGCTGGCCTTCGTGCCGCACCTTGTCCTTTGAGGTTTCCCTGCGCCGTCAGAATCCCGCGCAGCGTCATAGCGTCTCATGTGCGTTGTTCGTTATTGGCTGAGCCTAATGCCGGCTATGGGTAAAGCGGGGGTACCGCGCCGGCAGCGCGCGGGTCATAATTGCAGATATGCACAAGCTTTATTTCGCATACGGATCAAACATGGACTTCGATCAGATGAAGTTCCGCTGCCCCGGGGCCGAGTACCTGGGCGTGGCCACGCTGCCCAACTATGAGTTGAAGATGGACGCAGCGGGCTTCGCTACGGTAATCCCCGCGCCGGGCAAGCATGTGCAGGGCGCGCTCTGGGACTTGAGCAACGCCAATGAGAACAAGATGGACGGCTTCGAGGGCGTTTCTTCCCATTGCTACGAGAAAAGCTACGTGGAAGTGCAGTACGCCGGCAACCATACCGAAAATACCATCATCTCAGGTGCGTTCGGCTTTGGCGAGTTCGAGCCTGCCGCTCAAGATGCCTACACGCTTGAAGCGCTTATCTATCTTTCCCTGCGTGGGCCCTTCTATGATTGGTCGTTCCGCGAAGACTACGTCACCAAGGTGCGCAACGGCGCTGCCGGCATCGGCGTAGACGAGCACACCATGGCTCAGCTTCAGAACATCCAAATAATTCCCAACGCCAACGTTGCCTAACAAACGCCGCTTAGCAAAGCGGCGTTTTGCTTTAGGGGCAACATGATCAGCCGAACTCAAAGCGATAAGAGCGGAATTCGAGTATCGGCATTTTCTTGAAATTCGGGTATGCGCCAGTAAATTAGTGAGCGGGATTCTGGCGAGTGAGGGAAGCCTGGAAGGGGAGTGGGCTGGTCTTCGGCCGCCCCAACCAGTTGAGTGCTTCCTGTGCTGTCGAAATCCCGCGCAGCGTCATGGCGTTTCATGGGGTCTTGCGCTGTTCGGCAGAACGGTGCAATGAGTCAATTCATCAAGTCATAACATTTGCCTGCTATTCTCGAACGCGCTTATCAATATGCGAGAAGGACGGATGAATGACGGTTTTGGGCAGTGTGAAACGCCACTATGAAAAGGTAATCTGCGTTTGCTGTTTCCTTATCCTGTTCACGAACATTGGATTGCCCTCAACCTCGTTTTCCGTGTATCAGCCTTACCTTGTTGCCATTCCTGGCGTAGGGCATTCGGGCGGATCGGTGATCCTTTCGGTGCGCACGTTTGTTTCGCTGGTGGCGATGTTCTTCGTGGCGCGTTACTACAGCTGGCTCAATTGCCGCATCGGCGCTTTCGTCGCCTCCATCTTCGTGGCTATCGGCTTCGCCTTGTATTCGGCGAACACGGAAAGTTATTTCGGGCTGTGCGTGGGCTCGGTGTTCACGGGCCTGGGCTATGGCCTTGGCGGCATGATCTGCTCCACTATGCTTATCGGGCGCTGGTTCAAGACCAACGTTGCTACGGTGGCGGGCTTTGCTGCGGTGGGTTCTGGCGTGGCGGCGGTGGTGTTGCCGCCTATCGTGGTAGACGTGGTCGATGCCACCTCGCTTTCGGCGGCGTTCGGCTTGGAAGCGCTTTTGGCGCTGGCCCTGGGCGCTTTGGTGTTCATGCTTCTGCGCAACTTCCCCGAAGACATGGGTCTTGAGCCGTACGTTTCCAAGAAGAAGACCAAGAGCGGCAAGCCGAAGCGCGGGCGTACCAGCCGCGATGTGCCGCATGCTTTGCTGCCGGTGCTGCTGGTTGCCATGGTGTTCGTGGGCTGCGCCAGCGTGGGCGGCAACGGCTACTTGGGCGTGCTGTTCACCTCGGAAGGCTTTTCCACCGAAGCGGCAGCAGCGCTTATCGCCGTAAGCGGCGCGTGCCTTATGGTGGCGAAGCTCTTCAACGGGTTGGTGTTCGACGCCATCGGCACGCGCAACGGATCGATCCTGTTCTTCCTGTTGTTCATCGGCGGCACGGGGCTTTTGTGCCTGACGGACATGGGCTCAAGCTGGCTGGCAACGGCGGCTGCGGTGATGTTCGGCTTGGGCCTTTCCCTGGGCACTGTGGGCATTTCGGTGTGGTCGATCGAACTGGCTCCTAAGGGGCGCGAGGTGCAAACCATCCGCAACTTCCAAATCTGCTATGCCCTGGGCGGCTTCATCTTCATGCTGCTGCCGGGCTTCTTAACCGAAGCGTTCGGCACGTACCTGGTTTCGTATGCGGCGCTGTTCTTCATGCTCATCGCCGCGGCGGCGGTAATCGTTGGCATCTACACCGTGTGCGATGTGAGGGCGGCACGCCTGGCGAAGAAGGCGGGCAAGTAGCAGCAAAGCCCTAGTGTTGCAAAAAGCATGCCTTGCCGGGTTGCTGATGCCTGCAGGGCACTTTGTTCTCAAAAAAAGCGCGCCTCCTGCGATTTGCTTGCAGGAGGCGCGCTTTTGCTTATGGGATATGGTACCGGCTCGTTGCTAGCTGTCCTCGCCGGGAGGAACGATACCGCGAAGGTCAATCTTGCTGGAATCGTGCAAGATGGTTTCGAAGTCGCACGGTGGCATGGGGCGGAAGTACAGGAAGCCCTGCGCGTAGCGGCAGCCCATGTCTTTCAGGAACTGTGCCTGCTCGGTGGTTTCCACACCTTCCACAATAACCGGCATGCCCAACGACTTGGTCATCTTCACCACCGATTTGACGATGCCGGTTGAGCGTTCGCCGACGCTTCCGTCGGAAAGGAAGCCGCCGTCAAGCTTGACGACGTCCACGTTGATGTCGCGCAGCATGCTCAGCGAAGACTGACCGCTGCCGAAGTCGTCCATGTATACCGAAAAGCCCAGTTTCTTCAGCTGCGTGGTAAGCGCCTGCACGGAGCGCTGGTCTTCGGTGTACATGCTTTCGGTTATCTCGACCTTTATGTGGCGTGTGGGTACATGGTGCTTTTCGGCCAAGCCGTTCAAGCACGTTGCCACATCGATTGATTCGATGTCCATGCGCGAAACGTTGATGGAAACGGGCGGGGGCGTTAGGCCGCGGTTATAGCATTTCTTGATCCAGATGAACACCTGTTCCCAAATATGCCTATCCAGTGCAGCGATGAAGCCGTTGCGTTCGAGCAGGGGAACGAACACCGCAGGCGAAACATAGGTTCCGTCGATGCGACGCCAGCGTGCCAGAGCTTCGGCGCCCACGATCTTGTCGGTTTTCATGTTGTACTGCGGCTGCAGGAAGAAGTTCACGCGGTTCGACGCCAGAGCGCGTTGGAACTCGGAAAGCAGCAGATGTTCTTCTTCGCGTCGGCGGTACTTCTCGGCGTTGAAGAAGGCGACGCGCTTCTTGAAGTTGTCCTTCGTTTCCTCGAGGGCGAACTTCGCCTTGTCGTAGTCGCTGATGTTCACGTCGGCGCCTGGCTGCAAGGGACATACGCCGAATGCCGGCATGAAACCGATGGAATCGTCGTGCGCCGCCACGATGCCCCTGATGCGGTTATACAGGATTTCGATGGCCTTCGTGTCGAGTGGCATATGGACGGAGAAGTCATCTTGGCCCCAGTGCCCGGCAAGGCCGATGCCCGTTGCCTCAAGGGCGGCAAGCGCCGTGCCCACTTCTGCCAAAAGCGAATCGCCCTTCTGCCTGCCGTACCATTCGTTGTAGATGCGCATATGTCCCAGGTCGATGGCTATCATGCAGTGCTGTTCTTCGATATGCATGCGCGAGTACTTGGTTGCGCGACTGAGGAATTCGCTGCTGTGCAAAAGCCCGGTAAGGCTGTCGGTGTTGCTGGGGGCAACCATGTTTTCGCCGGTAAGGTGCAGCGGGCTGGTGAACGGATTCGATTCCAAGGTACTGCGCGTGGCGGCATCGATGCGGCGGTTCAGGTCGCTGAGCACCGAAAGCGCCTGCGACGTGATCGAATCGTAGTGGGCAGCGGCGGTAACCACGGGCAGCAGCACATTAATGCCCTGGATATGAACGGGTTGTTCCAGGATGCCGCGCACCGCATCGGAATAGCGGGCAAGGTCGGCACCGTTTTCATCGCCGTCGAACACCACCACGAACTGAAGCCCATACGAACGGTACAGACGCGCCTTGCCCGCTATCTTGGAAAGCAGACGGTCGGACATCTGCGAAAGCGCGTCGTTGCCGGCTTCGTAGCCGTAGGTGGAGTTGATCTCGGAAATGCCGCCGATTTTCACGACGACGAAGTTGGTGGGAAGGTTCTTCTGCTTGCGACGGTCCACTTCCGAGATAAGCGAGCGCACATCGTCAAGGCCGGTTGCCGGGTCGGTTCCGTCGGCGGCATTGCGGTTCACGATGGTGCCCACGAACAGGGTGGGCTCATCGCCCGCTCCATCAAGACGCACGCCAGTGCAGTTCACCATAACGTAGCGTCCGGAAGCGTCTTTCGCGCGATAGCTCATGCTGTGGTGGTACTTCTTGCCGCCGAATATCTCGTCGATGTCCTGGCGCCAGATATGGCGATCATCGGGATGGATGTGGGCTTCCCATATCTTGTCCATCTGATACATTACTTCGCCGGGCAAGTCGAAATCGCGCACCGCGTTGCGCGACCAGCGCGACTGTTCGGTATCTATGTTGCAGATGAACAGGTAGCGGCCCTCTGTCTGGAACGACATGGCCTGGAAAACACGTTCCTCGATGCCTTCGGGCGTTTCCAAACCAGCGCTTCTTGTCGCGTTCTTGTGATGCGATCCGTGCAGCAGCTTGTAGTCGTACATGCGCTTGTCCGCATCGTTTACCAGCTTGGAGCGGCTGTCGCCTGAAGCCGGGGTGGCGTGTGAGCAGCCGTAGCTGAACGAATAGGCGAAGTTCTCGTCGATGGTGTGTGCGGCGATAAGTGCGCTGCGGCACGCCTCAAGGCGCTCGGTCATTTCCGATTCGGAAGAGCAGGGCGAAAGCATAACGAACTCGTCGCCGCCGATGCGGTACAAGCGCTCGCCCGAACGACGATGAAGACGCAGGCAGTTCGCCACTTCCTTGATGTACTTGTTTCCCTCGGCGTGGCCGTAATGGTCGTTGCAGTACTTCAGCCCGTCGATGTCCACGAATGCCAGCGTATAGGCGGTTTGGCTATCCCAGGCGGCATCGGTGTCGCGGTTCAGCGCGGCGCGGTTGCCCACGCCGGTAAGGAAATCGGTGTAGGCGTTGCGTTCAAGTTCCTGATGACGCTCCCTCAGTTCTTCGACGCTGTGCTTGAGCTGTGCCAAGTAGCCGTTGTTCGCATCGAATTCGAGCGAGTAATCGTCGCTGTCGATGGCGTTTGCGATGGCGGTGGGAACGGCCAAGTTCGTGCGGATGCTTTCAAACGATTCGGTAAGGGGGTTTCCTTCCCGATGCTTCTGGGCCGTTTCGGAATCGAAAATGCCCTCGGCAAGCTCTTCTGCCTGGATGCGCTCGTCGGAGATGAGCTGCCCTAATTCTATGGCTTGGTTCGCCAGCGGCAATTCGTCGGGTGCGAACCCCGCCGTGTCAAGGGTGGCGTGTTCCGGGTCTGATACCAAGCTTCCGAGGTAGGCATGAAGCGCTTTGCGCGCGGTGCTTCTGTCGGTGTGTTCGTTCGTCATGCGAATGCCTTCCGGTGGCTGCTTCCGCTTTTTGCAGGGGGAGCGCCACAAAAAGCGACCTGCACTTTTACGCTTTTTCGCGCAAAGCGATGTCGCTGAATTTTCTCTCATGCTAATCATAGCGGTTCCCCGCGAAATAGGGCGCTGTTTGCAAACGTAACAATGATTAACTTCGCTTTACAAATATGTAAGATTTCGCTTGTTAAGCTTGCTGCTGCAAATGGGGCGATTGTGCAGTTCGCAAGCGTAAAACTCGGATTGAAACCTATGCTTGGCGCTGGCGGTTGCTCCTGTTTGCCACGTGCAGTACGCGCGTGATTGTTGAACAAAAAAGGGAGGAACAGAGAAAAGCATGGATATCGCAACTTTGGTTGTTGTTGTGCTGGTTATCGCGGTGGCGCTGACGTTCGATTTCACGAACGGCTTCCACGACACGGCAAACGCCATGGCAACCTCGATTGCAACAGGTGCGCTGAAGCCGAAAACGGCGGTTATCGCGGCCGGTACGCTTAATCTTGTTGGCGCGTTTTTGTCTACCGAGGTAGCGAAAACCATTTCGGGCGGCATCATCAACGAGCAGCAGGTAACCATCGGGGCGGAATTCATATTCGCCGGCCTTGTAGGTGCTATTTTGTGGAACCTGATGACGTGGCTGGTGGGCCTTCCCTCGTCTTCCTCCCATGCACTGTTCGGCGGCCTGGTGGGCGCCGTTATTGTGGGCGCGGGTGTGGAAGGCGTGAACTTCGGCGCAGTTGTTGCCAAGGTTTTGGTTCCTGCCCTCATTTCGCCTGTTGTTGCCGGCTTGGCGGCGTTTGTGGCGGTGAAATTGATATATCTCATTGTGCGCAAGCTTGATGAAAAGTACGTGGAAACGGGCTTCCGCCACGGCCAGACCATCACGGCATGCCTGGTTGCTCTTTCCCATGGCACCAACGACGCTCAGAAAACCATGGGCATCATCACCCTTACCCTTATTGCGGTTGGCATCCAGCCTTCCGGCACCGGCCCGCAGCTGTGGGTAATCGCCGTGTGCGGTTTGGCCATCGCCCTGGGCACCTATATGGGCGGCTGGCGCGTAATCCGCACGCTGGGCAAGGGCCTTACCGAAATCGCAACGCCCCAGGGCTTCGCGGCGGAGGCAAGCTCGGCTACCACCATCCTGGTTTCTTCCCATTTGGGCTTTGCCCTTTCCACTACGCAGGTATGCTCCGGTTCCATCATCGGCTCCGGCTTGGGCAAGAAGGGCGGCAAGATCGACTGGATGGTAGCGGCGCGCATGCTGGTTGCCTGGCTGATCACGTTCCCTGCGGCGGGCATCATCGGTGCTGCGGCGTGTGCGGTTGCCAAGATCAATGTGTGGGGCACGCTTGCCGTGGCGGTTATGGCCATCATCGCAGCGCTCATCATCTTCAGGCTTTCCCGTCGCAACCCGGTTAACGCCATGAACGTGAACGAAAGCTCGGAAGTAAAAGTAAACACCAAGGCCGCAACGGCTTCGGCTGCAGCGTAGGGGAGGAATCACATGCAAGAGTTGATCAATTTTGCGACGGTTCTCGTCGTTGCGGTGGGAATTGCCAGTGGTATTGGCGTTATGTACGCATCGGGCTTGCGCCTGTGGTGGAAAAGCGGCGCGCCAGAAGGCGGCGACGGATCGCCCAACTACCTGGTTCGCTTCGCTTCGGTGGCGTGCTTTGCCGCCTGTGTGGTTGTGGTGCTGTTCGCACTGTGGCTGATGATTCCGATGTTCCACTAAACACGGTGAGGGGATAGATCTTGAATACTTTGGAAAGCATCCTGGTAGGCATCGACGGCAGCGAGCGTGGCAAGAAGGCCCTGAAATGGGCGGCCCGCTTGGCGAACCGTGAACAGGCCCACCTTACCCTGCTTGCCGTTATCGACCCAGCGTCCGACAAGCTTGCCGGCTCTGACCACAAGGTCCTGCGCGATGCCGTTGAAAACGTGTTGGGCGAAGCGCAGGAACTGGTTCGCGCCGATTACCCTGAGCTTGACGTGGATGCGTCGTATGTGAGCGGCGATATCGTGGAAGCGCTGGTAGGTGCATCCGAGAGCCACGACATGATTGTCATGGGCTCGCATCATGGCGCAACGGTTGCCGAGCGCGTATGGAGCGCAAAGGGCCTGCGTGTGTCGGTTTCCACCAGCGTGCCCACGGTAGTGGTTCCCGCCGACTGGGATCCGCACAACGAGGCAAAGGGCATCGTCGTGGGCGTGGGCCCGCAAGATGAAGTGAGCGACAAGGCCGTTGAACTGGGCGTTCATCTGGCAAAGGTGCTGGAAGAGCCGCTTGAGCTTATTTCTTCCTGGGGCATCCCGACGTTGCTTTCCCGTTCTGCCGAGTTCATGGGCGGCGGGCTTGCGCCAGTGGGCGAATCGTTCCAGCGCAACTTGGATGCGCGTGTTGCCGCCATCCGTGAAGCGGAGCCTGCGCTTCAGGTGGAAGGCCATTCCGTCGAGGCTCCTTCGCCTACACAGGCATTGCTGCAGCGCAGCCAGGATTGCCGCGTGCTGCTGTTAGGCACACATGCCCGTTCTGCGGTGAGCCGTGCGCTGTTCGGTTCCACCACCTGCGGCGTTCTTGCGCACTTGCAGGTGCCGACGGCAGTTGTTCCCATGGAGTAACGGCTCCCGAAGGGGAGGGCGGCATGCGTCCCGCGCTTCGCTTCCGCTTGTTTCGTCGGGAAATGAAAACACGAATATAATTCGACGCATGGTTCAGGGCGTCCCGGTATCGTTGATCGAATATCCGGGGCGTTTTCTTATGGTCAAATACTTGAAAACCGCGCCCCAGAGAAGCGCAGGACGCATGCCGCCCTGCGCTTGCGTTTTTGCGTAAGCAGAAGAAGAGGCTGTGCGCCTCAAAGACGTGCGAGACACCGCTGTCCGCACGTTTCTACTTCTTCCGTTGCATCTCGAAGGCGTTGGCGGGGTAGAAGCGGCGGTAGTTTTCGCAGGTGGTGAGTACTACGCGGCCTTCGTTAACCAGGTACACCAGGTGGGCGAACGTTTCGCCCAGGGAGTAGAACTTTTGGTCGATGGTCCACTCGTCCCAGTTGGGATGCTTCCAGGAAGCGCTGCGGGCGATGTCTATCAGGCTGGCGTGACCTTCTTCCACCAGCTTGTACAGCTCTTCCAGGCGGTTGGCGTGGAATTGCTTTAGGAAATCGACGCGTTCGGCAACGCCGGTAAAGGGGCGTCCGTGGCCAGGCAAAATCAGGTCAACGTCCAGGTTGCGCACCTTGTCCAGGCTGGTAAGGAATTCGCGCAGGGCATCGTACGAGCATACCCAGCTCATGATGGTAGGCGTGATGCGTTCCAGCACGTGGTCGCCTGCGATGAGGATTTTCGCCGTGGGTTCGTACAGGCAGATGTGCCAGTCGTCGTGGCCTGGCGTGGTTATTACCTGGAAGCGGTAGTTGCCGTTGTGGTACACGTCGCCATCGCCCAGGTAGAACAAATCGGGCTGGTTCTTCACCGGTAGCAGTTCCGCCGAAACGCGGTAGGTGGAAGCATCGCGCTTCTGCATGCTGCGCTCGTCGTAGGTGTTGGGGCGGGTAAGGTAGCTGATAAGCGGATTGAACACGCTGGCCTGCATGTTCATGAGGTTCTGCACTTCCTGGATGGAGTGCATGTTGGCGTACACGCGCATCCAGCGGCGCCATACGCGATCGAGGTTGCCGGTGTGGTCGGGATGCGAATGCGTCAGCACGATTTCCACCGATTCCCAGCTGCGGCCCAGCTTGCGCAGGGCGTCGTCGAGCGCCTTTTCGCAGGCGGGGTGGTTGAAGCCCACGTCTACGATGGTGGTTTTGTCGTCGCTTAAGATGAAGTACGAGTTCAGGAACCCCAACGGGTTGTCGGGCAGGGGCACGGGCACGCGCCAAATGCGCGGGAACACCTCTTCGATTTCGCCGTTGTTGTATTGATCTGCGTAGTTCGTTGCCATGATGGCTCCTTACAGAACGTGCTCATCTTCACTTGCCCAGCGTAACGCAAATGCGGCGCCCCGCTGCGATACGATGGGTGGCGTTGACGAATTGTGGGCGAACGTGTTGCGCGCTCGCCCAGCGTGCTAGGAGGTGCGGTGAATGGAAGGGAAGGGGTATCCAAAAGGGACAGTCCCTTTTGGCTTTCTGCCTGATGCTCACTTTCATGTGGGGTTTGTGGCTGACCCTGCGGCCTTTGCCGCTCAGGTGTTCAAAGCGCAGGTTCCTCTTTTTGCGGTGTCGGTGACGCCTGGCGAATACCGACAAACCAAAGCGGCGCTGGGCGCTATGGCTGGGGTAGTGCGTTTGGGGGTGGGACTGCACCCTTGGTGGGTGCCCGCCGACGAGGGAAAACTGCGCCCCATGCTCGCCGCGTTCGATGCCGCCCTTCCTGAAACCAACTTCGTGGGCGAAGTAGGGCTCGATTTCTCGAATCGCCGCGCGGGAACGCGCGATGCGCAGCTTGCGGCATTCCGCCATATTGCCAAGCAGTGCGCTGGCGCAGGCGGCAAAGTGCTTTCCCTCCATTGCGTGAAGGCCTACAACGATGCGCTGCGTATCTTGATGGAAACTGGCTGCCTGGAAGCCTGTACGTGCGTATTTCATTGGTTCAGCGGCTCGTCGCAGCAGCTCCAGCGGGCAATCAAGGCGGGCTGTTTCTTTTCGGTGGGGCAGCGCATGCTGGCCACGAAAAGGGGCCGCGAATACGCGAAAGCTATTCCCCTGAACAAGCTGCTCTTGGAAACCGATGCGCCTGCAGCAAGTAACCCCGAAGTGGAGCATCCTTGTCTTCCTTACGCATATGGCCAGGTGAACGACGAGTTGTGTGAAGCTGCCTGCCAGATTGCAGACGTTCGCGGCATTGGCGTCGAACATGTGGCGCAGGCAGTGCGGCGAAATGCCGAAGAAGTGCTGGGCGGTTTTGCAGGCTAGCTTGATGCATTTCGGCGTGAAGACACGTTTTTTGACGGCCCAAAGCCCTGCAAGAAAAATGCCCCACCCCTAAAAGAGGGCGGGACATTCAGGCGCTTGCCGTGATGACAACAGCGCGCTATTCCAAGACAACGTGCTGGAAGGCTTTTTCGATGGGCAGTCCCGAAGTGTACACGCCGTAACTATGGCTGCCGTCCTTAGGAAGGGAAAGGCTGCCCGGGTTGAACAGCCATATGGTGGGGTCTTCCGTGCAGGGTTCGTTCACCTTGCGATGTGTGTGCCCATATACCAGCGCGGTATTCACCGGCACCTTGGGAAGGTTGCCCGCAGCCCCTTCTTTGTCGGGACCGTACACGTGCCCATGGGTAAGGAACAACGTGCGAGCAGTCTGCAATTCGAAGTCGGCGTTTTCGTCGATGTACTCAGGGTCAAGAATGGTGGCGTAATCGGCCATGCAGGGGAAATCGAGCACCATCTGGTCGACCTCGGCATCGCAATTGCCGCGCACCGCGATAATCTGATCCGCCAACGGATTCAGCAGGTCAATAACCTCTTTCGGGTTGTATCCCTCGGGCAAATCGTTGCGCGGCCCGTGATACAAAATATCGCCCAACAAAAGGATTTTATCGGGATGTTGCGCCCGAACCGCATCAACGAATTTCCGACACCAAACCGCCGACCCGTGGATATCAGAAGCAATAAGGAATTTCATAGCAGCCCCCTCGTGTAGCCTTTCCCTGATTGTAACGCGTTCAGCCCGCGACGGCGTCCCATTGCCGCAAGGGCGAACAGGCGAAGCCAAATTCGCCCCTCCCCAGCACCAGGCGTCTGTTGAGTGCAGCGAAACCCAGGTTTGGCTGAGTTGCAAGGAAGGGTTTGTTCTGGCAGGAACATGCGATGCGAAGCGAGCAAAATAAAGGTGAAGGGGTGGAGGCGGTGCCTCTCGGGTCTCTCTGGAGCGCGGTTTGAAAAGAATTGGATATAAGAAATCGCCCCAGGTATTCGACCGGCGATATTGGGACATGGTGAACCATGCGTCGAATCATTCCTGCGATTTCCACTGCTAACCAAAATCAATTCTTTGAAAACCGAAAACGAAAGTGGGTTACAGGGAGTCGCCATCATCTGGGTATGCGCTAGTAGGTCAGCGAGCGGGAGACTGGCGAGTGCAGATGGGCTGAAAGAGGGAGGGGCTGGCCTTTCGCGCCGCCCCGACCGATTGAGGCCCAGCTGCGCCGCCAGGCTCCCGCGCAGCGTCATTACGTTTCGTGAGTCTTGCGCTGTTCGGCAGAACGGCGCAAAGAGATATTTGTTAAAGCGAAGTTTCATTCGCAGAAAAGTTGTTGACACGAAAAACGATTCAGGCAAAAATAACCCCAGTTTCGCAAGCGAACACAGTTCGCCGAAACCACCTAAACCGTTGAAGCGGAAGTCAAAGCGGGTAGGCGCGCACAGAGAGCCTGGGGTGCTGGAATCCAGGTCGAAATGCCGCTCGCCAAGTGGGCCGCCGAGGGTGTACGCAAAAGCGCAAGCTAGTAGCGTGCAACGTGATGGCATACGTTAGTTGTCGGGGATATGTTGGTATCCTGCAAAGGGCACGATTCATTTCGTGAAACAAGGTGGCACCGCGAGTTTTAGATTTCTAAAGCCCGTCCTTGATCAGCAAAGATTCAAGGGCGGGCTTTTTGTATGCCCTCCCTTAGGGAAGAAAGGGCACATCGATGAGCGTTACTGCATTGCAGCCAAGCCTGGAAGAGGTTCACACCCTTGCAGCGCAGCCGGGCATCCGCCGCGTTCCGGTGAAGCGTGAGCTTTTCGCCGACCGCATCACCACCATCGAGGCAATGCGCGCGTTGCGCAGCGCAAGCAACCATTGCTTCTTGCTGGAAAGCGCCGAGGCCGACCAGCGCTGGGGCCGCTACACGTTCTTGGGCTTCAACCCTACGCTTGAGCTTACCTGCTTGAACGGTGCGCTTACCATCAAGCGCAATGTCGAAGGTGAGGACCCGAGCGTGGAAACCCGCCAGGTTGAGCATCCAGGCGCTGCAATCCGTCAGGTAATCGCAGAGAACAAAAGCGCTCAGGTTGAAGGGTTCCCTACGTTCACCGGCGGTTTGGTAGGTTACTTTTCCTACGACTACATCAAGTACGCCGAGCCCACGCTGCGCCGTCCCGACTTGGACCACGAGGACTTCCTGGATGTTGACCTGATGCTGTTCGACCAGGTTATCTGCTTCGACAACTACCGCCAGAAGATCATCCTCATCACGGGCGTGCGTGCTGACGACGTCGAGGCTTCATATGCCCGCGCCGCCGAAAAGCTTGCCGAAATCGAGGGCATCTTGCTTGATGGCAAGCGCTACGAGTTTGCGCCGCTTCACCTTGAAGAGCCGCTTACGCCGCGTTTTTCCACCGAAGAGTTCTGTGAAAAGGTGGAAATCGCCAAACACCATATCCATGAGGGCGACATTTTCCAGGTGGTGCCTTCGAACCCCCGCACCGCGAAGGCGCAGGGCAGCCTGTTCGACACGTACCGCATTCTGCGCACCCAGAACCCTTCGCCCTACATGTTCTACTTCACCAGCGACGATGTTGAGATTGCCGGTGCTTCGCCCGAAACGCTGGCGCGCCTTCAGGACGGCACGCTGTTCACCTACCCGCTGGCTGGCACCCGCCCCCGTGGGGCCACGCCCGAAGAAGATGCTGCCTTGGAAGCCGAGCTTCTTGCCGACGAAAAGGAGCGCGCCGAGCATGACATGCTGGTTGACCTGGGGCGCAACGACTTGGGCCGCGTGAGCAAGATAGGCACGGTGAAGGTCGAGGAATACCGCAACGTGCTGCGCTTTTCCCGCATCATGCACATCGGTTCTACCGTTACCGGGCAGTTGGCGGAAGGCAAGGATGCGGTGGATGTGGTCGATTCCATCTTGCCCGCCGGCACGCTTTCCGGGGCTCCTAAGCTGCGCGCTTGCCAGATTATCCAGGAATTGGAAGGCGCCAAGCGCGGCATTTACGGCGGCGCCATCGGGTACCTGGACCTTACCGGCAACTTGGACACGTGCATCGGTATCCGTTTGGCTTACAAGAAGAACGGCCGCGTGTGCGTGCAGACGGGCGCCGGCATTGTTGCCGACAGCGTGCCTGAAGCCGAAGACCGCGAATGCTATAACAAGGCGCGCGCCGTGATGGAAGCGCTGCAGATGGCCGAAGGAGGCCTGGCATGATTTACCTCATCGACAACTACGACAGCTTTTCCTACAACCTGTACCAGCTGGTGGGGGAAGTGAACCCGAACATCAAGGTAGTGCGCAACGATGCGCTAACGGTGGAAGAGCTTGAGGGTCTGAACCCCGAAGCGGTGATCTTGTCGCCTGGCCCAGGGCGTCCTGCCGATGCGGGCATCTGCGAGGAGGCAGTGTTGAAGCTTTCGGGCAAAGTTCCCATTTTGGGCGTGTGCCTGGGACATCAAGCCATCTGCGAGGCATTCGGCGGCACGGTGGGCTACGCCAAGCAGTTGATGCACGGCAAGGCTTCGCTTACGAAGGTCGACCAGCAATCGCCCCTGTTCAAGGGCTTGCCGGAGGAAGTTCGCGTGGCCCGGTACCATTCGCTGGCAGCTGCCGAGGAAAGCTTGCCGGTCTGCTTGCGCGTTATAGCACGCACGGACGACGGCGAGGTGATGGCCGTGCAGCACGCTGAGTACCCCACGTACGGCGTGCAGTTCCATCCTGAATCGATTCTTACCCCTGATGGTCGGGCAATGATCGAAAACTTCTTGGCCATTGCTGCAAACAACTAACCATTCGGCTTTTTGGCCGGTTATCCGAAAGGAACGAAGATGATCAGGGAAGCAATTTTCAAGCTGGTAGACAAACAGGATCTTACCTACGACGAGGCCTATGCGGTAATCAACGAGATCATGTCGGGCGACACCACGCCGGTGCAGACCGCCGCATTCCTTTCGGCGCTTTCCACGAAGTCGACGAAGAGCGAAACCATCGACGAGATTGCCGGTTGTGCTGCCGCTATGCGCAGCCACGCCACCAAGGTCGAATACGACAAGCCAGTGCTGGAAATCGTGGGAACCGGCGGCGACAAGGCGGGCAGCTTCAACATCTCCACCACAGCAGCGCTTGTTATCGCCGCAGGTGGCGCCAAGGTTGCCAAGCACGGCAACCGTGCCGCTTCCAGCAAGTCGGGTACGGCCGACTGCCAGGAGGCGTTGGGCGTGAACATCGAGCAGAGCCCCGAGCTGTGCAAGCGCTTGCTTAATGAGGTGGGCATGTGCTTCTTCTTCGCGCAGAAGTACCACACAGCTATGCGTTATGTGGGCCCCATTCGCAAGGAGCTGGGCATCCGCACGGTGTTCAATATCCTGGGACCCCTTACCAACCCCGCTACGCCCGAAAAGATGATCCTGGGCGTCTACGACGAATCGCTGGTGGAGCCGCTGGCGCGCGTGCTCACTAGCTTGGGCGTGAAAGACGGCATGGTGGTGTACGGCCAGGCGTGCTTGGACGAGCTTTCCACGGCATGCCCCACCACCGTATGCGAGTTCCACGGCGACGACTACTACTCTTACGTGCTGACTCCTGGGGAACTGGGCATGAAACGCTGCACCAAGGCCGATTTGGAAGGCGGCACGCCTGAAGAAAACGCTCAGATCACCCGCAACATTTTGAGCGGCAAGGACCAGGGGCCGAAGCGCGATACCGTGCTGCTGAACGCCGCGGCGGGCCTCTACATTGCGGGCATTGTTCCCTCGCTGAAAGATGGCGTTGCCAAGGCAGCCGAGCTTATCGATTCGGGCAAGGCGGCCGAAACGCTGGAAGCGTACATCCGCGTATCCAACCAGGAGGCATAGGTGACCATTCTCGATGAAATAGCGGCGTACACGCACACCCGCATGGCGGCGGAAGAGGTGCTTGTTCCCACGGCGGAACTTGAGCGGAAGGCACGAGCACTGGCAGCCGCCGAGCTGGAAGCGAACGGCGGCGTGTTCCCGTATCCGTTCCAGGCGGCGCTGGCGGCGCCCGGCCTCTCGTTCATCTGCGAGGCGAAGAAGGCTTCGCCTTCCAAGGGCGTTATCGCCGAAGAGTTCCCGTACCTTGATATTGCCAAGAGCTACGAGGAAGCGGGAGCGGCGGCAATTTCCTGCCTTACCGAGCCGAAGTGGTTTTTGGGGTCGGATGCGTATCTGGAGCAGATTGCCCGGGCGGTTTCCATTCCGGTGCTGCGCAAGGATTTCGTGGTGTGCGAGCGCATGATTTACCAGGCTAAGGTGCTGGGCGCTTCGGCCGTGCTTTTGATTTGCGCCATCTTGTCTGACGAGCAGCTGCGCGAGTACGGCGAGCTTGCCGAAGAACTGGGCCTTTCAGCTCTGGTGGAAGCCCACGACGAAGAGGAAGTTGCCCGTGCGGTGGCGGCCGGCGCGAAGATCATCGGCGTGAACAACCGCAACTTGAAGGATTTCACGGTTGACTTCGGCAATGCGCGCCGCTTGCGCGAGAGCGTCCCGGAAGGTGTGCTGTACGTGGCCGAATCAGGCGTGAAGGACGCTTCCGATGTTACGGCGATTGCCAAGCTGGGTGCCGATGCCTCCCTTATCGGTGAAGCGCTGATGCGGGCAACCGATAAGACCAAGAAGCTGGCGGAGTTCCGTATGGCGGCAGGGGGCGAACAATGAGCGCGGCAAGCAGGCAGCACCAGGCGCGCGAGTGGCTTCTTTCGGCTGATGCGGCAGCCTGCCCGCGTGTGAAGTTGTGCGGCATGTCGCGCGACGAAGATGTGCTGGCAGTTGCCCAGGCACGACCCGACATGTGCGGCTTCATCGTGAACTTTCCGAAGTCGCATCGTAACATTTCGCCTGGCCAGCTGGCTCATTTATGTGAGGTGCTGGATGAAGCCGACGCCTGCACGGCGGCGGCAGTGGCCACCAGTGGCCTGCCGGTGAGCCTGCATCCCATTTGGCGCGTGGGCGTGTTCGTGGACGAGCCGCTTGATTCCCTGATCCACCTTGTGCATGAAGGTAGCATCGACCTGGTGCAGCTGCACGGCAACGAAAGCAATGCTTACGTTGCCGAGCTGCGGCATCAAACCCGGGTGGGCACCATCCAAGCGTACCGGGTTCAGAGCGAAGACGATGCGGCGCGTGCCGAGGGCAGCGCGGCGGACATGGTTTTGTTGGACAACGGGCAGGGGACGGGTGAAGCGTTCGACTGGAGTTACGTTTCCCGCGTGCGCCGCCCCTTCATCCTGGCAGGTGGTCTGAATCCCGAAAACGTGGGGCAGGCGCTTGCCGAAGTGCGGCCCTGGGGCGTGGACATGAGCTCGGGTATTGAAACCGAAAAGCTCAAGGACCCCGCCAAGATAGAGGCAGCCGTCAGGGCCGTGCAAACCGCAACTCGATGGCGGGTGTAGCTCGTTCGGCAAAGAAAACCGTAAGACGTTTCAGGCGGGGCGGGGGGCTAGCAAGAGCTCTCTGAACACCATTCCTGAAGGATTCGCGAAGCGAATCATCGTAATAAAGCATGAAGTAGTGCAGCGCATGAGGTTTCTGGAGCTTGCCTCCGGAAACCGAACAGCGGAACGGGAGGCTTGATGGCCCCCCACCCCGCCTGAAACGCTGGCACATTTTTCAGCGGAAACCCAGGCATAATGCCTGTTCAAGAAAGGAAACACCATGACGAAGGGAAGATTCGGCATCCACGGTGGGCAGTACATGCCTGAAACGCTGATGAACGCCGTTATCGAACTTGAAGAAGCCTACGACCACTACAAGAACGACCCTGATTTCAAGGCCGAGCTGCACACCCTGCTCAACGAGTACGCCAACCGTCCTTCGCTTCTGTACTACGCTGAGCGTTTAACGAAGGATCTGGGCGGCGCGAAGATTTACCTGAAGCGCGAGGATTTAAACCACACTGGCGCCCACAAGATCAACAACGTGCTGGGCCAGGTGCTGCTTGCCAAGAAAATGGGCAAGACGCGCGTTATCGCAGAGACCGGCGCAGGCCAGCATGGCGTTGCCACGGCAACGGCAGCAGCGCTGATGGACATGGAATGCGAAGTGTTCATGGGCAAGGAAGACACGGAGCGTCAGGCCCTGAACGTGTATAAGATGCGCCTTCTAGGTGCAAAGGTGCACGCGGTTGAAACGGGCACGGCTACTTTGAAAGACGCGGTTTCGGAAACCATGCGCGAATGGACCAACCGCATTGCCGACACCCATTATGTGCTTGGTTCCACCATGGGCCCGCATCCGTTCCCTACCATCGTGCGCGATTTCCAGGCGGTTATCTCGCAGGAAATTAAAGACCAGTGCTTGGAAAAGGAAGGGCGCCTGCCTGATTGCGTGCTGGCATGCGTGGGCGGTGGCTCAAACGCCATGGGCACGTTCTACCACTTCATCGAGCATCCTGAGGTGCAGCTTATCGGCTGCGAGGCGGCGGGCCGCGGCATCGACACGTTCGAGACGGCTGCCACCATCAACACGGGCAGCTTAGGCGTGTTCCATGGCATGAAGTCGTACTTCTGCCAGGACAAGTACGGTCAGATTGCGCCGGTGTATTCCATCAGTGCCGGCCTTGACTACCCGGGTATTGGACCCGAGCATGCATGGTTGCACGACACGGGCCGTGCCCAGTATGTGCCCGTTACCGACGATGAGGCGGTAGACGCCTTCGAGTACCTGAGCCGTTTGGAGGGCATCATCCCCGCCATCGAAAGCGCGCATGCAGTGGCGTATGCCTGCAAGATCGCGCCGAAGATGAGCAAAGACAAGATCATGGTAATCACGCTTTCCGGCCGTGGCGACAAAGACTGTGCTGCCATTGCCCGCTATCGAGGAGAAGATATCAATGAGTAACCCCCGTATCAAAGCTGCTTTTCAGGACGGTAAGGCATTCATCCCCTTTGTAACCTGCGGCGATCCGAACCTTGAAACCACGAAGAAGATTATTGCGGAGTTGGCCGATGCCGGTGCTGCCATCATCGAGTTGGGCATCCCGTTTTCCGACCCCACGGCAGAAGGCCCGGTTATCCAGGCTGCCAATATGCGAGCACTCGAGGCAGGCACCACAACCGATAAAGTGTTCGACATGGTGGCGGAGGTGCGTAAAACCGTGAGCACGCCTTTGGTGTTCATGACGTACGCCAACGTGGTGTTCCATTACGGCATCGAAAAGTTCTGCGCCCGTGCTGCCGAAGTCGGCATGGATGGCTTGATTCTGCCTGACGTTCCCTTCGAGGAGAAGGAAGAGTTCGCCGGCGCCTGCCGAGCAAACGGCATGGATCTTATCAGCATGATTGCGCCCACTTCCGAAGCGCGCATCGATATGATTGCCAGCCAGGCGGAGGGCTTCGTCTACTGTGTAAGCTCGTTGGGCGTTACCGGCACGCGTTCGACCATCACCACCGACCTTGATTCCATCGTTGCCCGCATTCGCAAGGCGACCGATACGCCGGTTGCCATCGGCTTCGGCATTTCCAATCCGGAGCAGGCTGCAGCTATGGCAGCGAAGAGTGACGGCGCCATCGTTGGTTCCGCCATCGTGAAGATTGTTGCAGCAGAGGGCGAAAACGCTGCACCTGCCGTTGGCGAATTCGCTCGCAAGATGGTTGCGGCAGTGCGTGCATAACGTGACGCTTTTCTTTTAACCGGAAAGTGGTTTTAGCGGGCTCGGAGCGGTTTCCGGGCCCGTTTCTTATGTCAAAACCACAAAAGAGGGTCTTCTTGGCAAAATAATCGACTTAAGAATGGTTGCCCGAGCAAAATTTGTCTTTTTGAGACCGTGTGGTTTTTCTGACCTGGGGTTTTGCGTTGTGTTTGCTCGCAATGACGGTTTGATATGCGGGAAAATCGTTCGCAAGTCGATTATTTTGCCAGAGAGCATGCCGTTTCTGGTTTTGACCTTCGTTTCAACGTGACAGCTTGGTCAAAAATGCGTGAAGAGCGCGTGTAAGGGGTGGCGCTGAAATGTGATGCTGCTAGGTTGTAAGTCCGAGAGAAAGGGGATTGCATCGATGGCAAAGTCGATTCAGCAAAATGGCGGCGCAAAGAAAAAGGGTATGGTGGCGACGCTCTTCGAGGATCTTTCCATTGCTCAGGTAATAGCTGGTGCTTTGGCGGCGGCTACCGTGTTTTTGCTTTCCTCTGTTATCGGCGTTGCCGGCTCGTTGATTGGTGCTGCGGTTGGCTCGGTGGTGTCGGCGGTTTCGTCACAGATATATAAGAAGATGCTTTCAGCTTCCGCCGACAAGCTGCGCGATGCGGCTCCGGGCGATGTCCCCTTAAAGCAGGCCGACCCCGACGAAACGCGCTTGATGAACCCCGTTCCGTCTGACAAGACTCACGTTATCGACGTGGCCAAGGTCGATGCAGGCGTTACCAAGGTGATGGGCGCCGACGATGTCCGTTACCAGGCCCATGCTGCCACCGGCCAGGGGAAATCGGTCGATCCTGCCGTGCAGCGTGCCCATGTGCGCCGTCATCGCAAGGCGCGCGTGCAGCGCAACGTCATTATCGTTTCCATCGTTTCGGCTCTTATTGCCATTGCCATTTCGGCGGGGCTGATCCATGTGTTCACGGCCGGCCAGGGCATCGGCGAAAAGACCGACCCGATTTTCACGGCAACCGACACTGCCCAGACAAAGCAGGAAGCTGCCTCTGAGAACAAGACGGTAAACACCGAAAAGGCCACCAAAGAATCTTCCAGCGCCAATACCAGCACGAAGGAAAAGGCTTCCTCGACGAACAATTCCTCGAGCTCCAATTCTTCCAATGCCTCTGAGTCGGGCAACTCGAACAGCAGTTCTTCGGGATCGAATTCCGCCTCTTCGGGCGACAGCGGCTCTTCGTCCAATTCGGGCAGCAGCTCAAGCGGATCTGAGTCCGGCAGCTCGACTTCAGGAAGCAGCAATGGTTCCGGGTCTACCTCTGGCAGCGGCTCGACGGGTTCGGGCTCTTCCTCCGATTCCGCCTCTTCGGGCGGTTCGGCTCCTACCGAGTCGGCCAACGGCTAAGGGACGTACGGCGGTTAGCCGCCTTAGTTGGTTGGAGCAATTTGCGGTTTCACATTTTGGATTTGTGGCTGCATAGCTTGGAATTTCACGGTGCAAGCGGTGTTTCTGCGGGTTTCTTTTGACCTGTGGGGACACCGCTTTTGTTTGGATGGCTTTTGCGCTGTCCTATTTTCAGGGGGCTCTTTAAGCGTCGCTGGCTGCGCCCCTCTGTATCGGGCCACGCGGGCTAGCGCATAGGACGATTCTTAGGGATAAGTAAGGCGAACATGATGCCCAGAAGCGCGAATGCGGCCACCGAGAGCAGGGCGGCGCGCAGCCCGAAGGCATCGCCGATGAGCCCAAGCACGGGCGCCATCATGCCACCGATGCATACCATCACGCCAAACGAAAGGCCCGATGCCATGCCCAGGTGATGCGGCACGAAGCTTTGTCCCAGGGCAACTGCCGAAGGGTACGATATATCGCAGCAGAGTGCCAAGAGCACCACAAGGATCAGGGCCGCTACCACATTGTTGCTCAATGCCAAAGCAACAACTTCGATGGCTACCAGGGCATACGATGCCACGATAAGCGGCTTTGCCCCGGTTTTCTGGCCAATCCACCCTGAAGCGATGGTCGCTGCTGCGCACATTAGTGCAAACAGGGAAAGCACCGAAGAGGCAAACGATTCTTCTTGCCCAAGGTCTGCCACCAAGAACAGGGGAATGAACGAAAGCAGTGCATAGTACATGATGGATCGGCATGAAATGGCGCCCATCGTGATGCCGAACCCCTTCCAGCTGTCGTGCGCTTCGGAGCCATCGTGTGTTTTGGCGGCGGCCCCGTAAGCAAGGAAAGTGCGGTTTTTGGCAAGCAGGATGGCACCGCAAAGCCAGGCAGGAACAAGGAACGCAAGGGTGCCGGGCATGCCCCACAGGCTTACGACCGCTGCGGCAAGCAGGGGGCCGAACGTGAAACCGAGCTTGCCTCCGACGGCGAAGATGCTCATGCCGGTGCCCTTCTGCGCGCCAGCTACCAGGTTGGCCAGGCGTCCTCCTTCGGGATGGAACATCGCAACGCCGACGCCGCTTATCATGGCTGCGGCAAGATCAAGCTCGTAGCTGGGCATCACGCCGATAAGCGCTATGCCGGTGCCTGCCAGGAAAATGCCCACTGCCATAAGCCAAGGCCGTTGGTGCCTATCGCCAAGCCAACCGAACAGGGGCTGGATTATGGCTGAAGCGGCATTCGAAGCGAACAGCAGGGTGGTAACAGCGGCATACGAATATCCGTAGTGCAGCACCAAAAACGGCATCAGGGCTACTAAAGCGCCCTGGTTCACGTCGTCGCATAGATGCGCAGCCATAAGCAGATAGCTGAGCTTCTTGTTCGATGTGCTTGTGTCTACCGATGTTATTGCCTGTTTCATGGGGCCTCCTGGGTGGCTCTAGGCGAATCATACTGCGTATGGCGGCGCGCAGCGGGCGTCTTTCGCTTTTCTGCCGCTTTCATTTCCCTTACGGAAGCGCATATGACGTGCGCAAAAGGGTATGATGGAATCTGATAGGAAAGGAAATGCCATGGCCATTATTGCCCGACTTCTTCAGTCGTTACCGCTTGTTATTCTGCTGGTTGTGCTGGCCTTGGTCATTTACTTCGTGGTGTCGTGGGTACGTTCGCCGCAGCGCGCCAAAGAAGTGCTTATCCAGTTCTTCACGGTGTTCAACATCGTTCTTTCGGCATTCTTCCTGCTTGCTTCGGCATATGCCTTCTTCGAGGGGAACCAGCCCGTGCTCGAGCTTACCGGCTCATTCTTGGTTGTTGCGGTGCTGGCGCTCGTCATCACGCGCATCTGCCGTTGGCGCTTCGTGAAGAACAACCCTCATTACATGGACAAATCGCAGAAAGTCACGTTCTTGTAGGAGCACTGTTTGGAGCCGTGGTTCGGCTGGGCGTTTTTGCCTGAGACTGATTCTGCAAGAGCTCAGTTGAATTGCTTTACAGGGGTGGCCCTAAGTTTGGCCATGCGAGCTTAGAGGCTTGGGTATGGTACCTGCTGCTCCAAGCAAAAAGAATGCGACCCGCTTGGGTCGCATTCTTTTTATAGCGTTCGGTATGAATTTGCCACTTGCCCGCCTGATTCGGTGTGATTGGCGTCGACGGTGATATAGCCTTCGTTGCGTAGGCGTGAAATGGCACGGTCTACCGTTTTTATGCTGCAATGAGCCATTTCAGCAAGTTCCTTTTTCGTGTTTACCGCAGCACCGTTGGCAATGGTTTGCGCTGCGATGTATCCCAGCAGGCGTTCTTGCGTCGGGGTAAGGCGCTCTTTCGGTTCTGTTTTTGCTTCGGGCATGGTTTTCCTGCGCTAACGTTTTAGAAACTTACGGCTGATATAGGCTGCTGCGGCGGCAATGAAGGCTGCGCCCATGGCGGCAAAGCCGAAGGGCAGGGCGGCATCACCGGTCTTTGCAAGCTGTTCGGTGTTGGTAGCCTGCTGCGATTCCTCATTGTTTGCCAAAGCGGTTTGACTGCCGGGCTGTCCTGGCTCGGCAGCGCCGGGCTCATCCTCTGCTGTTTTGGTCCATTTACCGTAGAGCGTCATGTTGCCGGCAAGGGGCGTGTAATCGACCCATTTAGCAGTGCAGGCTTCATCGGTGTACCAGCCGTCGAATGTCCAGCCGGGGACTGTTCCCTGAGTGGCTGCATAGTAGGGAAGCGTCTGGAGTCCTGTTTCGGTTTCCGGCTTTTGAGCTTCTGCGGGGAATTCACCAACGTATTGGTACTCGACGGCAAGCCCGTGCGCCGCTTTCAGGGCAAGCTCTCCTTCGATCTTCCCTTCTGCCTTTGTGATCACGTAGGCAGATTCTTCAGCTTCGGGGTGCGCGTTCCAGCGGTTTTCCTGCGGGTCGTGGTACCAGGAATCGATTGCCTCATCGCAGTCGTCCAAAATCCAGCCGGTGCCGGTTTTGTCGAATTGGGTTACTGCTTTGCCTGCCTCACCGTAAAGATCGTCACCGGCAATGCTGGCGTGGTTGTTGTAGATTTCCACGGAAGGCCCCAGTGTCAGCGTGCCCATGTTGTAAATGCCGCCGCCTTTTTGGGCACCAGTGCCGTTTGCGTTTACTGCGCCTGTGCCGTTGTTGGTGATAGTTGCGGAACCTATGGTGAGGTTGCAAGCGGTTTGCTTGGTGGCAATGCCGCAGCCGGCGTTGTTCTTAATGGTTACTTGGGCGCCTTGTGCGATTTCGCTCCTATAGGTTCCATTGCCGAAGAACGTGATGCCTGCATTTTGGGCGGCGGTACCCCTTGTACCGTTCTTTTCCACATCAAGCGTGCAGCTGGAATCAAGGTTCAAAACGCGCGTCCACACGCCGCTGTAGGCGTTGTTTGCCGCAGAGAGCGAGGAATTGCCGGTCATGTCGATGCGCCAAGCGGAAATGCCCCAGGCGCCGTTGTTGTCGAATGCTACCTTGGAGCCGTTTTTGATGGCGTAGTATGTTCCGTTCGATCCGTTGCCGGTGGAGTTCGTCACATTCACGGTAGACGAATCAATGGTTGCGTAGAACGTGCCCACGATACCCGACCTGTTGTGGTCGGAGAGGTAGGTCGATCCGCCGGTGATGTTCAGGTTGTAGCCGCCGTTGCCGCCATCCCACTCAAGAGCGTCCTGCGCATAGTTCTTGATGGAAAGGGTGGAAGCGTTCTGCACGTTGAGCTTGTCGTTCTGACAGAGGTAGATGGCGTGGGTGTTTCCTGCAGTGCCGGAGCCGTCCAGGGAAAGCGATGCGTTGTCCAACGTGATTGAAGAGTTGGCTCCTGCGCAGATGGAAGACCAGTTCCATTCTGCGGTGTAGGGCGTCGATCCGACGCCGTTCATGGTTGCGTTCACGTTCTTGAACGTCAGGCTCTTGCCCCACAGGGCAATGCCCTTGTCGGTGAAGGCGAGGGAATACTTCGCGCTTCCGCCATCGATGGTGAGGTTTTTGCTCAGGTTGAGCCCGGTTGTGGAGGCATCAGCCAAAAGTTCGATGGTGCTTCCGTCGGGCGCTGCGGCGACGGCTTCATCGAACGTTGCGAACTCTGCTCCGCCGGCGATTCTTGCAACAGGCGTGGAAAGCGGTGTGGGTTCGTTCAATAAGCGCTGTTCGGACGTGCTCGTCCCGGGTTCTTGCGCTTGGTTGGCGTCAGCTGCAATGCCTTCTTCTGGAACCTCGGAAGCGTCGGTTTGGCTGATACTTTGGCTCTCGGATGCGGCGCTGTTTTCGTTTACCTCATGGGTTTGCGCAGGTTGCTGCGCTTGTGCTTCGGTGCTTCCCTCGGCGAGCGCAATGCTGGGAGCAAGGGTAAGGGACAGGGCGCTTGCGGCAATAAGGCTGGTAGCACGATGTTTGATTGAGCGAGCTTTGTATTCCTGATTCACGTGGGTCATGCCTTTCCAATGCGTTGGTGGCGCGACGTGGAGTTGTGAGATTATCTGATGGCAGGAAAGGCAGACCTTCCTTGCCACAGGGTCCTTCGCCGTTATGGGAAGGGGGCTGTCGTGCGCCACCAGGCACGTTGCTGAAATCTTCTTGATTCGTAAATGGTAGCCGACCGATCAAGAAAAGTCTAGTTAAATTGCCAGTGGATGGATGTGAAATGCCTGATGGGAAAGGGGCGCGTGTCCCGTTGGTTGCCTATTGCCGGCTGTGAGCCCACTTTAAGAAGGTCGTATGGGAAACGTTGAGTCGAGCAGCCGCCTCACGGCAGCCTATGATGCCCTTCTCCCAAAGCTCGCGAATTTCCTCGTACCCTTTCGGCGGCGAAAGGGTTGGCCGACCGAATTTCACTCCTCGCGCCTTTGCGGCGGCTATCCCTTCGGCTTGACGTTGATGGATATTCTCACGTTCGATTTGGGCAACGTAGCTCAGTACTTGCAGCACGATGTCAGAGATCAATGTGCCCGTTAACCCTTCAAGCCCATTTTGGTTGGTGTTCAAAAGCGGCATGTCGATGACGGCGATATCGACATTGAGCGTTGCGGTTATCAGGCGCCATTGACGAAGTATCTCGTCATAGTTCCTGCCTAGCCGGTCGATGCTTTTTATCACCATAAGATCACCTGGCTGGAGTGTTTCCAAAAGCGCCCGGTAGCCAGGGCGGTTAAAGGTCTTGCCTCTTTCGTGGTCGATGAAGATCATTTCGTCATCGACGGGAAACGTTGCCAGTGCGTCGAGCTGGCGGTTCAGGTTTTGGTCTTTGCTCGATACCCGAGCGTAGCCATAGATGCTCATATCTTCCTCTCTCTTGTGCGCAAGTGCACCGTTGATCGGTCGGCATGCAGTCCAAACTACGGTACGGTGCAAGGCTGCTTCAATTCGTTGAGAAGATGATTACGCTGCGATGCCAAGCTGTAGAAGACGCACGAGCGAACGTTTTCATTTGATGCGTTTTTGGTGCGAAGCCCTTGGCAGGCAAAAGGCAATTTGGATTATTTGAACAATATGTTGGGTTTTAGAGCTCGAAAAATAACGTGACGATTTCGTGCTGGTAACCGATGATGTCACCTTGGCTGAACGCGTTCAAAGTACGTCATACTTCCTGTTGTGCAACAAGCGACCGGCGTGATGCGCTGTTCTTTTGAGCAGTCGCGCATAAGGAGGAGATGCCTGTGAGCACGGTAGACAAGAAATTGATGGGCCAGATGCTGCGTTTTGCCAAGACCGTTGTGGTTGCAAGCGCCAATGCGCAGAGCGGCACGAGCGTATCTGACAGTGAAAAGCCGGTCAAGCGCGACGCCGAGTACGTGAGGGCCATCATGGAGCGCGGCATCCGCACGCTTCCGCTTGAGCAGCGCATCCTTTCCGAAGCGGCATTCGACAAGCGCGCCTTCGACTTGGGCAGGGTGTACGTTATACGCCAGCTGGGCATTTGGGAAATGATGCGCTACGAAGACCTTCATCGTGAAAGCGAATACGTTGCCTTTCCTGAGCTGCTTGACGGTTTGGAGGAAGAGGGCCTGGTCAAGCGCGTTGCCGACAATGCAGATGGCGAAGAGCGCGATATCGTGATGCTCACGGAAGCGGGAAAAGAGCTTTTCTCCGAGCAGGAGGCAGCTCTGGAAAAACGGGCAGACGAATTGTTCGGCAACCTCACCGAAGGCGAGAAAATGCAGCTGTACTTGTTGCTGCGCAAGATGCAGGGCACACCTGCCTATGAATCGGAAACCGCTGAAGAGGTGCGCGCCCGCGCCAGCATTGCATAGAATACCCAAGCAAACTCGGAATCAGGGCGAAAATCAGGCCCCTTGGCTTATTGCCAAGGGGCCTATTGCTTTCCAGGCTTGTAAGAAAGATGAAGTGGGCTAATCTTCCTGCTCGTATTCGGTAAGGTGACCGCTTTCAAGGGGAACGATGTGCTCCAAGTCGCGGGCACGGCGCCTTACGTATTCCAGGAACGCTTCTTCAGCGGGAGAAAATTCCTTGTCTTTGCGGTACACCAGGCCCACTGCATGGAACGATTCCTCCAGCTCGGCAACGGGAAGAACGGTTACCTTGCTGCGGATATCGCCCTCAATCGTGTCGAGCAGGAATGCGACGAGCCTCATATCGGCCAGCACCTGCACGGCGCCGTTCACTTCGTCTTCGAACGCCTGGTAGTACTTGAAGCCGTACTGATCGGAAAGCTCTTTGAACGGGTAGTAGGTAAACGCGCGGTCGCGGTACGAGATAACCGGGTAGCTCTTGAGGTCGGTGAGCGAAACCGATTTCTGGCTTGCCAGGGGCATTTTGGGGTTCACCACCACCGCAGCATTCTGGAAGAGCATCGGTATGAAACCGAGCTTTTCCTCGTCGGGCAACTGGCCGCAAATGGCCATGTCAAGCTCGCCTTCCAGGACGGCTTTGGTGCAGCTGAAGGTGCTGCGGCCTTCCACCAGGTCGAAGTTGACGATGCTGCCATGATCGGTAACAAAGCTGGAAAGCAGCTTGGGAAGAAACGTCCTGCGTACTGAGGCCACGCTGCCCAAGCGAATGAGCGGGGTGTTTTCCAAGGCGCGCGGCCCGGCAACGTTCATGGCTTTGTCGATTTCCTTCAGCGCCACATTGATATGGCGGGCGAATTCGGCGCCGTACACCGTGAGCTTCACGCTGCGGTTGGCTTCGTCGCTGCTTTCAAACAGGGTGAACCCCAAACTTTTCTCAAGCTTGCGGATGGAATTGGAAAGTGCCGGTTGTGTAATGCAAAGCTCTTTTGCCGCTTTGCTGAAATGACCCGTTTCTGCGAGTTTCTGAAAATAACGCAAATGGTCGGTGTTCACTGTTTTGTTGCCCCTCCTGCAAACAAAAAGCGTCTTGAATTGAAAAAGCGCCGTAAAGACGCAGGTGAAGTTTAGCATAACGAGGTCCCGCCTGTTACCGAAGAGGAGGGGAGTTCTAGGTAACAGGCGGGATGTCAGAGAAGAGCGGGAATGTTGTTAGTTCTTAGGCTTGAACAGTACCGGTCCCATGGGTACGTTGCAGATGCCTTCCAGCACGGCGCTTGCCATGGTGAACATGCCGCCGATGCCGCACAGACCGAAGAACACGCCGGCTGCGAAGATCAGGTCGCCCACCATTTCAGCGGGGCACAGGCCCATGCCGGTGATGCCGTACAGGATAAGGCCGATTGCCGGGAAGAAGCTGGTTGCCCAGTCTACCAACGTGCCATGGATGTAGGCAGGAAGCTCGATGATGAGCAATATGCCGATAACCATGTTCACGATGCCGAACACATAGCCGTCGAACGCGATCATGCCCTGTGCTGCCAGGTAGGTCATGATGTTGCTGGCGCCGCCAACGCCACCGAAGGCAATGGCGAAGATCATCATGGTCTGGCCGGGAATGTACATGTTGCGCTTGATCAGGATAGCCGCACCGAAGAAGAATCCGATGAACAGGATTACCTGAACAATGCCGAACGAAAGGTTCGTGGTTGCGTCCCCTGCGGCAAGGCCGGTGCCCTGCGCGAAGCAGATGAACGAGAAAATGGTAAAGACGGTTGCCGGAACGGCAAGGGGCTGGCCCCAGCCGGTTTTCTTGTAGGTTTCCTCTACTTCTTGCATCGTAGCCATGGTTATCCCTCCATCAGGAAGTGGGGAACGTCTTGCAGCATTACCTTCAGGTCTTCAGCAGGTACGCCGCCGTTCAGGTGCTCCTGTACGTTGCAGGCGTAGCCGCGCAGTGCGCGCAATGCCGGGAACATGCCCTGGTCGGAGCTCATTACGTAGTCGGAAGGCTTGGTGCCTGCTTCCTTCATGAACGAGCGGAGCGAACGATCGCGGTCGAACTCATAGAACGACTTTTCCATCTTCACGCCCAGGCGAGCCATCTCACGTTGCATTGCGATGCTCATCTCCGAGGTACGCCAATCGATGTGCTGGTACACCATCTTGCGGATGCCCATTTCGTGTGCGGCGCGATAGAGCTTCAGACCTTCGCGGTTGTCGATGTGGCCCGAGGAAAGGCAAACATCGGCATCGCGGATAAGCTCGAGGATCTCATACACCTCAGGCTTGAGGTTGCCCTCTTCGTCGAGAACGGTAACGCCGGGCTTGCCTTCGAGAGTCTTCATGGGCTGGCCGCAGATTTCCGTTGCGAAGTGCTGGTAGGGGATGGAGCTGTCCCAAATCTGGAAGCCGTTCTGGGATTCCAGGGTGGGCATGAACACCGTCTTGGCGCCTGCCATGATGGCTGCTTCAACGGCTACCGGGTTCAAGCCGCCTACTTCGTAGTTCAAACAGATTGAGCCGTATACCTTGAACTTATCGCCCTTTACGGCGTACTTCTGAGCAATCTTCGAACGGAAGAAGCTGCCGAATTCGTGGCACTTGATAACTACGCCATCAAGGCCGGCATCCTCATATTCGCGAACGAGCTCGAAGTCGTCGAGCACGAAGCCGTCGTCACGGGTGGGGTTTGAGTGCACGTGCGTGTCGATAGCGCCATGCAGAAGCTCCCAAGCGGTGTCGGATACTTCGTAGTTTTCCTCCGAGAAGAAGTCGTTCTGGGTGTCGAGTAATGCGAAATTCGGATTGTAGGTTTCCATGATTCCCCTCCTATTGAATTGGTTTTTGAAAGGGAAGGCTTAGACATCCCCATGTCGTAAGCTTTGGCGTCCCCACGCCTTTGCTTGCCTTTCCCTTGAACCCATCATTGCTGTTTATTGGTTTCGGTTCAAATCACAAGTTTTACTGATTGGTTACTAGATATAAGGAATTGGAATATCCCCAGGTAGATTGCGTGAACGTGTTCTAGAACAAGTTCAAAAAGGGAACAGAGGGAACCGAATTGTGCGAAAACAAACAGGCCCGCTCCTTATGGAAAGAGCGGGGTTACGGGGCAGCAGAGTGCGGGTTCGCTGCTATTTTGTTGCGTTTTCAGCCTTGAGTTTGTGGCAGGTTTCGGCCATTTCTTCCACCAGCTTGTCGAAGAGCGCCAAGGCGTCTTCGACGGGTTTGGGGCTGAGCATGTCAACGCCGGCGCCGCGCAGAAGCTCGATAGGCGGCTTGGAGCTGCCGCCCTTCAGGAACCCTAAGTAATCGTTTCGGCCCTCTTCGCCCAATTCGATGATGCGCTGCGAAAGCGCAATGGCGGCGGCGAAGCCAGTAGCGTACTGGTACACGTAGAAGCGGTAGTAGAAGTGGGGGATGCGCGCCCATTCAAGGGCGATGTCGTCATCGACCTTGATGCCGTCGCCGAAATAGAGGGCGTTCAGATCTTTGTAGATGCTGCACAGAGCATCGGCGGTGATGCCGGCACCTTGGGCGGTGAGCTCGGCCACTTTTAGCTCGAACTCGGCGAACATCGTTTGGCGGTACAGCGTGGCGCGGAACTGCTCTAGGAAATGGTTCAGGAAGTAGGCGCGCTCGCGCTCGTTCTTCGCGTGATCAAGGAAGTAGCGGGTAAGCAGTGCTTCGTTGCAGGTGGAAGCCACTTCGGCTACGAAGATGACGTAATCGGAATAGCATACGGGCTGGTTGGCGCAGGAAAGGTACGTGTGGATGGAATGGCCCATTTCGTGGATGAGCGTGAACACATCGTCGAGCTTGCCCTGGAAGTTCATCAGGATTACCGGGTGCATGCCGTATCCGCCGGCAGAGTAGGCGCCGCTGCGCTTGCCGGGGGTTTCGTAAACATCGACCCAGCGTTCGGAAAGGCCACGGCGAACCAGGGCAAGGTGGTCTTCGCCCATGGGCTTCAGCGCTTCCAAGATGATGTCGCAGGCCTCTTCGTAGGTGAAGGTCATTTCCATTTCGTCTACCACGGGCACGTACAGATCGGAAAAACGCAGCTCGTCGACGCCCAACAGCTCTTTGCGCAGTGCCACGTAGCGGTACATGGCGTCCATGTTGTTGTGCACGGTTTCGATGAGGTTGGTGTACACCTGCGTGGGCACTTCGTTGCCGGAAAGGGCTGCTTCAAGGGCTGAATCATAGTGGCGCGCGTCGGCGAAGAACTTCAGCTGCTTGTTCTGTGCGCCCAAGGTTGCCGCAAAAGTGTTGCGGAATTGGCGGTAGCTCGAATACAGCGAATGGTATGCCGATTCACGCAGGGTGCGGTCGGTCGACATCATCAGGGGGATGTAGCTGCCGTGCGTCACCGGATGGGCGTTGCCTTCTGCGTCGATGGCATCGGGGAAGGTGAGGTCGGCATCGTTGAGCAGCGAGAAGATGTTGTCGGGCTGGCTGGCCATGTCGCCTGCGGCTGCCAGCAGTTTTTCCTCTGCCGGGGTCAACACGTGCTCGCGCTTGGCGAAGATCACGTCCAGGCAACGGCGGTACTGCTCCAGGGCGGGCTCTTCTGCGTAGAAGGCTTCCATCTGTTCTTCGGAAAGGGTGAGCAACTCGGAAGTGAACCAGGAAGCGGCGCTGGAAATGGCAACCCACAGCGTCATAACCTGACTGGAGTAATCCTGGTAGCGCGATTCGCGCGTGTCTTCGTCGCTTTTGCGCTCGGCATAGTTCACCAGTTTGGTAAGTACCAGGTCAGCTTCGTCGTCGAAGCGCAGGTAGGCAAGCAAATCTGCTGCCGACTGCGAGATTTTGCCCTGGAAGGAAGCGAACCCCTGGGGTAGCTCCTTCGCCTTTTCCAGTGCAGCCAGAAAGGCTTCATCGCTTTCGTAGACGCTGGAAAGGTCCCAGCGGTACTGCTCGGGGATTTCCTCGCGGGAAGAATAGGTGGTCATACGTGCTCCTTGCGTTTGCTCGCAGGGCTTGGCGCCGGGGTGGCGCGAATTGGCTCGGTGCTTCGCCGGGCATTCAAGCTGCTGCGAGTGGTTTTCTTATCGCAAGCAATAGTACGCCATTGGTTACAGCATGCGCTGTTGGTACAGGCCATTGTCATAGAAACCCAGTTTTCGGTAGTACCCACGGGTGCCCACAGCGCTGATAACGTTGATGCGCTTATACCCTGCCTCTGCCGCCAATACGCAGGCACGGTTCACCAGCTGGGTTCCCAAGCCGCGATGCTGGGCGCTGTCTGTGCCCGCATGCTGGATCTTTTCAACGCGTCCGTACACATGCACTTCGCGGATCATGGCCTCGCCTTCGTGAAGGGGGAATGGCTGTACTTTGGGCTCAGCGTCGCGTGCCTTGCTATATTCGGCGGCAAGGCGGCCGAGCGCCTCTTCGTGAGGCAGCGAAAGGCGCAGGAACCCGGCGATTTTCCCTTGGGGCGTTACCCACTGCAAAAAGCGTTCGCTGGTGGCGGTGGTTTCGTATTCCACGGTTTCCAGCGAAAGATCTTCGGCATCGACGTCGGCAAGGCTTACCTCGCGGTGGCGGATCTCGGCGGTGGCGAGCCCCGTTGAATCGATGCGCTGTTCCACCAGCTGGCGCAGGTTCACTTTCTTGTTGCCCGCCTTGATATCGGGTGCCGAAATATCGCGGATCATGCGCGATATGCGGGTGAAGGCCGGCGTGGCGCACGTGTCGGCAACCAGCACCTCAACCAGTTCCTGCTCCGAATAGGGCTGCCAGCTTCCGTCGGCATAATGGCCGCAAAGACCCGTGCCCTCAACCAGCACGCAGGGGTAGAGCTTCACTTCGTCGGGTTGGAATGCCGGGTCGGTGCAAAGCTGCAGGTAATCATGCTTGTCCGATTCGGGGGTGGCGCCCAGAAGGTTTACCATGGCGTGCACGTGCGTCTTGAACCCGAACAGGCGCAAAAGCTCGAAGGCCCGCTTGATCTGTGCAGTTGAGGTATGCCGCCTGTTCGTTTCGCGCACCTGTGCATCAAGGCTCTGGATGCCCATCTGCACCTTGGTGCATCCCATGCGGCGAAGTGCCGCCAAGTGGGTGGGCGTTATGCGCTCGGGACGCGTTTCTATCACCAGGCCAACCACGCGGTGGGCGGCATCGACGTTTTTGCGGTGCTCTTCCTCGAGCTCTTCCCAGGTGGCTGTTTGCTGCTGTGCCGCCTGATGCCAGGCTCTGCTTGTGCCGTACAGGCGGTCGAATGCCTGATTGTACGAGCTTTCACGCGCATCGATGCGCTGCTGTTCTTCGGCGACGAATGCCCTCAGCGCATCGGGGTCGCTTGACAGCCCCAGTTCTTCGTAGGCATGCCTGCGTGCAGGCATGGCGGCAGCTGAAGCACTCCCATCGTTTAAGGCGCGGAACAGCTCGCGGATGAGCCAAATCTGGTAGTGCTCCGGATAGTCGCTCCAAGTGCCGCCCAACACGATGAGCTCTACCTTGTCGGTTACGTGCCCCATTTCCGTAAGCGCCTTCAGGCGGGCTGCCACCTGCAAGTACGGGTCAAAGAACGTGCGCTCGGCACGCTGGCAGGCGGGTTCGTCGGCCAAGTAACTTTTGGGCATGCGCAAGTCGTTGGGGCAGTACAGGCAGTCGCTCGAGCACTTCCAGGGTTTGGTGAGCACGGTGATAGTGGCCACTCCTGAAGCGGTGCGCCTTGGCTTCATCTGAAGGGTGCGCACCAGGCGGCGCTGTTGCTCGGCGGAAAGCGCCCAGGCAGCCCAGCGCTTAGGCTGGTTTTTCTGCACGTCAAGGTAAAAGGCCATAAGCTGGCGCTTGGAAAGCGGGCGTGGGGCGGCTTCCTGTCCCGCATCCTGACGGGTTTTGCTGCCAGCGCTTGCCATGGCGGCTACGGCGTCCAGCGCTTTGGCTGGTTCGGCGTCAGTTGCGCCTGCGGGAGCGGTTTCCGCTGCAGCGTTGCAGGCAGCGCGCTTTGCGTCTTCCAGGATGCGCTTGTTGTGGCGGTTGATTATCTTGGTAAGCTCGCGCTCGTCAAGGCGTTCCTTGGTTTCGAGCGCGCGCACTATGTCGAAAAGGGCTTGTTCCATGCGCCTGATTATACGGGAACGCCCCAGGCATTCGCGCTGGGTGGCGAATGCCTGGGGCGTTCTTTGTGCGCTTTTGCTAAGTGCGGCTTAGGCGAACATCATGAACACATTCGCCAGAAGGTAACCGATAATGCCGCAGGCGGGGAAGGTTAAGACCCATGCCAGCACCATGTTGCGGGCAATGCCCCAGTTAACGCGCTTGAACGATTTGCTGGCGCCAACGCCCATGATGGCTGAGGTATTGCAGTGGCCGGTGGAAACGGGCATGCCGGTAAGGCTGGCGAACAGGAGCGTGAAGGTGGTAGAGAAGTTGGCGGCAACGCCTTGGTACTTTTCCAGCTTCACCATGTCCATGCCAACCGATTTGATGATGCGCTTGCCGCCCACAACCGTGCCGAGCGAAATGGCAAGCGAGCAGGTGATCATGAGCCACAAGGGGAAGCCGTTCGAATCGGGTGTGGGGTTGCCGAAGGAAAGGGCGATGCCCAGCATGGCGATGGACATGAACTTCTGGCCGTCTTGCGCGCCGTGCAAAAAGGAAAGCGCCACCGCGCACACGTCTTGGATGCCGGTGAAGGCGCGGTTTGCTGCTTGGCGGTTAACGTAAGTGCACGCCTTTTCGATGATCTTCACGAACAGCCAACCCAGCAAAAAGCCCGCTACCAGGGAAAATACCATGCCGTAGATGACTTTTGCCCATTCTGCGGGAACGACGCCCGCCCATCCGTTGAGTGCGATGGCGCCACCTGTGATACCGGCGATAAGGCTGTGCGACTTAGAGCAGGGAATGCCGAAGAACCAGCAGAAAATACCCCATAGGATAGCGCCTATCATGGCTGCCATCAGGGCATAGAGTGCCGCATCGGTATTTCCCGAGAAATCGACCATGCCGAACATCGTTTTCGCCACGGCGGTGGATATGTAGGTCATGCCCACCAGGCCCACGAAATTGAATATGGCGGCAAGACCGATGGCAACGCCGGGCTTTAAGCAGCGGGTTGAAACCACGGTGGCGATGGCGTTGGGGGCGTCGGTTGCGCCCGATACCGCGGTAACGCCGATTACCAGAATCAAAATGACGAACAGGCTGGGCTGGGCCATAGCCTGCGAAATAAAATCAAAAAAAGAAAGCGCCATTACGTCCCTTATGTAGCGTGGTTCTTGTTGCACTTTTGTAACAAGCTGCGGTCGTATTTGACCACTATTTAACAATGCTACCTTACGTGCAACGCTTTTGAGCGCTCAAACTGGTATGATGCTTGCTTTTTCCGCCATTTCCCGCTTCCTTTCATCGGCTTTGTCCCATTTGTTGTATTTCGTTTTGCCCATTGGGCATATTCCGGGATGGTTCTGTGCGATTGGTGCCAAAAACATTGCCTGCTGATAGACGGAGATGCGCCTACAATTGAGCAAACGCAAGCAACGCATAAGGATGCGTCGAAAGAAAGGAACATCATGGCTGAAAAAGAAGAGTTCATCGAAGTCTTGAAAACCACGCCGCTCATCGCCCTTGCTTCTGCAGGCGAGGCCGGCCCCAATGTCCGCATCATGGACTTCCTTTTCGACGAAGAGGCCAAGACCATCTATTTCCCCACTTCTTCGCGCTCTCATAAAGTGGCCGAGTTCGAGGCGAACAACACGGTTGCCCTTACCACCATTCCCATGGGCCCTGGCGCTGTAGTGCGCATTCAGGGTGCCAAGGTTTCCAAGAGCGCCAAGAGCGTTGCCGATGTGCGCGAAGCGCTGACCGCAAAGCGCGGCGGCGTGGCCCATCTGCTCGATGCATTCGGCGAGACCGGCGTGGTGTACGAAATCCCCGTTACCGGTGGCGTGATCATCGACAAGGGCAAGCCTTCCAAGGTTGAGCTCTAAGCGAAACGCACATGTTGCAAAGGCCGTTTTCCGAAAGGGGAGCGGCCTTTTTCTTTGTATGCGACATCGCGATTTCGTTTACCGCCTGTGGTGATGCTCTTGCCTGCCTTGTGCTGCGGGCTTGCGGGCGGTGCGGTATCATAGCGACAACTGTTTCAAATGAGTTTTGAATGGCGTTTCGCGCTCAGGCGGACAGGCACTAACACCCAGCCTAGTACAGAAGGGTAGGATCCATGGTTTCTCGCATTTATGTTGAGAAAAAGCCCGGTTTCGATGTTGAGGCGGCGCAGCTTTTGCACGAGCTGCAAACCATTTTAGGCGTAGGGGCGCTTTCGGGTTTGCGCCTTGTCAACCGCTATGACGTTGAGGGAATCTCGGACGATCTGTTCAATCAGTGCATTCCCGTTGTGTTCAGCGAGCCTCAGGTAGACGTTGCAAGCGAACACTGCCCCGAGGTTGAGGCGGCTCTTGCCGGCAAAAGCCCAGCAGACCAGACGGTGTTCGCCATCGAATTCCTTCCCGGACAGTTCGACCAGCGCGCCGATTCTGCCAGCGAGTGCATTCAGCTGGTAAGCCAGGGCGAGCGTCCTGCGGTGCGCAGTGCCAAGGTGTATGTGTTGGAAGGCGTGCTAACTGATGCAGACGTTGCGGCCATCAAACATTACGTTATCAACCCCGTTGAAGCGCGCGAGGCATCGCTTGAGGTGCGCGAAACGCTGGAAATGAAGATTCCCGAGCCTGCGCCGGTTGAGGTTATCGAAGGCTTTACCGAGCTTGACGCAGCCGGCCTTTCCCACTTCCGCGAAGAACGCGGCCTTGCCATGGACCAGGCCGACATCGAGTTCTTCCAGGCCCACTTCAAGGAAATCGGCCGCAACCCCACTATCACCGAAGTTCGCGTGGTTGACACGTATTGGTCCGACCACTGCCGACACACCACGTTCGGCACGCAGCTGACCGATGTCGAAATCGACGACGAAGTGGTGAAGCTTGCCTTCCAGAAGTACTTGGATATGCGCGCTGAGCTGGGGCGCGAGCATAAGCCGGTGTGCTTGATGGATATGGGCACCATCGGTGCCAAGTACTTGCGCGCCCATGGCGGGCTTGTTGACCTCGACGAGTCTGAAGAGGTGAACGCCTGCACAGTCAAGTGCAAGGTCGATGTCGACGGCGAGGAACAGGATTGGCTGTTCCTCTTCAAGAACGAGACCCACAACCACCCCACGGAAATCGAGCCCTTCGGCGGCGCGGCAACGTGCGTGGGCGGTGCCATTCGCGATCCTCTTTCGGGCCGCAGCTACGTATACCAGGCCATGCGTGTGACGGGCGCCGGCAATCCGCTGGTTCCCGTTTCCGAAACGCTGGAAGGCAAGCTGCCCCAGCGCAAGCTGGTTACCACGGCTGCTGCCGGCTACTCTTCGTACGGCAACCAGATCGGCCTGGCAACCGGCCAGGTAGACGAGCTGTACCACCCGGGCTACGTTGCCAAGCGCATGGAAGTCGGCGCCGTGGTAGGCGCCACGCCGGCAAATCATGTGCGTCGTGAAGAGCCCGCTCCAGGCGACAAGATCGTGCTTCTGGGCGGCCGCACCGGCCGTGACGGTATTGGCGGTGCCACCGGTTCCTCCAAAACGCAGAACGTGGAAAGCGTGGAAAAGTCGGGTGCCGAGGTTCAGAAGGGCAACGCCCCTGTTGAGCGCAAGATCCAGCGCCTGTTCCGCCGTGGCGAGGCTTGCCGCCTTATCAAGCGCTGCAACGATTTCGGTGCCGGCGGCGTTTCTGTTTCCATCGGCGAGCTGTGCGACGGCTTGCTTATCGACTTGAACGCGGTTCCCAAGAAGTACGAAGGCCTTGACGGCACCGAGCTTGCCATTTCCGAAAGCCAGGAGCGCATGTCGTGCGCTCTTGCCGCCGAAGACGTGGAAGAGTTCATCGGCTACGCACATGAGGAAAACCTGGAAGCAACCGTTGTGGCAACCGTTACGGAGGAAAAGCGCCTGCGCATGGAATGGAACGGCGAGGCCATCGTCGACATCAGCCGTGCGTTCTTGGATACGAACGGTGCTCCCAAATACCAGAAGGTTCATGTTGAAGAGGGCGAAAGCTACCAGCCCGAATGGGAGGGCAGCACGCTTGAAGAGCGCATGACTTCCCTGGTAACCGATTTGAACGTGTGCTCGAACAAGGGCTTGGGCGAGCGCTTCGACTCCACCATCGGCGCTGCCACGGTGCTCATGCCCTTTGGCGGCAAGCGCCAGCTCACGCCTGCGCAGGCCATGGTTGCCAAGTTCCCGGTAGACGGCGAAACCACCACGGCAAGCGCTATGGCGTGGGGCTTCAACCCCTATCTTTCCGAAAAGAACCAGTTCAAGGGTGCCTACCTTGCAGTTGTGGAAAGCGTTGCGCGTTTGGTGGCCACGGGCTTCACCCGCAAGGCGGCCTACCTTTCCCTGCAGGAGTACTTCGAACGCCTGCGCACCGTGCCTGAGCGTTGGGGCAAGCCTACCGCTTCGGTGCTGGGCGCTTTGATGGCCCAGGTCGATTTGGGCATCGGCGCTATCGGCGGCAAGGACTCCATGTCGGGCAGCTTCGAAGAGGGCGATACCGAGATCCACGTACCGCCTACGCTTATCAGCTTTGCGGTTTCCACCGGTTCTGTCGACCGCGTGGTTTCGCCTGAGTTCAAGCATGCTGGTTCCCGCGTGGTAAGCATTGCCCCTGCCTTCTACGATATGGACGCGCTGATTCCCGATGTTGAGGGCATGAACGCCGCGTTCGATATGGTCGAAGGCCTTATCGGCGAAGGCAAGGTTGCAGCAGCGGCAACGCCTGGTTATGGCTGCGCGGCAGAGGCCCTGTTCAAGATGTGCGTGGGCAACGGCCTGGGTGTGAAGCTTTCCGAGGATGTTGAGGCAGACGATCTGTTCAGCTTGGCATACGGCAGCTTCATTGTGGAATTGGCGGAAGATGCCGAAATTCCCACCGATACCGATTTGGTAAGCGTGTGCGAAATCGGCGCAACCACCGAGGCTTATGAGTTTGCTGCCTGCGGCGAGGTTATTAGCCTTGCAACGCTGCAGGAAGTGTGGGAGAGCGGCATCGAATCCGTGTTCCCGTACCGTGAAAAGGGTGAAGCCGTTGAACAGGTTTCCTGGTCGGAGGAGCTGCCCCTGGTATGCGGCGAATCGTTTGCCAAGCCGCGCGTCATCATCCCGGTGTTCCCGGGCACGAACTGCGAGTACGACACGGCGCGTGCCTTCAAGCGTGCCGGTGCCGAACCTGAGGTGCTGGTGATCAACAACCTTACGCCCGCTGCAGTTGCCGAAAGCACGGAAGCCCTGGTGCGCGCCATCAACAACAGCCAGATCGTCATGTTGCCCGGCGGCTTTTCTGGCGGTGACGAGCCCGACGGCTCCGCCAAGTTCATCACGGCCTTCTTCCGCGCTCCTGCGGTTACCGAGGCTGTCCGTGAATTGCTGCAGAAGCGCGACGGCTTGATGCTGGGTATCTGCAACGGCTTCCAGGCACTTATCAAACTGGGCTTGGTACCGTACGGCGATATTGTTCCGGCAACGCCCGAGGCTCCTACCCTTACGTTCAACACCATTGGCCGCCACCAGAGCGGCTTGGTGCGCACGCGCGTGGCTTCCAGCCTTTCGCCGTGGCTTTCGCATTGCAACGTGGGCGACATCCACACGGTTGCCATCAGCCATGGCGAAGGTCGCTTTGTGGCAAGCCCCGAAACAGTGGCGCAGCTTGCGGCATCCGGCCAGATTGCAACGCAGTACGTTGACGAGGCGGGTAACCCCTCTATGGATTTGAGCGTCAATCCCAACGGATCCATTTTGGCAATTGAGGGCATCACCAGCCCCGATGGCCGTGTTCTGGGCAAGATGGGTCACACCGAACGTTCTGGCAACGGCCTGTACAAGAACGTTCCGGGCGATTTGTACCAGCCCCTGTTCGAGGGTGGCGTCGACTACTTCGCGTAATCTGCCTGGCGCTGTTCTGCGGGCTGCGCCGCATTCGCGTGAAAGGCGATGAAGCTGCGCTTGCCAGCGTGACGGGGCGCTTTTATCGGCATAAATAGAGGACCGGCATCTGTTGGGTGCCGGTCCTTTTTGCGTTATGGGGTCACGCTAGCGGAATCGAAGTGGGCGACGCATTTTGCGGTTGTGGGACATCTGCCGCCTGGTGTTGGTGATGGGCGTTGCTATTCCTGAATGTGCCGTTTCAAAGCCTCGAGGTAGGCCGCGCCGTAGCGGGTTCGTTGCGTTCCCTTGCGGCTTATGGTGCCGATTTCCATGTACTCGTCGATTTCAAGTGGCACCGATATGATGGAGGGCCCATTCAGCTCAACGGAGATCACGCCCGAGCAAACGGTGTAGCCATTCAGGCCTATGAGCAGGTTGAACAGGGTGGCACGGTCGCGTACGCGGATGTTCTTGGCGCGGTCGAGCGTGGAGGTAAGCTCTTCGGAATAGTAAAACGAGTTATAGCTTCCCTGCTCGTAGGAAAGGAAGGGGTAGTCGGCCATATCTTCCAGCGTGACCGACGTGCGCTTTGCCAAAGGGTGGTTCGAACAGATGAATACATGCGGCGTTGCCTTGAAAAGAGGCTCGAACACCAAGTTGTTTACCGTGAGCATCTTGTTTATGACCTCGCGGTTGCGCGCGGAGAGGTAAAGGATGCCCAGCTCGCTTTTCATGTGCGCCACGTCTTCGATGATTTCGTGCGTTTGCTCTTCGCGAATGGTGAAATCGTAGCTTGCGGCATCGAATTCGCGGATCACGTCCACGAAGGCGTTCACGGCAAAGGAATAATGCTGGCAGGAAACGCTGAAATGCGGTGTTTGCTGCGATTGGCCCTTGTACCGGGATTCCAGAAGGTCGGCTTGTTCGAGCACTTGGCGTGCATATCCTAGAAACGTTTCGCCTTCCTCGGATACGGTGACGCCCTTGTTCGTGCGGTCGAAGATGTGCACGTCCATTTCCTGCTCCAAGTCGCTGATAGCGGCAGTGATGGAAGGTTGCGATACGAACAGCTTGCGCGAAGCTTCGGTGATGCTGCCGCATTCGGCTACCTTAACGGCGTAGACAAGCTGTTGTAATTTCATGGCTCTCCGTTTCGCTTACGTGTTCGAAGGCATACGATACCGCGTTGATCTGCCGTGGGGCAAGCCGCTAAAGGGTTTGCTGCACAACGCACGGCTTTGCTTCGGGATGCATGGGGATGTTTTGGTGAAACCGCGGGGATATAGGATAATAGATTTATCTATGTAAACGCTGGCCACCAGCATCCCTCGTGAAAGGAATCTTTGTGGCTGAATTCATTTATCAGATGTACCAGGCGCGCAAAGCCCACGGCGACAAGGTCATTTTGGACGATGTGACGCTTTCCTTCTATCCTGGCGCCAAGATCGGTGTAGTGGGCCCCAACGGCATGGGCAAGTCTACGCTGTTGAAGGTTATGGCGGGTTTGGAAGATGTTTCCGCAGGTGACGCTCGTCTAACCCCAGGGTATACCGTGGGCATTCTGCAGCAGGAGCCTCCGCTGGACGAAGACGCGACGGTTATCGAGAATATCCGCATGGCCTTCGCCGACGTGCTTGCCAAGGTGGAGCGCTTCAATGCCATCGGTGCCGAAATGGCCGACCCCGATGCCGATTTCGATGCCCTGATGGAAGAGATGGGCACCCTGCAAAACGAAATCGATGCGGCAAATGGCTGGGATTTGGACAGTCAGCTTTCCCAGGCTATGGATGCGCTGCAGTGCCCTGACCCCGATGCGCCCGTAAAGGTACTTTCTGGCGGCGAGCGCAGGCGTGTTGCGCTGTGCAAGCTGCTGCTCGAAGCCCCCGATCTGCTGCTGCTCGACGAGCCCACCAACCATTTGGATGCCGAATCGGTGCTGTGGTTGGAGCAGTTCCTGCATCGTTATCCCGGTGCGGTGCTCGCCGTAACGCACGATCGCTACTTCTTGGACAATGTTGCCGAGTGGATCTGCGAAGTTGACCGCGGCCATTTGTACCCGTACAAGGGCAACTACTCCACGTACCTGGAAACGAAGGCTGCCCGCTTGGAAGCGCAGGGCCAGCAGCAGGCAAAACTTGCCAAGCGCATGAAGAACGAGCTGGAATGGGTGCGCAGCAGCCCGAAGGCGCGCCAGGCCAAGAACAAGGCGCGTTTGGAGCGCTATGAGCAGATGGAAGCCGAGGCTCGCAGCGCCCAGGGTGTTGATTTCACTGCCATTAGCATCCCCGTTGGTCCGCGTTTGGGTTCGAAGGTTCTGGAAGTGGAGCACCTGCACAAGCAATTCGGTGGCCGCGTGCTGATCGACGACCTTTCCTTTAGCTTGCCGCGTAACGGCATCGTGGGCGTTATCGGCCCCAACGGTGTGGGCAAGTCTACCTTGTTCAAGATGATTGTGGGCAAGGAGCCGGTAACCAGCGGCACGCTTGAGCTGGGCGAAACCGTGAAGATTTCCTACGTCGATCAGAACCGCGAAGGCCTCGACCCGAAGAAGACGCTGTGGGAAGTGGTTTCCGATGGACTCGACTACATTCGTGTGGGCGAAACGGAAATTCCCAGCCGCGCCTATGTGGCCAACTTCGGCTTCAAGGGCTCTGACCAGCAGAAGCCAGCCGGGGTGCTTTCCGGTGGTGAGCGCAACCGCTTGAACCTGGCGCTTACCTTGAAGCAAGGCGGTAACCTGCTGCTGCTCGACGAACCCACGAACGACTTGGACGTTGAAACGCTGGAAAGCTTGGAAGAAGCGCTTTTGGCGTTCCCGGGTTGTGCGGTTATTACCAGCCATGACCGTATGTTCCTCGACCGCATTGCCACGCATATCCTGGCATGGGAGGGTACCGACGAGAACCCGGGCAACTGGTATTGGTTCGAGGGCAACTTCGATTCGTACCAGAAGAACAAGATCGAGCGCCTAGGCGAAGAAGCCGCCAAGCCGCATCGCCTGCATCGTAAGCTGACGCGCGATTAGCAACAAAAAGGGAACCTCAAACGAGGTTCCCTTTTTAGTTAACACCGACTTGCATTATTGGACGAAACAGCGAGCGAGGCTCTAGCGAGTGCGGATGGGGTGAAAGCGGGCTTAGCGATAGGATGAAGCTCTTTCCGAACGCACGAAAAGAGCCCGTAATCTGGAAAGAGGTTACGGGCTCTTTGGTTTTCTTAGAAAGCCTGGGTATACGCCAGTAAAACAGCGAGCGGGATTCTAACGAGTACAGGGGAAGCGAAAGGCCCCAAGGGCTGGCCTTTGTGCCGCCCTTGGGGCCTTGAGGTTTCCCTGTGCCGTTAGAATCCCGCGCAGCGTCGCAACGTCTCATTCGGACGTTGCGCTGTTCGTAGAACAGCGCAACTACTTGGCCTTGCCCTGGTTTGCCACAGCGTTGATCTTGGCGTTGATGGTTTCCTCGTCGCCGACGTATTTCTTGTCCAGCACGTTGAAGTCCTGGTCGAAGGTGTATACCAGCGGCACGCCCGTGGGGATGTTCACGCCCACGATCTCGTCGTCGGAAAGCTTGTCGAACTGCTTTACCAGTGCGCGCAGGGAGTTGCCGTGAGCTACGATGAGCACGCGCTTGCCGGCACGCATCTGGGGCTCGATTTCCTGTTGGAAGTAGGGCCATGCGCGAGCGATGGTGTCCTTCAGGCATTCTGCCAGGGGCATTTCGTCGGCCGGGGCGTTGCGGTAGGGGGCCATAAGGCGCGGGTTGCGCTCGTCGTCTTCAGTCAAGGCAGGCGGACGTACATCGAAGCTGCGGCGCCAGATCTTAACCTGCTCTTCGCCGTACTTCGCGGCGGTTTCCGCCTTGTTCAGGCCCTGTAGGGCACCGTAGTGGCGCTCGTTCAAACGCCAGGTCTTGTTCACGGGAAGCCATTCGCGATCCATTGCCTGCAAGATATGGTTCAAGGTGTGGATGGCGCGCTTCAGATACGAGGTGTAGCACACGTCGAAGTCGAAACCGGCTTCCGCAAGGGCGCGGCCGCCTTCGGTAGCCTCTTTGCGGCCCGTGTCGGACAGGTCTACATCCATCCAACCGGTGAAGAGGTTCAGCTTGTTCCATTCGCTTTCGCCATGGCGAACAAGCACGAGTTGCATGGTCGAATCGGTCATGATTCCTTCGCTTTCTCGCTGTTTTTCAGGGGCGTGCCCCAGGTTTATCGAATCGCACGCAGCACATGCAATAGCCTTGTGCCTTGCTTTGCTGCCGTGCAACATATTCAGTATGACGATTTCGTCTGCAACGGGAGTAGTGGTCGGGGAGCGTTGCCGTGCTTTCGTTGGACGGTGCTCCTTTTCCCGAAAAAAGCTTCAACTGTACATTGCCATGGACAGTTAAGGGAACAGATGTTGCTATGATTGAACAAAACAGCTGCATGTTTTAGGAGCCGAATATGAACGAAATCAAGTGCCCGCACTGTGGCGAGGTGTTTCAGGTTGACGAACGCGGGTTCGCCGACATTTTAAGGCAGGTTCGCACTGCCGAGTTCGACAAGGAAGTGGCTCAGCGCGAAGGGATGCTGAAGGCCCAAAACGCGCAGGAGGTGAAGCTTGCGGTTGCCAAGGCGCAGCAGGACGCCCAGGCACAAGCTGTCCAGCGCGATGCGCGCATCGCGGAGTTGGAAACCCAGCTTGTTGCCGAAAAACGAGAACGGCAGCAGGCGGAAAAATCTTCGGAGCTGGAACATGCCAACGAGCTTGAGGCCGCCTTGGCCAAGAAGCAGGCGGAAATCGCTCAGCTGAAAGCGACGGTGGAAAAGCTTTCTGCCGACCACGATGCCGAAAACCGTGTTGCCAAGGCGGAGCATGAAAGGCTTTTGTCCGACGCTACCGCCCAGCGCGATGCCGAGATTGCCGCGCTGCGTCAGCAGGTGGCCTCGCAGCAGAGTGCCTTCAAACAGCAGCTGGAATCGCAAGCGCAGGAATACACTCAGAAAATGGCGGCCGAGCAGGCACAAAGCGCTCGCGCTGCTGCTGAGGAATCGGCTAAGCTCCAGCAGACCATTGCGGCCCAGAAGCAGCAGATCGAATCGCAGACGCAGCAGTTCAAGGCACAGAAAGAGCTTGCCGTTACCGAGGCGCGTGCTGCTGTCGAGCGCCAGCGCGACGAGCTTGCCGCGCAGGTGAAGCTGCAACAGGCCCAGGCAGAGCAGGAAAAGGCTGCCTTGCGTGAAAAGATGGCCAACGAGCTTTCGGCCAAAGACGAGCTTATCAAGTACAAGGACGAGGAAATTGCCCGCGTAAAGGAAATGAAGGCGCGTCTTTCTACCAAGATGGTGGGCGAATCGCTGGAGCGCCATTGCGAAACGGAGTTCAACAAGATCCGCGCCACGGCGTTCCCCCATGCCTACTTCGAGAAAGACAACGAGGTGGTGGAAGGCACCAAGGGTGATTTCGTGTTCCGTGAAACCGACCCCGAAACAGGCGAAGAAGTGGTTTCCATCATGTTCGAGATGAAGAACGAAAACGATGAGACCCGCACCAAGCACAAGAACGAGGATTTCTTTGCCAAGCTCGACTCCGATCGAAAGAAGAAGAAGTGCGAGTACGCCGTTTTGTGCACCATGCTTGAGCCCGACAGCGAACTGTACAACGAGGGCATTGTGGATGTGAGCTACCGTTACGAAAAGATGTACGTGATTCGTCCGCAGTTCTTCATTCCCATCATCTCAATTCTGCGCAACGCGGCACTTTCTGCCTTGCAGTACAAAACCGAGCTTGCCGAGGTACGCAACCAGAACATCGACATCACCAACTTCGAGAACTCGATGGAAGATTTCAAGACGAAGTTCGCTCGCAACTACGATTTGGCAAGCCGCAAGTTCCAAACGGCCATCGATGAAATCGATAAGACCATCGACCATCTGCAGAAAACGAAGGACGCGTTGCTCGGCAGCGAGCGCAACTTGCGTTTGGCAAATGACAAGGCGCAAGACCTTACCATCAAGAAGCTCACACGGAAGAACCCAACCATGAAGGCCAAGTTTGCGGCACTGGAGGAAGCTCGTGCACTTGAAGAGGCGAAGCCAACAGGGGAAGCCGAATAAGTTTGTCGAAACAGCATGTGCGCACAGGGGAGGCGGGCGTTTCGTCCGCTTCTTTTTTTCGGCGTTGTTTTATGATTTCGGGCGAGTACGGCGTCTGCCGAAAAGGCGTTGCAGCGTGCTACGCGCTTCAATTCTGTAGTTGTTGCCCTGTTGGCTTGACTTGGACAGATGCTTTGGGCGCTCGGTCTAGAATAGCTTCGTTTTAGTTTCTTTCGATTGGGTAGGAGCGTACTTTTGTCCCAGGAAATGACCGGCAAGCAGTGGCTTGCGCTCGCGGGCATTGCCATCGCGGCATTCGTGTTCAATTCTTCCGAGTTCATGCCGGTTGGTTTGCTTACCGATATTGGACATACCTTTGGCACTTCCGAGGCAACCACGGGCATGTTGGTTTCGGTGTACGCTTGGGCGGTTATGATTCTTTCGGTGCCGCTGATGATCGTGGCAACGCGCCTTGATTTCCGCAGGCTTATGTTGGTGGTCATTGTGGTGTTTTTGGTGGGGCAGGTGCTTACTGCGGTTTCGGCAAGTTATTGGATGCTTATGGCATCGCGCCTGGTGGTGGCGTGTGCCCATTCCGTTTTCTGGGCTATTGCAGCGCCTATCGCCGTGCGCCTTGTTCCGCAGAACAAGCGCGCCCTTGCCTTGAGCTTGGTGGAAACGGGTACGGCGGTTGCGGGCATTATCGGCTTGCCGCTGGGCCGTGCCATCGGCCTTGCCGTGGGTTGGCGCCTTACCTTCGCCATTGTTGCGGTAATCACAGCGATTCTGTTGATTTACTTGCTTATCACGTTGCCGTGGGTGCCCGGCGCCGAGCCGTTCAGCGTTTCGCAGTTGCCGGGGCTGTTCCAGAACAAGGGTTTGGTTGCGCTGTTCATTCTTACGGCGCTGTATGCATGGGGCTACTACACGGGCTACAGCTACATCGAGCCGTTCTTGCTGCAGATAGCCGGTTTGGCAAACGACGTGGTTACCATGGTGCTTTCCGTGTTCGGTGTGGCAAGTATCATCGGCAGCCTGCTGTGCTCGAAGCTGTACCCGCGCTACCGCTTCGCGTTCTTCCGAGCTATCACTATCGGTGTGCCGGTTGCCTTGCTCTTGATGCACGCAGCGGCAGGCATGGGTGTTGTGGCCGTTGTGGGCGTTGTGGTGCTGTGGGGTATCTGCGGCGCATCGGTGAGCGTGGTGTACCAGGCCGAGATCATTAACGTTTCCTCCGACGAAGAGGAAACGGTTGCCATGGCCTTTTTCTCGGGCATCTTCAACTTCGGCATTGGCACGGGCGCTTTGCTTGGCGGTCAGGTGGTGAACACGCTGGGCATTGCCAACGTGTTCTATGCCGGTGGTGCTCTCGGCGTGGTTTCGATCCTGTTCTGCCTGATTGTGGCGGTGCATAGGCTGAAGAAATATCCCGTTAAATAACTTGTGGCCAGGGTTGCTGCCCTGGGTGTGTCTTATCGACTACCTTTTCCGCGGTGCGCATCTCCTTGTTTGCGTATTCCATCGACTGCCCGAATGCAGCGGCTCAAACAAGTTCCTTTGTGCGAAATCATGAGCGCCGCTTCCATCAGGCTTTATTTCGCCTGTGTTTCGGAAATGTCCAGAAAATGTGATGAAGTACGATCCGAATGCCGTAACCGGTTGTATTGTTCGGCGAAAGGACGATTATAAAGCCATCGAACGCAAGGGGCGTTCGGAGAGAGCGCTTAGGCGCTTGGACGTTAGGACGAACTGTTGAACTACCGCAACCTGCATATCGAAATTATCAGCTCCATTATTTAGGGCTCGGGTTGCTCAAAGTCAGCTGCCCGAACCCTGATCGGGCAGCTGATGGTTTTGAATCCGGAGGCTGTTTAAAGAAACGGCTTCCGGATTTTTTATTGCCGGAACAGCGCATGCCGCGTTCTTCAAACAGCCTTCTTGTCCGAAACCGCATTTCAATGGTTCACGAAACGAAGGAAAAGAAGGAGAAAGCGGAATGTCTAGCACAGCAGCAACGGCATCAACCATGGCGCCTGTGGGCGTCGAATCCAAGAAACGGAATTCCACCGCGGAAATCGTGGCAGCCTCGATGGTGGGCACCGCCATTGAGTTCTACGACAACTACTGCTACAGCATTGCGGCGGCAAGCTATTTCGGTCTGATCTTCTTTACCGATGTTGCGAAGTCCGATCCGGTGTTGGCAACGCTGCTTTCGTTTGTGACCTTTGCGGTGTCGTTTTTGGCTCGTCCGTTCGGCTCGCTTCTGTTTGGCCACTTCGGCGATAGGCTGGGGCGCAAGAAGACGCTGGTAGTTGCCCTGATGCTGATGGGCATCGCAACGTTTGTGGTTGGCCTGCTTCCCGGCTACGAGGTGCTTGGTCCCACGTCTGTTGTTCTTCTGTGCGTATGCCGCGCTTGCCAGGGCTTGGGTCTTGGCGGCGAATGGTCGGGCGCGGCGCTGGTTGCCACGGAAAACGCTCCGAAGGGCAAGCGAGCTCTGTACGGATCGTTCCCGAACATGGGCGCTCCCATTGGCTTCTTCTGCGCTTACGGTGTGAACCTTCTGCTTGACTCGACGCTGCCTACCGATGCCATGGTTGCCTGGGGCTGGCGCATCCCGTTTCTGCTTTCCGCTTTGCTGGTAGTAGTTGGCCTCATCGTTCGCCTTCGCATGACGGAAACCCCGGTATTCCAGAAGGCCCAGAAAGAAAACCGTACCGTTAAGATGCCGCTGGCAACGCTTCTCCGCCACAACTGGAGGCAGGTTGTTCTTGGCACCTGTGCGGTAAGCATCACCTATACGCTTTTCTACGTTCTGGGTACTTGGTCGCTTTCCTATGGCGTTTCGACCCTGGGCTTCACGCAGCAGCAGTACCTTGGTATGCAGATGGTTTCGGTGTTCTTCTTTGCGGCGTTCATCGTTGTTGGGTGCCTGGGCGCTGATCGTCTTGGCCGCAAGCCCGTTGTTATGACGGCAACGGCAGCAACGTTCGTGTTCGCCCTGTTCGCTCCGGCTCTGCTTTCTGCGCATAGTGCATTGAACGTAATGGTGTTCCTGTGCGTCGGCTTCATGTGCATGGGCGCAATCTTCGGACCCACCGGTTCGTACCTGCCCGAATTGTTCCCGGCACATGTACGTTATTGCGGCTCTGGTCTTTCCTATAACCTGGCGGCAATTCTCGGCGGCGCTTTTGCTCCCACCATCGCATCGGCCCTTGTTCTGAACTTCGGCATCATGTCGCTTGGTTGGTATCTGGGCGGTATGGCAGTGGTTTCCCTGGTTGCGCTGCTGTTCTTCCGCGAAAGCAAGGATGTTGACTACGAGAAGTAGGATCTATACGCAACTGAATTGACAAGCGGCAAACCAAGTTGCGATGTTCAAAAGGAGGATGGCCCCTGGGGCTGTCCTCCTTTTTGCTTTATGATGTACATAAAAGTTCCCAGTTGGCTGGCAGTGAAAGGGTGCGGTATGGCAACCACGGTGCAAAAACTGAAGCTGATGTACTTGGCTCAAATCTTTGAAACCGAAACCGATGAAAAGCATGGCCTTACCGGCCCGCAGCTGATAGAGCGGTTGGCGGAGCTGGGCATTACCGTTGAGCGGAAAACGCTCTACCGCGATATAAAGTGCTTGAAGGAGTATGGCTACGACATCGAGAAGTACCAACGTGCGCCTGTCGAATACGGGTTGGCATCGCACAAATTCGAAAAAACCGAGCTACTCCTTTTGGCCGACGCCGTTCAGTCTTCGCGCTTTCTTACGGAACGTAAATCGGGCACATTGGTGAAAGCCATCGGCAAGCTTGGCAGCAAGTACATGGCGGAAAACCTGAGGAAGCGCCTTCATGTTGAAGGGCGTATTCGCTCGCAAAATGAATCGGTATTCTACAACCTTGATGCCATCCAGCGTGCTATTTCCGCCAAGAAGAAAGTGCAGTTCCATTACTTCAAGTACGACAACCGTAAGCAGGCTGTTCTGCAGCATAACGGCGACTACTACGTGGAAACCCCTTTGCACCTGGTGTATATGGACGACTGTTATTACCTGGTTGCTTGGAACGACAAGCACCAGGGCACGACCAATTACCGTGTTGACCGTATGAAAGACATCGATGTTTCCGAAGAAGACGCGACGAGCAATGCGCGCACGGCGCAATTCGACGTGAAGAAGTACCAGGAACGAGTGTTCGGCATGTACAGCGGAGATCCGGTGTTGGTTACTTTGCTGGTGAAAGCGCCCGCTATCAACACCGTGATAGACCGCTTCGGCAAAGACGTGGATGCCGAAGCGGTGGAAGACGGTTCGATGCGGGTGCGCGTTAAGGTTATGCAGGCGCCAACATTCTACGGCTGGCTCTCGACCCTGGGTACCAACGTGATAATCGAGCAGCCGCAATCTTTGAAGGCAGCATATCGAACGTACCTCCAGGGAATAATCGAGCAGTATTGAGTGCGAATAGGTGCTGTGTTCATAGCGTCCTCCTTGCTTTGTGCTTTTGCGGTAATGCCGCGTTTTGATTCGTTTAGCCACATGCCGAACCGATCGCGTGTGGAAGGAAAGAACGAAGATGAAATCGAAAGGGTTGCGATCGGCCCGGCATGTGGCTTCCTCTTCGGGAGCGCCCTCTTGATGGTTTGTATAATACGCAGCTTGCAATCATTAGGTGGGTACTGTGGTGGACAGATAAATAGTTTTTCGCATAAAAAAAGGGGTTCGTCGAAACGACGAGCCCCTGAGCGCTTATATGGCTTGTTTGCTGGTGCCTGAACGGTAAGATGGCGCCTTTCGGGAGGAATCTATCTCCCCATCAAATCCTTTGCCACTTCGGCGCCGATGGCCAAGCCCATGGCGGCGGGGACGAAGGCGTTGCTGCCTGGTACGCTGCGGCGCTGCAAGCAGGTGCGCTCGCTGCCCGGAGGGCATACGCAACCTGCGGCGCAACCGGCTTTGCCGTCTTCTTCGAGCTTCACGGTAGGTTCAGGAGAATAAGCAACCTTCAAGCCCTTGATGCCGCGTTTGCGTAGTTCCTTGCGAATGATGCGCGCCAAGCGACAGATGGAGGTTTCGGAAATGTCGGCGATGCGGATGGCAGTAAGGTCAAGCTTGTTGCCTGCTCCCATGGCGCTGATGATAGGCGTGCCTGCCGCTTTAGCCTGTGTGACCAAGTTCAGCTTTGCCGTTACCGTGTCAACGCAGTCAACGATGTAGTCGTACTGACTGAAATCGAATTCGCCTGCGGTGTCAGGCAGGTAGAAGCACTTGTGCTTGGTGATTTTGCAATCGGGGTTGATGTCAAGCAGGCGCTCTTCCATGGCATCGACCTTGTCTTGCCCGATGGTTTTCCAGGTGGCGATAACCTGGCGGTTGATGTTGGTGAGGCATACCTTGTCATCGTCGACGATATCGATGGCGCCCAGCCCGCTGCGAACCAGCGATTCGCACACGAAGCCGCCGACGCCGCCGCAGCCGAATACGATAACATGCGCATTCTGCAACGCTTCCACACCTTCGTTGCCGAATACCAAGCGGGTACGGGAAAACTGATCGAGCACCAGGCACCTTTCTTCCTGCCTTTAGAAACGTTGCCATTGTACGGCAAATGCGTTCCGCAATGATTGATTTTCGGGGTCGTTAAAACAGTAGCGAATAAAAAAGGGCCCGTTCGCACGAACGGGCCCTTGCTGTTGGCTTGAGTGAATCGGTTTAGCGTGCTTTTGGCATTCCCCAGGCAAAGTGGTCGGAGTGCAGCAGCTGCTCGGCCTTTTCGGAATTCGGCTCGCCGAAGTACTTTTCGTAGCACTCGACAACCGAAGGATTCTCGTGGCTGAAGCGCAGCTTCGAATTCGTGTCGATGTCGCGCAGGATAAGTTCGCGGTCGTGTGCGCACTCACGGCCTTCGTGGATGGGCTGTCCGCCGCCGCCCACGCAGCCGCCGGGGCAGGCCATAACCTCTACGAAGTCGTAGTCCACCTCGCCGTTTTCAATGGCGTTGCACAGGTTGTCGGCATTCTGCAGGCCGCTTGCGATAGCAACGGTGAGCTCCTTGCCGGCCAGGTCGTAGGTAACCTCGCGCCAACCTTCGCGGCCGCGTACGGCGCTGAAGGCATCGGGATCGGGGTTCTTACCGGTAACCAGGAAGTACGCGCTGCGCAGTGCAGCTTCCATAACGCCGCCGGTGGCGCCGAAGATATGGCCTGCGCCGGTAGCTTCACCCAAAGGCATGTCGAACTCTTCTTCGGGCAAGCCTTTAACGTTTACGAACTGGGCCTTCAGCATGCGGGCAAGCTCGCGCGTGGTAAGCACTACATCAACATCGGGGCCAGTGCCGGTGGTGTCCATATCCTCGTAAGCGCATTCGGCCTTCTTTGCCACGCAGGGCATGATGGAAACCACGGCGATCTTCGCAGGGTCTACGCCCAGGATCTCGGCATAGTAGTTCTTGGCGATGGCGCCGAAAATCTGCTGAGGCGATTTGGTAGTGGAAAGGTGCTTCACCAAGTCAGGGTGCTTTGCCTTCAGGAAACGCACCCAGCCAGGGCAGCACGAGGTGAACATGGGCTCGCCAGGGTTTTTCTTCAGATGGTGCAGGAGCTCGGTGCCTTCTTCCATGATGGTCATGTCGGCTGCGAAGTCGGTGTCGAACACGTAGTCGAAGCCCAGCTTGCGCACTGCGGCGACCATGCGGCCCACCGTTGCCTGCTCGGTGGAAAGGCCCAGAGGCTCGCCCCAAGCAGCGCGGATGGAAGGCGCAATCTGCACAATGGCAATGCGTTCGGGGTCGGCGATGATGTCGAACACCTTCTGCGTGTCATCGCGTTCGGAAAGTGCGCCGCAAGGGCAGTGCGTGATGCACTGGCCGCACAAAGAGCATGCTGCTTCGGAAATATCCTTGCAGCCGGCAGCGCCAACGTGGGCGTTCGACCCGGTGCGCGTCAAATCCCATACGTTGAGGTTCTGAACCTTGCTGCACTCGCTTACGCAGCGCATGCAGCTGATGCATTTGGAAGCATCGCGTACCAGCGGGAAGTCGGTGGGGTTCTTCTGCTGGTCGTAGTGCGCAGGGTAGGGGATGGTGGTGACGTTCAGCGCCGCAGCGTTGCTCTGAACCAGGCAGTTGCCGTTGCGGGTGCAGGTGGTGCACTCGCTTTTATGGCGCGAAAGAATAAGTGCCATGGTTTCGCGGCGCGAAGCGATAACGCGCGGGCTCATGGTGTTTACCACCATACCCTCGGCAACCTCGTTGTTGCACGAGGAAACCAGCTTGTCGATGCCTTCGACTTCTACCACGCAAATGCGGCAAGCGCCGATTTCGTTGATATCCTTCAGGTAGCACAGCGTCGGCACCTTCGAACCTGCCATGTAGGCAGCGTTGAGGATGGAGGTGTGCTCGGGGACCGTTATCTCGTTCCCATCGATGGTCAGCGTTACCATGCTCGGCTCCTTCCGCCCTTGAATGCGCCGTAGCCGAAGTGATCGCACCCCAGGCAACGGCCTGCTTCTTGCAGCATTTCCTCTTCGGACATGCCAATTTCGCACAGCTCGAAATCGCAGCTGCGTTCAGCGCCGGGGCGCTCTTTCATGGTCACGCGGCCGCAGGGCACGCGGTCGGCCAGGTTCGGCGTGGGAATCTCAACGTCGCAGCGGATCTCGTGCTTACCGCCCAGGTACGTGTCGATGCTGCGTGCGGCAACCTTGCCGCCCTCGATAGCTCGGATAACGGTTGCCGGGCCCCAGCAGCAGTCGCCGCCGGTGAAGAAGCCGGGCTTTTCGGGAATGCTGGAATCGGGCTGTGCCTGGATTTCGTTCCACTTGCAGGGCAGGCCGAACTCCTCGAACGCGGCAGAGTCGATGTTCTGGCCGATTGCCACGATGATGGTGGTGGCGGGGATGCGAACCTCGGGCTTGCTTGCTGCCTTGGGCGAGGGACGTCCGCCACGCACGGTGGAAATCATCTGCGGCTGGCCCCACAGCGCCACGGCGTGACCTTCGTCGTTCACTTCGACGTGTGCCGGTGCCACCAGTTCCATGAGTTCGCAGCCGTCTTCGATGGCGCCGTCGATTTCCTCGTCGAGCGCCGTCATGTCAGCGCGGCGGCGACGGTAGACGATTTTCACCGACTTGGCGCCCATGCGGCAAGCGCTGCGTGCGGCGTCCATGGCAACGTTGCCGCCACCAACAACCACCACGTCCTGGCCGGACAGATCGGCGATATCGCCATCGCCGATTGCGCGCAGCATGGATACAGCGGGCACTACGCCTGCGGCGTCTTCGCCTTCGATGCGCAGCTTCTTGTCGGAATGCGCGCCGATGCACACATATACGGCATCGTAGTCGCGTTCGAGATCGGCGATTGCCACGTCTTTGCCAACGGAAACGCCCAGCTTCACCTCGATGCCTAGCGAAGTGATGTGGGCGATTTCGGTGTCGAGCAGCGTCTTGGGCAGGCGGTAGTTGGGAATGCCGTAGCGCAGCATGCCGCCCAGCTTGGCGCGCTGTTCGTATACCGTCACGGAATGGCCCATGCGGGTAAGGTAGTACGCCGCGGTAAGGCCGCCCGGGCCGCCGCCGATGACGGCAACCTTCTTGCCGGTGGGCTCGCCAACCTCAACGGTGCGGTCGGCGGTTTCATGGTCGCAGGCGTAGCGCTTCAAGCCGCGGATGTTCACGGCGGAGTCTACGAAGCTGCGACGGCAGGTGTTTTCACACGGATGCTCGCATACATAGGCGCAGGCGCTGGGGAAGGGGTTGTCTTTGCAGATGAGCTCGATGGCGTCGTCGAAGCGGCCCGCGCGTACCAAGGCGATGTAGCCGGGGATGTCGACGTTTGCCGGGCACCCCTGCACGCAGGGAACGGGGTGATCGGACGTGCACAGGCAGCGCCCTTTGGCATGAAGCTCGAAGTCTTCGCGGAAGGCCTTTGCGCTGGTGAGCGCCATTTCCGCAGCCTGGGTGCCAATGGCACAGTCGGCGGAGATGCGTACGTTTTCGGCAAGGGATTCGATGCGGGCAAGGTCGGCCTCGGTTGCAGTGCCTTCCAGCACGCCGTCGAGCAGGGACTCGATTTGTGCCAGGCCAATGCGACAGGGAACGCATTTGCCGCAGGTTTGCGTGCGGCAAAGGGCGATAAGGCCACGCGTCACATCAACGGGGCAGGTACCTTGAGGGTGCGATGCCAGGCGGCGTGCCATGTCCTGGCACACGCCGCGTACGGTGCGTTCCGCAGCACTCGAGGTACGGATTTCCAATGGGCTCATGGAATTCTCCTCGGTTTGTATGGTCTGAGCTGGTTGGTTTCCAGCCTTGCGCACGCGGCCTGCCGGGGATCCCGGCGCTTTGTCCTTTGGCGCGCATGCTTATACGAAGTATATCAACGCGCAAGGGTGAACGGGCTTGCTTTACCGATGAACGGTAGGTAAACGTTCGATAGGGAAAGAAAACGCAATCTCTTAACCTAAAGGTAAAAAATTGTTTCCAATACGTTAAAATACGAACGTTTTGTCTGCGGCGATTTATGCGGCGCAGACGGTATCAGTATTGGAAACAAAGGAACTATCGTGACGAAAAAAATCATTCTCGATTGCGATCCTGGGCACGATGATGCCGTTGCTCTGCTTCTGGCACTGGGCAACCCCGAGATCGAGCTCGTCGGTGTAACCACGGTGGGAGGCAATCAGAGCCTCGACAAGGTTACCTACAACGCACGCGCAGTTTTGGAAAAGGCGCACGCAACGCATATCCCCGTATATGCCGGCTGCGATCGCCCCATCGTTCGCCCGCAGGAAGTTGCCGCTTCCATTCATGGCGAAAGCGGTCTTGACGGCGTGGAGCTCCCCGAGCCTACGCGCCCGCTGGAAGAAAAGCATGCAGTCAACTACATCGTGGAAACCATCATGGCTGCCGAGCCCGGCACCATCACGTTGGTGCCCACCGGCCCGCTTACGAACATTGCCATGGCCGTTCGTATGGAGCCCCGCATCGTGGAGCGCGTGAAAGAGGTTGTCCTTATGGGCGGCGGCTATCACGAAGGCAACTGGAGCGCGGTTGCCGAATTCAACATCAAGGTAGACCCTGAGGCGGCCCACATCGTGTTCAACGAGCCGTGGCCTCTTACCATGGTGGGCCTTGACCTTACCCATCAGGCGCTGTGCACCCCTGCCGTGCAGAAGCAGATCGAGGAAGTGGGCACGCCTTTGGCCATGTTCGTTTCCGGTTTGATGGACTTCTTCCGCAAGACCTACCAGGACAACCAGGACTTCGTGGACCCGCCGGTGCACGACCCCTGCACGGTTGCCTACCTGATCGACCCAACCTGCGTGCAGACCCGCCGTTGCCCGCTTGATGTGGAAATCCACAGCGAGCTCACTCTTGGCATGACCGTTGCCGACCTGCGCGGCCCCGAGCCTTCCGCCGAGGAATGCCACACCCAGGTGGCAACGAAGCTCGACTTCGACAAATTCTGGAACCTTGTAACCGATGCAATCAAAAGGATTGGCTAACCAACAATGACTGAAACCAAAGAAAAAATGCTCGACGAGGGCGGCAAGTCCATCGTCGGCCTTATGGTGGCGCTGCTTGTTGCCATCTTCGCTTTCCAGCTGAACGCTTCCATGCTTTCGCCTGCGCTGGCAACCATGCAGATCGAGCTGAACAGCACGGCAACCGAAATCGGCAACACCCAGACGGTGTTCTTCACCGCTGCGGCACTGTTCTCGCTGTTCCTTCCCCGCCTTGCTGACATTGCCGGCCGTAAGAAGGTTCTGTGCGGCATGCTTACCATCACGGGCATCGGTTGCGTGGTTTCCGCCGCCGCTGCCGACGTGAACATGCTGATGATCGGCCGCGTTATGCAGGGCGTTGCCGGCCCGGTTGTTCCCATGTGCCTGATCATGCTGCACAACCAGGTTCGCGAAGAGGCCCGCTACACCAAGCTGATGGCTATCCTCACCTCCGTTAACGGCGGCATCGCTGGCGTTGACGCCCTGCTGGGCGGTTGGCTTGCCGGCAACTTCGGCTTCCGCTCGGTGTTCATCACCATGGCTGCCGTTGCCGCTGTTGCTGTTGTGCTGGTTATTATCTGCTCGAAGGAAAGCACCGCAGAGGAAACCCCGAAGATGGACTGGGCCGGCGTGTTCACGCTGGGCATCGCCTTCTTGGCAGCGTACCTGGCTATCAACGAGATCCAGAAGCTTGCCGCTGCCGACCTTTCCCTCACTCTTGTTTTGATCGTGGTTGCCGCCATCTTCTTCATTGCGTTCTGGAACATCGAGAAGAGGAAGAGCGCTCCTATGGTTTCCACGCATTACCTGAAGCAGCGCCGTACGTGGGGCTTGCTGCTTACCACGCTGCTTACCATGACCGGCGTTTTCGCCATCATGAACGGCGTTGTGCCTGCTATTGCTCAGGATCCCGAAATGGGCGTTAACATGGGCGCCGACGTGGTTTCCTTCGCAACGCTTACCCCTTATGCATTGCTCGGCCTGGTATTCGGCCCTGTTGCCGGCGTTCTGGCAAGCAAGTTCGGCTACCACAAGGTTCTGCGTGGCGGCCTCGTATTCAGCCTTATCGGCGCGCTGTTCGGCATCTTCGTTGCCAACAATGCGAGCGTGGCAGCGCTCGTTGTTATCTCGGTTGTCCTGGGTATCGCCTATGCAGGTACCGCCAACATCATGCTCAACGGCTTGGGCATCGTGCTTTCCCCGAAGGACAACCCGGGCTACCTTCCCGGTATGAACGCTGGTGCATTCAACCTGGGTGCAGGCCTCTCCTTCGCCATCCTGTATGCCGCTATGGATACCATTACGGCTACGAGCGGTGCCGCTGCCGGTTACGCTGCTTCCATGATCGCTGGTGCGATCTTGCTGGTTGCCGCGTTGGCCGTTTCGTTCCTTATCCCCAAGGAATCCGAGGCTGACAACTCTTAAGACTTCGATTGCCTTTTGTGATCGAACGTTCGCAAGAGACGCGATGATGCCATGCGAAACGTTGGCGGCGTAGATGGGTGCCAAGCAAGCCGGTTGCGCGGAGTGCGCCAGGGTGCTTGCTTTCGCCCCGTCGGCGCTCGCCGGCGTTTCGCTTTCTGTTTTGTTTGGACCTGCATTTTGGTCTCGAATCTTTTCTTGATTAAAAGGAGCTCGATATGAGCAAGGTAGTTGTTTTCGGTAGCTTGAACATGGATCTCTCCATCGAAAGCGATCATATGCCGGTGATGGGGGAAACCATCATGGGGCGTTGCTTCATCACGAATCCTGGTGGCAAGGGCGCTAACCAGGCGGTTGCCTCGGCAAAGCTCGGTGCCGAAGTAGTGATGCTGGGTGCCGTGGGCGAAGACGCTTTCGGCGACCAGATGATTGCTGCCCTTGCCGAAGAGGGCGTGCAATGCGATCGCATCCAGCGCGTGGACGATCTGGCAACGGGCGTCGCCCTTATCACCCGTGTGCAGGGCGACAACTTCATCGTGCTCGGCTCGGGCGCGAACGCGGCGCCTACTGCAGAAGGGGTTCGTTCCTCGCTTGACGAGGTTGCCCGTGGCGGCGACGTGTTTCTGGCTCAGCTGGAATGCGACTTCGATGCCACGATGGAAGCGCTGCGCGATGCGCATGACCGTGGTATGTACACGGTGCTGAATCCTGCTCCCGCGCGCAAGCTGCCCGAATGGGTGTATGGCTGCCTAGACATGGTGGTGGTAAACGAAAGCGAGTGCGAGATTCTGACGGGTATCTATCCCGAAGACGATGCAACCGCCAAAACCGCTATGGAAAAGCTTGCGGCTGCGGGCGTTGGCACGGTGGTGGTAACGCTGGGCGAGCGCGGTTCGGTGGTTCTTTCGCGCAGTAAGTTCCTTAAGGCTACGCCGTGCAAGGTGAATGCCATCGACACCACGTGCGCGGGCGATACCTATATTGGTGCTTTGGTGGCTAGCTATGCGCGCGGCGTTACGATCGAAGAGGCAATCGATTTGGCAACCAAGGCTTCCGCTTTGGCCACCACGAAAATCGGCGCGCAGCAGTCCATTCCCCATTTGGAGGATGTGAAGTAACAGGCTGCCGTGCATCGCAAATACTGCGGAGGGGTTTATCCGCATATGGTGAGGGCTCGTTTTTGGCGGGCCCTTTTCTTGCGTTCGTGCGCGGGCATGTACGGGTTTTCCTGGGTAGTTTGGCAAAGGGGCCCGCAAAAGTACGATGCCGCCTGCTGAAAAGTCCAAAGAGCCTAGAAATCGGGGGGAGCATGTCGATGCTTTCCGATTTCTAGGCAGCGTGTCTGTCGTGTTTTAGCGCCTTAATTTGCCAAGGAAGGGCCGATATTCGACGCAAAGGGGGAGGAGAGCGCCTATCTCTGCTTTTCAGCCTTTGCCAAAAATGCCTCCATGCCGGGGAATGCCTTGATAGATCGGTCGAACACACCCATCAGGTAGGCAAGGGTGAGTCCGTAGTTGGAAACGGGCACACCGGCGTTTACGCAGGCTTGGATCCTCGAAAGCACGGCACGGCGGTTGAAGGTACAGCCTCCGCAGTGAATAACCAAGTCGTAGCTGGAAAGGTTTTCCGGGAAATCGACGCCGCGTACATTGTCGATGGTGAGCCCTTGTCCGATACGGGCGCGCAGAAGGCGTGGAATCTTTACAGTGCCGATGTCTTCTTCGATGGGATGATGCGTGCATGCCTCGGCAATGAGCACGCGCGAATGCTCGGTCAGCGTGTCGATGGCCAACGTGCCCAGCGCTTGGGTAGGCAAGTCTCCCTTGAAACGAGCGAAGGCAACGGAAAACCCTGTGAGCGGTACGGTTTCGGGCACGATTTTTGCCACCTTGGCAAAGGCCTGCGAATCGGTTACCACCAGGGCGGGCGGCTCCTTCAGAGCTGCGAGCGCTTGGGGCAGTTCCTCGTCGGTAACGCATAGGGGCATGCAGCGCGAATCAAGCAGGTCGCGGATTGCCTGCACCTGGGGAAGGATCAGGCGTCCCTTGGGCGCTTCCTTGTCGATGGGGATAACCAGCACCACTACTGAACCAGGATCCACGATGTCGCCGATGATTTTCGGGTCGTTCACAAATTCTTCGGGCGCGTTATCGAGCAGTGCTTGGCGCAGTTCGACAACGCCTTTGCGCTCTGCAGCGTTCATGCAAACAAGGGGCTTGCTCTGCAGGGTCTGGGGCAGGGCTTGGCGGCAGGCTTCAAGAACCGTTTCTCGATGCGGGTCTGTAACGGTTCCGCGCGGTACCTTTTTGGTAGCGCTTGCTGCACTGTGTTCGTTGTCGAGGGTTTCGGCATCGAGCAGGTCTGTTTTGTTGCAAACGAGGATAAAGGGGATGCTGCGCTCTTCGAGGTTGTGGACAATGCCTTCCTCGTAAGCGCCCCATGTTCCCGCTTCGGCGACCACCAAGCCGATATCGCAGCGATCAAAGGCGCTTTGCGTGCGCTTGGTGCGCAGCTCGCCCATCGTTTCCTGATCATCGTCGATGCCTGCGGTATCGATGAACAGCACCGGCCCCAGAGGCAAAAGCTCCATAGGCTTTTCAACGGGGTCGGTTGTGGTGCCCGCAACATCCGACACGATGCTGACCTGCTGGTTCGTGATGGCGTTCAACACGCTGGATTTACCTACATTGCGACGTCCAAACAGCCCGATTGCCATGCGCATGCCTTTCGGGGTGCGCATCAGCGCCGGCCCACTTTCGGTTAGAAGGGGATTGTTGGCAGAAGGCTTCTGCTGCGTTGGCTCCTGCATGTCGTGATCTTGTGCGGTGCTCATACGGGTCCCTTTCTGCTCGGTCTTCGGGAATGTTCTCATGGTAGTGTTTCGTTTCTTTAACGGATTATGCCGCCGTTTGTGGATGAGCGGGGTTTTTGGTGGGCGAATGTGCCTTATTCGCGGTAAGTTAGACGCAGTTGCGCATACGCGTGATAGCCATACCTGCGGCAAAGGCGATGCCCGAACGTCTTCGCCGCTTACTTTATAGAAGACAAAGCGAAAGAAGAGCTTATGACGGAATTCCGTTACGATCCGAAATCGCTCTGCGCCGATGAGTTCATCAATGACGCCGAGATCTTGGATTCGATTGCCTATGCCGATGAGCATAAAGACGATATTGAGTTGTGCCGCCGCATTTTGGACAAGGCGCGCGCCAACCTGCACCCTTCCGCCGATCATGGCGCGGTAATCACGCATCGTGAGGCAAGCGTGCTTCTGGCCTGCGATGATCCGCAGATCAACCAGGAAATCAAAGACTTGGCGCGTCAGATCAAACTGGCTTATTACGGCAACCGTATTGTGCTGTTTGCGCCGCTGTACCTTTCGAACTACTGCGTGAACGGGTGCTTGTACTGCCCCTATCATGCGAAGAACCGCACCATCCCGCGTAAGAAGCTGACGCAGGAAGAAATTCGTGCCGAGGTTATTGCCTTGCAAGACATGGGTCACAAGCGCCTTGCCATCGAAGCGGGCGAAGATCCGAAACACAACCCCATCGAGTACATTCTTGAAAGCATGGAAACCATCTATTCCATCAAGCATAAGAACGGGGCAATTCGCCGTGTTAACGTGAACATCGCCGCAACGACGGTGGAAGAGTACCGCATGCTCAAGGAAGCGGAAATCGGCACCTACATCCTGTTCCAGGAAACGTACAACAAGAAGGGCTACCAGGAACTGCATCCCACCGGCCCAAAGCGCGATTACAACTGGCATACGGAAGCCATGGACCGTGCAATGGAGGGCGGCATCGACGATGTGGGCCTGGGCGTTCTGTTCGGCCTGCAAGGGTATCGCTATGAGTTTGCGGGCCTTATCATGCATGCCGAACACCTGGAAGCGGTACACGGCGTGGGGCCGCACACCATCAGCGTGCCGCGTGTGAAGCCCGCGATGGACATCGACCCGGACGTGTTCGACAACGGCATTCCCGACGAGATGTTCGAGAAGATCATTGCCCTTATCCGCATTACGGTGCCGTACACGGGCATGATCATTTCCACCCGCGAAAGCCAGCAGGTGCGTGAGCATGCGCTGCAATACGGCGTAAGCCAGATTTCGGGCGGTTCGCGCACCAGCGTGGGCGGCTACAACGAGCCGGTGCGCCCGCATGACACCGAGCAGTTCGACGTGTCCGACCAGCGTACGCTCGACGAGGTTATCAGCTGGCTCATGGACAACGATCATATTCCCAGCTTCTGCACGGCATGCTATCGCGCCGGCCGCACGGGCGATAGGTTCATGAGCTTCTGCAAGAACGGGCAGATCCTGAACTATTGCCACCCGAATGCGCTTATGACGCTTACGGAGTACCTGGCGGATTACGCAACCCCCGCCACCAAGGAAAAGGGCCTGGCCATGGTGAAGCGCGAGCTGTTGAACATCCCGAACGAAAAGACGCGAGCTCTTACCGAAAAGCACATAGGGGAGATCCTGGCAGGAACGGGCAACGACTTCAGGTTCTAGGATTTAGGATGCCAGGGGCATCCTAAGAGGGTGACCCCTTTAGACAAGCACAATAGGGAAGGAGCGCCGATGAAGGCGACCGACGTTGAGATTGATTCGTTTATCGAAGAGAATTGGCCGGCGTTTTTGGCTGATGTTGAACGCTTGATTGCCATTGACAGCTCGCTTGATGCCGAGCATGCCGCTCCTGGTGCGCCCTTTGGTCCTGGTCCGCGTGCGGCGCTTGATCAGGCTCTTTCCATCGCTTCTCGCATGGGTCTGCAAACGCATGATGGCGATGGGTACGCGGGTTTTGCCGATTTTCCGGGTACAAGCGGCCAACAGTTGGGTGTTATCGGACACGTTGACGTAGTCCCTGCTGGGGAAGGTTGGAATTTTGAGCCTTTTGCGGTAACGCGAAAGGACGGCGTGCTTATCGGGCGCGGCACGTCAGACGACAAAGCTCCTGTGCTTACCGCGCTGTACGGTTTGAAGTTCTGGATCGACCGCGGTGCTGATTTGCGCCATACGGTGCGCTTCATCTTCGGGTGCAACGAGGAATCGGGCATGGGCGACGTTCCTTACTACTTGGAGCACAACCAGGCGCCTGACTTTCTGTTCACCCCCGATGCGGAATTCCCGCTCTGCTACGGGGAAAAGGGCCAGTTCGGCGCCACGATCACCTCGGGCGTTATTGAAGGCTCCATCGTTTCGTTCGCGGCGGGAACGGCTCCTAACGCGGTGCCAGGTATTGCGCGCGCTGTGGTAAACGCCGACCCCGCAAGCTTGCCTGCTTCCAAGCGCATCGAGGTCTCATCGTGCGAAGGGGGCGCGCTGGTAACGGCAACAGGCATTGCCGGACATGCCTCCCTTCCCGAAGGCACGGTGAACGCCATCGGTATTTTGTGCCGGTATCTGCTTTCATGCGGAGTATGCTCCGAGGGGGAAGGCGAGTGGTTGCGTTTCGCGGCGGAAATGGCAGAATGCACGGATGGCTCGGCTTTCGGCGCCGCTTGCCGCGACGACGATTTCCAGGATCTGACCAGCGTCATCGGCATGATGAACAAGATGGATGGCCGCTTTGTGATGACCGAGGATATTCGTTATCCAGCGGCAATCACCGGCGAAAAGCTGCAGGGCCTCTTTGTCGATCTTGCCGAAAAGCAGGGAGCTACGGTGAAAATCACTTCGGACAAGAAACCGTTTACCGTGAACCCTGACACTGCTCCTGTTCGTGCGCTCATGGATGCGTATTGCGGTACTACTGGCAAGCAAGTGAAGCCGTTCACCATGGGTGGTGGCACCTATGCGCGTGAATTCCCGAATGCGGTAAGCTTTGGCCCTGCTGAAGAGGGTGCGTTCCCGGTGCCCGAGTGGGTAGGGGGCATGCATGCTGCTAACGAGGGTATTGCCGAAGAAGAGTTGAAGCGTGCTCTGCGCATTTACATTCGGGCGTTCGGCAACTTGGCGGAAGTAGAGGATTTGAGCGCGTAAGTTTCCCTTGTCGGTTTATGTGCTCAATTATTGGCAAGTTTTCGTCCCTACGTATGATGGAAAGGCTTTTTCAAGGAAATGAAGGCCTTCGTGGCAAGTTTTCCTCTAAACGTATTCCTTTCCGTTGATTTCTGGCACTATTCGCGCCAAACGTATTGGAATCGCTTGAAATCAGCGAATTTCGCATACGTTTGGACGAAAACTTGCCACGAACCGACAGTTGAGGGGGAGAAACGTCCTTCCTTGCCGAATGCGACTCCTTATCATATGCCGCTGACGGGAATGGGCGAATTATGCTTCTGAAATATCGATGCTTCGCCATCCGCCATCGGCGGTGGGCGCATCGATGAAGTCGTAGCCGATGCGGTGAGCATAGCGATACGCATGTTGGATGTTTTCGCCGATGCGGCTTGCATGATGGGCGTCAGAGCCTACCGTAAGCGGCACGCTGGCGGCAAAGAATCGCTGAAGAAGCGGCTCTTGCGGGTAGAAATCGGCGAAATTCTTGGTAAGGCCTGCTGTATTGATTTCCACGTGAACGTTGCCGGCATGCGCCGCCTCGGCCATATCATCGAACAGGGGGTTAAGGCTTATGCTGGGCGCGTAGCCGGAAAGTGCGAATAAGCGCGGGAGATCGGGGTGTGCCATGGAATCGAACAGGCCGCTGGTTGCGGCTTTGCACCATTCCTCAACGTAGAGCCGCCAAAGGGCGTCGGCGCCTAATTCCTCCCAAATGCGCATATCTTCGTCCCAGTCCAGCGCTTTTTCCTTCAGGTAATGGATCGAGCCCAACAGGAATGTTGCCGTGCCTCGCGTTTCGTGCAGGTCGGTAGAGCAGCCAGGGTACCAGTCCGCCTCGAGCCCGTGGATGATTTCCAATTGCGGGAACTCTTCGCGGATGCGTTTGATTTCGTTGGCATAATCGGGGAGCTTTGCTTCCTCGATGGAGCAATCGATGAACTCGGGGCGCCCCCAGTGGTCGGTGCAAGCAATGGTGGTTATGCCGCAATCGACGGCAGCGTGCATATTTTCCGCAAAGGTGCTCTTTCCATCGGAAAACACCGTGTGGGTATGGCAATCAACCAGTTCGATGGGCATAAGGGCCTCCTGTTCTATTTCTTAATGGCGCTGGTGGCGATGCGCACGGCTTCGTCGATGTCGTCGGTTACGGTGAAAAGCGAAAGGTCGGACTCGTCGATCATGCCCTGCTGCATCAAGGGACCGTGCGCCCAATCGAGCAGCCCCTGCCAGTATTCGGTGCCGAACAGCACGATGGGCATGTTCTTCACCTTGTGCGTTTGTACCAGCACCAGCACTTCGAACATTTCGTCAAGCGTGCCGAATCCGCCAGGGAAGAAAATGGCACCGGAAGAGTACTTCACGAACATGGTTTTGCGTACGAAGAAATAGCGGAATTCGATGCCGAGGTTTACCCAGGCGTTGGTGTTTTCCTCGCGTGGCAGTTCGATGGAAAGCCCGACCGATGTTCCGCCCGCCATTGCTGCACCGCGGTTCGCCGCCTCCATGATGCCGGGGCCGCCGCCAGTAACAACGGCAACGTCTTTGTTGGCAAGCTTGCCGGCAATCTGCATGGCGTGCTGGTAATACGGGCTGGTGGGCTCGGTTCGCGCTGAGCCGAATATCGCAACGGCAGGGCCTAAATCGGCAAGGGCGTCGAAGCCGTCAACGAATTCGGACTGAATGCGCAGCGCGCGCCACGGGTCGGCATCGCGCCAGTCGGTGCCCGCCTCTTCGCTGATCAGCTTTCCGGTGGTGCTGTGCTGGGGAATCATTTTCCCGCGCAGGGTTACCGGTCCGCGGCGATACGGTGCACCGAGCGGCGAAGCGCCTTCCTTCCCACTGTTTTCCCGGCTGGAGGTAAGGGTGCTGGAAAGATATTTCTCAAGCGCATCTTCAACGGCAAGCTCCGCTGCCTTTTTCGCCTGCTTCTTCGTAATTTTCTTCGCCATGGCATCTCCCTTGTTACGGGTATTTTTGCCTTACAGGATAGCCTAGTCGTGGGACGGTTATCCACGGTTTCCTTGTTTGCGGCGCTCTTTCGCGTATGCTTTGGGAAATTGTATGCTTGAGGCAACAAGGCTTCGTGCAAGGGGGGCATACCGTGGGGACGGATTTTGGGAACATCGAATCGCAGCTTGCGCCGGGAACGCGCTCGATGCCGCTGCGCATAGCCATATATGTGTGCGGCATTCTGATTCTGGGCATCGGCGTTGTGCTAAGCGCGCGAAGCGATTTTGGCGCACCGGCGTTCCAGTCGGTGCCCTTGGTGTTCAGCGAGGGCACCCATTTGCTTACCTTGGGGCAGTCGTGCATGTGCCTGTACTGCATCGACGTGCTGATTCAGGTGCTGGTGTTCCGCACCTTCACGGCCAAAATCGCCCTGCAGATTCCTTTCGCCCTGGTGTTCGGCTGCTTGATCGACATCTTCGATTACGTGTTGACGCTAGATTGCTTCTGGTTCTGCCATGATCCGAACTTGCTGGTCAGCTGCATAATGTTCACGATTGGCATCATCCTTATATCCATCGGGGTCAGCGCCATGGTGGCCATGGATTTCGTGCTGAACCCTGCCGATGGCTGCACGCAGGCATTCATGAAGTTCACCCATATGCCCTTTGGCAAAACGAAGATCATCAACGACGTGCTGCGCTTCTCCCTTGCCTGCGTGATGGCGTTTGCCCTGACAGGGCACCTGTTCGGCGTGGGCGTGGGCACGGTAATCTCGATGTTCGCCATCGGCGCCCTGTGCCAGGCCATATCCAACAAGGCGCGTGGATTCTACCGTCGCGCGTACGTGCCGGCAACGTAAGCCTGGCGCCCGATGGCCTGCTCGCTTCCCATTACCGTGCTTTGAACGCCCTGTTTCGGGCGTGTTAACTCTATTGTTCCGCTTTGTTACGTCTCGAAACAAAGGCAACCTGCCCCTATAGAAGGCGTTACCTTGTTTGCTAGCGAATTATCCCCATCTTCCCCGAAACGGGGAAGGCAAACGGTTCGCAGAAGCCGCCGAACGGAGAGGACAAACGTTTTGCGGCTTTCAATCAGTGAGAGTGAGAGGTTCAGAATGCAAACACGGAACGTGCCTGCGCAAAGCGGGCTGTATCGTCCTGAGTTCGAGCATGACGCGTGCGGTATTGGCGCGCTGGCACACCTGAAAGGCGTGCGCTCGCATCAGATGATCGACGATGCCCTGTCGGTCCTTGTAAATCTGGAGCATCGCGGTGGCAAGGGTTTGGAGCATAATACGGGCGATGGTGCCGGTATCCTGTTCCAGATTCCCCATCATTTCTTCCGCAAGGAAGCGCAGAAGTGCGGTCACCTTCTTCCCGATGAAGGCGACTACGGCGTGGCAATGCTCTTCTTCCCCCAAGATGAGCGAGGCGTCGAAGTTTCCAAGCGTATCTTCGAAGAGGGCTGCGCAAAGGCCGGTTTGCCGTTGCTGTTCTGGCGCGAGGTGCCCATCGACCCCCACGATTTGGGCTCTACCGCACGTGCGTGCATGCCTACCATCCTGCAGGCTTTCGTAGGCCGCCCCGAAGATGTGGAGCGTGGTGACGCATTCGAGCGTCGTCTGTACGTATGCCGTCGTATGGTTGAAAAGGCTGCCGATGCCGAGTTTGCGCTTCAGGGCCACATCTTCTACGTGTGCTCGTTCAGTGCCCGTACCATTGTGTACAAGGGCATGCTGGTAGCAACCCAGATGCGCCGCTTCTACATCGACCTTTCCGATGCCGCTGTGAAGACGGCCATCGCGCTGGTGCATTCCCGCTACTCCACCAACACCACGCCTTCGTGGGAGCGTGCTCACCCGAACCGTTACATCATCCATAATGGCGAGATCAACACGTTGAAGGGCAACGTGAACTGGATCCGCGCCCGAGAACCCAACCTGTACTCGCCGGTTTTAGGCAAGGACTTGGAATCGGTTCTGCCCATCATCAACAAGGAAGGCTCCGACTCGGCCATCCTCGACAACGTGCTCGAGTTCTTGGTCATGAACGGTCGCGACATGACGCGTGCGGTTTCCATGCTCCTGCCCGAGCCGTGGGACCACAATGACACGCTTCCTGCCCGTCGCCGTGCCTATGACGAGTACCAGTCCATGCTCATGGAGCCGTGGGACGGCCCGGCTGCCATTGCCTACACCGACGGCACCACGTTCGGTGCTGCGCTCGACCGCAACGGCCTGCGCCCCGCCCGCTACTATGTGACGCGCGACGACCGCTTCCTGCTTTCCTCCGAGGTTGGCACCATTGAAATCGAGCCTTCCAACATCCTTACCGCTGGCTGCCTTGGCCCTGGTGAAATGGTGGAAATCGATACCGCCAACGACCGCGTTATCTGGAACGACGAGCTGCGTGCCCGTTACGCGAAGGAAAAGCCCTACAGCGACTGGGTGAAGGAAGAGAAGATCGAGGTTTCCGAGCTTGAGGCCCCCGCGCAGGTTGCTCCTGCCGCCGACTCGGGCGTGCCCATGACGGTGCGTATGGCGAAGCTTGGCTACCACTGGGACGACGTGGACGAAGTGGTGCGCGCCATGGCGGAAAAGGGCGGCGTGCCGCTGGCTTCCATGGGCATCGACGCTTCGCTTGCTTGCCTTTCCAAGAAGGACCGCTCGTTCTTCGATTACTTCTATCAGCTGTTTGCCCAGGTAACCAACCCGCCTATCGACGCGCTGCGTGAAAGCTTGGTTACCTCGAGCGTGCTCTACATCGGCAACCACGGCAATCTTCTGGAAGATTCCCGCACGGCATGCCAGCTTATCCGCTTGGATGGGCCGATGCTCACGAAAGACCAGTTCGAGCGCATCTGCGCGGTTGATCGCGTTGGCTTCAAGGCTCAGCGCTTCAGCGTGACGTATCGCCGTGATGCGGGCGAAGGTGCCTTGGAAGAGGCTCTTGCCAACCTGGCGAACGATGTGGAAAAGGCCGTTCGCGGCGGCGTAAGCATCATCGTGCTTTCCGATCGTGCCGGTGAGGGCGAAGTGCCGATCCCCTCGCTTTTGGCGCTTTCCTCCGTTCACAACCACCTTATCCGCGCGGGCGTTCGCACCTTCGCCGACTTCGTGGTTGAAACGGGCGACGCCATTTCCGCGCACGACTTCGCAGCGCTGGTTGGCTACTCCGCTTCCGGCATCTACCCCTACATGGCGCATGAGTGCATCGCTGATTTGGCGGCAAAGGGCGCGCTGGCGGTGTCGGCCGAAGAGGGCATTGCCAACTACAACAAGGCAGTTACCGCAGGCATTACTTCCATCATGTCGAAGATGGGCATTTCCACGGTACAGAGCTACCATTCCGCTCAGATTTTCGAGGCGGTGGGCTTCAAGCAGGAATTCATCGACAAGTACTTCGCAGGCACGGTTTCCCGTGTGGGCGGTTTGGGCGTTGCCGATGTTCAGCGTGAGGAAGACCAGCGCTATGACGACGCAGTGGCGCTCCTGAACACGCCGTCTCCTAGCCAGTTGCCTTCTTTGGGCCTTACCAAGTGGCGTCCGCAGGGCGGCGAAGAGCACCTTATCGACCCGCAGACCATCTACCTTCTGCAACATGCGTGCCGTGAGGGCAACTACGAGCTGTTCAAGGAGTACAGCGACCATCTGCATCAGAAAGGCCGTGCCATCCGCCTGCGCGATTTGCTCGACTTCGTGACCGACCGCACGCCGGTTCCGCTGGAAGAGGTAGAGCCCGCTGAAAGCATCGCCAAGCGCTTCAACACAGGTGCTATGAGCTACGGTTCCATTTCCGAGGAAGCCCACAAGTGCATGGCCATTGCCATGAACCGTTTGGGCGGCCGCTCGAACTCCGGCGAAGGCGGCGAAGACCCGAAGCGCGAAACTCCGCTGCCCAATGGCGATTCCATGAACTCTGCCATCAAGCAGATTGCTTCCGGCCGCTTCGGTGTTACCAGCCGTTACCTTTCTTCCGCCATTGAGATTCAGATCAAGATGGCCCAGGGTGCAAAGCCGGGCGAAGGCGGTCACCTGCCGGGCAAGAAGGTATATCCCTGGATTGCCGAAGTTCGTCAGTCTACGCCGGGTATCGGCCTGATTTCGCCTCCGCCGCATCACGACATCTACTCCATCGAAGACTTGGCCGAGCTGATCTTCGACCTGAAGAACGCCAACCCCAACGCGCGCGTTTCCGTGAAGTTGGTTTCCGAGGCGGGCGTCGGCACCATTGCCACCGGCGTTGCCAAGGGCGCTGCCGACAAGATCCTGATCTCGGGTCACAACGGCGGTTCCGGCGCTGCTCCGCGCGATTCCATCTGGCATGCGGGCCTGCCGCTTGAGCTGGGCATTGCCGAAGCGCAGCAGACGCTGTTGCAGAACGGCTTGCGTTCCCGCGTTGTGCTGGAGGCCGACGGCAAGCTGATGGACGGCAAAGACGTTGCCGTTGCCTGCTTGCTGGGTGCCGAGGAATTCGGCTTCGCCACCATGCCGCTTATTGCCATGGGCTGCCTGATGCAGCGCGACTGCCAGCAGGACACCTGCCCGGCAGGCATCGCAACGCAGAACTGCCGTCTGCGCAAGTGCTTCCGCGGCAAGCCCGAGCACGTGGTGAACTTCATGCTCTTCGTTGCCGAGCAGCTGCGCGAGGTTATGGCTTCCTTGGGCTTCCGCACGGTAGACGAAATGGTTGGCCACCCCGAGTGCTTGCGCCAGGTAGAGGTGCCGGGCAACTGGAAGGCGAACCTCCTGGATCTTTCCCCGGTACTTGCCAACGGCGAATGCGAGTTCGGCGCCCATATCCCTGGTGCTGCCGGCCGCCACTTCTTGCCGCAGATGAAGTACGACGTGGAGCTGGACAAGTCGCTTGACGCAACGCTGTTCCTGCCCATGACCGAGCAGGCACGCAAGCACATGACACCGGTTCGCTTCCGCGCCGATATCGCCAACGTGAATCGCTGTGTAGGCACCATCTTGGGCGCTGCCGTTACCAAGGCGCATCCTGAAGGTTTGCCCGACGGCTCGGTAACCGTCGACTGCGAGGGTTCTGCCGGCCAGAGCTTCGGCGCCTTCATTCCGAAGGGCGTTACGCTCAACGTTACGGGCGACGCCAACGACTACTTCGGCAAGGGCCTTTCCGGCGGCATCCTTTCGGTTCATCCTTCTGAAGATGCCACCTACAAGTTCGACGAGAACACCATCGTGGGCAACGTCGCCTTCTTCGGCGCAACGTCGGGTCGCGGCTTCGTGAACGGCCTGGCAGGCCAGCGCTTCGGCGTGCGCAACTCCGGCGCCACCATCGTGGTAGAAGGCGTTGGCAACCACGGCTGCGAGTACATGACCGGCGGCACCGCTCTTATCCTGGGCGAGGTCGGCTTGAACTTCGCAGCAGGCATGACCGGCGGCGTGGCGTACGTCTACGACGAGTACGGCACGCTGGCAAGCCGTTGCAACATGGGCTCGGTAAAGCTCGAGGTTCCCACCGAGGAAGAAATCGAGCTGATCCACAGCCTTATCGAAGAGCACGTCGAGTACACGCAGAGCCCGCGTGGCATCAAGATGCTGTACCGCTTTGAGGCCATGAAGCAGCACTTCGTGAAGGTAATCCCGGTTGAGTACGAGCGCGTTCTGCATATCGTTGCCGCGGCAGAAGCCGAGGGCAAGAGTCATGAAGAAGCGCTTGAAGAGGCATACGAAATCGTAGGAAAGGGGCGCCAGTAATGGGCAAGGCAGGAGCATATCTCGAGCATGATCGCGTTGCTCATAGCGAGCGCGCCGCAGCGGAGACGAAGGGCGACTTCAACGAGTTCGCCATTCCGCTTTCCGAGGAAGAGCAGCGCGTCCAGGCAAGCCGCTGCATGATGTGCGGCGTGGCATTTTGCCAGGCGGGCTTTTCGTTCGGCAAGGCGCGCCCTTCGGGCTGCCCGCTGCACAACCTTATCCCCGAGTGGAACGACCTGGTGTATCGCGGGTTGTGGGACGAAGCGGCCGAGCGTTTGACGCTTACCAACCCGTTTCCCGAGTTCACCGGCCGTGTGTGCCCAGCATTGTGCGAGGCTGCCTGCAACCTCGCTTCCATCGAGGGCGCAACCACCATCCGCGACAACGAGCGCGCCATTTCCGACCACCAGTGGGCTGCGGGCGGCCCGGCTCCGCTGCCGGTACCTGCCGCCGATGCGCCGAAGGTTGCCGTAGTTGGTTCGGGCCCGTGCGGCTTGGGCGCCGCATGGCAGCTGGCGCAAGCGGGCATCCGCGTAACGGTGTTCGAGCGCCACGACCGTGCCGGCGGTTTGTTGATGTACGGCATCCCCAACATGAAGCTGCCCAAGGGAATCGTCGATCGTCGCATCAAGTTCCTTGAGGAAAACGGCATTTCCTTCGAGTTGAACACCGACGCGTCTGATGAAGCCGTGGCAACGCGCCTGAGGTCTGATTTCGATGCGGTGGTTGTTGCTGTTGGGGCAGCGGCGCCGCGCGGCTTGGCTGCCCCCGGTGCCGACCAGGATGGCGTGGTGTTCGCGGTTGACTACCTCACCTCTTCCACGAAGTCAGTTCTTTCGGGAGATGCACCTGCAATCTCTGCCGAGGGCAAGGACGTTGTGGTCATCGGCGGCGGCGACACGGGCACCGACTGCATTGCCACGGCGCTGCGCCAGGGCGCCAAGAGCATTCAGCAGCTTGAGTACAACGCTGCTCCGCCCGAGACGCGCACTGCTTCCAACCAGTGGCCCGAATGGCCCTTCGTGAAGAAGACCGACTACGGCCAACGCGAGGCCATTGAGCATTTCCACGAAGACCCGCGTTCCTTCTCTGCCGACACGGTAGAGGTTTTGGGCGAGGGCGGCCACGTAAGCGGCCTTCGCGTGGTAACGCTCGACTGGAGCGAAGGCGCCCCGCAGCGTCAGATGGAAACCGAGCGTGTTCTGCCGGCGCAGCTTGTGCTGATTGCCTGCGGCTTCACTGGCCCCGAGCGCGGCATCTACGATGCGCTGGGCGCCGAGGTGACCGATGGCCGTGGCGTGCGTCCTGTCATGGTTGAGGGCACGCATCGCGTGAAACATGAAGGCGAAACGCCTATTTATGCTGCAGGCGATGCCAAGCACGGGTCTACGCTTGTGGTGAATTCCCTGGCTGATGGCCTTGCCTGCGCCAAAGAAGTGGCAAAGGATCTGCTTGGCTAGCGCATCCGCCTAGAGCTTTTGAGAGCCCGCCGGTTTATCCGGCGGGCTCTTTTTGATGATTTTGACCGGTTTCTCTTCGCAAAGCGGAACATTGCCGGTGGTCCCTTGTGGCTTAAGGCGCCGTTTGCGGACACTTGTCGTGGATTGGGGCTTTGAGCGAGCGTAGGCGCTTCTTCTTATGTGGTTGGATTCTGACCGCATCCTGATGCAGCGATGTAGGACAACGGTTCGTTCTGGTTCAAAACCAAAGAAGGACACCATTTTGGCAAAATAATCGACTTGAGAACGACCATCGCAGGTCGAGACGACAAAAAAGCTGCCATATGCATCGGGAATCACCACGGTTTTACCCTGATTGAGGATAAACGTATCGTGGAAACGCAGGACAATCGTTCGCAAGTGCTATTTTTTTGCCACAAGGACCCCGTTTTGTGGTTTCCGCCTGCTGCTAAGCGCTGAAAATCGCCAACAGATACGTAACCGTTGGTTTTAGCGGCAACCCAGTATGGGTATCCTTTATTGATAAGAAAAACGAGGGGGCTCGATGAAGAAAGCAAATTTCCATGCAGCGAATACCGTGCTGATGTTCGAGGGCGGTGGCATGCGCGCCAGCTACACCTCGGCGATGGCATCGCTGCTGTTGGAACAGAACATTACGTTCGGCCATGTGTGCGGCATTTCCGCAGGGTCGAGCAACACGGTGAATTTCCTGTCGGGCGATGTATGGCGTACGCGCGCAAGTTTCACCGATTTCGCGCTGGAGCCTGAATTCGGGGGAGCGAAGAGCTTCATCGAAGGCAAGGGCATGTTCTCGGCGCATTGGATTTACGAAGAGGCGGGTTTGCCCGATGGGGCCTTGCCTTTCAACTTCGAAGCGTTTAAGAACAGCCCCACGCCCTGCTCCATGCAGGCATTCGATCGCGATACGGGCGAGTCGGTGGTGTGGCATAAGGAAGACATGCCCACGTTGGAAGATTTGATGGTGCGTGTGCGCGCCAGCAGCACGCTTCCTGTTGTGATGCCGCCGGTGGAAATCGACGGGCATGTGTATTTCGATGGCGGCTTGGGCGTTGGCGCCGGCATCCCGTTGCAGCTGGCGCTTGATTCCGGTTGTCCGCGCATTTTAGCGGTGCTCACACGACCGAAGGGTTTCCGCAAGCCTACCGATGACATTGGAATGGGGGCAAAGGCCATCGCCAACAGCTTCCGCAAGTATCCCAAGGTGAAGGAAGCACTGCTCACCCGCAACGAGCGTTACAATGCCGAGTTGGAAAAGCTCGAAGCGCTTGCCGAGGAAGGCAAGGTGTACATCGTGTACGCCGACAAGATGGCGGTGGAAAACAGCACCACTGATATGGAACGGTTGCGCGCTAGCTATTTCGATGGCTACAACCAATATCAAAAGCAGCTCCCCGAGATTCTGGAATGGTTGAAGGCGGGGGAATAGGTTCTCCTGCATGAAAAGGGCGATCGACTGTATGCCGATCGCCCTTTTTGTTGGTTGGGCTGCTGTAAGGAGTCGGTGTGGGGCGCCGTGCCTTGGTTTCCTTAAAGTGCGGTGCCCCGCACTGGCGGTAGACGAACTACATGAACGTAACGCCAAGCGCCTGGAACAAAAGCCCCCAGCAAACGCCCGTGGCGTAGAGCCCGGCAAGGATGGCGAGGTTCTGGCGAACGGGGCGGTTTTCGCCGAACAGCACCAGCAGGCCCACGCCAGCAGAAACCAGCAGGCCTGAAATCATGGCTCCTGTTCCCAGCATGCCGTCAAGGTACAGTTGTGTGATAACTACGCTTGCGCCGCAGTTGGGGATAAGCCCCACCAGCGCAGAGCCGAAAATAGCCAAGCTAGGTTTGGAGGAAAGGAAGGAAGAAACAGCTTCTTCGCCCGCCAACTCCATCGCGCCATTTAATGCCAGCGAGATAAGGAATACGATTACCGCAACCTGCAACGTGTGTTCCAGGGCACCTACCACGATGTCTTTCCAACCTCCATGCCCATTAGCGCAGTGGCACTCGGGGTTGTGGCAATGGTCGGGCCCGAATACGTGCTCCTCTCCGTGGGCATGCTCGCAGTTGCAAGAATGTTTGTGCTCTAGTTCATGCTGATGGGCAGCGGTTTGCTGCGCAGAGTGCAAGCGCAGGCGCAATGCCCCGTCGATGGCGAAGCCCATTACCATGCCGATAACGACTTTCGCGCCGATTATCTGCAGCATCACGGCACCGTCAACCTGCTCGGCGATGAACAGCGGCAGCATCTCGTCGGAGGTGGAAAGGAACACAGCGAATAACGTGCCTAAGGTAATGGCGCGGCTGGAAAATAGTGCGGCACCTGCGGCGGAAAACCCGCATTGGGGAACGGCACCCAAAACGGCAGCGACGGCAGGGCCGAAGTGGCCCGCTTTCTGCACCAGGCGCTCGGTGTGCGCTCCGGCCTTGTGCTCGAGCGTTTCAAGCAGCAGGTAGGTCACCAAAAGAAACGGCACCAAGTACAGGGTGTCTTTCAAGGCATCGGCGAATATGTCCAGTGCAAGCTCTAGCATGCGGCATCCTCGTGTTTTGCAAGGCATGCTTCGCAAAGGCCGTACAGCACGGTTTTAGTGGGGTTGATGCGCACGTGATGATGCTCGATAACGTGCTCGTAGAGCTTCTGCAGCTCGCCGCAATCGATGGGGGAAAGGTCGCCGCATTCTTCGCACTTCAAGAAGAAGTACACGCCTTCAGGGGTGTTGGGCAGGAAGCGGTAACACACGCTGGAAGTGCCTTCGATGCTGGTGAAGAAAGATCCCTGATGCGCTTGGATGCAGGAAAGGATCAGATCCTTCTGCTTGGTTCGGTATTGCTTGGTGCTGCTATCGCGCATGTTCTTCCTTCAGTGTTCGTGCGTTTCTTCGGATGCACGGGATAAGACTCGTGAAAATGAAAATGAGTCTCATTTTATGAGGCGAAGCATGCTTGTCAATAGAATTGAGAAAAGTTCTCAATTCTAGGAACTTTCGATAACACCTGATGATGTGCTCAAATGAGGGGATGTTTGCAACGGCGCAAAGGGATTAACGGGACGAATGGGAATGCTGGGCGGGAAACCGCAAGCGAAGCGTAAGCATAGCTCGGGCTTTTCTCCGGGCCGGCTTGAAAGGAATCAGTGCAAAGAAGTCGTTTTGGACGACAGTGGTGGGCGATGCGGGGGGGGTGCGGCGAACCCTGCGGGAGCGGGCATGAATGCCTGCTTGGCCTGTTACTCGTGATCGGAGCTTTCTTCGCTGTTGTCCGAGTCGTCGTCTTTCTTCCGATGGGCCAGCTTTTCCCAGACCGAATCGGAGCAGATAAGAAGCACGCCCAAGATGAACCATACGGCAGGATGAATGCCCAGTACGGGTGCCTGCCCTGCAAGATCGAAGATGCCGATAAGTATCATCACGAACCCAAGGATCACGGAACCTATTTTCACGATGTATTCCTCCCCATAAGCATCTTGCTGCTAGCTTTTCTTCTTCAACCATAGTACTGCCATGTTTCGATTTTGAGCACATACGCTAAATGGTCAGGGTAGTGCGGCAATCGCCGATTTTCGTCTAGACATCAGTGTTACGTTTGCTACACTCATAACATGAATTGTGAATCCGTAACACCACGCTAGGTGAAGAAGGGGCAGCGATGGCTCTTACAAGACGTTCCTTTTTGAAATGCGCCGGCATTGGGGCCATGGCCCTTTCCTTCGGTGGCGTGCTCAGCGCGTGCTCTTCGGGATCTGCCTCTAAGGCGGGCGCATCGGTGACGGGAAATGCCGATGAAGTGGTGGTTTCCATGACCACCTCAAGTGAGCCAGCCGCTGGCTTTGACCCGCTGTTCTCGTGGGGCTGCGGCGAACATGTGCACGAGCCGCTTATCCAGTCGACGCTTATCACCACCGACAAGGACCTTAACTTCGTCAATGACTTGGCTACTGATTATTCATGCAGCAAAGACGGCCTTACCTGGACGTTCACCATTCGCGACGATGTGAAGTTCACCGATGGCAAGTCTCTTACCGCGCGTGACGTTGCCTTCACCATCAACGGGATCAACGAAAACGCAGCCGCCGAAGCCGATCTTTCCATGGTGAAGAAAGCCGTCGCCGTGAGCGATACCGTGGTGGAGCTCCACCTGAACAAGCCCTTCAATGCCCTGTTGTACACCCTTGCGGTAGTCGGTATCGTGCCTGAACATGCCTACGATTCTGCAAGCTACGGCGCAAACCCCATTGGTTCGGGCCGCTACATGCTTGAACAGTGGGATCGTGGGCAGCAGGTTATCCTGAAGGCGAACCCCGATTACTACGGCGAAGCGCCCCTGATGAAGCGCGTTATCGTGGTGTTCATGGAAGAAGATGCTTCCCTTGCCGCTGCGAATTCGGCCCAGGTCGACATCGCCTACACGGCGGCAACCAAGGCCGATGCCACACCCAGCAACTATGAGCTTTTGGTATGCAAGACCGTGGACAGCCGTGGCATTTCCCTGCCTACAATTGCTCCTGGCGGCACGAAGGCCGACGGCGATGCCGTGTACAGCTCGGGCAATGCGGTGACGCAGGACATTGCCTTGCGCCGTGCCATCAACTACGCCGTCGATCGCACCACTATGGTCAACAACGTGCTGAACGGCCACGGCACTCCTGCCTACAGCGTTTCCGATGGCACACCTTGGGCTTCGGACGATATGAAAGTGGAAACCGACATCGATCGGGCAAAGCAGATCCTCGAGGCGGGTGGCTGGACCCGTGGCGAAGACGGCGTGTACCAGAAAGACGGCACACGTGCGGCATTTGACCTGTACTACAGCTCAAACGATTCGGTTCGTCAGGCCTTGGCGGCGGAATTCTCCAATCAGATGACGGCGCTTGGCGTTGACGTAACGATAAAGGGCGGCGGCTGGGACGACTTGTACCCGCGTGAATTCAGCGATCCGCTGCTGTGGGGCTGGGGTGCGAACAGTCCGGTAGAGCTGTACAACCTTACCTATTCCACAGCTACTGGCAATTACGCCTGCTACGAGAGCAAGGCCGTTGATGCCCACCTTGATGCCGCTTTGGCGAAAACCAAGGTCGAAGATTCCTATGACGAGTGGAAGCTGGCCCAGTGGGACGGCAAGAACGGGGTTGCTCCGCAGGGCGCTGCTAGCTGGGTGTGGCTGGTGAACGTCGACCATCTGTACTTCAAACGCACAGGCCTTCAGGTGGCAGACCAGAAGCCGCATCCTCATGGCCACGGTTGGTCGCTGGTGAACAATGTCGATCGCTGGTCGTGGGAGGGATAACGCTTGCCTTTTTCTTCCCACGCGGCAAAAGGCGAAGCGATGCCCCTTCTTCAAGTTGCTGCCCGCAATCTGGTCAAATTCGCGCTGCTGTTGTTTGCGGTGAGCGTTGTGGTGTTCTTTTTGGTAGGCGCTTCGCCCATCGATCCGGTGCAAGCCAATGTCGGGCAAGCTGCCTACGTGAACATGGACGCGGAAAAACGCGCACAACTGGCAAGCTACTGGGGCACTGATGTGCCTATATGGCAGCGTTACGTTTCCTGGCTAACGTCGGCGCTTCAGGGCGATTTGGGCACGTCCCTTCGCTACAACGCGCCGGTGACGCAGGTACTGGCTGCGCGTTCCCTTAACACCCTTGCCCTGATGCTGGTGGCGTGGGTGCTTTCGGGCGTTATCGGCTTGGTGTTGGGCGTGCTTGCCGGGCTGAAGCGCGGCACCTGGGTAGACAAGCTGGTCAAGGGCTATTGCTTCGTGCTTGCCTCAACCCCCACCTTTTGGTTGGGGCTTATCATGCTCATGGTGTTTGCCGTGTGGCTGGGTTGGTTCCCCTTGGGCTTTTCGGTGCCCATCGGAAAAAGCGCTGCCGACGTTAGCCTTGTTGATGCTTTGCACCACATCGTGCTTCCTGCGCTTACCCTTTCCATCTTGGGCGTGGCAAACATCGCCCTGCACACGCGTGAGAAAACGATAGACATCATGGAAAGCGACTATATCCGCTTTGCCCAGGCACGTGGTATGAGCCGCATGCAAGCTGCGAAGACTCACGGTATGCGCAATCTTATCCTTCCTGCGCTGACGCTGCAGTTCGCCTCTGTATCCGAGATCTTCGGCGGATCGGTGTTGGTTGAACAGGTGTTTTCCTACCCGGGTTTGGGCCAGGCGGCGGTGACGGCGGGCATCGGCGGCGATGTTGCGCTGCTGGTGGGCATTGCGTTGGTTTCTGCCGTTATCGTGTTCGGTGGCAATTTCATCGCAAACCTCCTGTATTGCGTGGTTGATCCTCGCATTAAAAGGGGAGGTGATGGCCTGTGAGTGCAGAGGCTAAGGCGCTTACCCAGTTTCATGTGCCCACCAAGGCGAAAGCTCCCAACCGAAAGAAAACCCTCGTTGCGTGCATTGTCGCGGCGTCTTTGGTGGTGCTCGTCGCTGTTGTGGGCGCTGTGCTTGCCCCTTGCGCCATGCAGTCCGACTTGACTTTGAAAAACCAGGCTCCCAGCCTTCAGCACCTGTTCGGCACCGACAACTTGGGGCGCGACATGCTGGTGCGTACCATTTCGGGCCTTTCCACGAGTATTGGCATCGGCCTTTTGGCAGCGGGCGTTTCCAGCGTTATTGCGCTGGTGCTGGGGACGGCAGCCGCTCTTGGCGGTAAGAAGGTGGATGCATGCATTACCTGGCTTATCGACCTGATGATGGGCATTCCCCATATCGTGCTGCTTATCCTTATCTCGTATGCTTTGGGCAAAGGCTTTTGGGGCGTTGCCGTGGGTGTGGCGGTAACACATTGGCCCAGTTTGTGTCGTGTGGTGCGCGCCGAGGTTCTGCAAGTGAAGCAGAGCTCGTATGTTGCCGTAGCCCGCAAGCTTGGGCGCAGCCCCTTCTACATTGCCGTTCACCATATGATTCCTGCTGTGTTGCCGCAGTTCATCGTGGGACTCATTCTGCTGTTCCCCCATGCCATCCTGCATGAGGCGGCGGTAACGTTTCTGGGCTTCGGCTTGCCGCCCGAGCAACCCGCCATCGGCGTTATCCTCAGCGAATCGATGAACTATCTTTCCATGGGCATGTGGTGGCTTGCGTTGTTCCCCGGTTTGGCGCTTTTGGCAGTGGTTATGCTGTTCGATGCGGTAGGGCAGGGAATCCGAACGCTGCTCGATCCGGCACGAGCTCAGGAGTAGCTATGGCAATGAAATTGAACGCGAATAGCACCGAGCACCTTGTTGATGCGCGGGAAGGCGCCCCTTTGCCTGCTGGCTTGGCGCCAGACGGCAAAGGTGAGGTGCCGACTGCCCGCGAAGCAGCCCATCGCGATGCAGAATTCCATCACCACCATCATCACGCCGCCACCAGTCACCACGGTGGTGGGCATCATCTTCTGCAGGTAGAGCATCTTTCCATTGGATTTTCCCTGTACGACTACCGGACCAGTTTCTGGTCGGCGCAGAAAACCGACGTGAAGGTTATCGACGACTTGAGCCTTTCGGTGCATGCGGGCGAAATCATGGCCATCGTGGGGGCATCCGGTTCGGGCAAAACGCTGCTTGCCGATGCCATAATGGGTCTGTACGCACCAAATTCCCAGGTGGAAGGTACCATCTATTTCGATGGTGAACAGCAGGATGCCGAAGGTCTGGCGCGCCTGCGTGGTAAGAAGATCGCCTTTGTGCCCCAAAGTGTTTCTTCTCTGAACCCCGTTATGCGCATTGGCGCTCAAATCGGGGGCGCGGAAGGCGAGCGTCATAAGCTCTACGAACGGTATGGGCTTCCCGTTGAAGTTGATCGGCTGTACCCTTTTGAGCTTTCGGGCGGCATGGCGCGTCGCGTGCTGTTGGCAACGGCGCTTATTGCCAACCCGGCGCTCATCATTGCCGATGAGCCCACGCCCGGTCTCGACTTGGACCTTGCCGTGCGTGCCATGGACGATTTCCGGTCCTTTGCCGATGCGGGTGGCGGTGTGCTGCTTATCACGCACGATATCGAGTTGGCGCTGCGCGTTGCCGACCGTGTTGCCGTGTTCAAGGACGGCTCGGTGGTAGAGGAAACGGCGGTGGCGAATTTCGCCGATCCGTCGCTTCTGGAGCATCCGTTTTCACGCAGCTTGTGGCATGCGCTGCCCGAGCATGATTTTGCGGTAGAGGGTGATGCGAAGTGAGCGTGCTGAAAGCCGAAGAAGTAACGTATGCCTACAAACCAGGCACACGTTCGGTCTTGGACAAAGTAAGCTTGCAGGTTGAAAGCGGCGAGCGGGTATGCCTTTCTGCCCCCTCGGGCTTCGGCAAAACAACCTTGTGCCGTGTTCTTGCCGGTTACCTGCAGCCTCGTTCGGGGATGGTGCTGGTTGACGGGGAGCCTTTGCCCCGTAAGGGCACGTGCCCGGTTCAGATGATATGGCAGCATCCCGAACAGGCGCTCGACCCTCGCCTGCGTATTCGCGCTTCGTTGCTGGAAGCGGGTCCTATCGATGAAGACGCGCTTTCCGTACTTGGGGTTCGCCCCGAGTGGCTCTCGCGCTACCCGCGTGAGCTTTCGGGCGGAGAAATGCAACGCTGCTGCATTGCGCGAGCATTGCAATCTGCGCCGAAGTTCCTGATTGCCGACGAGATTTCCACCATGCTCGATGCCATTACCCAGGTGCAGATTTGGGAAGTGCTGCTTTCGTACTGCGAAGAACATGAGGTAGGGCTGGTTATGACGTCGCATTCTTCGGCCCTTGTTTCCCATATTGCCACCAGGGTTGTGGATTTAACGGCGCAGGCAAAGCGATAATTTGATTATCGCGTGCATTCCGCGTGCGTGTTTCTTGATACCTTTCGGTAACAAGGGGTAATACCGCAGCAAGGGCCTTATAATCGTCAAGGCGCAGGTTTAATCCCTGCGCCTTATGTTTATCTGCGCTTTTGGGGCGCTTATCATAGAAAGGCCAGCTGCACGGGATGCAAGGTAGGCACCAGAACAACACCCAGAACAACTCGTTTGCGCAGCGTGCCCGCGCTGCCGCGCGCAAGGCAAATGAAAAGGGCTCTACCGTATCGTTTGCCGACGGGTTTCGCGCCACACGGGCCGAAAGGCAGGGAAGGCGCAAGCCTCCGCGCAGGCCGGACAAGCCACGCAAGCAGAATCCGGTGAAAAAAGCCATCAATGATTGGTGCAATCGTCTTCTGGGCGTGGTGTCGGAAGGTTCGTTCGACCAAGAAGAGGAGTTCGCCTCTCACAAAACCACGCGTGACTACATCTGCAACACTATTGGCACCGGTGCTTGGGGCATGGTGTTTCCTATCCTCACCATCGTGGTTACGCAGTTGTGCGGCGTGGAGCAGGCGGGCATGTTCTCCATGGCGTTCATCATCGGCACGTTGCTGATGATCATCGGCAATTTCGGCATGCGCACCTACCAGGTTTCCGATATCGATGAGGCGCATTCGTTTACCGATTACCAGATAAGCCGCGTTATCACGTGCATCGTCATGATAGTGGTGGCGTACGTGTACTGCGGCATCCGTGGTTACAGCGAGCAGATGCTCACCATTTGTATGGGCGTATGCGTGTACAAAATGGTTGATGGCTTGGCCGACGTGTACGAAGGACGCCTGCAGCAGAAAGACAAGCTGTATCTTGCGGGTATTTCCCAGGCGTTCCGCTCGGTGGTCGTGTTCGTGGTGTTCTCGCTGTTCTTGCTGATAACCCGCGATTTGGGCATGGCCAGCATTGCCATGGCGGTGGCCGCAATCGCAACGTTTGTGGTGCTTACCTTCCCCTTGGCTCTGCTTGAAACGCCGAAATCGCGCAAGCAGAATTTCGAGAGCATCGTTGCGCTGTTCAAACAATGTGCCCCGGCGTTTATCGCCCTGTTCATGTACGCCTTGATTGACAACATGCCGAAGTTCGTTATGGAAACATCGCTGAGCTACGACAATCAGCTGTATTTCAACGCACTGTACTTCCCGGCGCAGGCTATTCTGCTTACGGTTGGCTTTGTGTACAAGCCGCTGCTGGTGCGCATGGCCCAGATGTGGGCCGATGCCGAAAAGCGCAACCGATTCCATCTGGTTATCCTGGCCATCGTTGCGCTGGTCATTGCCCTGACGTTGGTGGTCATCTTCTTCATGGGCTGGATCGGTATCCCCATCATGAGTTTCATGTATGGCGTCGATTTCGAGCAGTTCCGAGGCTTGAGCTACATCATGATTGCCGCCGGTGGCGTTACTGCCATTATCGACTTCTTATACCAGGTGATTACCGTGCTACGTCGCCAGAAGTCGGTCATGAAGCTCTACGTCATCACCTTTGGCTTTTCGCTGTTTGTGCCCATTCTGCTCATCGACTTCACGGGCTTGCCCGGTGCGGTTATCGGCTACCTTATCGTCATGACCATCCTGCTGGTGCTGCTGGTGTGGGAGTACATCAGCATCTGCATCGACTTGATGCATCATCCCGAACGAGCCGTGGCGGTTGCGGAAGCGGAAAGCGCTGCAGCGGCACGTGAGGCCCAGCGTACCGCCGGGCAGGGCGGAGCGCATCGAAGGGCTGCTGCTCCTGCCCATGGCGCGCATGGGGCTTCAGCGCCGTACGATCCTGCGTATGGCGCACAAAGGCCCCCAGTACCGCATGATCCTGCGCACAGCGCACAAAGGTCGCAGACATCGTACGATCATGTGGCTCACAACCCTTCGGCGCGCGTGCCGGAAGAAGAGCCTGTGCAAGATTATGTAGCCCAAATATATCGAGACGACGATCGCAATCAGCAAGGCAAACGGTAGCGCACATCGCCGTCAATAATGTGGAAGGGGCTCGCGGTCCGTAATGGACTGCGAGCCCCTTCCACTGTTAAGAGCCTTAGGAGCTGCTCCCAGTAATCGCTTCTGGTAAGAAGTGTTTCGCTGCTCCTCTGAGTGCGTGGCGATACGGCACACGCCCGCTTGAAAAATGGCAAGTTTTCCGCTGTACGTATGCTTTTTCGTGGAAAACAGTCAATCCGGAATACGTAAGGCGGAAAACTTGCCATGAAAGGCTTCTTTTCAATGAAAAAGAAGCCTGGGGAATACGTTTCGAACGATTCTTGCCAGTTATAAAGAAGAAAAGAAGAGAAATGGCCGAGGGCGGAGAAAGATGGCGAAAGGACATAAGATGTATGGCGAAACGGCAATGCCTTTGCGCTCTTGAAAACTCGAAGGCAGGGAATGAGGGAACAACAAAAGAGGCTGCTCTTTCGAGCAGCCTCTTGAAAAGTTGGTAGCCTCGATCGGATTCGAACCGACGATCTCCGCCTTGAGAGGGCGGCGTCCTAAACCGCTAGACGACGAGGCCATAAGCGCATATTGGCTGGGGTGGAAGGAGTCGAACCCTCACATACGGTACCAGAAACCGCTGTCCTACCATTAGACGACACCCCAATGAGTTGTGCGATGCTTTCGCTTCGCTTCCTCGGTGGTGTTACCCTTTGCCAAGGCGCAAATCAGTATATTACGGATAGACACCCACTCCGTCAACCCCTTTTTTCGAAAAAATTGGGTCGTTTTACCCTGTTTTTACAAAACCCCAGGTAAATGGGGTGGTAGGTGGGTCTTTTATGAAAAACCCCCGTGAGCGTGTTCGTTCACGTACGATTGATTTATCTACCCACCGTTGTGTGGGTAGTTTGCTGTTCGAATCAAGTGCTGGGCTTTCTGGCACTGTAGGTACTGAATAGAAGGGAAGCGCATGTCGCCCGACATCCTTATTGAAGCCTTGAAGGCGTTGCTGCTCGGTATTACCGAGGGCATCACCGAATGGCTCCCCATTTCTTCGACTGGTCATATGATCCTGGTCGATGAATTCGTGAAGCTCAACGTAAGCGATAAGTTCCTGGAGCTGTTCTTGGTGGTTATCCAGATTGGTTCCATCATGGCGGTTGTGGTTACCTTCTGGCATAAGTTGAATCCGGTTTCGCGCACAAAAGACGAAACCGAGCGTCGCAAGACGTGGCATATGTGGGGCATGGTTATCATCGGCAGCGTTCCTGCTGCGGTTCTGGGCCTTGCTTTGGACGATTGGGTACACGACCACTTCTACAATGCGTACACCGTGGCTGCCATGCTTATCTTGTACGGCATCATCTTCATTGTGCTTGAAGCGCACAACCGCAAACGCGCTCGCGCGGTAATCGAGTCTGCCGAGCAGCCACGCGGCAAGCATGCCCGCCGAATAGACGCCACGAGCCCTGAAGCGGTTGAAAAGGCACTGTTCGACATTACCGATCCTTACGAAATGGACTGGAAAACCGCCATCAAGATTGGCTTCTTCGAAGTTTTGGCCATCATCCCTGGCACCAGCCGTTCTGGCGCCACCATCATCGGCGGCATGCTGTGCGGGTGCTCGCGTACTGCTGCGGCAGAGTTCACCTTCTTCCTGGCTATCCCCGTTATGTTCGGTTGGGGCATGGTGAAGGCCATCAAGTTTTTCCTGGCCGGCATTGCCATGACACAGGTGGAAATCGTGGTACTGGTGGTTGGCATCGTTTCCGCCTTCGCTATGGGCATGATTGCTATCCGTTTCCTTATGGGTTACATCAAACAGAACGACTTCACGGTGTTCGGCGTATACCGCATTTTCGTTGGCCTTGTTGTGCTTGGTTACTTCGGTGCGAAGACCCTGGGCGTTTTCTAAGCCGCTTGATGGTATGCTAAGCGCATGAACAACGGTGAGAAACATACCAAGCGCAAAGCGCTTTCCGAAGAGGAAAAGCAGCAGCTGCGGGAACGTTCCAACAAGTGCATTTCCCGGTACTGCAACTATGCTGCGCTGGTTATCATCCTAGTTGCCCTGGCATCCTATGTGGTGGGGCAGGGCGATATGTTCTTCGGCCAATTCGGCATCATGGTTTCGGTTGCCTTGCTTGTCATAGCGGCCATTAATGATCCAGCTCGAAAATAACGCTCATTTCAGCGGCCCTTCGGGGCCGTTTTTTTGTCTGAGGAATTGCGCGGCTAATAAAAAGAGGGTCGCTTCGAGCCTACGGGCCGGGCGCTGTTAGCCGACTTTCGTTTTGTTTCCCCTGCGTATTTTCACCACTCCGTTTAGCGTTGCTTCCATTCTTCTTGTTTCGGCATGCCGCATGGGCGGCGTCCTGCGGCGGGGAACGGTGTTTTAGCTGGTTATTCGCCAAAACACGGGTCACTGCGGCATAACGGTGCTCGAGCTTTGTTATCATAGGTAAACACCGCGCCGTGGGGTGCGGTTTCCTATCTTTTGTGAAAGGAGTATGAGATGCCGGAAAAGAACGAAGCATTCGAGGAAATCGAAAAGCATCGTGCCGAGATCGACGCTATCGATCAGAAGCTGGTCGCTCTTCTGAACGAGCGCGCTGGCCATTCCCTGGACATCCGAGCATTGAAGCCCGATGCCCACATGGGTTTGTACGACCCGAAGCGTGAGGAAGAGATCTTTGCGCGCCTTGCAACGTATAACGAGGGCCCTCTCTATAACGAAAACCTTACCGAGATCTATCGTGGAATCCTTAAGGTTATGAAAGAGGTACCCTCCCGTGATTAAACCACTCTCCTCACTCCCCAATTACGGCACGCGCACCAACGAAATTACCATTTACGCTGGTCCGTGCTCGGTCGAATCTGAAGAGCAGTTCAACGAAGTTGCTGAGTGCATTGCCGGCCTTGGCCTTACCTGGATTCGCGGCGGCGCGTTCAAGCCCCGCACGAACCCCCATTCGTTCCAGGGCTTGGGCGAAGAAGGCCTGAAGATCATGAAGGCTGGTGCGGAAAAGTACGGCCTGAAAACCCTCACCGAGGTTATGGACTCTGCTCACTGCGAAATGGTCCATTCCTACGTTGATGGTCTTCAGATCGGCGCTCGTAACATGCAGAACTTCAGCCTGTTGAAGAATGTTGGCCAGGTTACCGCGCAGTCCCACAAGATGGTGCTGCTGAAGCGTGGTCTTGCCGGCAGCATTTCCGAATGGCTTTCCGCTACGGAATACCTCACCATGGGCGGCAACGACAACATCGTTTTGTGCGAGCGCGGTCTGCGCACGTTCGAAACGGCAACCCGCTTTACCTTGGATATTTCCGCAGTGCCGGTAATCCATAAGCAGTCGGTGTTCCCCATCTGCGTTGACGTTTCGCACCCCGCTGGCGTGCGCGACCTGGTGCCTTCTTTAGCATACGCCGCCATCGCCGCTGGTTGTGACAGCATCATGATCGAGGTTCATCCGAACCCCGCAGAAGCCCTTTCCGACGGTCCTCAGCAGCTTACGCCTGCCCAGTTCACCGAACTGGTAGCCCAGCTGCGCGAGATTGCCGCGGTGTTTGGCAAGAAGATCGTTTAAGGTTTCGACGTTCTACGAACGTCGAAACACACGCATTAAACGTGATGACGCTGCGCGGGATTCTGACGGCACAGCTGCCGCTGCAAGCCTGCTGGACGCACGAAGTGCGCCTGGCGCAGGCTTTCACGGCATCTGCACTCGTCAGAATCCCGCTCGCTGTTTTAACTGGCGTATGCCTGGATTTTGTTAACGCCCTTTTGGGCGTTTTTTTGTTTACTAGCGGACCAAAAGTGCCGGTCCCTTTTGGCTCATTCGAACAAACCGTAGGGATACTGCGGATAGGGTGGGGTTGTGCTGCTGGGCGCGGTAGAATAACAAGCCGAATAAAACGTAAGTGCCGCGCGGGCCGCAAAACCCGTGCGGTTTGTTGTGTTAGGACGAATTGCATGCCCATCGATCTTGATACTCTGAATGGCCCTCAGCGCGAAGCAGTGCTGTGCACGGAAGGCCCGCTGCTGGTTTTGGCAGGTGCCGGTTCCGGCAAAACGCGCGTGCTTACCCATCGCATTGCGCATTTGGTGGAAGATTTGAACGTCGCTCCGTGGCAAATCATGGCTATCACGTTTACCAACAAGGCCGCTGCTGAAATGCGTGAACGTTTGCAGGGGCTTATCGGCGGCGGTGCCCGCGGCATGTGGGTTTCCACGTTCCACAGCATGTGCGTACGCATCCTGCGCTCCGATTGCGACCGTGTGGGCTTCGCCAAGGGCTTCACCATCTACGATGATAGCGACTCGAAGCGCCTGGTAGAGCAGATCATGGACGAGCTGAACATCGACAAGAAGCGCTATCCCATTCCAGCGCTGCGCAATCGCATTTCCCAGGCGAAGAACGATTTGCAGGTGGCGGAGGTATTCGCTAGCAAGGTGTCCGATCCGGTGGGCCAGGTTGCCGCCCGCGTGTACACGCGCCTGCAGGAGCGCCTGCGCCAGTTGAACGCCTTCGACTTCGACGACTTGTTGCTGTACACCTGGCTTCTGCTGAAGAACCACCCCGATGTGCTGGCGGCGTACCAGAACCGCTTCCGCTACCTGATGGTAGACGAGTATCAGGACACCAACCATGCCCAGTACGTGCTTACCCAGCTTCTGGCGGCGGCGCATAAGAACATTATGGTAGTAGGTGACGACGACCAGTCCATTTACTCTTGGCGTGGCGCCGACCTGCGCAACATCCTCGACTTCGAAAAGGACTACCCTGAAGCCCATGTGGTAAAGCTGGAAGAAAACTACCGTTCCATGGGCAACATCCTGGCGGCGGCAAACGCGGTTATCGCCAACAACCTCACGCGTAAGCCCAAGAAGCTGTTCACCTCGAAGCCGGCAGGCGACAAGATTTCCGTGTACAGCGCCACCGACGAACGTGACGAAGGCCGCTGGATTGCCTCGGAAATCGAGCATCAGCATGGTGAGGGCATGCCGTACAACCAGATTGCGGTGTTTTACCGCACCAATGCGCAGAGCCGTATGCTTGAAGATATGTTGATGCGTGCTGGCGTGCCGTATCGCCTGGTAGGAGGTACGCGCTTCTTCGACCGCGCGGAAATCCGCGATGTTATGGCGTATTTGAACCTGGTGGTGAACCCTGCCAACGACGTTGCGGCGCATCGTGTTATCAACGTGCCGAAGCGCGGCATCGGTAAAACCACGGTAGAACACATCGATTACGTGGCGCGCGAAACGGGCGTCACCTTCCTGCAGGCGGCTGAGCTGTGCATCGCCGACGACCAGATCCGAGCGGCAACGCGCAAGGCCATCGCTGAATTCGTGGCGCTTATCCACGAGGCGCAGGGCTACGAGGGTGACCTGCGCAAGGTGGTCGAAACCATCGTGGACAAGTCGGGCATCATCCGTGCTTACCAGGCGGAGAACTCTGACGACGCTGCCGGCCGTATCGAGAACATTCAGGAACTTTTCGGCGTAGTGGACGAATACGCCCAGACGCACGACGACGCCGATGCCCTGTTTGAGCCACCGACGGCCGACGACGCGCCCTCAGATGACGAAGAGCCGCCCGTGCGCACGTTCCAGGCAAATTCCCTGCCCGATTTCGTTGAATGGGTAACGCTGCGTACCGACATGGACACGGTGGCTGAAGATGGCGATGCCATTACCATGATGACCATTCATGCTGCCAAGGGCTTGGAATTCGACTGCGTGTTCGTGGCGGGTATGGAAGAATCCTTGTTCCCTCACGGCAATTCCTCGCAGGATGCACAGGGGCTGGAAGAAGAGCGCCGCTTGGCCTACGTTGCCATCACGCGTGCGCGTAAGAAGCTCTATCTTACCAACGCTTTCACGCGCCAGATCTTCGGCCAGTCAAGCGCCAATCCGCCTTCGCGCTTCATCAGCGAAATTCCGCTCGAGTTGCGTCGTGGCATCGGCATGGGCTCTGCTGGTTTTTCGGGATCTGGCTGGGAAAAGCGCGGCAGCCGCCGCGGCATAGCCGGCTCCGGCTCCGAGGCAGGCGGTGGCCGTGTGTTCGGCCAGTCCAGCGCTTCGGGTACGCGTCCTCGCCAGCAGGCGCGTCCTATGGGTGTGAAACCTTCTGCACAGAAGAAGGCGGCAGCCAAGATGACGTTTGCCAAGGGCGACACGGTGGATCACAAAGTATTCGGCCGTGGCACCATCACCAAGGTAGACGGCGACACGCTGCATGTGCGCTTCAGCCGTACCGGCCAAACGAAGAAGCTGCTGAAGGATTACGCGCCCATCGTGAAAATCGGTTGACGCTGCGAAGGAGCTGGGCATCCCATCTAGCCCTTCAATCGTCGGTCGCGTAACGAAGTACGTGCCCCTTCTCTTTCAGGTCTATCTGGGGCACCGATCTCGTTCTCTCTGTCACGTCCAAGTCATCGACCGTTTTGCGCTCGCTGCTGTTGCAAAGGGTCTGGGCGGCAAACGCTGCGGAAAGCTTTTGCCGAAGGCTGCACGGAAACGTGCGGCCTTCTTTCGTTTCGCGGTACAATAGCTTAGTTCTACACGTTCGCGCGTACCAAAGCGCGCTTGTTTAGGAGGCTCCATGGCTAACCAGGTTTTTATCGTAGGTCACAAGAACCCCGATAACGACTCCATCGCAGCTGCAGTCAGCTACGCATATCTGAAGAACGCTCTTGAGGCAAAGAAGGCAGAACCCGAGACCGAGTACGTTGCCTGCTGCCTGGGCCCGCTGCCCCAGGAATCCGCAACCATCCTCGAGCAGGTTGGCCTGCCTGCCCCCAAGCTCATTGAAAAGGTAGGCGAGGGCGACAAGGTTATCCTGGTAGACCACAACGAGTCCACCCAGATGGTAGACGGCATCGCCGATGCCGAAATCGTTGAAGTGGTAGACCATCATCGCATTGCGGGCGACGTTGTTACCGGCAACCCCATCCTGTATCTGAACATCCCCGTTGGCTCCACTGCCACCATCGTAAGCAAGCTCTACGAGCAGCTGAACGTTGAGGTAACGCCTGCTATTGCCACCGTGCTGCTTTCCGCCATCATGACGGACACCGTTATCACCAAAAGCCCCACCTGCACCGACTACGACCTTGTTCAGGCTGAAAAGCTTGGTGCCATCATCGGCAAGAAGCCTACCGAGTTCGGCCTTGAGGTGTTCAAGATGCGCGGCGGCGACAACGACCTTTCCGTCGAAGAGCTGTGCACGCACGATTCCAAGGAATTCAAGAAGGGCGACGAAGTGTACATGGTTGCCCAGCATGAAACGGTAACTCTCGATGTTGCTATGGAGCGTGAAGCCGAGTACCGCGAGTTCCTGAAGAAGAAGGTTGCGGAAAACGGTTACAAGTTCGCACTTCTGTTAATCACCGACATCTTCAACGAAGGTTCCACGTTCATCTGCGAGGGTGACGTAACTCCCGTGTCCGAGGCATTCGGTATCGATGCCACGAAGGCTGAATGGGTAGACGGCATTCTTTCCCGCAAGAAGCAGGTAATTCCGCCGCTTTCGTAGGAGACGTTACGACGCTGCGCGCCATTCTGACGGCACAGGGAAACTTCAAAGGGCTAAGCATGACACGAAGGTCTATGCTTAGCCCTTTTCAATTCCCCTGCACTCGTCAGAATGGCGCTCGCTGTTTCGTCCAACAATGTGGCAGAAGACATATGAACTTGCTTTGGCTGTCTGCGCTATTGCGAAGCAAGCTTGGCAATAGCGCTCAGCGTAGCTGCGTATGATCGACTGCTTCTGACATACTGTTTGGAATTGAGCATGTCACCGGCATGTTCGCCCTGTCATTTGCATTCACCAGAGAATCACTTGCTGTTGCGTCTGATGATGGGGGCGGGTTTAGCGCTTTGATCTTTAGGCAACAAAAAACGGGCACCCATAGGGGTGCCCGTTTCGTTTTGATAGGGAAGGGAAGTGCTTACTTCAAGTCTTCCAGCTTGCCGTGCTTTTCGTAGCGGGTAAGGCGGCTGATCTTATTATCGTCGTCTACGAACACTACGTGGGGAGCATGCGCCGGGTCGGCGAACTCTTCGGGGGTCATCTGGCAGTAGTTCATGATGATGACCTTGTCGCCCACCGTTACCAAGTGCGCTGCTGCACCGTTTAGGCAGATAACGCCGCTGCCCGGCTCGCCTGCGATAACGTAGGTTTCAAGACGATTGCCGTTGTTGCAGTCGGAAATGGTAACCAGTTCGTATTCCTGGATGCCGGCTGCTTCCATCAGCTCGGAATCGATGGTGATGGAGCCGATGTAGTCAAGTTCCGCCTGGGTGACGGTTGCACGATGAATTTTGCCCTTAAGCACATTCAGCAGCATAAGGTTAGAACCTTCCTTCTTCGCGTGTGTTCCACGTATGGTTTCACTGCGTAGTTAGCTATCTATACGCTGTTGCGTATAACCTGCCGTATTCTTGCGCAATTACGCGCAGTGTGCAAGCTTATTCGTCAAAATCAAACAAGTAATTGTCGATAAGGCGCGTTTTGCCGATGTAAACGGCAATGGCAACCAGGCCAGACTCGCCAAAGGTGTCTACAGGCTGCATGTCATCGAGGCTTACTACCTCTACGTAGTCGACCTTAGCCAGGGGTTCTGCCTCGATTACCTCACGCACCGCAGCGCGTACCACGTTGGCGTTGCGCTCGCCTGCTTCGATAAGCTCCTGCGCCTTGAAGATGGAACGGGAAAGACACAGTGCGGCCTTGCGCTCTTCAGCGGAAAGGTAGCCGTTGCGCGAGCTCTTTGCCAGGCCGTCCTCTTCACGTACGATGGGGCAGCCGTATACCTTCACGTTCATGTTCAGGTCGGCAACCATGCGCTTGATGATGGCGAGCTGCTGGGCGTCTTTCTGACCGAAGAACGCCTTGTCGGGCTGCACAATGTTGAACAGCTTGTTCACTACGGTGCATACGCCGCGGAAGTGGCCGGGGCGCTTTGCGCCGCACAAGCTGTCAGTCAAGGTTTCCATTACCACGTAGGTGTTGTAGTTCTTGGGGTACATTTCCTCGGGCTCGGGATGGAATACCACGTCTACGCCCTTAGACTCTGCGATAGCAGCGTCATGCTCCAAGTCGCGGGGGTAGTTGTCGTAGTCCTCGTTGGGGCCGAACTGGATGGGGTTCACGAACACGCTGGTAACCACGCGGTCGCATTCCTTGCGGGCACGCTCCATCAACGACATGTGACCCTCGTGCAAAGCGCCCATGGTGGGCGTAAGGCCGATGGTAAGCCCCTGGGCCTTCCACTCGGCAACCTGTGCCTTCATCTCGGCAACGGTAGTGATGATCTTCATTTTCTTCCTTTCGTCGTTCTGCCGAACGACGAAGAATCGCATAAGACGTCCTGACGCTGCGCGGCGCCCCAACAAGCATCTTGCCCCTCTTCGTTGCTTACGTACTGAAGTACGCCTCGCTTCTCTTCGGGCAATCTGTCTCATTGGATGCGCCGCTTGCTGACGTATGTGCAATCCCTCGCTTGGTTTTTACTGGTAATAGGATAGCGCTCTTTAAATGAAAAGGCCGAGCTCGTCCTCGACCTTTTCATTGGGCTAGTACAGTTTTTTCAGAGCGTCCTCGTCGATCTTGAAGGTGTGCTCTTCGGCGGGGAAGGTGCCGGCCTTCACTTCTTCGTCGTATGCCTTGAAGGCTGCGGTCATTTGAGGGCCGATGTTGCCGAAGTGCTTTACGAACTTGGGCTTGAAGTCGTTGAACAGGGCAAGCATGTCCTGGTACACCAGAACCTGGCCATCGCAGCCAGCACCCGCGCCGATGCCGATGGTGGGAATGGTGAGCTTTTCGGAGATGATCGTGGCAAGCTTGGCGGGAACGCACTCGAGCACTACCGCGAAGGCGCCCGCTTCCTGCACTGCCAGGGCGTCATTGATCATCTTCTGCGCTGCTTCAGCCGTCTTGCCCTGAACCTTGAAGCCGCCAAAGGCGTTTACCGATTGCGGGGTAAGGCCGATGTGGGCGCATACAGGGATGCCGGCTTTGGTGATGGCGCGGATTTGCTCGGCAACGCGTACGCCGCCTTCAAGCTTCACGGCGTTGGCGCGGCCTTCCTTCATAAGGCGGCCAGCGTTGGTCACTGCTTCCTCGACGGAAACCTCGTAGCTCATAAACGGCATGTCGGCGATAACAAGGGCGTTCTTTGCGCCGCGGGCAACGGCGGCAGTGTGGTGGATCATGTCTTCCATGGTCACCGAAAGCGTATCCTCGTAGCCAAGCATGACCATGCCCAGCGAATCGCCGATAAGGATGGAGTTGATCCCTGCCTCATCGACGAGCTTTGCGGTGGAGTAGTCGTAAGCAGTCAACATAGAGATCTTGGTGCCCTCATCCTTCATTTTCTGGAATGTGGCAACAGTATTCTTCATGTTCCCCTTCTTTCTCTTACGTTGTGCGCCCTTACTTTATATATAAGTAACGCGCAAACCTATGTTTTGAGGTCCGCGCGTCAAGGGTGCGTTGTTACGATGCCTGTATTGTACACGCAGCGCTATGTTTCGGAATGGTTTCGTTGCCATTTCGCCGCTTGGCATCCGTAGGCGGTGAAATGGCTCTCCCCGTAAAGCTCCGAAATGTCCAGAATTTTTCGGAAAATGGTAGGGAAGAGGGCAAGGTAAGGGAAAGATTACATAGTTTACCTGCGAAAACAGTTTGTGAAGTGATGGACACACCCGGGTGCGTGGCGTTTGACAAGGCATATACCCGGTGATAAAGTTCATTTTCGCGTTTCGGGTAGAAGCGCATGTTTTCGCGTGCGTATCTGCAGAACGCACAGAAAGCAAAGTTAGTAAGTGATAGTAAAGAAAAGGAGCTGAAGCTTTGCCTACTATCAATCAGTTGGTCCGTAAGGGCCGCGCCAAGCAGGTCGACAAGCAGAAGACCCCGGCGCTCAAGGGTAACCCCCAGAAGCGTGGCGTTTGCACCCGCGTGTACACCACCACCCCTAAGAAGCCTAACTCGGCACTTCGTAAGGTTGCTCGTGTCCGTCTCGTAAACGGCATGGAAGTTACCGCATACATCCCCGGCGAAGGTCACAACCTCCAGGAGCACTCCATGGTGCTTATCCGTGGCGGTCGTGTAAAGGACCTTCCTGGTGTTCGTTACAAGATCATCCGCGCTGCTCTCGACTGCGCTGCCGTTGACAGCCGCCGTCAGGCTCGCAGCCGTTATGGCGCTAAGAAGCCCAAGAACTAAGTAACCCTAAGCGATTCAGTTTAGTCGCATAAACCGAAAGGAAAGTATATGCCGCGTCGTGCAGCAGCAGTCCGCCGCGAAACGCAGCCGGACGCTAAGTACAACAACCGTTTGGTCACGCAGCTGATCAACAAGGTGTTGCTTGACGGTAAGAAGTCCACCGCAGAAGGTATCGTCTACGGTGCTTTTGATATCGTTGCAGAGAAGACTGGCCAGGACGCTCTGACCGTTTTCAAGAAGGCAATGGACAACATCCGCCCCACGCTCGAGGTTAAGCCTAAGCGTGTTGGTGGCGCTACCTACCAGGTTCCTATGGAGGTTAACTCCCGCCGTGCAACCACGCTCGCCATCCGCTGGATGGTAGACTTCTCCCGCAAGCGCAAGGAGAACACCATGAAGGAGCGTCTCGCAGCTGAGATCATGGACGCAGCCGAGAACACCGGCGCATCCATCAAGAAGCGCGAAGACCTCTACAAGATGGCTGAGTCCAACCGTGCATTCTCGCACTATCGTTGGTAGGGGATAGATTATGTCTAAGACTCCGCTTGAGCACACTCGCAACATCGGCATCATGGCCCACATCGATGCCGGTAAGACCACCACTACCGAGCGCATCCTGTACTACACGGGCAAGACGCACAAGATCGGTGAGGTTCATGATGGCGCAGCTACCATGGACTGGATGGTTCAGGAACAGGAGCGCGGCGTAACCATTACCGCTGCAGCTACCACCTGCTTCTGGAAGAAGGACGGTGTTGAGTACCGCTTCCAGATCATCGACACCCCCGGCCACGTTGACTTCACGGCTGAGGTAGAGCGCTCTCTGCGTGTTCTTGACGGCTCCGTTGCCGTTTTCGACGCAGTAGCAGGCGTACAGCCCCAGTCCGAGACCGTTTGGCGTCAGGCTGAGCGTTACGGTGTACCCCGCATCGCTTTCATCAACAAGTACGACCGTGTTGGCGCTGACTTCTTCCATGCAATTCAGACCATGCGCGATCGTCTGGACGCACCTGCCGTTGCTGCCCAGATGCCTATGGGCGCTGAGGACAACTTCTGGGGCGTAATCGACCTGGTTACCATGACTGCATGGGACTTCAAGGCCGACGACAAGGGCATGACCTACCCTGAGCCTATGGACGAGATCCCTGCCGAGTTCAAGGACGACGCAGAGCTCTACCACCAGGAACTGCTCGAAGCAGCTGCAGACTGCGACGACGACCTGATGGAAAAGGTCCTCATGGAAGAGGAAGTTTCCGTAGAGGAACTCAAGGCTGCTATCCGCAAGGGCGTTTGCGCATGCAAGCTCAACCCCGTGTTCGTAGGCTCCGCTTACAAGAACAAGGGCGTTCAGGAACTGCTCGACGCTGTTGTTGACTACATGCCTTCCCCGATCGACGTTCCTGCCATCAAGGGCACGAACCCCGAGACCGGCGAAGAAGACGAGCGTCCTTCCGACCCGAAGGCACCCTTCTCCTCCCTGGCATTCAAGATCATGACCGACCCGTTCGTTGGTAAGCTCACCTACCTGCGCGTTTACTCCGGTACCCTCGAGTCTGGCTCTTACGTGCTGAACGCTTCCAAGGACAAGAAGGAACGCATCGGCCGTCTTCTGCAGATGCACTCCAACAACCGCGTTGACATCGACGAGTGCTCCGCAGGCGACATCGTTGCCGTTGTTGGTCTGAAGAACACCACCACCGGTGACACGCTCTGCTCCGAAGATGCTCCCATCATCCTCGAGTCCATGCAGTTCGCTGATCCTGTTATCGACATTGCTGTTGAGCCTAAGACCAAGGCTGAACAGGACAAGATGAGCATCGCTCTGCAGAAGCTCGCTGAAGAGGACCCGACGTTCCGCGTTTCCACCAACCATGAAACCGGCCAGACCATCATCGCTGGCATGGGCGAGCTTCACCTCGAGATCATCATCGACCGCTTGCTCCGCGAGTTCAAGGTTGAGGCTAACGTTGGTAAGCCCCAGGTTGCTTACCGTGAGCGTCCTGGTCATGAAGTACTTGGCGCTGAGGGCAAGTTCGTCCGTCAGTCCGGTGGTCGTGGTCAATATGGTCATGCCATCATCAACATGTATCCTCAGGAAGCTGGCAAGGGCTACGAGTTCGAGAACAAGATCGTTGGCGGCGTTGTTCCCAAGGAATACATCCCCGCTATCGACAAGGGCATCCAGGAAGCTCTCAACTCCGGCGTTTTGGCTGGTTACCCTGTTGAGGACGTCAAGGTTGAACTTGTTGACGGTTCTTACCATGATGTTGACTCTTCTGAAGCTGCCTTCAAGGTTGCCGGTTCTATGGCAATCAAGGACGCACTGAAGAAGTCCGATCCTGTAATCCTCGAGCCTGTTATGGCTGTTGAGGTTGAGACTCCTGAAGAGTACACCGGCTTTGTTATGGGCGACATCCCCAGCCGTCGTGGCCTCATCCAGGGCCAGGAGCAGCGTGGCAACGCTGTTTGCATCTCCGCCAAGGTTCCGCTGGGCCAGATGTTCGGTTATGCAACCGACCTGCGCAGTGGCACCCAGGGTCGTGCTACGTACACCATGCAGTTCGATTCGTACGAGCCTGTTCCCAAGAACGTAGCAGAAGAGATTATCAGCAAGGCTGGTGGCAACGCTTAAGCCTTAGCGCTTAAGAGTCCACCGTCACTATGGAGGTAAAAGTGGCTAAAGAGAATATCCGCATCCGCTTGAAGGGTTACGATCATGAGATCGTGGATCAGTCCACCAAGCTCATCGTAGACACCGCTCAAAAGACGGGTGCTAAGGTTTCCGGTCCTATTCCGCTGCCGACCGAGCGCAACCTGTACTGCGTTGTCAAGGGCCCGCACGTGAACAAGGACTCTCGCGAGCAGTTCGAAATGCGCACTCATAAGCGCCTGATCGACATCCTGGATCCGACCCCTTCCACGGTTGATTCCTTGATGCGTCTCGATCTTCCTGCTGGCGTAGACATCGAGATCAAGCTGTAGGGGAGTGTGATACTGAATGATTAACGCTATCTACGGTACCAAGATCGGCATGACCCAGCTCTTCGACGAAGACGGCCAGGTTACGCCCGTTACGGTTATCAAGGCAGAGCCTAACAAGGTATGCCAGGTTAAGACCACCGCTACCGATGGTTACGAAGCTGTTCAGCTCGGCTTCGGCGCTATCAAGGCCAAGAAGGTCAACAAGCCCATGGCTGGCCATTTCGCCAAGCAGGGTGTTGAGCCCGTTCGCCATCTTCGCGAGGTTCGCGTAGAGGATGCTTCCGAGCATTCTATCGGCGAAGAGGTTACTGTTGCCGCATTCGCTGAGGTGAAGAAGGTTGACGTAACCGGCACTTCTAAGGGTAAGGGCTTCGCAGGTGTTATGCGTCGCTACAACTTCGCCGGTGGCCCTGGCGGACACGGTGCACACTTCCATCGTGCTCCCGGTTCCGTTGGCCAGTGCGCTTATCCTTCCCGTGTGTTCAAGGGCGTTCGCCTTCCGGGTCACATGGGCTGCGATACCGTTACGACCAAGAACCTTGAAGTAATCCGCGTTGACGAAGAGGCGAACCTCATCATGCTCAAGGGTGCAGTTCCCGGCGGCAAGAACGGCGTTGTTCGCGTTCGCATGGCGTAAGAACGGTGCGAAGGAGTTTATAGATTATGGCAACTATTGAAATGAAGGACGCGAGCGGCAAGAAGGTCAAAGACGCCGAACTTTCCGCAGCAGTCTTCGAGATTGAGCCTAACGTGCATGTTATGCACGAAGTGGTTCGCTCCCAGCGCGCTGCAAGGCGCCAGGGAACCCACGACACCTTGACCCGTGGTCAGGTTCGTGGCGGCGGCAAGAAGCCTTGGCGCCAGAAGGGTACCGGCCGTGCTCGTCAGGGTACGATCCGTGCTCCTCAATGGGCAGGCGGCGGCACCGTATTCGGTCCTCATCCCCGCTCTTACGCTTTCAAGGTACCTGCAAAGGTTGTAAAGCTGGCTATGCGCTCTGCGCTTTCTGCCAAGCTTGCTGACGGCGAGATCGTTGTTGTTGATCAGCTGACCTTCGAAAAGCCTTCCACCAAGCAGGCTGTCGAAGTGCTGAAGAACCTCGGTCTTGAGGGTCGCGTTACCATCATCGTTCCTGACGAAGATGTGAACACCTTCCTGTCGTTCCGCAACCTCTCCAAGGTTCGCATGATCGGCGTTTCCGAGCTCAACACGCTCGACTTCATCGATAACAAGGCTCTCGTGCTTACCGAGGCTGCCCTGACCCGCATCGAGGAGGTGCTTGCATAATGAAGGATCCCCGCGAGATTATCATCCGCCCGATCATTTCGGAGCACTCTTATGAGGGTATGGAAAACAACGTTTATACCTTCGAGGTAGCTAAGTCTGCAAACAAGATCGAGATTGCTCAGGCAATCGAGGCTATCTTCGACGTTAAGGTTGTTAAGGTTAACACCATCAACGTTAAGCCCAAGCCGAAGCGTGTTCGTTATCAGCTTGGTACGACCCGCACCTGGAAGAAGGCTATGGTTACGGTTGCTGAAGGCGACCAGATCGAGATCTTCGCTCAGGCATAAGGTATGCTTTTTGAAAGGCTGCTCTTCGGAGCAGCCTTTTTTATGCCCAGATGCGTGTAAGCGCGTCTGGGCTTTTTGCTATGTTGCACTTGTTGGGCAGGGTGTACCCTAAAGGAACCCGATGAATGAGCAACCATGCTGCAGGATATAGCGCCTTATACGTTTTGCAATGACTTTTCTTGGGCTGAACCCGAGGCAACCGACAGAATTTTGGTGTATCGCGGTGCTTCAGTTTTGGTTTCTATGGACACCGACAATTGTCGCGAATCGGAAGGGCAACCTGATGCCACGATCCATTTCCCTACTTACAGGATGTTGGAAGAAGCAGGTGTCGTAGGTTCGGCAATTGATGAGAAGCGTCTCCGTAGGGCCGACGGAACCATTCCTAAGGCGTTTCTTTTGTTCACGGTGGGGGATACTGCCTATTTTCGCTGTGAGGTTTCAGAAGACGCTTTAGATGCCTTTATTGACGGGGAAACGACTGATGGCACGGCAGGAGAACGCGGATGTGGCGCATGGCGGTTCGTCCCTACGTCTTCATTGAAGCATTACGCGCCAAAGTATCGTGCTTTTGCAGGCTTGGTAGGCTACGAATACGATTCATGGTACGCAACGCGGAAGTTCTGCGGTGCATGTGGCGCGCCAATGGTTCACGATATGGTTGAACGTATGGTTCGGTGCCCGAAATGCGGCACAATGGAGTTTCCGAAGCTCTTTCCTGCCGTGATCGTTGGCATTGTGGACCGAGAGCGCGACAAGGTCCTTGTCTCGCGGTATGCAAATCGTGAGTACAAGCGGTATGCCCTTATTGCCGGGTTCTGTGAGATGGGTGAAACGGTCGAGGAAACGGTTCACCGCGAAGTCATGGAGGAAGTTGGCCTGAAGGTGAAGAACCTTCGTTATTACAAAAGTCAGCCTTGGCCACCCTCTTCTTCTCTTTTGTTCGGATTCTTCTGCGAGCTTGATGGGTCAAATCGCATTAAGCTCGATGATCACGAGCTTGAATGTGCGGAATGGATCGACCGTAGCCAGCTTCCCGTCGATGAAGATTACTCCCTTACGCGAGAGATGATGCAGGTTTTGCGCGACAGAAGGGAAGGCGAATAGTCGAAGGTCTAAAGCTCTGTTTGGGTGCTGGGTTGGCTTCATGCGCCTCCTCCTATGGGCTAAAGGTTGCAAAGGCATTTCTGCACTCTAGTGGCAAGTAGCAAACTACTATTCATCCCCTATAAAAAACGGCCCCGACAGGCAATCTGTCGGGGCCGTTTGCGTAAGGGCTCTGTTTTGAGTTTCAAATTACTCAGCAGAAGAAGGTTTCCATTCCTCTGCATCCTTGCCAACCTGGAAGGGCACGCCAGCCTTGCGGCGTTCCTTGTAGTCGGCTGTTGCTGTGAACAAGGCATCGGAAAGCGAGTTGAGGGCCGTTTCCACGGAGTCTTGGATTACGCCGATAACGAAGCCAACGCCTACAACCTGCATGGCGATATCGTTGCTGATGCCGAACAGCGCGCAGCACAGCGGGATAAGCAGCAGAGAGCCGCCAGCTACACCGGAAGCGCCGCAAGCGCTTACTGCGGCAAGAACGCACAGGATGGCAGCGGTAACGGGGTTGATGTCAATGCCCATGGTGTGGGCAGCTGCCATAGACATAACGGTAATGGTGATTGCTGCGCCTGCCATGTTGATAGTGGCGCCCAGCGGGATGGAAACGGAGTAGGTGTCCTTGCGAACGCCAAGGCGCTTGCACAGTTCCATGTTAACGGGGATGTTAGCGGCGGAGCTGCGGGTGAAGAAGGCGTACATGCCAGAGTCTTTGATACAGCGGAACACGATAGGGTAAGGGTTCTTATGGATGTTGATGAACACCAGCAAGGGGTTTACCACCAAGCAGATGAAGAGCATTGCGCCAACCAGAACAAGCAGAAGTTCGCCGTATTCGATGAAGATCTCGGGACCGTTTTGGGAAACCGAGGTGTATACAAGGCCCAGGATGCCGAAGGGAGCGCAGGTAATAATCCAGCGAACAACGATAGAGATAACATGCGACATGTTCGCAAAGAAATCCTTGGTGTTGTCGGAGGTGTAGCGCATGGCGATGCCCAGAATAACGGCCCAAACAAGGATACCGATATAGTTGGCATTCATAAGTGCATCAACAGGGTTTACCACCATGTTGCCAATCAGGGTAGAGAAAACTTCCGAAATTTCTGTCGGAGCTGCCTTCTCGGCTGCGTCGACGCCGGAAAGCGTGAGCTCGACGGGGAAGGCGAAGCTGACAGCTACTGCCGTGAACGCGGCAGCAAGGGTGCTGACCACATAAAGCACCAAAATGGTTTTCATCGATTTGGGGAGCTTGGTATGGCACAGGGCGTTGATAACCAGGAAGAACACCAAAAGCGGTGCTACGGATTTCAGGGCGCTTACGAAGAGGGTGCCCAGCATTTCAACAATAGTGATGTCCTTGGGTCCGAATGCGCCGAGCAAAGCGCCGATAACCAGACCGATGATGATGCGCTTAATAAGACTTAAGCTTGACCATGCTTCTGCAATTTTCTTCATGCATGTCTCCTTGAATGGGAGGGTTGGGGATAGGTGGCGGTAGCAAAACCAAGTGTCCTGGAACCGCAAGTTCAAAGTATACCTATCCGTTAACTGATTGTTACGTACGGGTTTCGATTTAACTAAGCGGAAAAGAAACTAGGTAAACGGTGCCCTATATACAAGAAGCGGCTCCCAAAACGGGAGCCGCTTCATAACTAGGCGAAGGAGTGAGGCTGGATTACTTTGCCTTGTACTTCTTAACCAGCTGACGACCGGCGATGTAGTTCATGATTTCGGTGGTGCCGCCGCCCATCTCGTTGCCGCGGAGGTCAGCCCAGATGCGGCCTACGCGGATTTCCTTGGTGTAGCCGATTGCTGCGTAGATGGACATTGCCAGGTCTGCGACGCGAGTAAGCTCTTCGCAAGCATAACCCTTGAGCAATGCGGACTCCAGACGGGTGGACTCGCCGTTGTCGATCATGGTTACTACCTGATACAGGCGGGTACGTACGTTCTGGATGATGTTCTCCATCTCGCACAGGTGCAGCTGAATCTGCGTCTGATGAGCGATGGGCTTGTTGAAGCAGATGCGCTCGGAAGCGTACGCGCCTGCATCATTCAAAGCGGCCTGAGCCAGACCCAAAGAAGAGGCAACAACCAGGCAACGCTCGAACTCAAGCTTCTTCATAAGGAGCTTCCAGCCCATGCCAGGCTCGCCCAAGCGCATGTCCTCGGTAAGGACAACGTTGTCAAAGAACTGGTCTACGAACGGAATAGCCTGCTGGCCTACCTTGTCCAAGTGACCGATGGTGAAGCCGGGGGTGTCGTTGGGAACAAGCCACAGGGAGTACTTGTCGTTCTCGTACGAAGGATCCTCGTCCTTGGCAACCACCATGGTGTAGATGGAAAGACCGCCCAAAGTAACCCAGGTCTTCTGGCCGTTCAGCAGGTAGGTGCCGTCGGGCTGCTTCTTGGTTACGCACGTCATAGCGTTGTTGTCAGAGCCGGCAGCAGGTTCGGAGATTGCGGAGCAGGCAATGCAGGTGCTCTCGACGTTCTCAATCGCGTTCATGATCATTTCCTGCTGCTCTTTGGTACCGAAATCAATTACGTCGGTGATGGTGTTGAAATCGGTAACGAAGGGGAGGGTAACGCCAGTGAACTCGTGGAGCTTTTCTACCAGAAGAACCTCGGTGAGCTTGTCTACCGGCACGCCGCCAACCTCTTCAGGAAGGCCAAGGTACATAAAGCCTGCCTCGCGGTAAGCCATTGCGGCTTCGACGCTGATGTGATGGTCAACCTCGTATGCCTGCTTAACTGCTTCATCGGTGAAGTAGCGGGTTGCATATTCGCGGGCACTGTCAATGAGCAGTTCCTGCTCGTCAGTAAGCTTGAAATCCATAATGCGTTCCTCTCCTTATTCCTGTATTGAATGGAACTGAGGTTCAAGTAAGAACCGTATCAGCAGCTCAAGGGCTATCCTAGCATTTGAACGCGTTTTTCTCTATGCGCGTAACTATTCCCGTTTTGTATAAGAATCAAGGCAATTCGAAAGCCTGCGTTATACCTTGCGCATACACGCTCTTGACCTGGTAAAACGTGTTCATTTTCCCTGCAAGATAAACAGGTAAGGCACCCTTGTGGCCAAGTGGGGCGTTATTCCTGCAGCGAATGGGGGCCAAAGCTCGGCTCCGTCACCGAATCGGGCAGCTCGGGGCCTTTGTAGAGCTTCACCGCGGTGCCGTCCAGCTTCTCAATATCTTCTTCGCTGTAGCCGTATTCGCTCATGATGCGCTTGGTGTCGTAGCCAACGGGGCGTGAACGGTGAAGCACCGGATCGCCGACCGAGGCTAGGCGCACCGGCGAAGTGGGCAGCACCTTGTCGCCGAAGGCGTCGTAGTGAAGCGTGCGAAGGGCGTCGTTTGCGAAGGCCTCTTCGTCGTGCAGGATGTCGTCGGGCAGGTATAGGCGCTGATAGGGAATCTCGTTTTCCTGGAAAATTGGTTCCCAATAATCCCAGTCCTGGGTTAGGAAGTGCTGTTCAAGAAGCTTGATGACCTCGGTATTGCCGCCATTGCCATCGTTGATGGCGGCGGAAGTGGTGTAGCGCTCATCGCCCAAGATGGAGGTAAGGCCGATGGATGTCATCAGATGTTCGAAGAACAAGTCGTAGCTGCCGTAGCAAATGATGAACCATATGCCGTCTTTGGTGCGGTAGGTGTTGTTGGAAGGGCACGTTGCCTCGTAACGCGATTTGGGCCATTTGTCGCCGAACTGTGAAGAGGCGAGCATGATCTGCATAGCCCACAGGGCGTTGTGATGCAGCGTGGTGGTCACCTTGTCGCCAACGCCCGTGCGCTCCTTGCGCACCAGTGCTGCTAAGAGCCCTGCCGTAAGGGTGATGGAGCTGTTCCAATCGCCGATGGCGGCAGGCCAGTTAATGGGTTGGTAGCCTTCTCCCGCTTGGGGAAGCGAAGCCAGAAAACCGCCGCGGGCGGCGTAGGCGGTGGTGTCGAACCCTTTGGTGTCGCGTTCAGGGCCGTATTCGCCGTAGCCGCGCATTTGTCCCCACACGAGGTGCGGGTGGCGCTCATGGACCGAATCGTAGTCGAGCCCCAGCCTGGCTAAGGCCTTGTCACGGAAACTGGTTACCATGATGTCGGCGTCGGCCAGCAGCTTTTCAAGGAACGCCTTGCCGTCGGGGTCCTTGAGGTTTACCGAAAGGAATTCCTTGTTCAGCGAAGCCAGGTCGAACGCAGGGTCGTCCATGTCGGTTTTGCCCATGCCGAACGCCGGTCCGTTGGTGCGGTATTCGTCACCCGAAAACGGCTCGATCTTGTAGATGGTTGCGCCCATCTCCCCTAAGATGCGCAAAGCGGCAGGTGCAGCAACGTATCCTGTCAGCTCAACAACCTTTACTCCCTCTAGTCCCCTCATATGTCTCTCCTTTATGTCTCTCCTTTATATAGGTATGGGATACGAATCAGTGTAGCGCGAACGTGTTTTGGGGAATGTAAGCCATACCCTATGGAACAAGGCGTGACATTGAATGTTTTGGCCGGTTTTTTGCGGAGCGAAACGGAAGACGCGGCTGCTATTTTCCAGTGCGAATGCCTTATACGTGCAGAATCGGCGCAAGTGAAGGATAATAAACAAGTTGCACTGCTTGCCGAGCACCTGTTGCGCGGCATCGTTTTTGGCAAGAATCGTTCGCTGGTGAACAGGAGAACAGAATGAAATACTTTGGCACAGACGGCTTCCGTGGCGTTGCCGGTACTGACCTTACGGTGGAACATGCTTACAAAATCGGCCGCTTCATCGGCTGGTATTATGGTGCGCGTCAGGGCCGCAAGGCCCGTATCGTGGTGGGTAAGGATACCCGTCGTTCCAGCTATATGTTGGAAAGCGGCATGATCTCCGGCTTGGTTGCCTCGGGCGCTGACGCCTATATGCTGCACGTTATTCCGACGCCGGGTCTTTCGTATGAGACGACCGATGGCGCATTCGACTGCGGTGTCATGATCACCGCCAGCCACAACCCCTACACCGACAACGGCATCAAGCTGGTGAATTCCGAGGGCTTCAAGATGGAAGAATCCCTTCTGCAGCTTATCGAGGACTACATTGACGGCGAATCCGAGTTCGACGTAACCATGGCATCGGGCGATGCTATCGGCGCAACGGTGGATTACATGCAGGGTCGTAACCGCTACATTGCCCACCTTATTGCAAGTGCCAACTTCTCGCTGCAGGGTGTGAAGGTTGGTCTCGACTGCGCAAATGGTGCTGCCTCTTCGGTTGCCAAGCCCGTATTCGATGCCCTGGGTGCTGATGTGCGCATCATCAGCAACGCGCCCGACGGCTTCAACATCAACGTCGACTGCGGCTCCACCCATATCGATCGCTTGCAGCGTTTGGTTGTGGAACAGGGCCTTGACGTTGGGTTCGCCTACGACGGCGACGCCGATCGCTGCCTTGCGGTGGACGAGCGCGGCCATGTGGTTGATGGCGACCTCATCCTGTATGTGTGCGGCGTGTACCTGAACAAGCATGGTCGTTTGGCGGGCGGCACGGTTGTTCCCACGGTAATGAGCAACTTCGGCGTGTTGAAGGCCTTTGAGCAGGCGGACTTGAACTACGAAACCACAGCAGTGGGCGATAAGAACGTATTTGCCTGCATGCATGAAAACGGCTACAGCCTTGGTGGCGAGCAGTCGGGCCATGTTATTTTCGGTGACATTGCCAGCACGGGCGACGGCATCCTTACCTCGCTGCGCATCATGGAGGTAATTCGTGCCGAGCGCGAAACGCTCTCGCAGCTTACCGCTCCGGTAAAGCTCTACCCGCAGCTTCTTACCAACGTGCGCGTTGCCGACAAGGAAGCTGCCATGAACGATGCGGCTGTCCTCGAATCGGTGAAGGCGGCGGAAGAGTTCTTGGGCGACAGGGGACGCGTGCTCCTGCGCGCAAGCGGCACCGAGCCCCTTATCCGCGTTTTGGCAGAGGCTCCCACCGACGAGCTGTGCGCTGAGGCAAGCGAATTCATGCTGAAGGCACTCGATCCCCTGCGCGCCGAGTAGCTTTCGCGCTCGTAAACATACGGCACGTTTAGACGTATTCAGGATGCCCGCTTCGGCGGGCATCCTTGCGTTTCGGGGCATTGTAAAGGCAAAGGCAGCGTGGCTCAGGGGAAATAGGGGAACGTGCGCCGGTTATTCCAGAGGCCTTTGCAATTGGGCCGCTATAAGTCTGATCCAGCTGCGGGGAAAGAACCGCGTGGCAAACGCCACGAATTTCCAGGCAACACCTGGTACATACGAAGAAAGATTAAAACGAAGGGCGCGGCACCCGGCGGAGACGATTCTTCTCGGGCTTACTGCCAGGTGCGCTAGAATCGTTTGCCCGGCAGAAGCGCGTTCCCAGAATTGGGTGCGCACGGGGCCGGGACACAGCGCTGTCACGTGTACGCCACTCCCCAAAAGCTCGGTATGAAGTGCTTCGGTAAATGAGCGTACGTACGCTTTCGAGGCATAGTACGTTGCCATGTACGGCCCTTCTGGGTACGACGCGATGGAGGCAACGTTCAAAATGTTCCCCGATCCGCGTTTAGCCATATCCGCCCCAAAGAGTCTGGTCATTTTCGTTAAGGCGGCCACGTTCACCTCCAAGAGCATTTCTTGGGTTGCCAAATCGCTTTCCATGAAACGGGCGTCATAGCCAAGGCCCGCGTTGTTGATCAGCGTATCAATCGCAATGTCTTCCTGCTGCAGTGCATGGTAGAGCCGTGATGGGGCGGAAAGGTCATTGAAATCACAGGGGTAAACAAAGGTTTCGATGGGGTGCTTGCCACGCAGGGAGGCGGCTAGGTCGTCTAGGGCAGTGTGATTGCGCGCTACCAACACAAGCGCATAGCCTTCTTGTGCGTAGTGATGGGCAAACTCGCGACCGAGCCCGCCTGTTGCCCCGGTAATAAGTGCAGTTCGTTTCATGGGCCCTCCTTGCTAAGTAGTGTAATGCGGTTTGGCCATGCCAGGCTTGTGGCGCATGCGTCTTCGCTTTTGCGGTTGCCCTATTGATAGATTGCGTCAGAATGCGTTTACTTGGTGCGCGGGGCTTCGGCTGCTCGGTATACTTACTGGTTATGGTTTCGTATCAGCACATATCCCATGGTTTCGAGCCGGTGTTCGACGAGCGTAGCAGCGTGTTGGTGCTGGGTTCGTTTCCGTCGGTGCTTTCACGCAAAAATGACTTCTACTACGGCAACCCTCAGAATCGTTTCTGGCGTGTGCTGGCGACATTTGCCGAAAGCCCTGTGCCCGAGGAAGTTCCCGACAAGAAAGCGTTGCTGCTCTCGTGCGGGATAGCGCTTTGGGACGTTATCCAAGAATGCGACATCAAAGGATCAAGCGATGCCAGCATCAAGAATGTGGAGCCGGTGGAAATAGACCGCATTGTAAGTGCGGCGCCCATTAAACGAGTCATTTGCAACGGTGCCACGGCGGGCCGTCTGTACAAGAAGTACCTTCTATATAAAGTAGGCATCGGAGCCGAGGTTCTGCCTTCCACGAGCCCCGCGAATGCGGCGTGGGGAGCAGAGCGCCTTGCTGAGCGTTGGTGCCAAGCGCTTTTCGGCACTGCGCGGGCAACCGATGAAGAAGTTCGGGCGTTTTACGCTTCACAGAGCGAAGCGCGCAGCACCGGGGAAGTCGAATACGCTCAGGTGCGCATTCCGGCACCGGAGGCGTCAAGTTACGCGGTTCATAAGTCGATGCAGGGCAACAAGCGCAAAGACAACAAGCCTGAGTTGCTCGTGCGCCAGCGCTTGCGCCAGGCGGGTCTTGGCGGATATCGCTTGCAATGGAAGGTGCCGGGGCATCCCGATGTGGCGTGGCCGGGCAAGAAGGTGTGTCTTTTCATCAATGGCTGTTATTGGCATAGGTGCCCGTACTGTAAACTGTCGCTGCCCAAGAAGAACACCGAATACTGGGTTCAGAAGTTCAACCGCAACCAGGAACGTGATGCCGAAAACGAGGCCAAGCTCGTTGCCGATGGCTGGAAGGTTCACGTGGTGTGGGAATGCCAGCTGAAGAAGGGGAAGCGAGAAGAAACGTTTTCCAAGCTTTTTCCCGTGCTTGCGCAGGAGCTGGGCAAGAAGCTGCAACACTAGCGCGTCTGTTTAGGGAAGCGTGCCGTTTACCGCTAAAAAAGAGGCCGATTCGCCGTTAATTGTGAATCTTTCGCGAATACTCGCCACAATTCGAATACATCTTGCGCATCACGTACGCAATCAGTATACTTTTCGGTTGCGTCTGGCTGTTGATGGATACGCCCGGACGCGTGGAAACTCGGAATCGCCGAGGGCTGTCTCCCAAAGGCCCCCATGGCGGTGATGGAGTCCACATAAGACGTAGGGTTTGGGTTAAGTGCCTAAACCCGTAGAAAGGAAGAAAATGGGAGTAAAACAGTTCAAGCCCACGAGCCCTGGACGCCGCTTCCAGACTGTCTCGGACTTTGCTGACATCACCAGCACCAAGCCCGAGAAGTCCCTGTTGGCGCCCCTGCCCAAGAAGGCTGGCCGCAACAACAATGGCCGTATCACCACGCGCCATCAGGGTGGCGGCAACAAGCGTCGTTACCGCATCATCGACTTCAAGCGCAACAAGGACGGCGTACCCGCCAAGGTTGCCACGATCGAGTACGACCCCAACCGCAGCGCCCGCATCGCTCTTCTGCACTATGTAGACGGCGAGAAGCGCTACATCCTTCAGCCTAAGGGCCTCAAGGTTGGCGAAACGGTAGTATCCGGCGCTGATGCAGACATCAAGCCCGGCAATGCGCTTCCCCTTTCCGCCATTCCCGTTGGTACGCTCGTTCATGCAGTTGAGCTTCAGCCTGGCCGCGGCGCAGCAATCGCCCGTTCCGCAGGCACCAGCATTCAGCTGATGGGCAAGGAAGGCAAGTATGCAATCCTGCGCATGCCTTCTTCCGAAATGCGCCGCGTTCTTTTGACCTGCCGCGCAACCGTCGGCGAAGTTGGCAACGCTGAGCACGGCAACATCAAGATCGGCAAGGCTGGCCGTAACCGCTGGAAGGGTATTCGCCCCAGCGTTCGCGGTACTGTTATGAACCCTGTCGACCATCCTCATGGCGGTGGCGAAGGCAAGAACAAGTCTTCTGGTCGTCATCCTGTTACTCCGTGGGGCGTGTCTACCAAGGGTCATCGCACTCGCAACCCCAAGAAGGCTTCGAGCCGCCTGATCATCCGCCGTCGCAAGAAGTAGCGCCCGATCGCATAAGGAGAAACATTGAGCAGAAGTTTGAAAAAAGGTCCCTTCGTGGAGCCTCGCCTTCTCGATCGCGTTATTGCGATGAACGAAGCTGGCGACAAGAAGGTCATCAAGACGTGGTCGCGTTCGTCCACCATCTTCCCCGAGATGGTTGGTCACACCATCGCTGTGCATGATGGTCGCAAGCACGTGCCGGTTTACATCACTGAGTCTATGGTTGGCCACAAGCTGGGCGAGTTCGCACCTTCTCGCACCTTCCGCGGCCACGAAAAGTAAGGAAAGGGTGAAACATGGAAGCTAAAGCAATCGCTCGCTACGTACGCGTTTCGCCCCGCAAGGCACGCATCGTACTCGACCAGATTCGCGGCAAGAACGTTGTTGCCGCTCAGGAAACCCTCCGCTTCACCAACCGTGCAGTTGCTGAGGTTGTAGAGAAGGTACTGAACTCCGCAGTTGCAAACGCTGCACAGAAGGGTGCCGGCAACCCCGAGAACCTCGTGGTTAAGGCATGCTTCGCCGACGAGGGCCCCACGCTTAAGCGTATTCGCCCCCGCGCAAAGGGCTCTGCTGCTCGCATCCGCAAGCGCACCAGCCACATCACCGTCATCGTAGCAACCCGAGAGGAGGCATAGTATGGGTCAGAAAGTAAGCCCCACCGGTTTCCGTCTCGGCGTAACCGAGGATTGGCGCAGCCGTTGGTATTCCGACAAGGACTATGCGAAGAACCTTGAGAACGACCTCGCTATTCGTTCTTACCTTGATAAGCAGCTCGCCCATGCAGCAGTCTCTCGCGTAGAGATCGAGCGCGCTGGCGACAAGATCAAGGTCATCATCACCACGTCTCGCCCTGGTGTTGTAATCGGCAAGAAGGGCGCTGAGGTTGACGCTCTTCGCAAGAAGCTCAACCAGATCGCAAACGGCCCTGTTTCCGTTGAGGTTGTAGAGGTAAAGCGCCCTGAGCTCGACGCAAGCCTCATTGCTCAATCCGTGGCAGAGCAGCTCGAGAACCGTGTTGCTTTCCGTCGTGCAATGCGCAAGGCCGTTCAGTCTGCTCGCAAGAGCGGCGCAAAGGGTATCCGTATCCAGTGCGCTGGTCGTTTGGGTGGCGCTGAGATGAGCCGCCGCGAGTGGTACCGCGAAGGTCGCGTGCCGCTGCACACCCTCCGTGCGAAGATCGACTACGGCTTCGCTACCGCTGCAACCACCATGGGTTCCATCGGCGTCCAGGTTTGGGTGTACCACGGTGAGGTTCTGCCGGGCCAGAAGGCTCCGCAGCCCGCACTCGAGGGCTCCTCTCGTCCTAACCGTTCTCGTCGCCGCAATAACGATAGGGGTGATAAGTAATGTTGGTACCTAAGCGCGTAAAGCATCGTAAGGTGCAGCGTGGTTCTATGAAGGGTAACGCCAAGGGCGGCACCACTTTGAACCATGGCACTTGGGGCATTCAGGCCCTGGACCGTCATTGGATCACCAACCGCCAGATCGAGGCTGCACGTATCGCAATGACTCGTCGCATGAACCGTACTGGTAATGTTTGGATCACGATCTTCCCTGACAAGCCCATCACGCAGAAGCCTGCTGAAACTCGAATGGGTAAGGGTAAGGGTAACCCTGAGGGTTGGGTAGCTGTAGTAAAGCCCGGCCGCATCATGTTCGAGATCGACGGCGTTGACGAAGAAACCGCAAAGGACGCTCTTCGTCTTGCTATCGACAAGTTGCCCATCAAGTGCAAGATCGTAAAGCGTGAGGCAGAAGGGCAGGAGTAAATGAAAGCAGCAGAGATCCAGAAACTTTCGGGTGAAGATCTGCAGGCTAAGCTGAAGGAGGCTCGTGCAGAGCTCTTCAACCTGCGCTTCCAGATGGCTACCGGCCAGCTCGACAACACCGCTCGCATCAAGCAGGTCAAGAAGGACATCGCCCGCATCCAGACCGAGATGCGCGACCGTGAACTCAAGGCCGCGCAGGCTTAGGGTGCAGCTAGGAAGGTTTGAACAATATGAGTGAAGAACGTAACTCTCGTAAGGTTCGCCAGGGTGTTGTAGTAAGCATCTCCGGCGACAAGACCTGCGTCGTGCAAATCCACGAGCGCAAGCCCCATCCTGTGTATGGCAAGATGGTTAACTCCACCAAGAAGCTTCACGCTCACGACGAGAACAACGAAGCTGGTGTAGGCGATACCGTCACGATTATGGAAACCCGCCCGCTTTCTAAGATGAAGCGCTGGCGCCTTCTCGACATCGTCGAGAAGGCTAAGTAGGCACTTGCTTACTTAGAAGCATCGAAAGGGATAAGCACATGATTCAAATGCAGAGCATGCTCGCCGTTGCTGACAACTCCGGCGCACGCAAGGTGCAGTGCATCAAGGTCCTGGGCGGCTCCAAGCGCCGTTACGCGGGCC